>CAZUGA010000001.1:0-205906 GCA_964619885.1 uncultured Methylococcaceae bacterium
TCAACCGATTCATTAATCTTTTTATTGATGCGACAACTACCTTGAAATCTACCGGTAGCGGCAGACGGCAGCTATGTCGTCACCTGGACCGGCGAAAATGCCTTGTTTGGTCAAGGCGTCTATGCACGCCGGTTTGATGCGTCCGGGACAGCCATTACCGGCGATGTTCTTGTGAACCAAACAATAGTAGACGACCAACAATGGGCGCGGGTGGCGTCCGATGCAGACGGTAATTTCGTCGTGACATGGACCAGTAGCAATCAAGATGGAACCCCGCAAAGCGTCTATGCCAGGCAGTTTTCTGCAAACGGAACCCAACAAGGTGGTGAATTTAGGGTTAATGACACAGCAACCGGGACGCAAAAAAATTCAACGATCGCGATGAATGCGACTGGAGAGTTTGTGATTACCTGGCAGGGTAACGGTCCGGGGGATACGGATGGCATATTTTATCGTCGCTTTGACGCGAATGGTACGGCACTGAATGCTACCGATCAGTTGGCCAATGTTATAGATCGTGGCTCGGAAATCGATCCTGCGGCAACCATGGATGACGCTGGAAATTTCGTGATTTTTTGGCGCGAGCCGGGAAACTCGATTTATTTTCAACGATTTGACAGTAGCGGAAACATTCAAGGCGGCGATGTCGAAGTTGATCACGGTTTGTCAGACAGCTGGATCCCGTCGGTTGCGTCCGACGCAGCTGGAAATTTCACCGTAGTTTACCGTGTCGATGGTTTGGGGTCTGGCGTATGGGGTAAAGGCTACCTTGCGGACGGTTCCCAAAATTACAGTTGGTTCCAGATTGACAGTGGCGACAGCGACAGCCCGACAATCTCAATGGCAGCTGATGGCAGTTTTATTGTTACCTATGAAAAGACCGGTGACGGTGACCTCAAAGGTGTCTACGCGCGCAAATATGATTCCAGCGGTTCCGCTCTTGGTAGTGAATTTCTTGTTAATACCACTACAAGCGGTAATCAACACCTGTCCTCGGTCGACGTCATTGACTTGGAAAATTTCGTCGTGGTCTGGAGTGGTGAAGGGCCAGGTGACGGTGACGGTGTGTTTGCGCGTCAATTCGGGACATTCAATAGTCCTCCGACCTTCACGGCATTTAGCAATCCGATCGATACAACCAACGAAGACGTACAAGTAGAAATAACATTTGCTGAATTGGCAGCGCAAGGCGACCAAGCAGATTCGGATGGTACCGTTCAAGCCTTCGTCGTCAAAGCGGTCACGAGCGGTATACTTAAAATCGGCGCCGACTCGGCAACGGCGACCGCATGGGTCGCCGGGAGTAACGATACGATTGACAGCAGCAACCATGCCTATTGGATACCTGATTTGGACGCCAATGGTATCCTTAACGCGTTTGAAGTTGTTGCCCAAGACGACCAAGGCTTGGAATCAACCGGGAACGTTACGGCTCAGGTTGACGTAACCGGTTTGGCGCTATGGTTGTCCACAACGGGTACGACGAACGACAACAATAGCCCTGTAGTAAATTGGGATAAACAAGACGTCATGTCGTTCGCAGGACCGGCGCCGACTTTTGGAGAAAATTCGACCAGTGGAGTTTTTTCCAGCGAATATTCTTTGCAAGAAGATATTCGAGCGATGCACTTTGTTAGTACACCAACTACAGTAGAGACAGGCGGAGGTGTTCCGTACGATCTTCAAATTGGTCAGGTCGTATTGAGTTTCAGAAACGCAGTCTCGTTGCCTTCTACTAGCGGCAACATCAATGTAGACAATAGAGATGTCGTGGTTTATACACCCAGTACAGGAAAATACGAGCTTCTATTGGACGATACGATCGGGGCCAATATACACGCCATAACGATCGTCGAGAAGCAAGTCACAATCGGTTTGGATACGGTACTTAATGCTGGTACGTATCTTATTGCACATTCCGGGGGAAGCCTGCACGATAATATTTATACCTATGTGGGTACAAACGGTGCCGAAACACCACAGCTATTGCTAGACGGCGAATCTGCGCAGTTCGGGCTTACGGGCAGCGATCAAATCCAAGGACTGGAATTAATTGAAGACGCAGTGACATTGGGTAGCACTAATTTAGCTAAAGGCACTCTTTTAATAACAACCAACAATACGGCCACGCTTAATGGCGGAGCAACTGGGAATCCGGAAGACATGTTTTCGTTGACGGTCAACCGGACTCTCCAAGATTCCATACCCGATAGCATTGTCAGCGCGAGTATTCTATTTGATGGTGATGATGTTGGATTATCAGGTGCTAATGAAGCACTCAACGCGATAAGCTTAATCAACTCGGTGACCGCAAACGCAACGCCGACGACGACCGGGATCAGCAATGTGACGGTCAACGAAGACGCGGCGGATACGGTAATCGATTTATTCGCGGCGTTCGCCGATGCGGAAGATGCGGATGCGAATCTGACCTACACGGTGCAAAACAACACGAATGCGGGGTTGTTCACGTCGACCTTGATCGACGGCGTCGCCGGAACCTTGACATTGGATTATGCGGCGGACCAAAACGGCGGCGCGAATATCACGGTCCGGGCGACCGATACCGGTGGTTTAATCGTGGAAACCACGTTTACCGTGACGGTAAACGCGGTCAACGACGCGCCGTCGTTTACGACATTGGGTAATCAGACGGTACCGGAAAATGGCGGCGCGCAGACGGTTGCGGGCTTTGCAACACCGGCCGCCGGCGGTGGTACGGACGAATCCGGTCAAACCTTCAGCTATACGGTGAGCAACGACAATCCGGGATTATTTAGCATGGCGCCGAGCATCGATGCGAGCGGCCAGTTGACCTATACGCTGGCAGCGGGCCAATCGGGCACGGCGACGGTGACGGTATCGGTGACCGATAGTGGTGGAACGGCCAATAGCGGCGTGGAGACCTCGCCGAATCAAACCTTTGATATCAATGTGACCGCAAACGCAACGCCGACGACGACCGGGATCAGCAATGTGACGGTCAACGAAGACGCGGCGGATACGGTAATCGATTTATTCGCGGCGTTCGCCGATGCGGAAGATGCGGATGCGAATCTGACCTACACGGTGCAAAACAACACGAATGCGGGGTTGTTCACGTCGACCTTGATCGACGGCGTCGCCGGAACCTTGACATTGGATTATGCGGCGGACCAAAACGGCAGCGCGAATATCACGGTCCGGGCGACCGATACCGGCGGTTTATTCGTGGAAACCACGTTCACGGTCACGGTCAACGCGGTCAACGATGCACCCATCGATATTGCACTGAGCAATTCGACCGTATCAGAAAACATCGATACCAATCCCGGTTTGAATGTCGGAAAGCTGAGTTCGGTCGATCCTGATATTGGAGATTCGGCTGCTTATACCATCGTTGGTGGCACGGATTAGGCAAAATTTACCATCGGCGGTATCAATAATGACGAATTGATCGTGTCGGACGGTATTCTCGATCACGAAATACAGTCTGTCTATAATGTAAGGATCGAGGTTCAGGATGCCGGTGGGCAAAGTTATCAAGAAGATCTCAATATCAATGTTTCGGATCAAAACGACGTCCCCGTCGTGATCTCAAATAGCGCCGTCAATATCAACGAGAATAGCAATACGGTCGTCAATATAATCGCGACGGATCAGGATGTTCCCGCCCAAACCTTGAGTTACATGATATCAGGTGGTGTGGATGCGGGGATGTTTTCTGTAGTTATCAATACTGGAGCACTGGTCTTCGATTTTGCACCGGATTTTGAAAATCCCGCCGACCTGGGGCAGGACAATGTTTATCAGGTGGTTGTGACGGTAGATGATGGTAATGGAGGGACTGCGGTCCAAAACCTGACGGTTACGGTGTTGGATGAAAACGAGGCGCCTCAACTTCTTGATAGCGTAGTTCAGCTCGACAAAGCGTCTGGTTTGGGGACAGTACTGAGTAACGCCAAAGCGGTCGACCCGGATGTTGGAGATAGCTTGAGCTACAGTATGCTATCAGATAGCAGCGGCGGTGCGCTGAGCCTAAATACAAACGGCGATCTAGTGATTTCTGATGAAGCGCTGTTAAATTCTCAACCTACTGATATCTTCACGATCACGCTGCAGGTCACCGATAATATGGGATTGACTGATACTGCTGTAGTGACGGTTCAATTGGATTCCAACAGCGCAGTCCTAGCCGCTTCAAATCAGGGATCTGTCGGACAATCTCAATCCAGCACCCTTGGACCAGTATCTTTCCCCGAATTCTCGAGCAAGGCCTCAGAAGTTGAAAATTCGAGAGTTACCGAAGAACCGGAACAACCTGGAGACGAAGTGCCGAATGAACCGTTATCCGAAGAATTGCTTATGTTTTCGAACAATTCAGATTATGTGGGAAACGCAAGGGAAGGCGCTAAACCATCTGCGGCCGACAGCAATAAAATTAACACAGAATATGGGCAATATGACAAAGATCCGAACCGGACGCGGAATGTTCGCGCCGATCAGAATCAACTGAATAGTCTAAGCTTGAAAGATGTTGAAATATTTGGCTTGGTGGATACGGAAAATGCAGAGCAGATTGCCCAGGACCAAAAGTTTATCAGGGAATTGGACAGATTGCGTCAGAACGTTGAGGAAGAAACTGAATTGCAAAAGTCTGTAGTCGGTTCCAGTGTTGCAGTGACGACCGGGTTATCGGTCGGTTATGTCGTATGGTTGGTTCGGGGCGGCGTTTTGCTGAGCAGCGTTCTAAGTTCTTTACCGGCTTGGCGGATGATTGATCCACTACCCATTCTAGGTAGTATGGCTGGACGGTCCGACGATGAATCTAGCGAGAAAGATTCGTTGGATTCGTTGGTTAGAAAAGGATCGGCCCTGGCTAAATTAAAAGTAGAAATGGCGAAAAACAAACTTACTCAAAATTTTAAGAATACTGAGCCAGTTACAAAATCTGAATGATTTTTTAGGGACTGGATTTTACAACGCGAAATCTAAAATGAAGGGTTTATCGGCTAAATTTCATATCGCACTCGGCGAGTCGTTACTCGTGGTCAGCATGCTATTGACCGCTCTTTTCTTGGGATTAGTTCCCGATCGTATAGGCGCGATTCGAGAGAGTCGAGCCGCTTTAGCAGAAGTTCTGGCGGTGAATAGTTCGATATTTGTGGGACAGAAAGATGTAGACCGTTTACACGAAGACCTCAAATTAGTTGTTGAAAGAAATGAAGATATTTTATCGGCAGGGATACGACGAATAGATGGGGATTATTTGGTCAGTGTAGGTGCGCACAAACAACTATGGAAAAACCTTTCTTCAGCTTATTCAATCGATTCGCAGTTACAGGTTCCTATCTGGGCAGGGCAGAGGAAGTGGGGCTATCTTGAATTGCGTTGCCGCTCATTATCCATACCGGGATGGAAAGGATTCGTTCTCAGCCCAAGGGTACAGTTGATTGCATTTATGGGTTTTTGCAGTTTAATATTATTTTACATTTATTTGTCCCGCATGCTGCGGCACCTTGATCCGTCCAATGCGGTTCCCGGACGCGTAAGGTCAGCATTGGATACCCTAACCGAGGGTTTGTTGGTCATTGACCATAACGAATACATTGTTCTTGCAAATCAATCATTTGCTGCAACTGTCGGTAAGGCGCCTGAAGAATTGGTCGGTAGCAAAGTATCTGATCTAGATTGGTCCCTTAAGACTGATGAAGGCGACAATGAGAGGGTTTACCCTTGGAGTTATTCGTTGAATAAAGGTAGTTCGCAAAGAAAAGATCTGCTGAAGTTGAAAGATGCTGATTCGAAATTACGAACCTTTATTGTTAATTGTTCTCCTGTGCTGGGCGAGGGAGATAAAAACGGTGGTGTATTGGTTAGTTTTCAGGATGTGACCCAGTTGGAGGAGAAAGAAGCTGCATTGCGTGTTTCCATTGAAAATGCGGAAACCGCGAATCGAGCGAAGAGTGAGTTTCTTGCCAATATGAGTCATGAAATTAGAACTCCAATGAACGCGATTCTTGGGTTTACCGAAGTATTGAAACGTGGATACGGCAAAAATCATGGGGATTCGACAAAATACCTAGATACCATTCATTCCAGTGGGAAACATTTGTTAACGCTGATCAATGATATTTTGGATTTATCCAAGGTTGAATCAGGCCGATTGGAAATAGATAAAGTTCGTTGTTTTCCCCACGTTATTATTCGTGAAGTAATTCAGGCGATTGGGATTAAGGCGCGGGAAAAGGGGATCAGTCTGGATTTGGAAATTGAGGGATCGGTTCCCGAAACGATCGTCTGTGATCCGGCGCGCTTGCGCCAAATTGTAACCAATTTGATTGGTAATTCAATTAAGTTTACCGAGCAGGGAGGCGTCAAAATTGTACTGCGTCACCGCCAAACGCATGATGTATCATCATTGTTGATCGATGTTCGTGATACCGGCATTGGAATTTCCCAAGAAAAACTTGACGTGATATTCGATCCATTTGTCCAAGCGGACAGTTCTGTCCATCGCACTTTTGGTGGGACAGGCTTGGGTTTGGCAATCAGCCGTAAATTTGCTCGCGCATTGGACGGAGATATAGAGGTGAGCAGTGAGTTTGGCAAAGGAACGACGTTTACGGTGTCGGTCGATACAGGGCCGTTAAACGACGTCGAGTTCATAGATGCTAAAGCAGTGGTGTCCATAGATCATCAAACCGACCGTAAGGAACACAAGCATTGGGAGTTTCCAGCCGCGAATATTTTGGTTGTGGATGACGGTAAAGAGAATAGAGAACTGTTGCAATTGGTACTGGAAGATGTCGGGTTGCGCGTCGAACTTGCCGAGAATGGCCGCATTGGATTCGAGAAAACGCAACTGCAGGTATTTGACATTATATTAATGGATATCCAAATGCCGGTTATGGATGGAATTACCGCGGTTGGATTGATGCGAAGGAATGGCGTTGATGCCCCAATTATTGCTTTAACGGCCAACGCAATGAAGGGCGTGGAACAAGAATGTTTGACGGCTGGTTACTCGGGTTATCAAAGTAAACCTTTGGATCTGGAGTTGTTGATCGAGACTTTGGCGGGTTTACTCCATATTTCGCCTACAGAAAGCGATGCTATTACAGAAAAAACCGAAGTTGCTGAGGATGCTGCCAATCCATCTAGTGAAGAATGGCCATTGGTCTCCCGATTGTCCGATAATTCTCGGTACCATCCAATAATACGGACTTTTGCCGAGCGTCTTGACGTGCAACTTGCAGAAATGGAATCTGCGTGGCAGCAAAAAAATTATGACACGCTGGCAAGTTTGGCGCATTGGTTGAAGGGTGCGGGTGGTACAGTCGGTTTTGATATGTTCACAGAACCTGCCAAAGAGTTAGAAAAGCTTATCAAACAAAAGCATTCAGGCGATATTGAGTCTGCGATCGTCAAATTGCGTTATCTAAGCGACAGAATTGTCGTCCCAGGCGTTGATAGTGATACAGACCATTCTGAACTAAAAAATAACTCGCAAACGCGTACTACACCGGATGATGCAATGCCGGAGACATTTGAAGACTTTGAAAACGAGGGCCAGGAGACCGGGGATACTGTTGTGCTATCGCGGTTAGCAGATGATCCGAGGTTTAGAGATATTATTTTGAGTTTTGTAGATCGGCTTCGGCAACAATTATTGATGATGGACCAATGCTGGCAAGAAAAGAATTATGAAGAGCTTGCCAATTTGGCCCATTGGTTGAAAGGCGCCGGAGGTACAGTCGGTTTCGATGAATTTACGAAACCCGCCGCTAGTTTAGAAATTGCGGCCAAAGAAAATGACGACAATCGGATTCAAGAAGTGTTGGTGAGTTTGAAAGAATTGGCTGAAAAAGTAGTTGTGCCAGCGGAAAACATAGAGCCACAGATAGCAGCAAATATATCTTAATGCGAATATTGAAAGTATTTTATATGCGTTACCTAATGTGGCCGATGAGTTAGAGAAATTGATAAAAGATATCCAATGAGAGTTTGATAGAGGTTATAGACTTGTGAATATACTTGATAACCCTGCCCACGTTTTGGCGGTTGGTGACGAGACTGAATCTGAAACCAAAGTGGGCGTCTTACAACCCAAACAGGCTGGTGGGTATGAGTTTGACACCTTAATGGATGCCAAAATCATGATGATTGACGATGAACCCAGTACAATTGAGATTCTTCAATTATTTTTGGAGGACTCAGGGTACAGGCACTTTATCAAAACGAGTGAGTCGGCGGCGGCGTTTAGTATCGTGTTGCAAGAGCGTCCGGATGTTGTATTGCTCGATTTGATGATGCCCCAGGTGAGTGGCTTTGAGATCCTCATTCAATTGCGTGCGGAACAGTTACTAAAACATATTCCTGTGATTGTACTCACGTCATCTACCGATGCGAGCACAAAGCTTAAAGCATTGGAATTGGGGGCGAACGATTTTCTAGCAAAACCGGTAGATGCAAGCGAATTGGCCTTGCGCCTAAGAAACACGCTGGCAGCCAAGGCCTATCAAGACCACTTGGCATTTTATGATCCGTTAACCGGTTTACGCAATAGACGAACCTTTATGGACCAAGTCGATTGGTCCCTGTTGGACGCTAAAAGAGATCTGAAAAGTTGTGCCATTTTGCAAATTAACCTGGATCGTTTTAAGCAAGTTAACGATACACTAGGTCCGCGGGTAGGGGATGCGTTATTACGAGAAGTTGCCAAGAAACTTGATTCCTGCGTCAAAGGGTGTGATTTTTTGGTTAGCCCAAACGGGGAATTGTCCAGGGTTAGCGTATGTCGAGTAGGGGGGATGAGTTTACCGTTTTACTTTCGGAAATCTATCATGAGGACCATGTGGCACATGTTGCGAGGCGTATTCTAAGTACGATGAGTCAACGATTCAACCCGGAAGGTCACGAGTCCTTCATTTCGGCGAGCGTTGGCATTTCGGTTTACCCGAATGACGGTGATGAGACAAATACGCTGATCAAGCATGCCAATGTTGCCATGTCGCATGCGAAGAAACGTGGTGGTAATACGTATGAATTCTACGCGAAAAAAATAAACAAAAGATCGGCGGATCGATTGAATTTGGCCAATGAGTTGAGGAAAGCGCTAGATCGGGATGAAATGCGGCTTTATTATCAGCCCAAAATAGATATTAAAACTGGTCAAATTTTCGGTGCAGAGGCGCTGATGCGGTGGATGCATCCGACGCGCGGAATTATCTCGCCGGGGATTTTCATTCCGATGGCCGAAGATATGGGGATGATCAATGCGTTGGGCGATTGGGCTTTACAGATTGCATGCAATCAAAGTAGAGTTTGGCAATTGGCTGGAATTGGCGATCTCCGCGTTGCTGTAAACGTCTCCGGTCAACAGTTTCATCACGCCAAAGTTGTAAAATCTCTAGAGCAGATATTGAAAACTACCGGTCTAGATCCTCGCTTTTTGGAAATAGAGTTGACTGAAAGCTTGATCATGGAAAACGCAACGGAAAATATTGCGGCGTTGCATGCATTAAAGGAAATGGGTTTTACACTGGCCGTAGATGATTTTGGTACGGGCTATTCGTCGTTGAGTTATTTAACCGCGTTTCCGGTGGATGTGTTAAAGATTGATCGATCCTTTGTTAAAGATATCCCGGCTCGACCAAATGATATGGCAATCGTTACAGCTATTGTGGCAATGGCGCGGAGTTTAAATTTGAGTATCGTTGCAGAAGGTGTGGAAACCGAAGAACAACTGGCATTTTTGGTTGGTTTAGGTTGTGAATATTTTCAGGGTTTCTTATTTGCTAAGCCTGTCCCGTCTGCAGAATTTATTGCTTTGCTTAATTCGGAATCTTTTTCGCCTAAGCATATGATGCCTAATTTGTCGCTTGCCTAAACAATATATTGTCCATTCTTTGGGAAGAAATGTCGCCTTAGCCTAAATTTTTACTGTATTTTTGATTCGCCGGTAGACCAGTAACGGAAAGCGAACCAAAAATTCTAGAAATAGGCGAATGTGCATCCATGTCAACAGAGTGTTGTCCCGTATATAACGAAATTGTGAAACGCCACCTTCATTTTTTTCAAGGTATCGGACTGGAATTTCACGGTTAATCAACGGAATACCACGCCATGCCATTCGAATAGCGACCTCCGCGTCGAAGTCGAAACGCCGGGCAAAAACACAAGATTCCATCACGTCTATCAGTGGCTGAATAGGGTACACGCGAAATCCGCATAGTGAATCGTTGATTCCGGCCCACAATGTTTCTAGATTTGCCCAGAAATTCGAGATCTTTCTTCCTTGAACTCGTGCGATTGGCGCTTCGTCGTCAAATATAGGTTTGCCTAGAATCATGTTCTGCGGATGTTTGGACGAGATTTCCATAAATTCTCTGATCATTTGATGCGGATGTTGGCCGTCAGCATCCATCGTCAATGCGTGGGTAAATCCACGTTTTGCAGCGCTCTGAATGCCGGTCAGGATTGCGCTGCCTTTACCCTTATTGCTGCTATGATGCAAAATGCATAAATGTGGTTGCAGATTGGCTAGGTCATCAAGTGCTGTACCGCTACCGTCAGTGCTTCCATCAACGACAACCCAAACGGGTTGCCAATGTTTTAGCGCATTGTTCACAACTTCAATAACCAGCGGCCCGGTATTGTACGTTGGGATTAGAATAAGATGCGTGTTAGAAGGTTGAGGCATTATCTACAGATGGCCTAAGGTAGAAGCACTAAGATTGATTCTGCTCGGGCAATTTCTTTTTGAAATAATTTTCTAAATCTTTAGTAAAATTCTTGTGATTTTGTTTTGGATTGACCTGAAAACGGTCACCTAGTTTGGCGCTGTAAATCAATGGAAAAGATGGTCGTTTCCATAATGGCCAATGTTTGCCAAGAAATTGACTATTGGCATTTATAAAAACGGTTTGTACTGTCGCCCCTGATTTTTGTGCAATAAGTGCGAAACCACCTTTGAATTCGTTTATCGGATAATTTACGCTGCGGGTTCCTTCAGGAAAGAGGAGCAGTTGACCACCATCGCGCAATGTTTGTTCGCAGTGTTGCACAAATCGCGCAGCAGAATCGCTTCGGATAAATCCTCCTAACCAGGCGCCGCCAAATAGAATAGGATTACGCAATACTGACGCTTTCATAACGCAAATAACATTTGGTAGACGCGAGCAAATAAATAACGCGTCCATTAAGCATGGATGGTTTGGTGCGATGAGGATACCACGTTCATTTTTGAGGCGATCTAATTCTGTGCAATCGAGTTGAAATAACCCAGTAAGACTCAATCCGAAGAAATACGACTTGAGCAGATAATGCATAGACGACTGGGCTAGTCGCTGAGATTTTTGTTTGGTCAAAAACGGTCTTACCAATAGGCCCAGAATTGAAATTACCAAACCCCATACAATAAAGTATACGGCAGCGAAAAAGAAGAAAATCCATTCCACACATGCATGTATTTTGGTGCTTATCGCATTTTCTGCCATGAAGATAATTCGTTAATGGTCCGAGTTTTGGTTAAGTGGTGTTGATTAGGTAGAGGCAATGATTACGGGCTTGGCGTTTTCATGCATAAACCGGTCGGTAGAGTTCTTTTCTTTGGGTGTAACTTAAAAGTTGTCGCATTATAAAGCATGATTGAATTCACGGCTTGCGCTATTCGCAACTGCATAAAGTAAATGTATCGTTCTAGATCGAAAATACTAGCGATCACGCAATGGTTTTCCAATACAAATATTTTTTCGATGAGGTCATGGATTAGCATTTGAATGCGTAGATGACTGGCGTCGTATAAGTTTCGTGGTTGAGCGAAAAGGTGTACAACGGAATGCTTCGAATTTCTTGTCAGACTTGATGGGTACGCGGTAATATGCACGGTTTAATATACGTAGGATGGAGTGAATGATCCAAGGTAGTATTGTAGCTTTAGTCACACCGATGAATGAATCTGGCTCGCTAGATATTGAGAGTTTGGACCGTTTGATCGAGTTTCATATCGACCAGGGAACGGACGCTATCGTTGCTGTAGGTACAACCGGTGAGTCAGCAACATTAGACGAGGATCAACATTGTTTCGTAGTTCGTCATGTGGTCGAGCGTGTAAACGGAAGAATTCCGGTCATAGCGGGTACCGGAGCTAATGCGACCTCAGAAGCAATTACGTTAACCCGTCGAGCGCAAGAAGTTGGGGCAGATGCTTGTTTACTGGTTACCCCGTATTACAACAAACCGACTCAGGAAGGATTGTATTTACATTACAAAGCCGTTGCTGACGCTGTAGATATTCCCCAGATATTATATAACGTGCCAGGCCGTACGGCCTGCGATATGTTGCCAGAAACGATCTCAAGATTGGCAAAGATCGACAATATAGTGGGCGTTAAAGAAGCCACCGGCGATATTGCTCGGTCTCGGCGTATCCATGAACTCTGTGGCGATGATTTTCCGTTATATTCTGGTGAAGACGCGATCGCGTGCGAAGTATGTCTACAAGGCGGGCAAGGTGTTATTTCGGTGACCGCCAACGTTGCGCCTAGTTTGATGCACCAAATGTGCGCCGCTGCTATTTCAGGTAACCGCGAACTGGCGGAAAGCATCGATAAAAGTCTTGCCGCGCTACATAAACAATTGTTTATTGAATCTAATCCGATTCCGGTGAAATGGGCTGTGTATGAGATGGGATTGATCGAAAAAGGTATACTCTTACCACTTACATGGCTTCATCCACAATATCAAGACAAGGTTAGGGATGCTATGCGCCAAGCCAAAGTAATTTGACCAATGCTCGGTAATATTTAATTTGTTTGTTCTATGAAACTAAATACTAACTATGTCAGTAGCTTGATTTTGTTTGCTTGTTCGATGGTTTTTTCCGGTTGCGGCTCGATGGAAAAAGTTTTACCGGATAGAAAAAAAGAATATCAATACAGTTCTGAAATACCGCCCTTGGAAATTCCTCCAGATCTTAGTGCGGCGACGATTGAACAAACTCCGATCAAATCAGTGAGTGGTTCGGTTGATGTTGGTCCGGCAGAATATGTACAGCCATCGGCTACGAAAATTGAACAGCCCGTAGTTGCTTCCGAACCCGAAGCTGATTTACCTGTTGCAACATCAGATAGCGGAAGTTATATAGAAATCGAAGAATCTTACCCAATCGCTTGGCGTATGGTTGGTCGGGCGTTAAGTCGTTTGGAGATCGAAATTGAAGATTTAAATCGATCCGAAGGACTCTACTACATTATTTTTCGTGATGAGCAGAATCAAGCCAATGATAGCTTTTGGTCTGGCTTGGCATTTTGGAGCGATGATAGC
This sequence comes from uncultured Methylococcaceae bacterium, assembly GCA_964619885.1. Classification (GTDB taxonomy): domain Bacteria; phylum Pseudomonadota; class Gammaproteobacteria; order Methylococcales; family UBA1147; genus CAZUGA01. The sequence goes on from CAZUGA010000001.1 coordinate 13,309, forward strand.
GCAGCGGGCACAGAAGAAGAATATCAAATCAAACTTTCCGATAATGGCGGCGTATCCGAGGTTCGGATTCTGAACGATGACGGAGAACCTCAGTCTGAGGGTCCTGGATTGAATGTGCTGAAGATGATTCAGAAACAAGTTATTCGCCAACAATCAGAGAATAAACAATAATTTAAAGTCTATTTTGAGTGGTTATTTTAACATTTTCAGTAATATTTTGGAGTTGTTGATATATTCCAATTAAAACGATAGTGGGTCAGAAATTGGAGGCCAGCGCAAATCTTTGCAGTTGGTTCAATCTCAATCCGGAGTACCATAATTGATCCGATGTCTTTGCAATTAGTTTCAGTCCCATAAGTGATTATCAAATATTCTGGTCCATCGGCCATTTCACCGTTTCGTCGTGTTAGGTTGCTGTCAGAACTGCAGGCGTTGGAACCGCTTATTATTGATGTTACCGGTACATTCATACATCTACTAGATGCTGAGCGCGACTTGGCTCTGGAAGAACGAAACAAACTTGAGCAACTGTTGAGATACGGTTCTCAATCTGATTTTAAAGACCATAGCCAATTCCACGATTCTTACACGATTGTACCGAGACGCGGTACGGTCTCCCCATGGTCGAGCAAGGCCACTGAAATTCTATCGCGATGCGGATTATCCACGATTAACCGAATAGAGCGCGGAATAATTTATGGATTAAAAACAGCATCTGGCGGACCACTTTCAGCAAAGCAGCGCAACCGGATACTTCCGCAGTTATTCGATCGAATGACTGAATGTGTTTTGATCAATCAAGATATTCAGCAGGTGTTCCAGACTCAAGCTCCGGAAAAACTGGCATCCGTTTTATTGGGGAATAAGCCGCTTGAATCAATGAGAGCAGCCAATCTTGATCTAGGACTTGCTTTGTCCGAGGACGAACTTGAATATTTGGCGAAAAGTTTTCTATCGCTCGGTCGTAGTCCGACAGACGTTGAATTAATGATGTTTGCGCAGGCAAATTCAGAGCATTGTCGCCATAAAATCTTCAATGCTAATTGGAACATCGATGGTGAATCCCAAGCAAAAACGCTGTTCGATATGATTCGCAATACTGCTAAGGTTAGCCCGACTAAAATTCTCTCGGCGTACCACGATAATTCCGCAGTGGTGCAAGGTGTTGAAGCCTTTTCTTTTTACCGCGATCCCATTTCAGCGCACTATGGTTTTAGAGAAGAATGGATTCATCTTTTGATGAAGGTGGAAACCCACAACCACCCAACCGCAATCTCGCCTTTTCCTGGTGCTGCTACGGGGTCCGGCGGTGAGATTCGGGACGAGGCAGCAACGGGGAGAGGTTCACACACTAAAGCTGGGTTGACTGGTTTTTCTGTGTCTCATTTACGTATTCCCGGCTATACCCAACCTTGGGAAGCGGACAATGGCGCGCCGGATCGTATTGCGTCGGCCTTGGACATCATGTTGCAAGCACCAATCGGTGCAGCCGCGTTCAATAATGAATTTGGCCGACCTAATTTGGTTGGTTATTTTCGTACTTTTGAGCAGACAATTTCGGGGCCATCAACAGAAGTGTTATTCGGATATCACAAACCGATAATGATCGCGGGGGGGATGGGTAATATTCGGGCACAAGACGTTACTAAAAATAAAATTAAGGAGGGCGCTGCGATAATCGTATTGGGTGGGCCGGCGATGTTGATTGGTCTTGGTGGCGGTGCGGCGTCATCGGTTGCGTCCGGCGAGAGCGATGAAGCGCTGGACTTTGCCTCAGTTCAGCGGGGAAACCCTGAAATGCAACGTAGGTGTCAGGAGGTTATTAATGCCTGTTGCGCGATGGATGTCAATCCAATAGTTTCAATTCATGACGTTGGTGCGGGTGGACTATCCAACGCGATCCCTGAGCTTTTGCATGATTCAAATCGAGGTGGACGCTTGCAACTGCGTTCGATTCCTAGCGCTGATGTCGGTATGTCACCATTGCAAATTTGGTGCAACGAAGCGCAGGAGAGGTTTGTCTTAGCGCTTAGCATTGAATCATTGGATTCGTTTGCGTCGATTTGCGCGCGCGAGCATTGTCCTTATGCGGTCGTGGGACATACGCTAGTCGAAGAAAAACTCGAATTATTTGACGATGAAAATAATAATTATCCGATCGATATACCAATGTCTTTGTTATTCGGTAAAACACCGCGAATGCATAGAGATGTTGTACGAAATCCAAGGGCTTTGGCATCGTTGGATTTTGCCGGAATTGATGTCAATGAAGCTGCCGAGCTTGTTTTGCAGGTGCCTGCCGTTGCGGACAAAAGCTTTTTGATTACGATTGGAGATCGATCGATTACCGGTTTGGTTGTTCGAGATCAAATGGTGGGGCCGTGGCAAATTCCTGTATCCGATGTCGCGGTTACAGCAACAGGCTATTGTTCGCAGACAGGAGAGGCGATGGCTGTGGGTGAGCGCACACCAATAGCAGTCATTAGTGGACCGGCTTCGGGGCGAATGGCGATTGGTGAGGCTTTGACTAATTTAGCCGCAGCCCAGGTAGACGATCTTTCGAATGTCAAATTGTCAGCCAATTGGATGGCGGCTGCCGGATACGAGGGGCAGGATGCAGAATTATTCGATACTGTTAAGGCCGTAGGGATGGAATTGTGTCCGGCATTAGGGATTGCGATTCCCGTCGGAAAGGATTCGATGTCGATGAAAACAATGTGGCGTAACGGGGATAAAGATATTCAAATGGTATCCCCTCTGTCACTGGTCGTTTCGGCGTTTTCTCAGGTTGTAGATGTGGCGAGTACCTTGACACCGCAGTTGCAAATGGGGCATGGAGAAACCTTGTTGGTGCTAGTAGACCTGGGTTTTTGCAAAAATCGTTTGGGAGGGTCGGCTTTGTCTCTGGTCTATGGGCAAATGGGTGACAATTGCCCCGATTTGGATAATCCAGAGCAGTTTAAGGGTTTTTTCGGGTGTATCCAGCAGTTGAAGCGTGATGGTGTGTTGTTGGCTTATCACGATAGATCTGATGGTGGACTGTTGGCCACAGTTTGTGAGATGGCGTTCGCTAGCAGGGTTGGTCTAACGATCATTGTAGATTGCCTTGGAAACGACCCATTGGCCGCTTTGTTCAACGAGGAACTTGGTGTAGTCCTGCAGATTAGGGTTAAGGACAAAAGCCGGGTTATGGACACCTTTAGTGACATCGGCTTAGGGAATTGTGTTCATGCAATTGGATCGCCACATTTGGAACAATCGATTACTTTTAGGTATAGAGATATCGACTTGATTTCAACTCGTCGAAGCAAACTTCAAAAAATCTGGTCTAAGACCAGTTTTATGATGCAAGCTATTCGCGACGATCCGACTTGTGCGCAACAAGCGTTCGATAATATTAGTGACGATGCGGATCCCGGTTTACATATGGCGTTAAGTTATAACGTCGGGAATAATGTTCGCGCACCGTCTATTAATGCGCGGCGCCCTAGTGTTGCGATATTGCGCGAACAAGGTGTAAATGGACATGTTGAAATGGCCGCGGCTTTTTTTCAGGCAGGCTTTGACAGTGTAGATGTGCACATGACCGATATTATTTCCGGGCGGATAGGCTTGCGGGATTTTATAGGTATGGTTGCCTGCGGTGGATTTTCCTATGGAGATGTTCTAGGGGCGGGTCAAGGCTGGGCTAAAACAATTCTTTATAACCAACGTGCCAGAGATGAATTCGCGGCATTTTTTGCGCGAGCAGATACTTTTGCGTTGGGCGTTTGCAATGGTTGCCAAATGCTCGCCAATCTCAAGGAATTAATACCTGGAACCGAATTATGGCCTAACTTTGTGAGAAATAAGTCGGACCAGTTCGAATCACGTATCGTTATGGTAGAGGTCTTGGATTCACCCTCTATATTTTTTGACGGAATGCAAGATTCTAGACTCGCAGTTTCCGTTGCACATGGTGAAGGGCAAGCCATATTTTCGAAAGAAAACTCCGCGGCTGATGCGATCGATCGGTCAATTGTTCCGCTGTGTTATATCGATAATTATGGCAGTAAAACTAACCGGTTCCCATTTAATCCAAACGGGTCTGATTTGGGGGTTACCGCACTAACAAATGAAGATGGCCGATATACCATCATGATGCCACATCCTGAGCGTTGTTTTAGGGGTAACCAAAATTTTTGGACGAACCCTGTTTCTGATGGTGATGGGCCATGGATGCGGTTTTTTAAAAATGCGAGGTCTTGGGTTTGTTGACAAAGTTGGATTAATCGGCGACCGCTTTAATTTAGGTCCATTGTTTATATTACCTGCGGTGTTCGCCAATCGGCGATAAGAACTTGATAGTTTGATGAAAATTGGTCAGAATAGACCGATTTTATTACGCTGCTGTGTTTTATTGAGCAGCAAAATTTTCAGGATCGACTAGACTAAACAATAGTTATCGACTATCGGTCATGATAATTGGTTCCTTCGATTGATGACGGAAATAAGTGTGGCTAGAAGATGATTCGGATAATAGGCAACGTGGCGGAAAAATTTTCTTACTGAAACGTGCATCGCGTTTGTGGCGATTGCGTTAATGTGTCGTATTTGTAAATGGATTAGTGGGGATATTCATTTAAATTGGCTATTTTTGTAGGTATAGGCTTAGGAATTCTATAGCTAACGCTAGTATTTTGTTTCGGCAATCGGAGTATGTTGATAACTGAATTTATTTTGCTTACCTGAGGTTCCATGCGAAAAATTATCTGGTTTGAATACGTAACAGCAGAGTTAGGGCTGAGTGCAGGTCGAAATCCGTCACCGTCACAGGCAGGTACTAATAAATGAGTAAAGCATCAATCGGCACGGTTCACGTAGAACGCAAAAGCAAGCAGGTTGATCATGGAATCGATTCGAAGCCGATGGAAAATGGTGACCTCATTATCCATTACCTTGAAAAATTAGGTGTTGAATTTGTTTTCGGAATTCCGGGTGGTGCGATAGAACCTCTCTACAATGCGATGTCCAGAAGCGAAGCGCGTGGCGGTGTGCGTGCAATTGTTTCGCGACATGAAACCGGGGCCGCATTCATGGCGGATGGTTATACGCGCGAAAGCGGAAAATTGGGTGTTTGCTGTGGAACTACCGGGCCCGGTTCGACCAATTTGATCACCGGTGTGGCTTCGGCCTATGAAAATGAAATTCCCCAATTGGTGATTACCGCGCAAACTGCGTTGAGTACCTTTGGTAAAGGAGCGCTTCAAGAGTCGTCGTGTACCAGTTTGAACACCTTGGGCATGTTTCATCATTGCACACGATATAATTCATTGGTTTCACATCCCGCGCAGCTCGAAAATAAACTGGTCGCCGCGGTAATGGCCGCATTGAGGTCACCCTGCGGGCCAGCCCATCTATCGATTCCCGTAGATATTTTAAATGCGCCTGCTGAAATGAAGGATTATTCATTGGACGTGGATGTCATTATGGGCGCGGAGAGTTCATTCAACTCCGCAAGCGTTTCACAATTGCTTGAGGAAATATGGAACGCACAGAATATCGTGATTGTTATGGGGAGCGGGTGCAGCGGGGTTGCTCACGCGGTTATAGATTTAGCCACTCTGTTGGGTGCCAGGATTGTTACGCCTATCGATGGTAAAGGATTGGTGAGTTCTTATCACCCTCTCTTTAGGGGGGTTTTTGGATTTGCTGGGCATGATAGCGCGGTCGAAACTTTGCGTGATCCTAAGGTCGACCTGGTGTTAGCGGTGGGGACAAATTTTTGTGAATTGTCAACCGGCGGCTGGGACGAAGAATCTTTGCTCAATGAACGATTGGTCCATATAGATTCCGTCGCGACCCATTTCATTCGTTCACCTATGGCGCGGTTACAGGTGGTAGGCTGTATCGAGGGAATTTGTACTCATTTGGTCAAGAATCTTTTTCGTTACAAAATTAAAACCGAACAAGATCCTGCGTCATTTACGGAAAAATCAGAGGTTAAGCGTGCTGGTAACAACGTCATACAGCACAATCTACTACCGAGCTGTACTTTGGAGGAGCCTGAAAAGTACAACGACGAAAGTACGCCTATAAAACCGCAGCGTCTCATGAAGGAATTGGGGCAGCTATTTCCCCCAACGACACATTTCCTAGCGGATGCGGGTAACAGTTACGTATGGGCGACGCATTATCTTCACCCGGTCGATCGCAGAATGCGAAATCGGCGATCTCCGAAGCGGGTGGATTTCCTGGATGCGGGACGGCGCAAAAAACGACAGCCGAGGGTTGATTCTTCCAGCTACCGCGCAGGAATTGAGTTTGCATCCATGGGTTGGGCCATTGGAGCCGCTGTGGGTACGGCGATCGCGAACCAAAATTGTCCTGTCGTGTGTATTACCGGGGATGGCAGTATGCTGATGAGCGGTCAGGAAATAACAGTGGCGCAATCCGAGGGGTTGGCTGTCATTTTTGTAGTGTTGAATGATTCGGCACTGGGTATGGTTAAGCACGGTCAACGATTGGCGAATGCTGAGAAAATTGGCTATCGTTTACCTGAAGTGGATTTTCGCTTATTCGCGGAGTCTATGGGTATTAATGCTTACACAATCAAGTCCCCGAGTGATCTAACCGACCTGAATATTAACGAGCTATGCTCTCTTAATGGCCCGACACTATTGGATGTATACGTTGACCCGGAAGAGGTCCCCCCCATGGGGATGCGGGTCAAGGCACTGGCCGCCGCAAGGAGGATGAATGAGCGCCGAAAAAATATCGAGCAAAATCTGGAAAGAAGTACCCGAAGCTGACAATCCGTTTGCTGCATCGGTTTGTTATTGCAGTGGGTTTGACGTTTATGGGGAGGTATTGCCGAAAGCAGGTTGGATAGAATACCTCTACTTATTATTAATGGGCGAAAGGCCCTCAATTCATCAAACACGACTTCTGGAATTACTCGCTATAGCACTAGCTAATCCAGGTCCTCGAGACCTAAGTGTCAGAGCGGCGATGAACGGCGCTGTAGGTGGATCAAATAACGCATCGAATTTGATAGCCGCTCTCGCCGTAGGTGCGGGAGGTTTTGGCGGTAGCAGGGAGTTGGTCGCATTAATGCAAATTTGGTCAAAATGTGGTCAAGATATTGATTTATGGTCGCATTATTTGGCAAATCCTCCAAAAGAAGAACGTAGAGATGATTGGATGCACTTATCACATGTGCCAGGATTTGATCCATATGGCGCGAGTCGCTCCAAGCCAGTTCAGCAGATCTTGGATTGCCTAGCAAGTGTGCCTACGGCTGCAAATGTAAAATGGTTGCAGCGAAATGTATCGAATCTTGAAACTGCCGTAGATATGCCATTGTCTATGATCGCCGTCGTAGCGGCAGCATGCATCGATCTGTCTCTAGATTACAACCAAGGAGAAATGTTGTATTTGATGCTTCGCTTGCCGGGTGCCGCAGTGCACGCTCTTGAACAGAAAAAGATGGGCTGGCGTAAATACCCTTTTTTTGGCGACGCTGTTGAGTTGCTAGATTATCCTCATGCAGATTGATAATACTAGGAAAAACTAATTGTGAAAGGTCCTAATCAACTGCACCAGTGCGAAGACCGATGGCAAACGCGAATGGGCGCAGCAATGCTCCCAAAACGCACAATTTTTCGAGGCAAAGATCTTCATCAAGATTTGGCCGATTGGCCCTGGATAAAACTCTATATCTACGGAATCACAGGAAGGATTTTTGATGAAGCTGACTTGAAGATTCTAAACGCCATTTGGGTATTTACCAGTTATCCGGATCCAAGGATCTGGAATAACCGAATCGCCGGGTTTTGCGGAACAGCAAGAAGTCCTGCTTCACTAGCCGTGGCTGCGGCATTGTCTGTGTCCGATGCAGAAATTTACGGCGGTCAGCCTCTGTTAAACGCAATTAAATTCTTGGAATCTACTGTGGAATCTATCAGTAACGGCGGCTCGTTGAGTGAATTAATCACATCAGAACTTAAGCAATTCAGAAAAATAGCTGGATATGGAAGACCTAAAGCAAGCTCTGATGAGCGCATTAAACCAATGTTGAGATTCTTGCGCCGATTGGACTATCAGCATGGACCCTACATGGACATGGCATTTAAGATCGAGAGCCTTCTATTGGAAACTAGACGAAGGATGCGATTGAACTATGCTGGGTTGGTAGCAGCTCTCTGTGCAGACATAGGATTATCGGCACAGGAGTCATACCTATTTGTCGTCCCAATTTTCACTGCAGGGTTTTTGCCTTGCTATATTGATGGGGTATCCCATGCTGAAGGGACATTATTTCCTTTACGTTGTGAAAGGATCAACTACCTGGGTCCAAATCAAAGGTCATGGGACTAGAGGGTTTGGATTGAGGACAGGTCAAAAAATAGGTGTTTAACTTCGGAATACCCAAATTAGTTTAGGCAATTCTTTTATACATAGATTATGACAACAAACAATCATCTTATTTCCGATGTGGTGGTAATAAATGAATAGCCAGAAATTTATTCAACTACTTGTAATCTCTATACTTGTATTGAGCTCTTCTTTGGTTAGATGTGGGGAAGAGGAGGAATCTCATTCCTCTTTGAATTATCAAGATGAATCCGATTTGGCCGAAATTTACGGCGGAGAAGAATACATTAGTATCGCTACAGGAAGTGAACAGCTCCTGCGACGGGCACCCGCAGTTGCTACGGTAATTACAGCCCAGGATATCGAGAAAATTGGTGCAACCGAGCTAAACGAAATTCTGGAAACAGTACCGGGTCTGCACGTTTCAGTTTCGGCACAGGCTTACAATCCGATTTTTCAAATACGCGGAATTCATTCGGAGTTCAATCCACAGGTTTTGATGTTGATTAATGGAATACAGATTACGAACGTATTTGCCGGAAATCGAAGTATCGTGTGGGGCGGTATGCCGGTTAATAATATTGCCCGGGTCGAAGTTATACGCGGACCGGGCTCAGCATTATATGGTGCGGATGCCTTTGCCGGAGTGATTAATATCATTACGAAAACTGCTCAAGACATTGACGGGTTGGACATCGGTTTTAGGGCGGGAGAATTTGCGACCAAGGAGGGTTGGCTCCAATACGGTGGTAATATTGGAGATTTAGATATAGCGTTTTCATTCCAAGCGGGTGATACAAGTGGCCAACGACGAACGGTTGGAGCGGACGCGCAAAGTTTTTGCGATCAAACATTCGCTACCGATGCATCGTTGGCACCCGGACCAGTTAATGTTGGGCGCCGATATTTTGACACGCGTTTGGATCTTTCCATATCTAACTGGCGCTTGCGGGTGGGGCTGCAAAATAGAGACCGGGTTGGAACTGGCGCAGGAGGCGCTCAGGCATTAGACCCCGTGGGTACAAACGATAGTACGCGTGTTAACGCCGATTTAACTTATCAAAACACAGATGCGTTCGACGATTGGGATATTACCGCCCAACTTAGTTATTTTGATGTCGCCAATCGTTCTGATCTGGTTTTGTTTCCACCCGGTTCCGCGTTTCCGGACACAACGAACACATTGCGAACTTTTCCGCAGGGTGTGCTTGGAAATCCAGATAGTTTCGAGCGTCATTATCGTGCTGCGCTATCTGGTATTTATCACGGATTTCGAGGTCATCAACTCCGCCTGGGGGCCGGGTTTCGATTAGAAGATCTTTACAAAATTAGCGAAACCAAGAATTTTTTTCAAGCGGGTCTATTTCCCACGCCGTTACCAACGGGCTTGACCGATGTAAGCTCAAGCGCGCCGTTTTTGACCCCGCAGAATCGCAAAGTAACTTATGTGTTTGCTCAAGACGAATGGACTTTTGCACCCGATTGGACGTTAACTGCGGGTCTTAGATACGATCATTATTCTGATTTTGGAAGCACTGTTAATCCTAGGGTAGCGCTCGTTTGGCAAACTTCATACAACTTGACCTCGAAACTCTTATATGGGCGAGCATTCCGAGCGCCATCTTTTACCGAGCAATTCAGTGTCAATAATCCTGTTCTTCAAGGTAACCCGAATTTAGATCCGGAAACGATAAATACCGTAGAGCTTGCTTTCGATTACCAAGCGACGCAAGACTTGCGCACGAAATTGAATATCTTTTGGTATGACTACGCAGATATCATCCGAACTGTTCCGGATGCACAAGGCCAAACGTTTCAAAACGCTGGGGATCAAAACGGATACGGGGTGGAATTGGAGGGACAATGGAATGTATACCGTAATTTACAGCTGAAAGCGAATTATGCTTTGCAGATTTCTACGGATGATACAACCGACCAAGATGTCGGTTTTACGCCTACGCACCAGCTCTATGGCCGGGCTGACTGGCAATTTTGGCCGCGCTGGAATTTCGATGTCCAAGCTAATTGGGTCGCCGATAGAAAACGTCCTCCGGGTGATGGTCGAAAACAAACCTCCAATTATGTGACCTTGGATATGACTGTGCGCGGGGATGATATATTTGATAATTGGGGTGTCAGTGCGTCTGTCCGAAATCTATTTAATTCGAATGCGCTAGAACCGAGTCAGCCATTTCCAAACGCGAACTCGAGCTTGATACCTGGTGACCTGCCGTTAGCCGGACGTAGTTTTTATTTTGAATTGCGTTATCGCCTGCAGTAACCCGTTAATGAATATGAGCGGACTATCGATAAGCGTTATTGAGCGCATAGCGTTGGCTTAGGAATTACGAATTGAGTAATTTCTTTAGGTTTATTCTTTTTGGCTTTTTCCTGACCCTGGCCTCCAGTGTGTGGGGATTTGCCAATGGCGCGGCATTGGGAGTGGTTTATCCTGAAGTTCGTGAGCCGTATAAGAAAATATTTGAAACGATCATCGGCGGTATCGAATACGAAACCGGATCTAGAGTAGACCAATATACATTCAACCCAGCGCTTGGCGGCACGAAGCTGGAGGCCGAAATTTCTGGAAATGAAAACCAGGTCATTTTGGCACTGGGTCTAGGAGGAATGAGGGCGGTTAGTCAGTTGAATTTGGGAATACCAGTCGTCATTGGCGCAATATTGCCCTCTTCGGTAGAGGGGTCTGATTCGATCGCGGGTGGCATAAGTTTGATGCCGGACCCCGATGTATTGTTCGAGAAACTAAAACTACTGGTCCCGACGATAACAACAATATCGGTCATTTATAATCCTAATGTCAATCAAGCGTTGATCGATCAAGCAATGAATTCGGCGCGCAATTTGAATTTATCACTTGACGCGCGTTTGGCAACTGACATTAGGCAAGCAGCATTGATTTATAAGGAATTGGCCGAGAATATCGATAGCCGGACAAACGCTATATGGTTGTTGCAGGACTCTACAACTATCGACTCGGATTCTGTCTTGCCGTCTTTGTTAGAACAAGCGTGGAAACGGAGATTGATTGTATTTTCGAGTAAATTAGTCCATGTTAAACGTGGAGCTTTGTTTTCGATGTATCCCGATAACTTCAAAATGGGGCGCGAATTGGGTAAACTGGCCAGCACTGTCACGGAGGATTCCATACCGTCTCCTATTAATACCCTGCGCGCTTTGAAAGTAGCCGTTAATATGCGGACGGCTAAGCACTTGGGGATTGATTTCTCGTCTAGGGACGAGCGGTCATTTGATTTGGTTTTTCCGCGGCCTTAGCATTCCTGCTACACAATGTCCTGGTTATATCATCCAAATATAAGTTTTAACCGACAACTTTCGACGACGTTTGTCCTGGGTATTCTAATTCTATCGGTAATTTCGTCGTCGTTAATTTCGTTCGTCGTCAATCAAACAGCCGAGAATCGATTTGTCAGTGAAGGCAAGCAAGTGACCAATGGCTTTGCAGCTCAAAGCCGCTTAGCCCTTCTCTACGGTTCAGAAGAGAACGCTCAATTACCGGCGAAAACATTGCTGGGCTTTCCCGATGTAGCTCAAGTTTCGATATATTATCCAGATAAGAAATTGTTGATGACCGAGGGCGAACCTTCCGAAGATGATTTGGGGGATTGGATAGCGGGGTTGACCTCGGAGGCACGTTTGGTCCATGAGTCCAGGCAATCTTGGTACTTTGGTGCGGAAGTTATTCCGTCGTTTGCAGATGATCTTATGGATCCGGTATTTGGCGAGGTCGAGCCGGATTCGCAGACTTTAGGTTTTGTGTTGGTTGCAGTCAGCAAACGGGGTTTACACGCGATGACGCAGAAAATTCTTGTCATCAACGCATTGATCGCAATTTCATTAGCTTCTGTGCTATTGATCATACTTCGATATATTACCAAGCGCCTAACCACCCCACTGGAGAATCTCTCTGGAATTATGCAACGTGCGGAACGTGGGGAAACCAAGATTCGTGCTGAGTTGGAAGGACCAAAAGACATTGTTCATATGGAACACGCATTCAATTCCATGATGACGGTTCTCGAGCAACGAGAATCGGAATTGAAGGATGCTAGAGATGCTGCTTTGGAAACCGCCCGGGCTAAAGCCGAATTCGCGGCTGTTGTAAGCCATGAAATCAGAACGCCGTTGAATGGTGTTTTGGGTATGCTCAATTTGCTCAACGAAATTGGTGTTCCGGATCGGCAGCGTGAATATTTGAATGTGGCGATAAATTCCGGCGATGCATTGTTGGCATTGATTAACGATATTCTGGACTTTAGTAAAATTGAAGCCGGTAAATTGGAGCTCGAAGTAATTGATTTTGCGTTACGGGAATGTTTGGAAGAAGTCGCTGCGTTGTTTGCAGAAACAGCACAAACCAAAAACATCGAACTGTGCTTGTCTATCCCGCCTGATTTACCGGATCTTATCGCAGGCGATGTTACCCGATTGCGCCAAATATTGAATAACTTATTGAGTAATGCGATCAAATTTACCGATTCGGGTGAGGTCGTGCTTGAGACATCATTTATAAATGATGAGGAAGGCAAATCGCTATTCGAGTTTCGCGTGACGGATACTGGGATTGGCATTCCGGAAGACGCACAAAATAAAATTTTTGAATCGTTTAGACAAGCTGACGGCAGTACCACGCGTAAATTTGGCGGTACAGGTTTGGGATTGACCATTTGTAAACAGTTGATTGAACTATTAGGCGGGGAGTTACGTGTAGATAGTGTTCACGGAAAGGGTAGTTCGTTTTCCTTTCGGGTCGGTTTGAAAGTTCTTAAAGATTTTGCGCCCGATCATATAGCTTCTGGAAAAAATGTTTTGGTTGGTGAGCCCAACGCGACTTCAAGGCAATATTTGGTCAGTACTTTGGAATCTTTGGGTTGCAGGTGTGAATCAGTTGGCAGCGAAAGTGAGATTCTAAATTTGGTCGACGGATCCGGGTCGTGCAACTTTGACATTTGCATATTTGATCCAGCGGTGTGTGAATCCCAGATTCATGCATTTGCGGAAAAGGTCAGAAAACAATTGGGTTCATCCAAAACACGGATGGTTGTGCTAACCCGGCCCTGTTTTTTTGAGCCTAATGCAAACGATTTCGATGCCACGTTGAATAAACCTGTAAGGTTGGCGGCGCTTAAAAAGTGTTTGCGCGATTTAATGCAAGGCCAGGTTGTTCAGCCTTCCGTCGAGCGCAGGGCCACAGTTGACAAAAATGTCGATATGGATGCGGGACGGATATTGATTGTAGACGATAATCGAACCAATCAACTAGTTGCTAAGGCAATGTTGGGGGAATCCGGCTTCCAAGCGGAGGTGGCGTCGAACGGCGAAGAAGCTGTTTCTCTGGTTACTCGCAAAGAATACGATATTATTTTGATGGACTGTAACATGCCGGTGATGGACGGATACGAAGCGACGCGCAAGATTCGTTCGTTAAGCGGCAAGGCCGGACGGGTACCAATATTTGCGATGACAGCGGTGGATAATCCGCACGATATTCGTCGTTGCTTGGATGTTGGTATGAATGATTGTTTAATCAAACCGTTAAATTTGGCTATCCTGCGAAAAAAATTGGGTGAATTGTTTAGGCAAAGTGTGGTTGCCGGTGGCGTAAGCCAAACCAGCCCGGATTCCAGAATTAATGTTGAAAGTTTTGAAAATTTGGAAAATGCCATGGGCGGCAAGGTGAGCGAAATCATCGATGCGTTTCTGGCAGATACTCCCAATTATATTCATCAGATTGAGGAGAGTGTCAAACAAAAAGATTGGATCGCCTTGATGGGAGTGGCGCACAGTCTTAAGGGAAGTTCCAGGAATTTGGGCGCTAATATGTTTGCATCCATTTGTCGTGAGATTGAAGATTTGGCCCAAGAGGATGAAATTACCGAGTTACAAGTCAATAAGTTATTCGCCGATTTACAAAATGAATTTGGCCAGGTAGAGATCTGTCTCAAGCAGAAGCTGGCTTCGTTCGAAGATCCAAGAATATCGTCCGATCGAGGGAAGCGTGAATTGGTGCTGGTTGTCGATGACGATAGAAGTACACGCTTGACCATTACGAATGCCTTAGAGGCGGATGGATTGAAAATCGAGCAAGCGACCAATGGCCAGCACGCGATAGAGAAATTCTGTCAATATGGCCCGGATTTGATCATTATGGATGCGGTGATGCCGGTGAAAAACGGATTTGAAGCGAGCCGCGAAATAAAACAGTTACCAGAAGGTAGAATTACCCCTATCTTGATGATCACAGCGCTTGAAAATGATGAATCGGTCGAACGAGCCTTTAAATCAGGTGCTGCCGATTTCATTCCTAAGCCGATAAATCTTGCCGTATTGCGGCAACGCGTCAAACGAGTATTGGATGCGCGGAAATCGGAAGAAAAGGTTAAACAACTTGCTTATAACGATGGTTTGACAGGTTTACCGAATAGAATCGCGTTTTCGGATCGTTTGCAACAGGATCTTGCCTATGCCCGACGAAACGGTAATCAATTGGCGGTTATGTTCATCGATATCGATCATTTTAAGGATGTTAACGATAATTTGGGTCATGCAGCGGGCGATGAGCTACTCAAGATATTGGCCGAACGTGTAGGCGGTTGCGTTAGAAGTGAAGATACATTGGCCCGCTTGGGTGGCGACGAATTTGTTGTTGTGCTGAGTGCAGTCCATGGTCCCAAGGGCGCTGATATTGCGGCGCAAAATATACTTAAGGCGCTATCGACCCCGTTCCAAGTTGTCGGTAAAGAAATCTATGTGGGTGCGAGTATCGGAATTTCAATTTTTCCGGACGACGGAACTGACCGAGAGGCATTATTGAAGAATGCTGATACTGCGATGTATAGAGCTAAGGCTCTAGGTCGTAATAATTATCAGTTTTACACCCTGGAGATGAGTGCGTCTATTTCTGAGCGTATTGATCTTGAAGCAGATTTACGCCGGGTGATACAGCAGGATGAATTAATACTGTATTTTCAACCCAAAATCGATGTCAACAAATCTAAGGTTGTTGGAGCGGAGGCGTTGGTTCGTTGGCAGCACCCGAAGCGAGGCTTTTTATTGCCCGGTATTTTTATACCTATCGCTGAGGATGCTGGGTTAATTGGTCAAATAGGTGGATGGGCGATGCGTACAGCCTGTGAACAATTTAAAAATTGGCAGGTTGAGTATGGATACTTTGGGCGGGTTGCCGTTAATGTTTCAGTGCGAGAATTTATGGCCACCAATTTTGTCGACGGTGTCAAAAATTGCCTTGAACTCACTGGATTGGATGCAGAATATCTGGAGCTCGAAATTACCGAAAATACCGTTTTAGAGCACGCTGACGAAACTATAGAAAAACTTAACCGTTTGGGTGATATGGGGGTGAAGGTTGCGATTGATGATTTTGGCGTTGGATATTCATCGTTCAATTACCTAAAACGGCTGCAGGTTCAGGTATTGAAAATAGATAGAAGTTTTATTCGAGACGTTCCTGAGGATAAATCCGGTTCAGCGGTTATTGATGGAATGATCCAACTGGCACATAAACTTGATTTAGAAGTCGTTGCCGAAGGCGTCGAAACCAAAGATCAATATGAATTTTTGCGTCGCCACGATTGCGATATCATACAAGGGTATTTAATTAGTAAACCCATCCCGCCTGCTGATTTTTGCCACGCATACGTAATACCAAACAAGATTGAGGCGGTGTAAATGCAGTTTCCAACGTTAGAGTCCTTCGTCGGCAACACGCCGATGGTCAGGCTACAGCGATCGGCTGGAAAAACCAATAACGTATTATTGGTTAAGCTTGAAGGCAATAACCCTGCCGGGTCGGTAAAGGACCGGCCTGCTTTGAGTATGATCAAGCACGCGGAAGCACGCGGCGATATTAAACCGGGTGATCGTTTGATCGAAGCGACCAGCGGAAATACTGGAATTGCATTGGCTATGGCCGCCGCTATTAAAGGGTATCGTATGACCTTAATAATGCCGGACAACATGAGTGTTGAACGTCGAGCGGTAATGAAAGCATTCGGTGCCAATATTATTTTGACCCCAGCCGAAGGGAGTATGGAAGCTGCGATAGATTTGTCACGGGAGATGGAGGCCAACGGAGATGGCGTAGTGCTAGATCAATTCTCAAATGCAGATAATCCGCGTGCGCACTATGAGGGTACCGGGCCCGAGATATGGCGCGATACTGAGGGAACGATAACGCATTTTGTGAGTTCTATGGGAACCACCGGGACCATTATGGGTACTTCCCGGTATTTGAAGGAGCAAAATCCTGATATCAATATTGTCGGTGTCCAGCCCGAGGCGGACGCAAAAATTCCGGGTATTAGACGATGGCCACAGGAATATCTCCCCAAAATTTATAACGCCTCGCGGGTCGACAGAATAATAGATGTAAGCCAATCAGAAGCTGAAGATACCACGCGTAAGATGGCGTCTAGAGAAGGAATTTTTGCCGGTATTTCATCCGGCGGTGCGGTTGCCGCGATGCTCAGGTTATCGCGAGAATTGAATAACGCGGTTATCGTCACGATAATCTGTGATCGAGGGGATCGTTATTTATCAACAGGAGTTTTCCCGGAATAATCCTGCTTGGATCCAAGTTGACTTTATTTGGGTCGTTTGCGCCGATATTGGTTGAAAGATCGTAAATTGATTGAATCTTGGGTGCTAGCAAGCACAATTTTTTCTATCCAAAGTTTTAAATAGTATTTATTACATGGCGCGTAGGCATAAAAGAAGAAAACTGCCGGAATCACCTGTGCCAGTAAAAATTGAGTCATTTTGTCATGACGGGCGGGGCGTTGCGCATGTGGATGGTAAAGTCACATTTGTTGACGGTGGACTGCCCGGGGAAGAGGTTACCTTTAGATATACCAGCATGCGGCGGGATTATGCGGAAGGATGCGTTGACCAGGTAATTGAAGCTTCTCCTCTACGCACTGAACCAGAATGTGAGTATTACGGTAGATGCGGAGGGTGCAGTTTTCAGCACGTGGAATCCGATTCGCAGATTAACGTAAAACAGCAACTACTGCAGGCTCAGTTTTCCCATATTGCACACTTGTCAAATATTTCATTCTGGCCAGCCCTGAACGGCCCACAATGGGGATACCGGCGCAAAGCTCGATTAGGCGTTAAGTACGTTGCAAAAAAGGGTCGCGTGTTGGTTGGGTTTCGAGAGAAGCGCAATCCTTATGTTGCTGATATGCTGCATTGTAAGGTTTTGCATCCCGCGGTAGGGCATTTATTGGGTGACATGTCAGATTTAATTGACGCTCTAAGCATTAAAAATCGCGTACCCCAAGTCGAAGTCGCTATTGGTGATAATGCCCGCGCGTTGGTGTTTCGCGTGTTGGATACGACGACGGCAGAGGATAATGAACGATTGCTAAATTTTGGCCAGCGTTTTGGTTTTGCGATCTATTTGCAACCTCAAGGACCGGATTCAATTGTCCCTCTGGATTCCGATACGATTGAATTGCTCGACTATCAATTACCCGAACACGGTATAAGCTGCAGTTTTCACCCCCTGCAATTTACCCAGGTCAATGCGGAAATAAATCGTAAAATGGTTAGCCGGGCGGTCGAATTATTGGATCTCAGTCTAGATTCCCGGGTTCTCGATCTTTTTTGTGGGCTGGGTAATTTTACACTTCCGATCGCGCGTTATGCAGATAGCGTTGTAGGAGTTGAAGGTTCTCAGGCTCTAGTGGATAGAGCTCGCAATAACGCATTGATAAACAATTTGGATAATGTGCAATTTTACGTCGCAGATCTAGACAAGGATTTAGATGCTGAGAATTGGTGTAAAGGTGGTTTTTCCCACGCGTTGCTCGACCCATCCCGAGCTGGTGCTAAAAATATCTTGAAATATTTGCCAGATTGGGGTGTGAAGCGAATTGTATACGTTTCCTGTAATCCGTCCACTCTGGCTCGAGATGCTGGTGTATTGGTAAATGAATTGGGCTACACAATTTGCGGTGCCGGCGTAATGGATATGTTTCCCCAAACCGCCCATGTAGAGTCAATCGCATTGTTCGAGAAACAATCTTGAGTCCAATGAAATTCGTGCTGCAATGATGGCGAATCGAAATGTCCGGGTTCTTATACCCCAGCAACGTCTTGAATTGATTGACGGCAAACGGGTGCTACTTTCATATTCGGTTTCGACAGCGAAAAATGGGGTGGGCGAGAAAATGGGTAGCGAATGCACGCCGCGAGGGCGGCATCGTATCCGAGCAAAAATAGGTGCCGGTCAGGAATCCGGTGCAGTATTTGTAGCCAGGCGGCCTACCGGCGAAGTTTTCTCGAATCAGTTGGCCGACAGGTTTCCAGAGCGTGATTGGATTCTGACCAGAATTCTATGGTTGAGCGGTTTGGAGCCGAAGCGGAATCGTTTTGGCAACGTGGATAGTGCAAAACGATATATCTATATTCATGGTAGTCCTGATAGTGAAGTCAAGGGACAGCCTAGGTCTCACGGGTGTATACGAATGAAGAATGCGGATATTATCGAGTTATTTGACCGTTTGGACGTTGGTACGATCGTTGAAGTACTGGCCTAGTCCCGCTAAACGATTGGTACTAGCCTGTTCAAATCGTTTGATTATTTTTCGTGTTGTATGCGCGGATTTTTGCTAAATCTAACCCATTTCCTAAAGTCGTTTAGGCAAATTCTTCAGATTCTCTGTTCTCTGCGTTTCAGGTGAAGCGGGAAATAGCCTGAAAAATCTTTGACCCGGTTCACGCTTACTCATGTTGCCTACGGGTGGTCCTATATTTCTTTCCAAATTGTCTAAGCTTAGTAGCATGCCAACCGGAAAAATAGACGTTCGGAGAAATCATTTTGCTCAGATTAGTTAGCCCGTGGTTTTTAGTGTTGTTAGCTACTTCGCCGGTTTATGCGGATAGTAGTACGCAACAGGTCTCATTGAAAACTATTGGAACCAATACCTATTATGTCGATGGTCATATAGAGGGTTCCGGTGATTCTTCCTTTCTGGTTGACACTGGGTCTGGCTATAGCACGATTAGCGAGTCTACCTTGGTACAACTGAAGCAGAACGGTAACGCCGTATACGTGAAAAAACTTGAAGGTGTGTTAGCCAACGGGGCGACGATGATCGTTCCAGTTTACCGTATCACCAGTGTGGTTTTGGCTGACAAGTGTGTGGTCCGCGATGTTGAGGTCGCCGTATTTCCCGCCGGTACTCGACAGATTCTGGGCTTAAGTGCACTAAGTAAGTTGATGCCGTTTACTTTTGATCTAAATCCACCGAGCCTGACGTTAAGCAATTGTACGGGAATTCCGATGGGTGTAGATACCGCGCGCAAAAAACCCGATATTCCCAACACCGGTTTGGCCGCCGTAGATTCTCCCGCTTGAATTCAGCCCGGGTTAACAAGTGACTTATCTTTGGGTACTTATTCCGAGGCAATATCTTTATTGATCGCAATCTCGAATAAAGCAAATTCAGATTGATCAATTTTCCCATCCTGGTTGCTATCTATCGCTGACCATTGACCTGCGAGTTCAGGCATTTCCTGGGCTTCATCGTTACTAATCAAACCATCATTGTTATTGTCTAATTGGTGGTAAGAAACAGCCGGTGTCTCTAAAGAAATTAGACCTAACGCAAGTATTGCCAGCATTCTCAATTTGTTCATAATAGGTCCCTATTTGCTTAGGTGGCGGAAGCATTTTGGTTGACATAGCAAAGGCTATGCCGCATTTCAATACTTGGTATTATGTTGATTTCTTTTGTTTTTTATATAATCTGTCAATAAAGATGCGCTTGTTTATGTCTTGAATTAGCGACAACGATAATAGGTATTGGTGTAACGATATGAACTTAGCTAAGAAGCTTCTGTCGTCAGAACGCGACAAAACTGGCCTAATTTGTCGTTTTTCCTAATAATGTTGAAACAAGACCAAGAAGCGCCCCTTGCGAGGATTGCTTTGGGGCTGGAGTATGACGGAAGCTTATTTTCCGGATGGCAAAGTCAGCCCAATAGACGGACAATTCAAACTGTTTTGGAGCACGCCATTTCCAAAGTTGCCGATGCCCCCATTAAGGTTTTCAGCGCTGGGCGAACCGACGCGGGGGTTCACGCTGTGGAGCAAATTGTGCATTTTGACACTAGTGCCGAGCGTGCAGTGAACGCATGGGTCATGGGAGTCAATACAAAGCTGCCGGACGATATACGAGTATTGTGGGCAAAACAGGTGAGCGCTGATTTTCATTCCAGGTATAGCGCAATAGCGAGGTATTATCGATACATCATATTAAATCGAGCGACCCAATCCGCCCTATTACGCAGGCGGGTTACCTGGTGTCATACAACATTAAATTCACAGAGAATGATGGAAGCCGCACAACATCTGATTGGAGAACACGATTTTTCATCGTTCCGCGCAAAAAGCTGCCAATCCAAAAGTCCTTTCCGGCGGATGTACCAAATCGATATAAAAGCGCACCAGGATTTCGTTTTAATTGACGTTGTCGCGAATGCATTCTTACATCATATGGTTCGTAATATTGTTGGTGTGTTGATTGAGGTTGGTAGTGGTAAGAAATGTTCGGATTGGGCACGCGAGGTGCTGGTCGCACAAAATCGGGCCTTGGGCGGTGTAACTGCACAGGCCAGCGGATTATATTTGGTTGCAGTTAAATATCCTGATTTATTGAGTCTGAATAATCATGCGATTTTCGATTGTTTGCCTGATTTTGCGAAACGATACGACTAATTTTACCGATTGGTTTTTTTGTATATGGAACGTCTGCGTTAGCTTTAATCGGTTCGTCTGATTTTATTTGGCTTTGTTTATGGCAAAGCCATGCAAGGTTGTGCCGTCACTTATTTGGCGGCTATCTTCGGAATGCAAAAAAATGATTTCGGATACGAGTAAATCTCTATGTTTTGTATATCTTGAATTACTCTGATGAATCATCAATTTTGATGGCATCTGATTGTAAAGGATTGAATTCAAGGTATCACTGGATCTATCCAAAATACGGGATGCTATGGTAGTGTTCACTGTGTTGAAAGTGTGGGTACGTTATTGAGATAGTATGGCCAAGTACGACAACTTGAGTGTCGGTCTAAATCAAATTACGATTTGTTTGCGAAAGTAGAAGTTTTTTCAGTTTCACCGACAATACGTCGACAAATTAATGAATAAATTTTACAGCCCGGGCCGAACTCGGGTTAAAATCTGTGGTTTTACCCGGCCCGAAGATGCTACTAGCGCGGCGCATTTGGGCGTCGACGCAATAGGTTTGGTGTTTTATCCGCCTAGCCCGCGAAATGTTGATATTGTGGTGGCCCGAAAGATATTAGGTGAACTGCCAGCATTCGTTTCTGTTGTTGCATTATTTGTAGATGAGGGTAGTAATCGGATAGAGCAGGTTCTGGATCAGGTCGATGTGGATTTACTCCAATTTCACGGTGATGAGTCGCCTGGGTTCTGCCGAAGTTTTGGGGTACCCTACATAAAAGTAGTTCGCATGGCGGATCGGGTTGATTTGGAAGAAATTCAGGAGAGATTTTCGGATGCGCGCGGTTTATTGTTGGATGCATACCACCCTGGCGAGAAAGGTGGTACCGGCAAAAGTTTTGATTGGGCGCGAATTCCTGATAATTGCCAATTGCCGATAATTTTGGCCGGTGGGTTATCCTCGGAAAATGTAAAGCACGCTATAGCGTCGGTTCGCCCCTATGCGGTAGATGTGAGTAGCGGTGTGGAATCTGCTAAGGGCATAAAAGATGTTGCAAAAATGGTTGGTTTTTTGAATGAGGTAAATGAGCTTGAACGAGCGAGATAATAACACAAATAAACAATACGATATGCCGGACGACCGGGGACATTTCGGCCCTTATGGCGGGATTTTTGTCGCTGAAACTTTAATGTTGCCCATTCAGGAGTTGACCAAGGCCTATCAGCGCTATATGCAGGATCCGGACTTCGTTTCAGAGCTGGATGCGGATCTTAAAAATTACGTGGGGCGGCCTTCGCCGATATACCATGCCGAGCGTTGGAGCAGAGAGCTAGGCGGCGCTCAAATTTTTCTAAAGCGCGAGGATCTGAATCACACTGGTGCGCACAAAGTAAATAATACGGTAGGCCAGGGTTTGTTGGCTAAACGCATGCAAAAAAGTCGCATAATTGCTGAGACCGGAGCCGGCCAGCATGGTGTTGCGACTGCAACTGTGGCAGCCAGAATGGGACTGGAATGCGTCGTATACATGGGTGCTGAAGACATCAAACGCCAAGCTTTGAACGTGTATCGAATGAAATTGTTGGGCGCGAGTGTTGTTAGTGTCGAGGCCGGATCGAAAACCTTGAAGGATGCTTTAAACGAAGCATTGCGTGATTGGGTAACGAATGTTGATGATACTTTCTATATTATCGGTACCGTAGCCGGCCCTCATCCTTATCCAGCCATGGTCAGGGATTTTCAAGCAATAATAGGGCGCGAGGCCCGACAACAAATGTTGGAGACTACCGGTCGTTTACCCGACGCGCTAGTCGCCTGTGTCGGCGGGGGTTCGAATGCAATCGGATTATTTTACCCATTTATCGATGATAAAGAGGTCAAGATGATCGGCGTTGAAGCGGCTGGAGATGGTATAGAAACAGGTCGCCATTCAGCGCCGTTGAATGCGGGGAAACCGGGCGTGCTGCATGGAAATCGAACATATTTGATGGAAGATGACGATGGCGAGATCATCGAAACGCATTCGATTTCGGCAGGATTGGATTATCCTGGAGTAGGCCCCGAGCATTCATGGCTTAAAGACATTGGGCGCGCTGAATATGTCAGTATTACGGATAAGGAAGCGTTGGAAGGATTTCACGCGCTCACTCGCTTGGAAGGTATCATACCCGCGTTGGAATCCAGTCACGCGTTAGCCCACGCGATGAAAATCGCGCCTCATATGAGTGGCGATCAGTCTTTATTGGTCAGTCTTTCCGGGCGCGGCGACAAGGACATGCATACGGTAGCGCGAATCGAAGGGTGGCAGTTGTGAGTCGATTACAATCGAAATTCGATGTGTTGCGAAAATCCGAGCGTAAGGCATTGATTCCATTTCTAACCGCAGGCGATCCAAATCCGGACTTTACGGTGCCGATGATGCACGCGATGGTAAAAGCAGGTGTAGATATTATTGAATTAGGCGTGCCTTTTTCTGACCCCATGGCCGATGGACCCGTCATTCAACGGGCTAGCGAAAGAGCGTTGGCGAAAGGTATGAATTTATCGAAGGTCTTGGACATGGTTCGCGAGTTCAGGTCGGTTGATACTGAGACACCTGTGGTCCTGATGGGTTACCTGAATCCTATAGAGTGCATGGGTTATAAAACCTTTGTTTCTCGGGCGCAATCGGTTGGGGTCGATGGTATATTGACGGTTGATATGCCGCCGGAAGAAGCTGGAGACTTGATCCGCTTGTTCGATGGTGCTGAAATCGATCCGATCTTTTTGTTAGCCCCGAATAGTACGCAAGAACGCATGGAGAAAGTCAGTGCGGTTGGGCGTGGATTTATCTATTATGTCTCGTTAAAAGGTGTTACGGGTGCATCGAACTTGGATTTGGCCGACGTCAGCCGCAAGATGGAACAGATCAGCAGTACTACAAATTTACCAGTTGCTGTAGGATTTGGTGTGAATAGTCCGCAAACAGCTGCCGCAATTGGCGGGTTAGCAGATGCAGTGGTTATTGGTAGCGCATTGATAAAGTTGATTGAGTCCGATCTGGATCAACCTGTAGATGCGTTAAGAGAAAAGATTGCCGGGACGCTGATGTTAATGCGTACCGCGATGGATTCGTGAATTTTCAGATTAAAACATCATGAGCTGGTTCCAAAAATTAGTTCCATCCAAGATTCGAACGAATGGATCAAGTAAAGGCGCGGTACCGGAAGGTCTGTGGAATAAATGTCCGGATTGTGACGCGATTTTGTATAAGGCGGAGCTTGAACGGAATTTGGAAGTATGTCCGAAATGTTCTTACCATATGCGGATCAGTGGTCGTAAGCGACTACATATTTTTCTTGATCCGGACAAACGCCAGGAGATCGGTGAGGACTTGAAGCCTACGGATCCCCTTAAGTTTAAAGACACTAAGAAATATAAAGACCGTATTATTCAAGCGCAAAAACAGACGAGTGAAAAGGATGCGTTGATTGTTGTTTCCGGACAGTTAAAAGGCCGGGATATTGTTGCTGCAGCGTTCAATTTTGAATTCATGGGTGGGTCGATGGGTTCCGTCGTCGGGGAACGATTTGTCCGCGGTGTGAAATTAAGTCAAGAACGTGGTATTCCATTTGTGGTTTTTACCGCCAGCGGCGGCGCCCGGATGCAAGAATCGCTCTTGTCTTTATTTCAGATGGCTAAAACCAGCGCCGCTTTAGCACGTTTGTCGGACGTGGGTATTCCTTTCATACCGGTAATGACTGATCCAACAATGGGGGGTGTTTCAGCAAGTTTGGCGATGTTGGGCGATATCAATATTGCAGAACCCAATGCACTGATTGGTTTTGCCGGTCCACGAGTGATTGAGCAAACTGTCCGAGAAACCTTGCCTGAAGGATTTCAACGAAGCGAATTCTTACGTGATCATGGAGCCATTGACATGATTATAGACCGACGTGAAATGCGCGATAAAATTTTTGAGATACTGTCTATGTTGGTGCCGAAATCGAGTAACGGTCGAGATGCGCCGGTCAAAAAGATAAAGAAACAGGCCGTGGAAACGGACGAAAAGAAATAGTTTGATTAATGCTGGATTGCGTACCTTAATCAAGGATAGCCAATGCGTTTTCAAACTTTAGTCGAGTGGTTGGCGTGGCAAGAGTCTTGTCATCCTAAGTCTATCGATTTAGGTTTAGCGCGGGTTCGAGAGGTCTACGGCCGATTGGGACCAATGCGTTCCCCATTTACAATCACTGTCGGCGGTACTAACGGTAAGGGTTCATGTATCGCGTTTCTAAGTGCAATACTGCGAGCAGAAGGTTATCGGGTCGGTGCCTATACCTCTCCCCATATACTGCGCTACAACGAGCGTATTCAAATTGATGGAACCCCGGTGTCGGATGAACTGCTATGCGAATCCTTCGCGCGCGTGGATGCTGCCAGACAGCAGGTATCGCTAACTTATTTTGAATTTGGTACGTTGGCCGCGTTGGATATCTTTTCCCGCTCGCAACTTGATGTTCAGTTGCTTGAAGTTGGATTGGGTGGTCGCTTGGACGCAGTAAATATATTAGATACCGATGCTGCGTTAATTACCTGCATTGAGATTGACCATAGCGATTGGTTAGGTGAATCACGCGATGCGATAGGTTCTGAGAAAGCCGGGATTTTTCGTCCGGGAGTTCCTGCGGTTATTGGTGAATTACATCCGCCGCAATCGATATTAAATTATGCAGAATCGCATAGCATTAAGTTGTCTCGTTATGGGGTCGATTTCAACTATCAAAAACAGTCTAAGACTTGGACATGGTCGTCTTCCGCTAAGGTGTTATCAGACCTGCCATTACCGGCGTTGAGTGGCGAACATCAATTTATGAATGCTTCGGCTGTTTTAAGAATATTGGCATTAGTGGCTGATAAATTGCCCGTCTCGGTGGCATCGATACGTAACGGTCTTAAAAGCGTTTCGCTAGTGGGGCGATTTCAATTTTTAGCGGGCCATCCGCCGATCATGCTGGATGTGGCCCATAATCCTCAAGCTTCTGCATCGTTGGCGGAATACCTGGCGCAGGAATTCAAGGGTCGGCGTATTTTGGCGGTATTCTCGATTATGCGAGACAAGGATATCAAAGGTGTCATCGCGAATATGAAGGATATTATTTCCCACTGGTATCTTGCGCCACTGGAGATTTCTAGATCGGCTGACGATAGCGAAATAGTCAGTCAATTGATGGAGTGCTCGGTTGAGGATTATTCCTCGGGATTTACCGATGCAAGAGCCGCGATCGAGCAAGCAAAGCGGGATGTATCTGGAGATGATTTGGTGCTCATATTTGGTTCTTTCTTTTTGGTATCGGCATTTTTGAAAATCGATGGTCGATATTGTGAAGGGCTTGGTAATTCCAATGAGCAGGAAGCTTCGATTGCCGGGCAGATCGGTCTGCGGACTTAGTTGGATGCATGCTAAATTAAAACAACGGTTGGTCGGAGCGACGGTAGTATCTGCGTTGGCGATAATTTTTCTACCAATGCTATTTGACGAACAGATTAACGTTACGCAAACCGAGGATTTTAGTATCCCTGAATTTCCGAAAGATTTTGAAAATGATAACTTGGTTATTCCAAAGAGGGTCACCGTAGGTGAATCTGAGCAGCCAACCAGAGACAAAAAAATAGCTAAAACTAAGGCCATACCGAAGGTAGCGAAATCGAAACAGTCGGACAAGGCCTTGTCGGCATGGGTTGTTCAAGCCGGAAGTTTTTCCGATGTAAAGAATGCCAACCAATTGCGGGATAAGCTGCGAAAAGCCGGGTATCCAGCGTTTGTCGAAGCTGTGGACGGGAAGCAAAAATCGATGTTCCGGGTTAGAGTTGGACCGGAACTCGACCGCAATCGCGCGCAGCGATATTTAAAAAAATTGAATGAAATGTTTGCGATCGAGGGGTTGGTTGTCGCTTATCCGTGATAAATAGCGGTTTTTTTACCACGATAATTAACGAATGTTTTGTTGTTGTTTTTAAAGGGAATTATCGCTGTAAATAAATCTAGGGCGTATACTCAATTATGGCGGCTTTTGTTTAGGCCGACTTATTAAAATTGCAAACACTAAATTTAAAACATGTGTGGCGAAAGCATTTCACGGGCTAGAGTAGTTAATATTAATTTGATAGAATCTCCCGCCCCTGAGCCAGTCTGGCGATCAACTCATTCAATTCCTAATTCGAACTGAATTCAGCAGATTGTTCGATTCTATTCCAGATACTTTAGATGGTTAAGTTCTAAGTTGAATGAAATTATGAATTCATCACCCAATTGTTTGAGTTGTGTAGGTGGCATCAAATGATTTGGATCGACTATGCAATAATTGGCTTAATCGGTATTTCTGCGATTATCGGTTTATTCCGTGGTTTTGTCCGGGAAGCTTTATCTTTGACGACGTGGGCATTTGCGTTTTGGGTGGGGCTGAGCTTTAGCCGCGAATTTTCGGTCTATTTGAAATCGGTAATTGATTTGCCATCGGCCCGGATGGCGGTCTCGTTTGTTATTTTGTTTTTGCTAACATTAATACTGGGCGGCTTGTTAGTCTATTTGTTGGCGCAACTGGTCGACAAAACCGGGTTGACCGGTACTGACCGGCTCGCCGGTCTGTTATTCGGTGTTGGACGCGGTATAGTGGTGGTTGCGGTATTAGTATTGCTGGCCGGTTTAACGCCTTTGCCAGCGGACCCATGGTGGAAAGAATCTCAGCTTATAGCGCCATTTGAGTCTGTTGCGCTTTGGTTGAGGGATCAGCTTCCAACAGGTGTCGCGGGAAAGATAGATTATCGATGATTCTGAGTTAACTGTGGAAAGAGCATCATGTGCGGAATTGCGGGTATCGTTTCAAATAGTAACGTAAACTTTGAGCTTTACGAGGCTTTAACTGTGCTTCAACACCGTGGGCAGGATGCAGCAGGGATCGTAACCTACCACGGTGGACGTTTGCATTTGCGTAAGAATAAAGGGTTGGTGCGCGATGTATTTCAACCGCACCATATGCCTCAACTTAAAGGAAATATGGGGATTGGCCACGTTCGTTACCCCACAGCCGGGTGCGATAACTCGGCAGAAGCACAACCGTTTTACGTCAATTCACCCTATGGGATTTCGTTGGCCCACAACGGTAATCTAATCAATGCCGAATCGTTAAAGCGTGATCTCTTTGTTGAAGATCAACGCCATATCAATACCAATTCGGACTCCGAGGTTTTGTTAAACGTATTTGCCCATGAATTGCAGCGTTTAAAGAAACTTCGTTTGGATGTTGACGATCTGTTTCGTGCGGTATCGGTTGTCCATGAAAGATGCCGCGGGGCTTATGCTGTGGTACTGATGATCACCGGTTTTGGTATTTTGGGATTCCGTGATCCGTATGGAATTCGCCCCATCGTATTCGGTGAACGCAGTAGCGAAAAAGGGCCGGAATATATGATGGCCTCTGAAAGCGTCGCATTAGACGTGCTTGGGTTTAATCTAGTTCGGGATATCAAGCCCGGCGAGGCAATATTTATAGAAAATAACGGCGCGCTGCGCACCCGGCAATGCGCAAAAAAGGTTGACCACAGTCCGTGCATTTTTGAGTACGTTTATTTCGCACGTCCCGATTCCATTATTGATGATATTTCAGTATATAAAGCACGATTACGGATGGGCGAAAAACTTGCCGAAAAAATTCTACGGATAAGACCAGATCACGATATCGATGTGGTCATCCCAATTCCGGATACCAGTCGAACTGCGGCGTTGCAATTAGCGAACGTATTGGGCGTTAAGTATCGTGAAGGGTTTATTAAAAATCGGTATATAGGCCGCACGTTTATTATGCCGGGTCAGAAAATGCGGGCGAAGTCGGTGCGGCAAAAGCTCAACGCTATTGATTTAGAATTTAAAGCTAAGAATGTTCTGTTGGTTGATGATTCTATCGTTCGGGGAACCACGTCCAAACAGATCATCCAATTGGCACGAGATGCTGGTGCCAACAATGTGTATTTGGCCTCAGCGTCACCGCCGGTTCGGTATCCTAATGTCTATGGCATCGATATGCCTGCCGCAGAAGAATTAATTGCGCACAATCGGGATGAATACACGATTCAACGTGTAATCGGGGCGGATTGGGTGGTATATCAGGATTTAGCAGATCTCATAGCGACGGTTAAGCGGGAAAAATCAAATATAGAACACTTCGATACCTCTTGTTTCAACAATGAATATATTACCGGTGACGTAACCAAAGAATATTTGGAATATTTGGAAAATAAACGTAGCGATAAGGCAAAGACCGATGGCATGATCGAAGATGGCATTATGGAATTACACAATACCGCTTGAGCATTTTTCCGCGTTAGGAACAAATTTTATGGGAATTGTAATCCTCAAGACCAAGCATATTTCGTAGACCCAGTAGATAAAGAGAATAGAATTGATAAAGAAAAGCGTGTCCGATACAGCGTTGGAAACTCACGGCGTCAGGACCGGGCAAACCAGAACTGCGGAAGCTGAACACAGCGACCCTGTTTTTCTAACTTCCAGCTACGTGTTCAACAATGCGGCTGAAGCTGCAGACAGATTTTCCGGGCAGTTACCGGGAAACATTTATTCCCGTTTTACCAATCCGACGGTCAGGACATTTGAGCAACGTCTGGCGGCGATGGAAGGCGGTGAGCGTTGCTTGGCTGTTGCTTCTGGAATGGCCGCGATAACAACGCTGGGAATGGGTTTATTAAAAGCCGGAGATCATGTGGTTTGTTCGCGAAGTGTATTCGGTAATACGGTATTATTATTCCAGAACTTTTTTGCCAAATTTGGTGTTGAAACGACATTTGTAGAACTTAGTGATCTAGCGGGTTGGGAAAGTGCAATACAATCTGAAACGCGCTTTCTATTTGTCGAAACACCTTCCAACCCACTGACCGAACTTGTCGATATAGCACGCCTGGCTGAGTTGTCGCATGACCATGGTTGTCTGCTGATTGTCGACAATGTATTTTGTACGCCTGTATTACAAAAACCCCTAGCTTTGGGTGCGGATTTGGTCGTACATTCGGCGACCAAGTATTTGGATGGGCAAGGGCGCTGCATTGGCGGGGCCATCGTGGGTTCAGACGAATTGATCGAACAGAAGATTTATCCGTACCTAAGAACCGGCGGACCATCAATGAGTCCATTTAACGCGTGGGTTTTTTTAAACGGCCTGGAAACATTAGCAGTACGTATCAAAGCACATTGCGAAAATGCGAATCGTTTGGCGCATTGGTTGGAAAATAGACCGGAAGTCTTGCAGGTTTATTACCCGGGATTACATTCGCATCCGCAATTTGCTTTGGCTTGTGAGCAACAAAAAGGAGCCGGCGGCGTGTTGAGTTTCGAGATTGACGGTGGAAGGGAAGCGGCGTGGAACTTGATCGATAATACTCAAATGTTATCGATAACTGCTAATTTGGGCGACGTGAAAACGACGATAACGCATCCGGCAACAACGACCCATGGGCGATTAACAGATGGAGAAAGGGCGGCTGCGGGTATTACCGATGGATTGGTCCGGATTTCCGTCGGATTGGAAAATATTGACGACGTGGAGCGCGACCTGGAACGCGGTTTCTGAGAACCCGTTTATATCAGGAGATACTATTGCCATCTAGACGGCGCGAAGATTAGATACTCCGGAATTTTTCAATATTCTGGCATCGTCATAGTTTAATGAAAGTACGCTTGTTGGTTTGAATAGAATTGACGAGGAATATCTCGCGTCGTTACGAAAATATTTGCGGCATAGCAATTGGAATCCCTTTCTAATAACGACCTCCTCCCAGCGACTATAATTGATTAGAATTATTTCCGGTCAGGAATTCTGAGTTTAACCACGAAACAAGGTTTGAGATAGAAATTTTATGAACGTTACCATATTTGGGTCCGGTTATGTC
This sequence comes from uncultured Methylococcaceae bacterium, assembly GCA_964619885.1. Lineage (GTDB taxonomy): Bacteria > Pseudomonadota > Gammaproteobacteria > Methylococcales > UBA1147 > CAZUGA01. Next base: position 44,358 of record CAZUGA010000001.1, read on the forward strand.
GGTCTGGTGACCGCTGCGTGTTTGGCGGAAGTGGGCAACCACGTCGTCTGTGTAGATATCGATGAAGACAAGATTAGTCGACTGAATAACCACGAGGTACCGATCCATGAACCAGGGCTTGACGGATTGTTGGAACACAATTTGGCCGCCGGCCGGTTGGTATTTACGACCGATATCGATTTGGCGGTCGAACATGGGTTATTTCAATTTATCGCGGTCGGCACGCCACCCGACGAAGATGGTTCTGCGGATCTGCAACACGTTCTGGCGGTCGCTAAAAGTGTTGGTCAGCGTATGACCGAGACCCGCATCATGATCGATAAATCAACCGTACCCGTAGGCACTGCGGACAAAGTGCGTGGGCTTGTCCAAGCCGAGCTCGACAAGCGTGGTGTACAGATTGAATTCGATGTGGTTTCCAATCCGGAATTTTTGAAGGAGGGGGCTGCGATCGATGATTTTATGAAACCCGATAGAATTGTCGTCGGGACGGATAATTCAAGGGCGACAGAACACTTGCGTACCTTGTATGCACCTTTTAATCGTAATCATGACCGAATGGTTGAAATGGATGTGCGTTCGGCTGAACTGACCAAATACGCGGCCAATTCCATGTTGGCGACCAAGATCAGTTTTATGAACGAATTGGCCAGTTTGGCGGAATTGTTGGGCGCGGACATCGAACAAGTTCGAATCGGGATAGGGTCGGACCCGCGCATTGGATATCATTTTGTTTATCCAGGTTGCGGTTACGGGGGCTCGTGTTTTCCCAAAGATGTAACCGCCCTGGATCGTACCGGACAAAAGGTCGGTTATAAAGCGGAATTATTGCAAGCTGTCGAGCGCGTTAATGACCGGCAGAAAGAAAAGTTGTTCGAAAAATGCAGGCGCTATTTTGCCGACGACTTCAGCGGGAAAACATTCGCGTTGTGGGGTTTGGCGTTCAAACCGAATACCGACGATATGCGCGAAGCGCCCAGCAGGACTTTGATGGAGGCTCTGTGGGGCGCCGGTGCCACGGTTCGTGCGTTCGACCCGGCCGCCATGAAAGAAGCTCGGCGTATTTATGGGGAACGAAGCGACCTAGTATTATGCAACAGTCCCGAAGCTGCGTTGGAGGGCGCTGATGCGTTATTGGTGGTTACAGAATGGAGTGTTTTTCGCAGTCCGAATTTCGGTTTAATCAAGAACGCGCTTTCGCACCCGGTAATTTTTGATGGACGCAATCTGTACAACCCCAAATATCTCAAGAGCCTGGGTATTGATTATTATGGGATCGGCCGAGGCGAAAGTTAATTATTGGGTTTTCGGTTTAAATCTATGGTTAAAAGCCGCCATTTACTCATAAAAACCCGTAGGTTGGATAAGCAAAGCGCCATCCGACAATAAAACCGCTGGTAATCACAAACGCCGGATGACGCTCCGCTTATCCAGCCTACGTATACTTTACTTTTCGACAGCTCGATAGATGCATTGAATAGTTACTTCAAACTTGCATTAATTCAAGAACATGCGCCGCAGCACTATGGCCCAATGCGTCCAGATTGTACCCACCCTCCAAACTGGAAACCAAGCGTCCGTCGCAGTAGCGGTCGGCAATGTCCATCAATTGCCGGGTCACCCAGGCGAAGTCCGATTCATCCAACTGCAGCGATGCCAGAGGATCGGCTCTGTGCGCGTCAAAACCTGCTGATACCAGTATTAGCTCGGGTTTTATTTTATGTATTGCCGGGAAAATCCGTTGTTCCATCGCGCTTTGAAATTCAGTCGTTCCGCTACCCGCCGACAACGGCGCATTGATGATATTGCCGACACCGGTTTCATTGACCGCACCGGTGCCCGGGTACAGCGGTGACTGGTGGGTTGAACCGTAGAGAACGTCGCGATTGCTATAGAAAGCTTGTTGCGTACCATTCCCATGATGCACGTCAAAATCGACGATAGCGACTGGGCCAATACCATACTTGGAACGCGCATATTGTGCTGCGACCGCAATATTATTGAATAAACAAAAGCCCATGGCTCGATCGGTTTCGGCGTGATGACCGGGAGGTCGCACCGCGCAAAAAACGTTATGAACTGTTTTCGATACAACCTGGTCGACTGCATCGCAGATCGAGCCTATTGCGTACAGTGCGGCTTTGCCCGACTTGGGTGACACTACCGTATCACCATCGACATATGCGAGATTCGATTCGGGTACCGAATCGAAGATTGCGTCGATATGCTGTTGCGGATGGACCAGTCGCAGTTGCTCTTCGGAGCCTGTTACAGCACCTTTGTGGGCTAACGTTCGGAAATCCTGAGTGCTCAAGGCTTTATCTATCGCACGCAAACGAGCGGGGCTTTCCGGGTGGCCACTGCCAGTATCATGATCTTGGAATATCGGGTCGGCGTATATTAAAGTCGTCACTCTGTATTCCGCTAAATCAAAAGACTATTTTAATCGATTTGGAGGCGAATGTAATGCTGGATTGTACTATCAATCTAGCTAAAAAAGGCTTTGGCGCAATCGCTAGAATAGACGGATAATCATAGACCCATACGCTGATTAATGTTCTTTGCCGAGGCAGAATACTATGAATTCTTTTGGGCGAATTAAAAATAATGATAGACTTGATAGGTTTAATTATTTTGGAGATCCAATCGGAAATGTTACAAGAATACCGTAAACACGTTGAAGAAAGAGCTGCGCTGGGCATCGTCCCCAAACCACTAGATGCTGAGCAAACAGCGGCCTTGGTTGAGTTGGCCAAAAATCCTCCAGCAGGCGAAGAAGATGTCATATTGGATTTGCTGACGAACCGGGTTTCTCCAGGCGTTGATGAGTCGGCCTATGTAAAAGCGGGATTTCTTGCAGCGATTGCCAAAGGCGAAGCAAAATCTTCGATCCTTGATCCTGCGCGGGCAACAGAATTATTAGGGACGATGTTGGGCGGATATAACATCGCGCCATTGGTTGATTTATTAGATCACGATCAATTGGCGCCACTTGCGGTCAAAGCCTTATCGCACACGTTGTTAATCTTTGACGCATTCCACGATGTCGAGGAAAAATCGTCCGCAGGCAATGATTATGCGAAACAGGTGATCACCTCTTGGGCAGAAGCTGAATGGTTTAGCGCCAAACCGAAACTAGCGGAAAAAATTACCGTAACTGTCTTCAAGGTCGTCGGTGAAACCAATACCGATGACTTGTCTCCGGCGCCGGATGCTTGGTCGCGCCCGGATATTCCATTGCACGCCAAAGCGATGTTGAAAATGCCTCGTGAAGGTATTAACAATGCTGAGCAGCAGATTGAGGAGCTGAAACAAAAGGGGTTCCCAGTCGCTTACGTGGGTGACGTGGTTGGAACCGGGTCTTCGAGGAAATCGGCAGCCAACTCGGTATTGTGGTTCATGGGTGATGACATACCCTATGTTCCGAACAAGCGCACTGGCGGTGTTTGCATTGGTGGTAAGATTGCACCGATCTTTTTCAATACAATGGAAGATTCCGGTGCGTTGCCGTTCGAATGCGACGTAGAGAAGTTGAGTATGGGGGATGTGATCGACATTTTTCCGTACGATGGCAAAGTGTTGCACCATGAAACCGGGGAGTTGATGTCAGAATTTTCGCTTAAAACAGGCGTGCTTCTAGACGAGGTCCAGGCCGGTGGGCGGATTCCTCTGATTATCGGTCGCGGTTTGACGGAGCGGGCGCGCAAATCACTGAATCTAGGCCCATCACCAGCTTTCCGCAGACCCGAATCAGCGGGCGATACGAGCACAGGGTTTACGTTGGCGCAGAAGATGGTCGGCAAGGCTTGTGGGGTTGACGGTATCCGTCCGGGTACTTATTGTGAACCGCACATGACCACGGTGGGTTCTCAGGATACCACCGGTCCAATGACGCGGGATGAGCTGAAGGATCTGGCCTGTTTGGGTTTCTCGGCAGATTTGGTCATGCAATCCTTTTGTCATACCGCGGCGTATCCCAAACCGGTGGACGTCGATACCCAACATACGCTGCCCGATTTCATCATGAACCGCGGTGGCGTTGCATTGCGTCCGGGCGACGGCATTATCCATTCCTGGTTAAATCGCATGTTGTTGCCGGATACTGTGGGTACCGGCGGCGATTCGCACACTCGTTTTCCAATTGGTATTTCCTTTCCGGCCGGTTCCGGCTTGGTTGCGTTCGCGGCGGCGACCGGAGTTATGCCGCTGGATATGCCGGAATCTGTGTTGGTTCGCTTCAAGGGCGAGATGCAGCCGGGTATTACCCTGCGCGATTTGGTCAACGCCATTCCTTACGTGGCGATACAGCGCGGCTTGTTGACGGTCGAGAAAAAGGGTAAGAAAAATGTATTTTCTGGCCGAATTCTTGAAATCGAAGGGTTGCCTGACCTGAAGGTTGAACAGGCTTTTGAGATTTCCGACGCATCGGCCGAGCGTTCGGCGGGCGGCTGCACGATTCGCCTGGCCGAAGAACCTATCCGTGAATACTTAAATTCTAATGTAGTGATGCTGAAATGGATGATTGCCGAAGGTTATGGCGATGCGCGCACTATTCAGCGCCGGGTCAAGGAAATGGAGGCTTGGTTGGCCAAGCCGGTACTGATGGAACCGGATGCGGATGCCGAATATTTTGAGATTATCGAAATCGATTTGAACCAGATCAATGAGCCATTACTCGCGTGTCCTAACGATCCGGATGATGTTAAACCCCTATCCGAAGTTGCCGGTACCAGCATCGATGAAGTCTTCATAGGTTCGTGCATGACCAATATCGGTCATTTCCGCGCGGCAGGGAAGCTACTGGATAAATTCGATAAAGTGTTGCCCACCCGGTTATGGATTTGCCCGCCGACGAAGATGGACGAAGCCCAATTGATGGACGAAGGTTATTACAGTATTTACGGTAAATCCGGAGCGCGGACCGAAATGCCGGGATGTTCGCTGTGCATGGGAAATCAGGCACGTGTTGAGGAAAAATCCACCGTTGTATCAACGTCAACAAGGAACTTCCCAAATAGATTGGGCAATGGCGCAAATGTTTATCTATCTTCGGCTGAACTGGCCGTGGTCAGCTCAATCCTGGGTAGAATACCCACGGTTCAAGAGTATCTTGATCACGCCAAGGAAATTGATACCATGGCGGCGGATACCTATCGTTATTTGAATTTTGATCAGATTAATAGTTATAGGAAGATAGCCGACGGCGTTGAGCTAAAAGAGGCCGTTTAAACAACCTCCAGATCCTAACGTGAATCCCACCCAGCCCATCTAGGGGCTGGGTGGGATTCGGCTTTTTACGAAATTAGCCGCTTTATCCTTGGGGAAGTAGCCAATAGTGCGGCTAGTGTTGCACCGATGGTATCCGCCAACCAATCGAGTGGATCTGAATCCCGCCCCGGAACCCACGATTGATGTAGTTCATCCGTGATTCCATACAAGGAGCAGAAGCTAATTACGCTCAAGACCAGAAGACCCTTGGGTTCGATTATATGACGAAAAAAACGCCATGCGAGCCAGCCCATTGCCGCGTATAGTGCAATATGAGCCAGCTTATCCTGGTGTGGAAAAAATTGCGGCGCGGGTATTCCCGACCGATCAGAAAGCCAGAAAATCAGTCCGCAATATAGAATAAGGATCAATAGATCTTTATATTTTGTATTCATCCTCAATAAAATCGTTTTTCGGTGGTTGTGTGAACAATATATTTGATTTGGCTGCCGATTGCTTATTTGTAGAATCGGTGGATGCTAAGTTGGCGACGACCGATGCTGCATGCAAACTGCTGCACGAAAATCAGTTAAAATTTTGCACGCATACTAAACCTAAATCCATTGATTTAACGGTATTCCCTAGTCAGCCATCGTTGGTGGAGCCCAGGTCTTTGCCGCGCCGGGGTCTGGCGACCGAGAAGGGTCGGGCCGCGTTGTTGCACTCGATTGCGCATATTGAATTTTACGCGATTCATTTGGCTTGGGATATCATTTACCGCTTCCGTGATCAACCCGAAGAGTTTTATCGGGATTGGCTCAAAGTAGCCGGTGAAGAGGCGTTGCATTTTAAGATGATCCGCCAGCGCTTGCATGACTTCGATATCGATTATGGGGAGTTTGCCGCACACAAGGGCCTGTGGGATATCGCAGTGTTGACCAGTGATGATCTACTCGCTCGTTTGGCGTTGGTGCCTCGTACTATGGAGGCGCGTGGTTTGGATGTAACGCCGGGGATGATAGAAAAATTAAAGCAAGTCAATGATAGCACCAGCGTACGTGTTCTAGAGCGAATATTGCGGGATGAAATTGGGCACGTTGCGATTGGTTCTCGTTGGTTTCGTTCTATTTGCAGTGCGCAGGGTTTGAATGCGGATGAAACCTATATAAGCTACGTCAAAGCACTTTTTAATGGAAAAATTAGAATGCCGATAAATTTTGATTTGCGCAAACAAGCTGGATTTAGCGAAACAGAGCTGCAAAGTCTACTGGCGTTGGAATAGTTGTTTGCCAGCTCATGGCTTAACCCATGTTGTATAAAGGTTTAGGATGCGGGATCGTCAGCCGGCAAAAATCGCGTGTAGAGATAGCTCAATCCGATCAGACTGAGTCCCAACCCAAAAAACGAAAAAACTCGGTACAAGCCTTCTAATTCTGACGCGTCGTACAAGAATACCTTTGCGACAGCTAACAAAATGATCGCTAGTGAAGCGTAGCGTAGCGCTTTGTGATGCTTCGCGATGCCGGCCAACAAAAGCCCGATTCCCAACAATAGCCAGACCGCAGAGTAGCTATAGATTTCGGCGTTTGGCGTAGTCCCGCTGTTCAAATATTCACCGTGAAATATATATCGTACGTTCAAGCTTAGTAATACGAATCCTAGCAATAGCAAAAAGCCGGTTACCCGTCTGGCCCACTGAAATTTTTCCAATGCAACAAGTTCATGGGCAAAAATCCAGCCCCATATTATTGGAAACCCATAAGGCAGTAGCAGTGTATTGATGAGTATCACACCGCTGATTTTCTGCGTATCCCATAGCGGGTTGTGGATCAATAAATCGAAGTAAGTAATTCTGAATAGCGCTATCGCGAATAATACCGCACCGCTCCCACTGAATGCCGGGCGTGTAAGTTTTCTACCGCACCACAAACAAGCTAAGCCATACAGAAACAGAATGTTGGTAATGACACCCCGCTCATTAAAGTCGGCTTTTATAAATAAGACGTTTTGATCGGTGTGGAAGCTATTGCGCGTAAAATAATATCCCATTACCGCGACTAGCATGAGCGCTGCCACTTCGAAATTTTTGACAAGCCGGTCATCGCGTTGCTGTCTTAGTAAGTACGCGCTTAGCAGAAACATTACAGCAGGGAGGCCAAGCTGAAAAATTGGCCATTGTACAATAGGTATGCTGGTTTGGAGTCTCAACTTGGCTTCGACCAAACTGTATGCCGTTAATTGAATCATCAATAAGATTTGCGGCATTAGTAACAGGCCGAAAATTATTCCGACAACCGCGATAATAGCACGCAGAGCTTTGATGTCGACCCGGCGATTTATCCAAGCCAGCGCACACATTTCAGTGGCAAAAGCCACCGATAGAAATTCACGCTCCAGTTCGATGAATAAGGCCAGTGTAATCAGACTGCTTGCCGCGACCGAAAAGACGGATAGTAATATTTGTTGGGTATTGCTCTGTTCGTAGGCCGTCCGCACTTTGATTAGGGTGTAGACCATTAATCCCGCAAGTAGTAACGCCGTCACCCCCCAAAACAGTGGGATGTCGGTAAATTCTTTCGATGCCAGTTTGTAGTACGCGAGCAAATAGTAAGACAGTGCCGTGGTGCTTAGCAATCCCGCCCACAGCAGCGGCAATTTGGCGCGCCACAGCAGGAAATAACTGCTGCCCATGTAGACGCAGGCGAAGCTGATCAATATTACGGTAAACTCCGTATTCGTTGAGTGGTGCCAGTAAAACAACATGACGGCGTTAACCGACATCGAAATCCATGGGACAAACCCATACAATTTATCGTCAAAGAATGCCAACCCAATACCGCCCAAGGCCAGCAGCCCGAATAAAGCCCATTCCATATAACCAAAATCGGCTTTGCCCGCCACTATGCCCATGAGCAATAGACTTCCGGCCAGACCGATGTAATTGAGGATCGCAGTCGATGCAAAAATATTGTGGGAATCTTGGTCAATTTGATCCTGATAGGATTTTCGCGAGCCGATGATAATTGTCGTACTGATAGCGAATAAAAAAAGTCCTAGCCAGATACTGTCACCCGGTGTATAGCGGCTAAACAACCAAACGATGACCCACAATAAGCATGCCAGAATCGTCGGAATGGAAAGCCACCACCATTGAGTTTTACGGACAACAATCATTAATCCTGAAGCCGTGAAATATAGATACACGAATAGGCTAAACGCATCGCCGCCGCCTTGGCTGAGCAGTGCTGGAGTCAGGAATCCACCGGCCAATCCCAACAGTGCAATCGGTGGGCCGTGTCGTAGCGCCAATACCAAAGCGCACGCGGTCACTGCAGCCATCGCCGCAAAACCGACAAATTGAGGAACCAGATGGTATAGGCGTGTTGATGCGAACGATACGACATATAGCACCGCGATTCCGGCTCCGGATAGCGATTGGCTAATTCTAATACCGTTCGCGAAATTGGGCCGTTGGCGCACCCAATTTGCGCTATACAACAGGCCAAGCCCCAATGCACCGCCCAGCGCGACCCGGACGGTCGGATTCAATAGATTGTTTTCTATCGAGTACTTGACCAGATAAAACCCGGCCAAAGCCAAAGCGATACCGCCTATCCAAACCGGTAATCTGGCACCGAAATGTTGCTCCAAATTTTGCTTAGTTTGCTTCTCTGGTGGGGTATAGGGGGTTTCTGTAGGGATATTGTAATTTGAATTGGGCTGCGTTTTGACCGCTAAGGGTTGATGTCGCTCAGTTTCGATCGCCGGTTTGGCGACTGGAGCAATATCTTTTTTTTGTACTTGGTCTTGCGGCTTGATCGGGTCTTGGCTTTCCTTGGTCGATACCAAAATAGTTACAATCCCAGATAACTTTTCTATTTCCCGCTTTAGCGTCTGGATTCGATTTCGGTTAATCCACGGTACGATCAGTCCAGAAACAATGACCGCTGCGCTCAGTATGAATATCAGGAATAGTTCCATAGCTATTATTTAGGGAAAGAACTGATTAAATATCCATGGTTCTGTTGGATGGTGAATTTACGTCGTCTGTCGTGTGAATATAGCACGCCATTCATGTTAATTATTTACTTTAAAAATATTGATCGTTTATTTATGTTTAGGGCTGTCTAGGCGCCAGCATTTTTTTCGAAATTCTAGCCAGACTATTACAAATGTAGCTGAAACTGGAAGGTTAGATCGAAGGTTTGGGCTATGAACAAGTTTGATACCTGATGATAAGGACAGCATATGAACGATCGCAAAAGTGAATCATTACAAATACGTACTAGCGCGGCAGAATTGGCCGCCGCGCGCCCTCATCCCGATCATAAAAGCAACGGTGATGAGTATCGTTTTCGGTTTGAAGACATTGCCGATATGAGTGATCCGCGCAAAGGTAACTCACCCAGCTACATTGGCAGTTTCACCAAAAGTTTGCCGCATGACGAGGATGGATTCTTGATAAATCCGAGTGACTATGACGCATGGGTGCGCGCGATTGACTCGGGTGACCCCGCCGATTTTAGCGAATTGCGGATGGGGCCTGGTCCTTTTCAAGCCAATGGTGATTTTCAATATACTGATCCTACAAATCCTAATTCTTCTCCAATCCATAATTGGGCTAGTGCGGATAATAATGGTGTGAGCGTTCGCGCATGGGAGAGCATGGGTGCAGGTTTGACCTTCGATCTTCAAGGCCCGGACGCACAATCGGTAACAATGCCACCGTGTCCATCATTGGATAGCCAGGAATTGATTGCCGAGATGGGTGAAGTTTACTGGATGGCGCTATGCCGGGATGTACCCTTTGGAAATTGGTCTTCGGATCCTACCGTAGACGAAGCTAGAAATTCGCTAAAGCGTTTGTGGTGGTTCAGACAAGATCAGACATCTGAGCTCAACGGCATCACCGATAATGCAGTGGATGCGCTGGCGCGGCGGCGGATATTGAGTGCTGACGGAGTGCAACCGGTTGCGCTGGAGCAATTGTTTAGGGGGGTGACGCCAGGGGAGCAAATTGGGCCGTATCTCTCACAGTTCTTGCTCATTGGAAACAGCGGAATCGCGAATGCACAATCGATCGATGACGGTAGGATCGCGTACGGTGCGATAAACGCGAACCAACGCGTGCGTCTGGCACGGCCTAACCAAGATTACATGCAGGATTGGGACAAATGGTTGGACGTGCAAAATGGTGCTGATGTTCGCGGTACAGAAATATACGATGGAATGGGTGATGCGGGATATAGATTCATTACGACGCCTCGTGATCTAGCCACTTATGTGCATCATGATGCGTTGTACGAAGCCTATCTAAACGCGTGCTTAATCCTGTTGGGCTTGAAGGCGCCGTTCGATAGAGGAATACCGTTCCAAGCGGCTGATCACAGGGATGGACAGCAGGGTTTTGCGCAATTTGGTGGGCCGCATATTTTGACTTTGGTCCCAGAAGTTGCGACGCGCGCGCTGAAAGCCGTGCGCTATCAGAAATTTAATATTCATCGGCGTCTTCGTCCCGAAGCGGTGGGTGGCTGGATGTACCAACGTCGTAACGGGGATATGACGATAAAGGATCGCCTGGCAACGCTTTCGCAAATGGAGGCGGCATATGCCGGCAGTTCGGGTATTGGCGCCAAACTTGAAGCTGCAAATAGCGCTGCGGGTAATTGGTTGTTGCCAATGGCTTTCCCTGAAGGGTCTCCCACTCACCCGTCTTACGGAGCGGGACATGCAACTGTCGCCAGTGCTTGTGTCACCTTGTTGAAAGCTTAGTTTGATCACGGTTGGGAACTCAAGAGTGGGGGCAATCGCATTGTTTATGAACCGAACCCTAGCGGCATGAGCCTGGATGATATGAGCGGTAAATATTCGGAAACGTTAACGGTGGAAGGCGAGCTTAATAAGATCTGCGGAAATATTTCCATTGGACGGAATTGGGCTGGCGTGCATTATTATACGGACTATATAGAATCTATCCGAATGGGTGAGGCGATCGCGATCGGCTTATTGCAGGAGCAGAAACTGACTTATGGAGAGAATTTCTCCATGACTGTGCCGTTATTCGATGGATCAAGCGTGCGTATTTGATTCTTTGTATGCGCTGTGTAGAGACGCACTAATCAATGGTGTTTATCAAAATCTGGGCCGCAAATCATTCTAATGCAATAGGATGTTTTGCGGCCCGGCGACTATGATTAACTCGCTTCCGGCCGATAATGCGTCTCGATATAACGCTCGACTATCACTTGGAATTCTTCGGCAATTTTGTCACCTTTTAACGTTACGGTTTTCTCGCCGTCCTCGTATACCGGCGCTACCGGTGATTCCCCGGTACCCGGAAGGCTGATCCCAATATTCGCATTTTTGCTCTCACCTGGACCGTTGACAACGCAGCCCATCACGGCGACGTTCATGTCTTCGACGCCACTGTATTGGTTGCGCCATTCCGGCATCTTGTGACGCAGGTAGCTTTGAATATCCTGTGCCAGTTTTTGAAAATAGTCGCTGGTCGTACGTCCGCAACCGGGGCAGGAAATTACCATCGGCGTAAATGAACGCAAGCCCATCGTTTGCAGAATTTCCTGGGCGACAATGACTTCTTGGGCGCGGTCACCGCCGGGTTCTGGTGTAAGTGAAATTCGGATAGTGTCCCCGATACCCTGCTGCAGCAATATAGCCAGTGCCGCAGTCGATCCAACAATACCCTTGGAACCCATGCCCGCTTCAGTCAGGCCAAGGTGCAATGCATAATCGCAGCGGCGGGCCAGGTTTTGATAAACTTCGATCAATTCCTGCACACCGCTCAATTTGCAGGAAAGAATAATCCGGTCACGTGTTAGTCCCAAAGATTCAGCCTGGGTTGCACTTTCCAATGCGGATGTAATGACCGCTTCGCGCATCACAACGGCTAATTCTTTGGGTTCGGCCAGGGCTGCGTTTTCATCCAATAGTCTGGCCAATACGCTTTGGTCCAAACTGCCCCAATTAACCCCGATGCGTACAGGTTTTTCATAGCGGCACGCGAACTCGATCATTTGGGCAAATTGGGTATCGCGCTTTTTCCCGCGACCAACGTTTCCGGGGTTGATACGATATTTGCCCAATGCTTCCGCGCAATCGGGATATTTGGCGAGTAATTTGTGGCCGTTAAAATGAAAATCGCCGACCAATGGTACGTGACAGTCCATTTGATCCAATCGATCACGTATTTTCGCGACGGCGTTGGCGGCCGCTTCCGAATTTACCGTGATGCGAACCAATTCGGATCCCGCCCTTGCCAGTTCTTTAACCTGCTGAACGGTTTTGTTCACATCCGCCGTATCGGTATTGGTCATCGACTGGACCACCACTGGAGCGCCGCCGCCGATTTGAATTTGACCGATTTTAACGGCTACAGTTTTTTTGTGATTCAATAGGTTATCTAACATGAATGGGTCAACGATAGTTATCCAGTTGTAAAAGGCCTTTTAAGCGGGAAAATTTGTGTAATACTTTAATGATTCAGGATGTAAATTGACATCGGCTGATAAAAACAAGCAAAGTTTATAATTGTCAGAGTTTTTCCCGGAAGATAAAGCGTGCGTATTAACTTTTTTTCAGATATCCATTTGGAATTCGGATCTTTAAAAATACCTCAAACGGATGCCCAAGTCATTATAGCAGCGGGTGATATTGGGATCCATAAACAAGGCATCGATTGGCTGAAATCCTCAACGAAACCGGTCATTTATGTGGCGGGTAACCATGAATTTTATGACCAGGAATATTTAACGACACTGGATGAACTTCGACGTAGTTCCGAAGATAGCAATGTGCGATTCCTGGAAAACCGGTCTTGTGTAATAGATGGTGTACGGTTTTTAGGGTGCACTTTGTGGACACAGCTAGGCGGAAAATTGAATGACCGCGTTGATGATTTGATGTACACGGTGAATGATTTCCGAAAAATCAGTTTTAAGAACGAGTTGATGGGTTTGGATGTTTATGCCGGTTTGCATCGTCGTTCCCTAAAGTGGTTGATTAAAGAGTTGGCGCTGCCGTTTGATGGAAAGACTGTGGTGATTACCCACCATGCGCCAACCTATTGGAGTTGGGATAATTCGCCGAATTCTTTAACGCGATACGCTTATTGCAATGATTTGAAAGAACTTATGCATGAGCACGATATAGATGCGTGGTTTCACGGACATACGCACAGTATTTCAGATTATCGTTGTGCTGGAACGCGTATTCTTTGTAATCCTCGCGGTTATCATGGACGTCAGAGTGTAACCGGCTTCGAGCCGTTAAAAACAGTTGAGATATAGTTATAGAATAAACCTACATCACCTGCTTGTTTTATTCGACCTCAATCCCCAATGCTGAAGCAACAACATTTTTCTGATTTTCCACATAAACCTTGAAGTTACCAACCGCCGGAGCTGCTGACATGGGGCGTCCTACATAACGGAGTGAAATATGACTACCGATCAAGTCGAGGAAACGATGCTTGATTTGATACCATGCACCTTGGTTTTGCGGTTCTTCCTGGCACCAGATCAATTCTTTAAAATTGGGATATTTATTGAATTCGTCAGTTAAATGTTCCAGTGGAAACGGATAGAGTTGCTCAACCCGCAAGATTGCGATGTGATCGATATGATCATCACGGCGTGCTTGTAGTAGATCGAAATACACCTTCCCGGAGCAAAGAACAATGCGTGTGACTTTGTTGGGGTCAACTTGGTCGAGTTCGCTGATTACCGGTTCGAACTGTCCCTGACTCAATTGTTCCAGGGTAGCGACCGCAAGCTTGTGCCGTAATAGGCTTTTGGGGCTCATAATGATTAATGGTTTGCGGTATGGTCTCAGGACCTGACGCCGCAGCAAATGAAATATTTGAGCCGGTGTGGTTGGTACGCAAATTTGAATATTATGCTCAGCGCACAATTGTAAGTATCGTTCCAACCGTGCCGATGAATGCTCGGCCCCCTGACCTTCTTGCCCGTGCGGCAACAACATGGTTAACGCGCACAATCTGCCCCATTTAGTTTCGCCGGAACTAATAAATTGATCGATTACAACCTGAGCCCCATTGGCAAAATCACCAAACTGCGCCTCCCAGATAACCAGTGAGTCGGGTTCTGCGGTACTGTAGCCATATTCGAACCCGAGTACGCCTTCTTCGGACAGCAAGGAGTTGTAGATATGGAAATTCGCTTGATTTTTGCTCAGGTTGTTCAGCGGAATGTAGGTTTTGCCATCGATTTGGTTATGCAGGATAGCGTGCCGGTGGAAAAATGTACCGCGGCCGACGTCTTGCCCGGTAAGCCGAACGGCGCGCCCTTGTGTGACTATTGATGCATATGCCAATACTTCGGCATATCCCCAATCGATAGGCAGAGCGCCCGCCGCCATTTTTTTGCGGCTTTCCTGTATTTTGGCCACCCGTGAATGCAACTCGAAACCCGGTGGTAACGCCGTCATTGTGTCGGTTAATGCACGGATTTGATCCAGTGGCAGGCGGGTGTTGCAGGGTACGTTCCAACCAGATCCGAAAAATTGACTCCACTTTACCGTGTATGGGTTCACGACTTGCTCGAGGACCGTCGTCGATACCTTTTCGCCTTGCTCCAGAGCGGCCAAGTAGTCCCGTTCCATTTGTTTAGTGCCTTCTGTGGTTAATATTCCCTCGGTCACCAGTTTGTCCGCATAAATTTTATGCGTGGTTGGATGATTGCGAATTTTTTTGTACATCATGGGTTGCGTAACCGACGGTTCATCGGCTTCGTTATGGCCATGCCGACGATAGCAAATAATGTCGATTACCACGTCCTTCTGAAATTCAAATCGGTAGTCGATCGCCAGTTGTGTGACGAATAGAACGGCCTCGGGGTCGTCACCGTTGACATGGAAGATCGGTGCCTGAATCATATTCGCGACATCCGTGCAATATAATGTAGAGCGCGCGTCAAAAGGATTGCTAGTGGTAAATCCGATTTGATTATTGATCACGATGTGAATCGTTCCGCCAGTTGAATAGGCTGGCGTTTCTGCCAAATTCAGGGTTTCCATAACCACGCCTTGCCCGGCGAACGCGGCATCTCCATGGATTAAAATCGGCAATACTTCGCGTTCCCCATTATCACCGCGACGATCCTGTCTGGCGCGCACAGAACCTTCCACCACGGGATTAATAATTTCCAGATGAGAGGGGTTGAACGCCAATGCCAGGTGGACCGGGCCGCCTGGTGTGTCCACGTCTGAAGAAAAACCCATATGATATTTTACGTCACCCGAGCTGGCTTGCTGGGTCGGCCCGTGGCTACCCTCGAATTCGTCGAAAAGTATGTTGGGGCTTTTACCCAATGCGTTGATCAAGACATTTAGCCGGCCTCGATGCGCCATCCCAATAACAACTTCCTGGGTACCATATGTCCCGCTCAATTGGATCAATTCATCCAAGGTCGGAATTAAGCATTCTCCGCCTTCGAGAGAGAAACGTTTTTGGCCGACGTATTTTCTGTGTAAGTATTTTTCGATTCCTTCCGCGGCGGTCAAAAGTTGCAGAATCTGCAGCTTTTTGTCTTTGGAGATATCAAGTCTGGCCCGCGTTCCTTCAAGTCTATTTGTTATCCAGGCGCTGATACCTATATCGACAATATGTGCGTATTCTGAGCCTATATTTCCACAATAGGTCTCCCGCAAAATATTCAGGATCTGCCTAAGTGGAAGTTTCTCGTCCCCATACAAAGTTCCGGTGTCGAAAGCGGTATCCATATCCATTTCGCTGAGTCCGTAATAGATTGGGTCTAGGTCGGGGGCGGGTGGATGGGGATGGAGACCGAGCGGGTCACAGTCGGCCTGATTGTGGCCGCTGACCCGGTATTGATGAATTAATCGGGTGACCGAGGACTGTTTCTGCAGCATGTTTGCGATCGATGTCGTATCAGTCGTCGATGCTCGGTTTTGCGCTGAAGTTTTTAGATTCTCGAATCGCGATCGAATAGGTGTATGCGGGATTTCTACGTCTGTTCCGTTGTTTTTCGGCAAAGCTTTAAAATTTTCGCGCCAGCTTTCCTCGACAGAATCTGGGTCTTGAAGGAATCTTTCGTAAAGTTCTTCAATAAAATGTGCGTTCGCACCGTAATAAGCAGATGATTCTGTAAATTGCTGCAAAAGGTTCTTCATCTCATTTGTCCGGAATGTGATAAGTTTGACGCGTAACGGCGTAGTTGATCCTGGGTGCAAGATCAAGACTAAGGATCCATCTTCGAAAATGAATTTCCAGCATGATTAATTATATAGCTCAGGCTATCGAAAAAACGAGTTTTTCAACGGATAATTTTAAAATCGAAGCGCAAACAATATCGTGTTAAAAACTGTTTGATTAGAAGATTTATTTATT
Organism: uncultured Methylococcaceae bacterium; assembly: GCA_964619885.1. Lineage (GTDB taxonomy): Bacteria > Pseudomonadota > Gammaproteobacteria > Methylococcales > UBA1147 > CAZUGA01. The sequence goes on from CAZUGA010000001.1 coordinate 60,952, forward strand.
TATCGCCAAGCCATGTCCAATTGCAGCCTAATTTTCGAGGTAAAAACGGTAACGAAAGCTGATAAGCAAGCCGAGATTCCACGTTTGCTTTCGGCAAGTTCCGGCTTGTATACGGTATTAAGTTATTCCACCGGCGACCTTATTGGTCGGCCGGTGGATCTTATTATTTTTGATGCGATTTCGCTTGAAAGTTTCTTAAAAGCGGTCGGTGAGGCGCGGTCAGGTTCAACGGGTACTAAAGAGCGTCAGGTCGATTTTAAAACGAGCCGAGGTGAAAAGTACTCCTTGGGCTTATCTGTTTCAACCATGTATCGCGCGGATGGTAGTGATTCGATAATCTGCATAGCGCGGGATACAGCGGTGCTTGAATCGGCGAAGCGGGCTCTATTGGAAAGTGAGGAACGATTCGGGCAAGTTGCTAGTATGACCGGCGAATGGTTGTGGGAGCAAGACGCCTCTGGACGATACATATACAGTAGCGCTGCTGTAGAGAACATATTGGGTTTGCAGCCTGAGCAGGTGTTGGGTAAGCGATATATGGATCTATTCGCCAACTGTCCGAGGTCTGAATTTATACCGGAATTGTATGAGCCGGGCAAAATTACCACACCGTTTTTCCACTTACTGAACTATTATCGTCACCTTGATGGAAGCCAGGTGGTATGCGAATCATCTGGCGTGCCGATAATTGACCCGAATGGAAAATTGATCAAGTGGCGCGGGGTTGATCGTGATGTTACCGCGCGTAGACGGGCGGAAGAAGAAAATCGTAAGGCCCAGGTTAAGCTCGCAATCGCAAATAACGAAATGAAGATTGCTCGAAAAATACAGGAGTCGCTGCTGCCGTCTGTACCGTTGATTATGCCGGGCCTGCGTGTTCAGGGGTATTGCTTACCTGCGACGCAGGTCGGGGGTGATTATTTTGATTATTTTTGCCGGGACAGTAGTACCGTGGATGTTGTTATTGCAGATGTATCAGGACACGCGGTAGGACCGGCGTTGTTCATGGTAGAAACCCGAAGTGCTTTGCGCACACAGGCACAGATGACTTCGGAACCCGACGAAACCCTGTTTATGATGAATCGGTTTTTGTACGAAGATTTGAGCCAGTCAGATCATTTTATTACGATGTTTTATTTACAATATAGTGGAGATATCGGCCAATTGAGTTACGCTAACGCGGGGCATAATTTGCCATTGCTGTTGCGCGACGGGGCGACATCATGCGTGCAATTGGATGCTGATGGATTGGTCTTGGGCGTCCAGGATTTGGTTTGCTTCGAACGTCAAAATATCTGCTTGGGTCCGCGTGACCGAGTGTTTCTATACACCGATGGTTTAACCGAAGCACAGAATCCAGACGGGGAATTTTTCGGAATTGAGAGGTTATGTAGCTTGATTAGCGGCAATGCAGCGCTTTCCGCTGATGATTTAATCGCACTGTGTATTTTAGAACTCAAAAAATTTCGAAATAAGGAGAGCTTTGAAGATGATTTGACTATGGTGATTCTAGATGTTACCGATGATCGGTAAAATTGAGGCGCCGGTCATGCCAATATGCGCTGTATATTGCAACGCTAGATTTAATTAAGGCGTTTTCGCATCTCCAAAATATTACTCGATTCCGCTTTATAATAGCGCGCAGAATCCATCAATGTTTTGATAAAAAATATTCCCAATCCGCCCACTGTTGGGTTGTCTAGGTCGGGGTGGGGTATAGCGTTAAAGTCGAAGCCATCGCCTTTATCGTATACCCGAATACACAATTCATCGCGCCAGACACGTATCGTAATTCTGACCTTTTTAGACGGTGTTGATGCGTGTTCTATTGCATTGGTCATTGCTTCGGTCAATACCAAATTAAGATTGTAGCCCAGTTCGTCTTTATCTCCGTTGTAGGTTTCTAATTCTTGTGCCAACTCTTCACCAATGCTACCCACTAATCGCAAATAACGCGTTTGCGTTGGGAGTGTAATGTCTACCCGGAGCTTGGATTGGTGATTAGTACTAGCCATGTGGAATTCTACAATTATGTCTCCAGAGCTTCTTCCAGGGTCGGGCGAATGGTAAATACCCGATGCAACCGGGTCAGTTCAAACATTGAACGGACCTGATTTTGCAGCCCGGTCAATACAAAGCTTCCTTTGTGGGATGCCGTGTTTTTAAATCCGGACAACAACACACCCAGTCCGGAACTATCGACAAAAAAAACATCGCCCAAATCGATGATTAGTTTGTTTTCTCCATCGTGCAAAAGTTTCAGTATTCGCTCATTGAGTTCCGATGAATTGTGGGCGTCCAGACGTTTTTCCTTGATATGGAGTACTGTTGAGCCATTGATTTGTTCAGATTGTAAATTCATCACTTTCTTGCGAGTGAGATAGTTAAGCTGCCAACCAACCAAAACCTAAGTCGGTTAAGGTTGAACCAGAGTGCCACTAGATTCGGCTGGTTTCGCCGAGTGCCGAAGGGTGTCTTTCTAGCGAGTAAAGAGGATTTCGAATAGAAGACAATTCAACCCTATCAAAATTTCGGTGAATAATCCAGACGGATTTGGTTGGGCTTCAAAGTCTGCTGAGAAATTGGTTTGAGCAGTTTAGCTGATTTTCGTGCTGAGCTGTAAGTTGCATAGTAATACGGGGCGATTCGAAACTGCAAGCGATCTAGTCAGTTGGGTCGATACGAGTCAGTTTTGTTGATTTGTGAGGCCTAACAGCTGCCCCATCAGCACAGAACTATTCGCGCGCAATTCTTCTGACCAATTCATGCGGTCTTTGGGGAATAATACAATTATGGTGGATCCCATGTTAAATCTACCCATTTCCTCGCCTTTTTTCAGTACGATGCCTTGGTCGCGGTAATCCCAGTTTTGCACGTTTTTCGCGGAGGGTGGTGTGACGACGCCGTGCCAAACCGTTTCGATGCTGGAGACAAAAATCGCGCCAACCAATACTAGTGCCATAGGTCCAACTTCCGTTTCGAATAGTGCGACGACGCGTTCGTTTCGGGCAAATAAATTGAGGATATTCTCGGTCGTTGTCGGACTGACACTGAAAAGACGGCCGGGAATATGTATCATTTCTCGAAGCTTGCCATCTAACGGCATATGCAATCGATGGTAATCCTTCGGTGATAGATAAATTGTTGTAAAGTTGCCGCCTATGAACGGTTGGGCTCGGTCGGGGTCACCGCCGAGTAAATCGACAACGCTGAAGGTTTTACCCTTGGCCTGAAATATGGCCGAATCGTCGATTAGACCGAGTTGTGATACCGCTCCGTCAGCAGGTGACACAATCGCTCGTGGATCATTGGCGATTGGGCGAGCTGTTTGTTTGAGCGCCCGGGTAAAAAATTGGTTAAAACTTAGATAGGTTTTGGGGTTCGACTCAACTGCTTCGCTTAAATCTACGCCGTAGATTTTGATGACTCCTTGGATCTGTAAATTTTTCCACCAGCTTATTCGAATGCGGGTAAAAAAGTGCATTACGCGAGATAGGAAGTGTTGCGGTAGCGCGTGTTGCGTCACGATAAAACATGCGTCTTTAAATTTCATCGAGAGCGTTTTCGTGCTGGGTGTGAAGTGATGGGTACTACATTTGAATCAGGATGCGGTTATACCGCACCCTGATGCTAATTAGGATAATCAGGCAATTTTATCGCGTAATGGTGTCCCATTGAAAAATGCTTCAACATTTTCCAATACCCGGTTGCCCATCGCGATTCGGGTTTCTAAAGTTGCACTGCCTAGGTGTGGCAGTAGTACCGCGTTTTCCAGACCAAGAAAGCCAGGATCAAGATTTGGCTCACCCTCAAATACGTCCAATCCTGCTCCGGCGATTGTGCCTGCTTTGAGCGCTTGGATAAGGGCTTGATTATCAACGACGTCGCCGCGCGCGGAATTAATCAGATATGCAGTGGGTTTCATCAGAGCCAAGCGTTCAGCGTTGATTAAATGATAGGTTTCAGCGCCGCCAGGGCAGTGCAGTGAAACAAAATCGGCCTTACTCAAAACTTCTTCCGGCGAATCGCACATTTCAGCTTGTAACCCATCGATTACCGATTGCGCGGGTGGATACGGGTCAGTAAAAATAATCTTCATGTCGAATCCGTGATGGGCTTTGTGCGCCATGGCTTGTGCGATTCGTCCCATGCCGATCATGCCCAGAGTCTTGCCGGTAACCTTATTACCCATCATATGAGTGGGGCGCCAACCAGTCCATTCGCCGTGGCGTACATGGCGGTCGCCTTCCATACCCCGGCGTGCGACGGACAACATCAACAGCATGGCAATATCCGCGGTACAATCCGTTAAGACTTCGGGCGTATTGGTCACGACCAGGCCTCGATTTTTGGCTGCTTCGATATCAATATGATTGAAACCTACCCCAAAGTTGCCAAGTATCTTGCATCGAAGTGGTTCGGCGCTGAGGACGTCCGCGTTGATCGGATCTGTAACTGTGGGTAGAACCGCATCAGCTGACCTTAAAGCTTCTTTCAATTCTTCGGTCGACATTGGACGGTCGTTCTCGTTCAACTGGACTTCAAATAATTCTTTTAAGCGTGTTTCGACAACTTCCGGCCAGCGGCGTGTCACTATAACTTTAGGTTTGCTCACAGTTTTGTTCTCCCGCCCAAAGGGCTTGCAATGTAATCAGATTATTATTGCTACCGGTTTCGAATCAGCCGATGTTCGCGCCGGGTATAATTGTTAATTACAGACTATCTAAATATATTGGTTGGCGTCAACCGCGTTAAAAGTCTGCTATGCGGTGGTTCTATAGTATTGCAAGGCTGCTGCAACGCCACTTCCCGCTTTAATGCCAATGCCGCAATCCAATAAGGACATTTCTGTACCACCGATTGCACCCAGGCAGCTGACATCATTTAGTGCGCCAAGGTGTCCGATACGGAATACTTTTCCGGCAACTTCTGATAATCCTGCGCCTAGCGAGATGTCATACTTGTTGTATGCGGTAAGAATTACATCTTGAGCGTTAAAGCCTTCGGGGACCAATATGGCGGATACGGTATCGGAATGCCATTTCGGATCTTTGGCGCATAGCTTTAAGCCCCAGGCATCGACTGCCCGGCGTACGCCTTCCGCGAGTCGATGGTGGCGTGCGTATACGTTCTCGAGGCCTTCTTCAAGCAGAAGATTTAGAGATTCCCGCAGTCCGTGCAGAATCGGTGTCGATGGCGTATAAGGAAAGAATCCATCTTTATTTGTTGCAATATGATCGCGTATATCTAGAAAGCAGCGTGGGCATTTAGCGGTTTCCTGTGCCGCTAGCGCTTTTTGGCTAAATGCAAGCATTGCGCCGCCAGCTGGGAGCATAAGACCTTTTTGCGATCCGCTAACGGCAACATCCACGCCCCATTCGTCCATGCGAAAATCAATGCTGCCAATTGAACTTACGCCGTCAACAAAAAACAGCGCCGGATGACTTGCAGAATTCAAAACCTTGCGTACACCGCCCATATCACTGGTGACGCCGGTTGCGGTCTCGTTATGGGTTGCCAACACCGCTTTAATGTCATGATTGGTATCGGTTTTTAATGCCGCTTCCAATCTATCCAGTGGGACACCTTCACCCCATGGCACGTCTTCAAATTGCACATCCAGGCCAATCCGTCGGGCCAACTCCATCCAAAGGTGGCTAAATTGGCCAAAGCGATAGATTAGAATTTTATCCCCGGGAGACAACGTGTTGGTCAGCGCTATTTCCCATCCTGCGGTGCCGGTGGCCGGGAAAATAAAAGCCTGTCCTGATTCAGTTTTAAAAATTTTTTTAAGATCTTCCAGTAATGGTTTAACCAGTTTTGGAAAATCCGGAGATCGATGGTCTTCCATCGAAACATGCATTGCATTGAGTATGGAGTCCGGGATATTTGTCGGACCCGGTACGCACAAATGATTACGCCCCGCCATCAGCTGTTTCCTTATTGAATGTCGTGTATTGTTTAAACAAAAAGTGACCGTAATTGGATTGATTTTGACGCAATGTATGTCATACCGCGCCAATCTTGCCTAACGGTGCTGTTAATAAAACCGATCATAATAACACTCAATTAATTGATCACCAAGGGTCGTGGTTTCGTTAACGTACCTTGCCACGCCCATATTCTTGGGTGTCTTGAACCAGCCTGTTCTGGGTTCTATATAGTGTCAATTAATTTAGCGGATATAAATATAGAGGGGGTTTAGGTTGACATTTACCAGAGCTAACGTGAGAATATTTTTAACAAAAATTTTTAGATACAATTCAGCTCGCCTCTGTTTGCTCTAATTTTGTCAGATTTGCGGGGCTGTGAAACAGCCGTTTCCGGTATGTGCGCATGTCTTCCTCGCTGTATTTTTGTATTGTGGGAATCTGAACAGTTTTACCCGGTATGCTGAATGGATTATTTTTTTATAACGATTTTTCAACAAGCAAAGAGTAGAAAACCATGAGTCATACTAGATATGAGCCCGCAACACCGCGGGTGCAACGTAGTGAATTAGCTGTGCCGGGCTCCAACCCGGATATGTTTGAAAAAGCATTAACCAGCGGTGTTGATTTTGTTTTTTTAGACTTGGAGGATGCTGTTGCGCCCGACGATAAATTAACCGCTCGCAAAAACATTATTGAAGCGCTTAACGATCTTGATTGGAGAGGTCATGGCATCACTATGTCGATCCGAATCAACGGTATTGATACCCATTATATGTACCGCGATGTAGTTGATATCGTTGAGCAGGCGGGACAGAATCTGGATACCATTTTAATTCCCAAAACCGGGGCGCCGGGGGATGTTTATATGGTCGATGCGATGGTTACCCAAATCGAGGAAGCGGTTGGACTGAAGCATAAAATTGGTATTGAATGTCTTATCGAAACGGCTTTGGGCATGGCCAATGTAGAAGCTATTGCAACTTCCAGCTCGCGGCTCGAAGCACTGCATTTCGGCGTAGCTGATTATGCTGCCAGCAACCGGGCACGGACGACCAATATTGGCGGACTAAATCCGGATTATCCTGGTGATCAATGGCACGCGGCACTGACCCGTATGACCGTTGCTTGCCGAGCTTTTGGTCTCAGACCCATAGACGGCCCATTTGGCGATTTTAATGACCCTGATGGTTATATGCTGGCTGCCAGACGTGCTGCAGCGCTCGGATTGGAAGGCAAATGGGCGATCCATCCTTCGCAGGTGGCGCTGGCTAACGACGTGTTCTCGCCTCCACCGGCTGAGGTCGATAAAGCCAAACGTATTTTGATTGCACTCGAAGAAGCTGCGGCTCAGGGTAAAGGTGCCGCTTCATTGGACGGTAGATTGATCGACGCCGCCTCCGCGCGTATGGCTGAGAACGTTGTTCGGTCTGCTGAAGCAATCGCCGCGAAATCAAATTAGATTTTTTCTATTTACTAATTAAGTGTGATCGTCCTTCTTGCCTCACTTAGTCCTTCGTTAAGCGCCAGACGATAGCGTCTGGTTAATTTTGCAGGGATTAGTGTTGAGGCGCGAGGCGTCACTAAATATTTTAACGATATTGGGAGGATGCTGTGGATATCCACGAGTATCAAGCAAAAGAAATATTGGCCGATTATGGTGTGCCCATCGCGAAAGGCGGGTTGGCGTATAGTCCCGAGCAAGCGGTATATAGAGCCAAAGAGATTGGCGGTGAGGTTTGGGCTGTAAAAGCGCAGATTCATTCAGGCGCGCGCGGCAAGGCCGGAGGCGTCAAGATTTGTAAGACAGATGATGAGCTGTATGCGGCTGCAGATGATATGTTGGGCAGAAAGTTGGTGACGCACCAAACTGGCCCCCAGGGTAAGATTTGTTCCAGGTTGTATATCGAATCAGGCACTGCGATCGATCGGGAATTGTATTTTAGTATTGTGGTCGACAGAGAGCGCGAGCGTATCGTAATTATTGCGTCTGCCGAGGGCGGTATGGAGATTGAAGAGCTGGCCGAGAACAGACCCGATGCGATCATGAAGGTTTACGTCGAGCCTGCTGTTGGTCTACAAAGCTTTCAAGCGCGTGAATTGGCGTTTGGTTTGGGATTTCCGACTAAGATGGTGAGCCAAGCGGTTGCAGCATTCAAGGGTTGTTACAGGGCATTGCGCGATCTGGATGCCAATATGCTGGAAATCAACCCGTTGGTGATCACCAAAGATGAAACCTTGGTCGCGTTAGACGCGAAGATGGGTTTTGACGATAACGCATTGTATCGCCAGCAACGTATCGCGGAGTTGCGCGATAAGTCTCAAGAAGATCCGCGTGAATCGGCTGCGTCAGATCGTGGTCTGAGTTATGTGGGTTTGGATGGTGACATTGGCTGCATGATTAATGGTGCCGGTTTGGCCATGGCTAGCATGGATATGATCAAACTGGCCGGCGGCGAACCTGCTAATTTCCTCGACGTGGGTGGTGGTGCTTCGCCGGAACGAGTGGAAAAAGCATTTCGATTGGTATTAGCTGATGAAGGTGTAAAAGCCATGTTGGTCAATATCTTCGCCGGAATTAATCGCTGTGATTGGATCGCCGAGGGTGTGGTACAAGCGGTGAATAAAATAGATATGAAAATACCCTTGATTGTTCGCCTTTCCGGAACCAACGTTGAAGAAGGCCGGAAAATAATCGCCGAAAGTGGTTTACCGATCATTACCGCCGAAACTTTGGCGGAAGCGGCGGAAAAAGCGGTAGCTGCTCGTAACGAAGCAGTCGGACAGGCATAGGGGGATTTATCATGGCTATCATGGTTGACGAAACAACACGTATTATCGTGCAGGGTTTTACCGGAAAAATCGGAACCTTTCACGCGCAGGATATGATGAACTACGGGTCCAACGTTGTTGGCGGCGTAACGCCGGGCAAAGGTGGCGAGACCCATTTGGGAAAACCGGTTTTCAATACGGTTAAAGATGCTGTAAATCAAGCCGGCGCAGAAGCGAGTATCATTTTTGTACCACCACCGTTCGCTGCTGATTCCATCATGGAAGCAGCCGAAGCAGGCATTAAGGTTTGCGTTGCGATTACCGATGGTATTCCTACACAAGATATGATGCGGGTCAAACGTTATATGCGCGGATTCAAAAAAGAGGATCGTATGCGCTTGACCGGGCCTAACTGTGCTGGAACGATCAGTCCGGAACGCGCTATGCTCGGTATTATGCCAGGACATATTTACCAGCGTGGTTCGGTTGGCGTGGTCGGTCGGTCCGGAACTCTTGGTTACGAGGCGGCGTCGCAGATGAAAGAACTAGGAATCGGCATTACCACTTCGGTGGGAATTGGTGGAGATCCGATCAATGGTAGTTCGCACAAAGATGTTTTGGAACTGTTCGAACAAGACCCCGAAACCAAAGCGATTATGATGATCGGTGAAATTGGTGGACCTCAGGAAGTTGAAGCGGGCCGCTTTGCGCAAGAGAATTTGACCAAGCCGGTTGTTGCGTATATCGCTGGACTGACAGCACCTAAAGGTCGCCGTATGGGGCACGCCGGGGCTATCGTTTCATCGTCGGGCGAAACTGCGGCGGAAAAGGTTCAAATACTGCAGGAATGTGGTGTGACAATTGCGCCAAATCCATCTGAATTGGGTTCAACCATGGCGAAAGTTTTGGCCGACGCGGGTTAACCAACGGAAATTCGGCGCTTATCGTGCCGTATTATCGATACTCCGTAATTATCGGTTGAAGGTTCCACGTCAATGTACTGCGTCGTAGTATATTGATCAATAGGCGGTAGCCGGGTTAAGCCCGCTATCGCCTGTTTTTGTTTTAGCAACGAGGTAATGTTTTATGGCCGAGATCACGTTGAAGGGCAATGTAACGCATACTAGCGGGGAATTGCCCGACGTGGGTGTCGACGCGCCAGACTTTGTATTGGTTAATGCTAAGCTGGCTGACGTCACATTGGCGATATTTGACGGTAAAAAGAAACTGCTGAATATCGTACCCAGTTTGGATACACCGACTTGCGCAATTTCTACCCGTAAATTTAATGAAAAGGCCGGGCAGATTAATGATGCTGTGGTCCTGGTGGTTTCTGCAGATCTTCCATTCGCGCAGGGCCGCTTTTGTCAGGCCGAGGGATTAAAAAATGTAATCCCGTTATCGACCATGCGCTCGGGCGATTTTGCCAAAGATTATGGCGTACTTATTGAGGATGGTCCGTTAAAAGGATTAACCTGCCGCGCGGTTGTCGTGATCGATAGGGATAACCGAATTGGGTATACCCAAATGGTTAACGAAATCGCCGACGAGCCGGACTACGAGTCGGCGCTGGCAGCGCTAACATGATTGTTTTATTAGCTTGCACCGACTATCGAAAAACAACCAATTTAATTTGAATTCCCCCCGTTCTGCGATATTTTAGACCGGGTGCGAGAATAATATCCCTAAAAATTGATTGCCAATTGTGGCCGAAATTTTTATCATTGGCTGTTAAATTTTTTAATGCATCAGAATTAGATCGATCAGCGGCAGATTTCGATCATCAATGGTTCTATGACGATTTTCAATTTCTATACAATAATTAAGGAGATATAAATGTCCGTTTATCCACCGCTAGAAATCCCAAATACCCTAGCAGCAGGTCCTGGGCCAGGCAATACTGACCCGAGAGTACTTGAGCGTTTTGCCCAAACAGGGGTTGCCGACCATATGCAAAAAGATGTGCTTCGCGGTATGGTTGAAGCCAAAGAAATGCTGCGTACGGCGTTCGGAACCAAAAACAAATATACCTATGGTGTCGGCGGAACTGGATTTAGCGGACTGGATTGCGTGTTCAGCATGATCCTTCCGGGCGATAAAGTCGTCGCATTTACCAACGGTACGTTCAGCGGTATTGATGGCCTGACCATTCGCATGAAAGCGTCGACTCGTGAAGAGTTGGCCGCCGATTCCCTAAACCCGCAACCGGCTAGTGTAACGATTGTCGATGTTCCCCATGGACAGTCCGTTTCTGGCGATATTGTCGATGCGGAACTAGGCAAGCACAAGCCGATGTGGGCGTTTATGGCCCATTGGGAAACCGGTAGTGGCCGCATCAATGATTTGAAAGGTTTCAATGACGCTTGCGCAAAACACGGTGTTATGGGAATCGTTGACGTTGTTTCCAGTTTGGGTGTCGCTGACTACGATATCGATGATTATCCAGCCATCGCTGCTTGGGCCTCTTGCCCACAGAAGGGTGTCTTGAGTTTGCCTCTAACGTACGCTCCGGTCAGCTTTACCGATCAAGCGATCGATGTTGTGCGCCAACGCGGTTGCTACACTTACGTTCACCATCCCATTTTGGAAGCACGCCACTGGGGTGTTGTCGATGGGGAAGACGTTGCTGCGGGTGGTTACCATCGTACCCATTCGGGTTACGCGATTGCAGCGTTCCACGAAGCGCTTCGTATTTTGTTAACCTACGGACGGGCGCAAAAGGCGGCGGATTACGAATACCATGAAAAAGCCCTAAGAAGCTCGGTGCAAGCCATGGGTTGCGAAGTCACGTCAAACATGACCAGTTTGGTTGTATTGAATTTACCTGGTGCGCTTGCCGGCAAAGAAAAAGATTTGGTCGGCGGATGCCGTGCCGAAGGTTTCGGTATTTGGCCTACCTTGTCCGAGCCGGTTCAGGTTCGTATCGGTATTTTGAATCAATTAACCGTTGAGGCAATCACCGATATCGTTGGTCGTTTTGCCGACGCGATGTTGAAAATGGGCGCCCAATTCGACAAAGATCAAATTATGAATGATTTGAAAGCGTATTACGCTGGCTAAGTCGAGCCAAACTCAAAAAAAGCGCTGGCGCGAATGCCCAGCGCTTTTTTTGTGCTCTAAAGAAGTTAATCGTGATTGAGACTTGCCGAGTTTGGGTTTTGAAGTTGTCTTTTGGAAACAGGTTTAATGGCGAAAGACGCTTTGCTTGTCCACCCTACTTTATGTCGGTTTATCAACGGACAGGGGGCTGGTGCGTAATAGATGGATACCGCCGGGTAATGCGGCGATTAGATTGAATGTGCCGTAAATGACTGAGATTGATACGATCATTTCCGGGCTCATGCCTTGGGCGCCTAAAATTAGCAGTGCGGCGGCTTCGCGGGTACCCCAGTCGGCGATGGCCAACGGGAGTAGGGTTGTTGCGGTCAGGACCAATGGTACGGCGATTAATACGCTAAAGGTGTCGTCCAATGCGCTCAATCCGATTGCCGCTAATAAGAAATTGAAGATAAGAGCTGCTTGGATAAGCAGAGAAACTGCATAATGCTTGGGCGATTTATGTGGGTTTAGGATGCGAAGTTGTTTTCGAAAACGCCGCAACAGCCATTTTCGGTATCGGTAAAGGAAGCTGCTGCCGACCACGATAATAGCCAGCGTATAGGCATGTACAGGGTTGGTCGAATCGGGTAGGTTTGAATTATTGCCGAAAAGGTAAATGGGAATCGCGGCTAACGCGATGGCAAACAATACCACCTGACCGGAGACGCGATCGAGTATTTGGCTGCTGATTATTTGGCTGGTTTTCGCTTTTCCGCGCAGGCTCTGGAATCGTGTAATTTCGGAGATGACAATGGTTGGACCAAATTGTCCCAGGAAGCCGGCCAACCAAACCGTCGCCAGCATCTTTTCAAAGGGTGGGCGGAAACCGAGTTGTGTTGAAATCAATTGCCAGCGCAGCGCGAACAGCGCGAACAGCAAACAATTAACCGCGAGCATGATTGCACCTATTCGAAGGTCGAAATGGCTGATGAGCGAACTTATTTTCTGTGTATCCAGCCGGGTTAATATTATCGCCAACAGTGAAACGGTGATTAGCAGTCTAGACGACGGGCGATCTGTCAGGGCTTTAAACCGCTGTAATATGGACGCGGCTAGAGGCATTGCCCGGCTCCCAATTCTTGAGCAACCCGGCAGGTAGACGCAAAATCGTCGAAACTTTGCGCCCAAGTGCGGCTGCGCGTTTCGCGTACCTTCGATTTGATGGCTGCGAGGCGTTCTGGCGCATCGATCAATTCTGCGAGGTGTTGTGTGTATACATCGCATTGGCCCAACGGGACGAGAAAACCGTTTCGGCCATGATCGATCAAACGCGAGGCTTCGCCAACCTGAGTCGTAATCACCGCGAGTCCGCTGGCCACAGCTTCTGCCATGGCCATGCCGTAGGATTCAAAGTAACTGGCGGATAAAAAAATATCCATTTTTGCCATCAATTTGGCCAACGCCGCTTGGTTGGGCACTTGGGGTCTAAAAATGCGCTTAGCGAGGCCCAAATGATCTACGCGCGAAAGCAGGGTTTCGCTGTGCGGGGGATCGGTAACATCTTCACCCACCCAGTACCATTGCCAGTTTCGATCTTGCAGATTATTGAGTATTTCCAGTAAAAATTCATAACCTTTGGCCGGGACGTAGTTGGCCACGGTGATCAGCTGAATTTCAACCCCTGATTTTGCACTGGGTTTTTCGATGGTGGTGGTTTTAAATACTGAACTGACCCCGGGTTCGCAAAGTCTTATTAATTTATCCGGGTAGCGGTGTTGCAGCAGTTCTCGCATTGTTTTCCCGGTGCAGATAATAAATTGCATTGAATCGATAACGCGGTTTTCAAGACGACGGCTTGCGGTGCGGCCTTTTTCATCGATCTGCGGGTTGGTCGATGGAAGATAGTGTAGCAATAATCCAAGTCTTGCTGTGTGGGGTAAATTAGGCAACTGCTCAGGCGAAAATGCCAGTAGGCTATCGATTATTACCAGCTGATCAGGTGTCCTACTAATATTACCCAAATTGCTGGACGTAAAACAATTAGTTGACAGCGGCACAGATTGTAGGGGGTAACCGCGATGTTCAGCTTGTTCGATGATGCACCGGTTATAGGTATGGCCGCCGCTGGGCGGTCCATCGAAGGGTGGGTGTATCAATAGCGTAGACATTCATGCATGATACCCGCTTTGGAAGATTTCTGAAGTTTGGGGTAGATTGCGGATTTGATTGCCGAGCAACTGAAACTTGTCGCCTGGACTGAATGGCACGCCGCCTTTATTTGCATTGGTACTCTGGTTTCGGTCGTCGGGTTTTCGCCATTTTTTCTGGCGCTGTTGGCGGCGGGTTCGTTCGGATTACTGGTTTGGATATTCCGATTCGGCTGGTCCTCCACCAATGGATTTGGGTTGGCCAATGCTATTACATTGACGCGACTGCTCGGAATTCTGGTTTTATTTACTATGCCACCGACTAGCGCCGAGGTCCTGATCCCCGTTGCGCTGGCATTGTTCGCGATGGATGGCTTCGATGGCTATGTTGCGAGGAAGCTTGGCTTAAGCTCGGAATTTGGCGAATATTTCGACAAAGAAGTGGATGCTTTTTTTATGTTGGTCTTATGTTTGATGTTGTACAGTACCCGGTCGATCGGCGGATGGATTTTGATCCCGGGTTTGCTGCGTTATACCTTTGTGTTTTTTCTAAAGTGGGCTAAACCACCGCAATCCAAGGAACAGCGCAGTCGCGTGGGAATCAGCATTTACATTGTAACGATGTCCGCGTTAATCTTTTGTTTCGCACCGTTTCCGAAGTTGGTTGAGGCGTTGGCTTTCGTAGTCACATTGCTTTTGTGTGGCTCGTTTGCAGACACGATCTACCGATTGTATAGAACGCCGCGCGCTGGAATAAAATCTTGAATTCAACCAAACTTAGTACCCGTCAGGTCTCGGATATTGGCGGGATCAAAAACTTCTTCGATGATATCGCGGCAGATTATCAAGAGTTGCACGGCAAGCCCTCGGCATTGCTGGCCTATCGAATTTCGATCATTACAAGCCTTTTGGGTGCCGGCGGCGGTACACTGCTGGAAATCGGGTGTGGTACTGGAATTCATTTGTTTGCGCTTACAGAACATTTCGATCAACTGATCGGTACCGATTTGTCACCGCGAATGATCGATACGGCAGAGGGCAGGCGGACGACGCATGCAAAGCGTGATGCGATAAAATTTGTCGTAGATTCGGCGGAAAATTTGTGCAGCGTGGCTGCTGAACAGGTGGATTGCGTGCTCTGCGTCGGCGCCTTTGAACATATGTTGGACAAGGATCTCGTCTTGGCGCAGGTGAAACGCGTGTTGAAATCCGGCGGGGTTTTTATATGTCTCACCCCGAACGCGCATTATATTTGGTACCGATGGGTGGGCCCGTTGTTGGGCTGCGACACGCAACATTTAAGTACCGACCGTTTTTTAAGCCAGGCTGAAATACGGGATTTATTGGTGGCCGCCGATTTTGTCCCCAGGACATTAGGGTATTGGCGTTTTGTCCCGCGTGGCGACATGGCCCATTGGCTTGCATCATTGCTTGGTGTTGCGGATGTTGTCGGGCTAAGTCTAAATATATCGGGTTTACGCGGTGGGATTTATTTTAACGCGGTCAAACCGCGGTAGTTGGCTAGACCGGCGTTGTCATCGGAATGGAAATCCCTCGCTTGATGTGTATGCCTCTATAAAAAGTTTCTCCCATGCTCCGTATTTGGCCCGCTCATAAGGATTCTTGTGAAAACAAACTCCGCTGATCATTTTTCCTTTTGATGGGAAATTCGGGCCAGAACGTCCATCTGGTGGATGATCAGTCCGAGCTGTTGCTGCTCGATGCGGTGCATGCGTTCCTGATACCAAGCTTGGAGTTTAGCCTGATCCAATAGCGGCAGATGCGTCGCTTCGCCGTGGATCATGTCCAGCAGGGCGGTGATACAGGTTTGGTCTTGATCCAAGTATTGGTCGTGGACTGGTGTAATATTCCAGTCCGAACTGCCGTAAGCAATGATATCGAATCCGTTGGCTTGCAGTGTTGTGACCAGCCTGCGGCCCGAATAAGCGCCGCCGGTGGCTTGCCCGTCAACGCCGCGATTCTCCATCGATTGATCGTAATGGTTCAGAATCTCGTGCTCGAATGCGAAATCTTGGTAAACCGGGAATAACGTGGTTTCACCGTCGTAATTCAGTGTACTGTAAAATAGCCCGCCTTCGACTAAGTTGTCGGCAATCAGTTTGACGGTTTGCATCAATGGGACGACATCCATGAATGCGTGCGCGGTAACTAGATCGAATGTGTTTTGCTTGTTGGGGATAGGTGATCTAATGTTTTGACAGATGTATTTCAAGGTTAGCGATTGCGTGTCCGAACGGGCGTGCATAAAATGGTCACGATTTGCGATTGTGTAGCCTTGCTCTTGTAGCCGTTGTTGCGACGTCAGCGCAGCGCTTGCCAGGATGGTCTGATCACGGTCCAAACCCACCGCTTCAATATTGGCAATCGAGAATGCTTCGACCAGGCGGTGAATCATAGCGCCGGTGCCGGTGCCGAGGTCAAGCCAGCGCAGGTGACTTCTGCTTTCCAGCGTCCTCAGTAGAGAATGATACGCGATTGGATTCAGGCTACGACTGTCCAGAGCGTATTTCGCGTTCAGATATTCGGTGAACGCGATCGGCATATGCTTTTATCCTTAGGATCGGTGTTAGTTGAGTTGTCGATAAGCGGCCCAGTCGTTTTCGTTTTCCCAAAGCTTAATCGTAAGTGCATGCTGCTGCAGATTAAGGCGCTGTTGCATAGCGTCGTAAAAAATTTTGGCGAAACGTTCCAGGCTAGGATTGAGGTCCGCGAATGGCGCGAGCAGGTTTAGGGTTTGATCCTGAAACCCGGCAATAATGTCCGATACCGCACTATCCACGTCGACGATATCAACCAAATAGCCGTGTTGATCCAGTTGCTCCGATTCGATCAATATTTCTACCCGATAATGATGACTATGTTTTTGGTTTTCGCGGCCCCAGTCGCCGCCAATTAGATAGTGCTGGGCGATAAAATCACGCGTAATGGCTAATTGGTACATGGTTAAAAAGTTTTAAATTAGTCTTGATTAACTGGTTCCGGAGGATGAGACGAAGACTTATAGGGTATAGATTTACTAATATCGCGGTGGGTTAATTCCAACGCGATGCCGTACAGTGATTTCTCGCCGCGTCGATAGTCTTCGCTTAGCACTTGCAGCAGCGTTGGCTCGTCAGAAACGTTGGTTTTGTAGCGGGGAAAATCTCGCGATATGATCGATGCCAGGGCTTTAATGCCTTCGGTGACGATAAATATTTCGGCGGATTCCTCGGACATGGAGCGGATTTTGAATATTATCCTAGCGAATGAAATCCGTCCGGTGCCATCGGTTCGAATGTCCCGATCATAATCCAGTTTATTGATTTTCGTATCCACCGCTATTTTGTGTTTGACCTTGTAGTCTTCCACCTTGATCACTCGATTGAGATAGTCGTAGGTCAATTTGTTGGGCGGAAAGATGTTTTCGCCTTCAATCGCGGAAGATAAAGCTTCATAAGCCGGCCAAGCACCGCCCTTGAGCATGCGGCTAGCCAGAGATGATAATACCGAATTAAATTTAAGGTCGAAGTAATTGGTAATTTCCTCGGTGTGGAACCCGGTGCTGATAACATTACCGGAGACGCCCTTCAGTGCTTGCGCGATCATTTGCGTGCCATCGCTGGCAAATTCTTTGAGTTGTGGTTCTTTGTAATAGCCCATCTGTCCATTCCAGTAGATCGATTTTGCGATAATGAATTGTTGCCGGTACAGATTGATGGTTTCGGGCCCGATGTCAACCACGCTATGGCCTTCCGGGATGGGTGCACTAAAATCGATGTGTTTTCTATCGGTTGGATTCTCGATGTTATTAACGATCACCAGATCTTTGGGTAACATAAATTTATTGTCGTTTCCTTGATCGAATTTTAATAGTTTTTCGACCAGAGAAACGTCATCCGGCTCTATTTCCTCGTAGGTATCGCCATTGTTAAAGCCCTGTGCTTTGCGGAATATCAATGCGATATCCGCACCGAGTAAGATATTTTTGGTGATTTTGTTTTTTAGCAAGCGTTCCATGGAATCGAGCTTGAGGCCAATGTTTGGTCCCCCAATCACAGCGATTTCCTGGCCTTCATCTCGAATCGACTCAACCCCCTTCATTTCGACTTCCAAGTTGTAACCCGCTGCTCGGGGTATATGTTGGGGTGCGGCGAAAACCGAAGTATATTTAAAATGCGCGATGCGGGGGTTGTCGGAAAAATAAACATCCACGCCATCAAATAATTTTTGCGCAAAGACCGGATCGTTGGCGGATTCTCCTTCTTCTTCCAGTAAGCTGTTCAGAAACAAAACATCGCCATTATTCATGGTCGAATGGATAAAGTCTTGAGCCGCCTGGGTTGTGTGGAATCCTTTTTCCAAATATATTGATCGACCGTTGAGAGCTTTTTTTAGATAAGGTGCGGCGCTATTTCCGTGCCCTTTATCGTGCGATCCGACAATGATTTTTGCTTTGGCGTGACTCAGATCTATTATAGTTTTTAGCGTAATCTCACGCCGTTTGTCGTCGTTCATATCAATTTCCAAGTCCGCTTGAACGAATGCTACCCTGCCGCTGTATTTCGACAAGTCCATGATCGATTCGCGAAGTTTGGTCAATATATAAGAATCCTCTCCGGATTCAGTCGGCCAGTGGTCGAATATTTCGCCAAAAACGGATAAGCGATAAAGTGCTTCGGTAATATAGAATTTTTGCGCGCGATCGTGTAGTTCACGGCCGTAGATCAATCCGAATTCGCCAATGCCTTCCTGGTCGAAAATCTGTTGAGCCCAATCTAGATAACGATGTGCGCTTCTTGCATCTACATCGCGCCCGTCCAAAGCGGCGTGTACTACGACACGGCCGGCTTGTTTGTTTTTTGCAACTTTGAGGAACTCCCTAAGGTGTTCGATGTACGAATGCACACCACCATCCGATAGAATGATACTTACGGTGATATGGTCACCCGCTTGAATCTGGTCAAAGGCTACGTGGGCGGCAAAACTTCCGTCTTCGATCGCGGCGGTAACGCGGCCAAAATCGGTCGCCACATTTTCTTTGGTTCGGCCGGCACCTATATGTGTATGACCGACTTCCGAGTTTCCAAATTGATCTAGCGGAAGCCCCACCGCGTCTTCACTGGCGCCGATTTGGGTCATCAAAAATCCGCTGATCAGAGGATCGATTTCGCTTCTTTCATCCGCTTCAAACTGAGTACAGCCTTCGCCTTGTTCCCAATGGGCGCCAAGCAAGCGTCTTAGTAACGGCGCGGCACCGCGTTTGATTGCAACACGGACCGCATCGGAGTTGTCCGATTTATCCGGGTTTAAGCCCAGGCCATCGAGCACAACCAGCATTGCCTTTTGGTATTCGCCGGGAGCGGGCTTATGTTCCATGCTGATCAACGGAACTGCGTTCATTTCTTGCGGTTGCTGGATTCCCATTGCGGTCAAAAGACTCGGCGCGACCCCGGCCAGGGTTTTGCTGCCTTTCGCGTTGAATCGAACCTTTTCGCTTGGGTCGGCAGGTACGTAGACAAAGGGGACTGGGTTAGTGGTGTGTTGAGTATGCGGTTCTCCGTCCTTCATCATTTGATCAGAGTTGCCGTGATCGGCGACGATGATCATATTGACTTTTTGTTTTCGCGCCTGATTGCAAACCCGAAGCAGATTTTTGTCGACGTGCGCGATGGCGTTGACTGCGGCTTCTAAATCGCCGGTATGACCGACCATATCGGGATTCGCATAATTAACTACGAAAAAATGGTATTTTTGTTTCTTGAGCGCGTCGACAAGTTCTTCGGTGATTTCATAAGCGCTCATTTCCGGTTTCTCCGCGTAACTTATATCCACCTTCGGCGATGGGACCAATACGCGTTTTTCTCCATCAAAGGCAACACTTCTGCCGCCGTTCAGGAATTCGGTGATGTGGCTGAATTTCTCTTTTTCCGCCACTCTGAATTGCTTCAATCCCAATTTTGACAAGGTCTCTCCGATCGTGTTTTTGATTTCAATGTCGGGAAAGACGACGTGGGTTTGCTTTTTTTCGACAAACGGCCCTTTTTTATCCGGCCGCATATGAATAAATTTTAGATGCTTATAGTTCTTGACCGGAAAGATTAAGAAGTTTAATCGTTTACCGTACAGTGCCCAGTTTATCTGCCATCGTCTGTCTTTTCTGAAATGCAGATCTACGTATATACCGTCACGGATGAATTCGGCCGATCCGTCCCGGTCATAGGTTGGGTAGCCTAGAATATTTTGGTCGGATATAACTTTGATGCCGGCGAAATGTTGCCGTTCGTAATCGAAATCCACCATCAACTTCAAAAAATCCACCTTCCGTCCTTCGAGGTCCAGAAAGGCTAGTTTTTTGTCGGGTGATATATGCGCGGTGGGATAGTAGCTTGCTTCAACCAAACATAAAAAAGACAAGGCTTGCTGATTATTGAGGAGCCACAGATCCTTGTTGTCCTTTGATTTGACCGGACTGCGCAAGTATACAGAGGCATTATCGCCCAATAAGCCCAGGCCTTCACGAACATTGGCGATATTCTGATAAATATCCTGCTGGCCTTTTCCTTTTGTTTTGATTCGGGCGAATGCATGAAACTGTCTAAAGTTGGATTCAAAGGACTTAATTTTGTCCTCGATCTTTTGCCGGTCAGGTTGTGAAATTGTCATTTGAGATGCACGCGAGAAATATCAGAAATCCCACTTGTTTGGCTAATGATCTTAAGGTTGGGCATCGCTGAATCCGTTCTGTTCAATCGTAATTCTAATATTAATTGGCAGGTCTATACGAGGCATTAAATAACTGATGTGCGATAAGGTAGGCAAAGTTTTATAGCGTGGTCATTATGCAAGACAATAAAATGGAGTCATGAGTAATATTGCATGGATCGGTCGCTTTGGGTGGTCGAAAAAATCATCAGTTTGGTCGCACAATAAGCGAACGATTATTTATTTTTTGTAAATTGTGGGAAATTGCCCACGTACATCCCAGGGCAAAGTACCTTGCTGTGATTTATCTACCCCATCCCAAAAAAACCAGTCGAATCATGCAATTTGAAATAGTAATAAAAGTATACTGCAATAGACATGCAAGCGGCTATGTTTCACCAGGTAAAATCGAACACCAAAAGATCAATCAATTCAGTAGAATTTTGGGTTTATTCATATTTACGTGTCCGCTTCAGGCTAAATTGTTGATCCGTTAAATCCGGATTCATCTATTTATTTTGTTACCATAGGCGCTCTTTTTCTGTCTGAAGGTTCTTTCATTGTTCGACAAATTTAAACTGCATGGAGATTTACTCCGTTCTTTGGATAAACTTGGTTTAACGACGCCCACGCCAGTTCAGTCAAAGGCGATTCCAGCGGCAATGCAACAAAAAGATTTGTTGGTAAGCGCGGAAACAGGCAGTGGTAAAACCCTCGCTTTTATGTTGCCGACGCTTCACCGTTTGTTGATGCGAACCGATTCACTAATCGGTACCCGTGCACTCATCCTGGTTCCAACCCGCGAATTGGCCAGACAAATACTCGAACACAGTCTGGCGGTTGCCAGTTATACTCAATTGAAGGCTGGCTTAATTATCGGAGGGGCGAGCTTTTCCAGACAAAAGGCATTATTGCGAAAGAACCCGGAAATCATAGTAGCTACGCCGGGCCGCATGCTGGAACATCTGCGCAGCGGTACACCTTGTTTCGATGAACTTGAAGTATTGATACTCGATGAAGCGGACAAGATGCTCGACATGGGGTTTAGCGAAGATGTATTGGCTATCGCCGGTGCTTGCAGTAGTCAGCGGCAAAGCTTGCTATTTTCCGCGACGCTGAACCATAAAGGCGTCCGGCATGTAGCGTCGAATATCACAACAGATCCGCAACTCATCACGCTAAACACGATCCAGGATCAGCCCGCCAATATCAGACAACAAGTCATGTTAGCGGACAATGATGGCCACAAAACACAACTTTTGCGATGGTTGCTAGTCAATGAAAAGTTTGTACAGGCTTTGATCTTTTTGAATTCTAAGTTGGCGACTGTTCGGTTGCACAAGGATTTGTCGAGTCTAAATTTGCGCGTGGGTTTGCTGAATGGGGACATAGACCAAATAGAGAGAAATCGCATGATGCGGCGTATGCATTTAGGCGAGATTGACGTATTAATCGCTACTGAAGTAGCTGCGCGCGGCTTGGATGTACAGAATATCGATTTAGTGGCCAACTTCGATATGGCGCGCAACGGTAAAGACTATGTCCATCGAATTGGACGAACCGGACGGGCCGGTCGAAAAGGACTTGCAATTTCGTTGATCGGGCACCGGGAATGGAACCTGATGGTCGGTATTGAACGGTATTTGGGTCAAAAGTTTGAACGCCGACGGGTAGCAGATCTGGAAGGTCAATACAGTGGACCCAAGAAATTGAAAAAATCGGGTAAAGCGGTCGGGTCCAAAAAGAAAAAAAATGCCAACAAGCGGGTTTCGAAAAATGCAGCCAAAAAACAACCCAATCAAAATAGAGGGAGCAGAGCCTCGGTAAAGGCAGCCAATGTTTGGGGGCCGGTAAGGAAGTCAAAAACCTGAACCTGAATTGTGACATTATGGTTTCATCTAAAAGTTAACTGACCCGGCAGTGGGACACCCGGTCAGAGATAACCGGCGAAGGGTATGGAATTAAACTGTTTTGTAGTTTCAATCCAATATAGATGGATTAGTCTTTGAATAGGCCACCGCTCTTGGGCAAGGTTTGGAACTAGCCAATAAAACCGTTGAAGTTGTATTAGATGTATGGGTGTAAACTATATCCGGCAGACCGTGTCGGCGAATTACCTTGGCAGCGGGCGTTTAATCGATCGCAAATCTGGCGCCATGATCGGCTGAAATGTGCCAGGTGCCGATTGACGTACGCAACGAACAACGGCAACGCTCCGTGTTGGAAAAATGAAAGGCTGCTGTGGACTATGAGCGGACGGTCGCGGGAAATAATCTCGACCGGCTGCATCCAGTAAAAAGTAGTCATTCGAACGTGACAAATTCAGACACTGTCTGCCAGACAAATTTGAACCAGTACGGGTTAAGTATGTTAACACCGAGCGACTTTGTCGTATTCTAATTACCAAGCGATTTTGTCGTAAATTAATTACCGAGGGAAATTGACGGATCTAAATAATCAGTGATTCTCTGAAGTATTCGTTGGAATATTTGGGGATTGCAGAGGATGATTATTATGGATTCCAAAGCCCAGTTAACCGTCGACATTATTGCCAAGGTTGCTGACGGCAAAATAACTTTTGTCAATGCCGCCAGGTTGCTCAATAAATACCGCAGAACCATCGAAAGGTATTTGGAAAAATATCGAAAAGTAGGCCTCCAAGAAAAGGCCGAGTTGAGCGCTCGTTTGACACCTTTCAGGACAGACTCATCCCTGAGCTAAGGCTCAATAATATTGAAGAGATGTCCAGTGCTAACCGGTATCTACAGGATGTGTTTATCCCGCAGTATTGGCAACAAAATATTGAGGTGATGGCGCGCAACGAAGCCTTTGGATTTACGCCGATTCCGGAGCACATCAACCTGAATGAGGTCTGCGTCATGAAGGATTATCGAAAAATACGCAGTGATCATACTTTCAGCTACGGCAACAAATTCTACCGAATTGAATCGCCACTCAAGCGCAGCATTGCAAAACAACGCATTGAAATAAGGACCCACAATAATAAGAGCTTCACTGCGTACTTCGCAGGAAGACGCTTAGCCGTCTCTGAGGTCATTGAGCCCACCCAGCCTTCAATGTTTGATTTGGACATCCGGAAGAAACTGGATGTGTTAAAGCTGGCCGACGAGCTGATTAACGTCACCGAGGCCGCCAGAATAAGCGGCGTCTCTCGCGATACCATTTACAGGCACAGACAAATTCTCAAGAATCATGGCCCTGAGGGGCTCAAGCGCCAAATGGCCAAGGACCATCACCACAAAAATCGAGCGGATAAGAATCTAGAAAAAACCGTCGTAGGATTTTCTCTGGACAACCCCCATTTGGGTCAATCTCAAGCCTCTCGGCAAATGAAAAAGATTTATAAAATCGATATCAGCCCGAGCGGTGTTCGGGGCATATGGCTTCGAGCACAAATGCAAACAACAGCCCTCAGACCCCAGAAATCAAATTCTATGGCCGTTGGCAGTTGACCGATAAACAACATAGATTGTTCTTTAAGAATTCCTTTGTTACGCTGTCACGACAAAGTCGCTTGGTAATTAGTCCGCCTGTTTCCCTGGGTAATGACACAGTACAGGTTAAGTAACCCAGCTGGAAACCTCTATAAATTGCTGGTCATCATAGATAATCGATTAGCGTTTCAACGGTTTGGTCCTAAAATTCGGATCTCATGTTGTTCCATCTGCTTGGTATCGGTTCTCGGTTAGGCGATCGAGTGATTCCAATAGTCCGCCTTTTGAATAAACCTTTTCTATCATCATACGACTAATTTTTACACAGCATTCAATTGGGTTATTGCTGCGTTCTATTTCAACATCGATGCGCCATTGAAGACCTCGAAGACGTTGATGCATGGTCGCTGGTGCGGCGTTTATCGCAGTTTCGATCGCTATTCGACGTTGTCTTTCAAATTCTTCTGGCTCATCCCTGGCAAGTTGCATCCACTTGTCGAAATCGTATTCTGTCGCGCTATTTTCATTATTATGCATGACATTCTCCTGAGCAGTTAATCTTATTAAATCATGTAACGTTGCATTTAAGCTCAAGATTTATAGCAATAATGGCACCATGCTTATAAGTAATTGTAAATATGAAAAAAAATATCCTTGGGGCCCGGATTGATTTGCTTCGGTCGTTTAACTGTAAAAATTTTTGACAAAAATCACTCCGTGTCCGCGTTGTAGGTATCAATAGCAGGTAATAGGCCTACTCGCAACCGTGGGTTGTCAATTTCTACACGAATCTAAACTTCCGGATCTTTCTCAACGGGCTTGGGTTCCGATTGGTTTAGGTTTTCGGTTTTCTCGTCTTGCTGCTGATTTTCCTTGCTGTTCGAGTTGGTTGATTCCTGTTTTTCGCTGGACGAGACCGGTTTTGAATCTCTGGGCCGTCTTCTGGACGAGCGACGGTTTCTAGCGGACGGACTCCGGGTTCTGCTGCGGTTTTGTCTTGGTCTAGGCTGTTGCGGATCATTTCCATTTTTTGGTCGCTCCGGATTACCATTTTTCTCGTCAACTTCTGCAGATTCTGGCGTCGAATGCACTGATTTCAATTCAAAAGGTGGGCTTGTATCGGGATTATTTGGTGTCCAGTTCGTTTGCTCCTGATTGGTAGATTGCTCAGTATTTGCATTTGACCGTGTTGGTGTAGCTGCTTGTTGTTTCGGAGCGTCGGGTGGGTTCTTCGATT
Source organism: uncultured Methylococcaceae bacterium (assembly GCA_964619885.1). Taxonomy (GTDB): domain Bacteria; phylum Pseudomonadota; class Gammaproteobacteria; order Methylococcales; family UBA1147; genus CAZUGA01. The sequence goes on from CAZUGA010000001.1 coordinate 86,234, forward strand.
CATAACGAGCATTATCCGAGTCGGAATTTACACGAGCAAGTTTGATTTCGCTGGAATCAGGCTGTGATGTAGTTTCAACATTGATGTTACTCACAGCACCGGCTTTGGCGATCGAACCATCATTGGGCAACTTTTGGGGTTTGTCTGCGTCGTTACTGGATGAATTCTTCTGGTTTTCGGATTGATTCCTATCTCGGTAATTACGATCAGTTGATGCACCGCTGCGTCTAGGCCGGCGTCGTCGGCTAGGCGTTCTTTTGTTGTTGTCCTGCTTGTTGTCAACTTTTTGATCGTCGGATTTTACGGTATTGCCAATACCCGTTTCGCCTTTTTGTGTCTGTTCTGTGCGGTTTGCTGACCTAGAATTATCGCGAGGTCGTCTCGGTTTTCTGCCTGATCGACGATTGTCCGAACGATTTCTATTTCCAGACGCATTCCGGTTTGATGGTCTGTTCTTGGGTCGTTCCTGTCCCGATTCTTTAGCGTGTTTGTCGTCTTTGGATTTGTCGGTATCTTTGCGGCCAACGATTTTTTTCCAGAATCTTTTGATCAAATTATCAGAATTCTTGCGCCGCACCACTGGGGCCGGTGATTCGGGTAAGAACTCCTTGACTGCAGGTTCTTCAGGTTTGGCAGTCGTTTGCTGCACAAAATCGGGCAGGTCGGGTTCGTCAGCTTTGATTTGTTGATAACTGCTTTGTTCTTCTACCGCGTCTTTGGTTCGAACTCTTTGCAAATCGTACGACGGAGTTTCTAGGTGTTTATTTGGAAGTATTACCACCGAAACGTTATGTCTGCGTTCAATCTGATCGACTACGGGCCGCTTTTCGTTCAACAGAAATGTTGCCGAATCGACAGGCAGATTTGCGATAATCTTCTCGGTGTTTTTCTTCATCGCATCTTCTTCGATGATTCGTAATACCGATAATGCTAATGACTCTACGCTACGAATCGAACCATTCCCTTTGCACCGGGGGCAAACTAATTGGCTGGATTCTCCTAGCGAAGGCCTTAGCCTTTGTCTAGACATTTCCAGCAATCCGAATCTGGAAATTCGACCCATTTGTACCCGCGCACGATCGATCTTTACCGCATCCCTAAATTGGTTCTCAACAGCGCGTTGATTTCGTGAAGCCATCATGTCGATAAAATCAATCACGAAAAGGCCGCCTAAGTCACGCAATCTCAGTTGACGGGCTATTTCGAGCGCGGCTTCGAGATTAGTGTTTAATGCGGTTTCTTCGATGTCGGAGCCTTTGGTCGCGCGTGCGGAATTGATATCGATCGATGTCAATGCTTCGGTATGGTCGATAACAATCGCGCCGCCAGATGGCAGTGGTACCGTTCTGTCGTAAGCCATTTCGATCTGGCTTTCGATTTGATAGCGGCTAAACAACGGTACCGCATCTTCGTACAAATTCGCTTTATCCAAGCACGGTGGCATCACCTGTTGCAGGAAATTTCGAACAAGCCTGAATGTTGCAGGGTTGTCGATCAAAATCTCGTCGATATCCCCACGAAGATGATCCCTCAATGCCCGGATGATGACATTGCTTTCCTGAAAAATTAGGAAGGGGGCGGATTTTTCCTGTGCCGAGCGGTCGATCGCGTCCCATAATTGCAAAAGGTAGTTTAAATCCCATTGCAATTCTTCGGGGCTTTTGCCGCCACCGGCGGTCCGCACGATTAAGCCCATTCCTTCGGGAATTTCCAACGAATTCATTATTTCCCGCAGGTCAGTGCGGCTGTCATCGTCTATACGCCTGGAAATCCCTCCCGCCCTCGGGTTGTTGGGCATCAGCACTAAATAGCTGCCAGGGAGGCTTAGAAATGTTGTCAGCGCTGCTCCTTTATTACCCCGCTCCTCTTTTTCAATTTGGACGACGACTTCCAGACCTTCGCTGATCAGGTCTTTGATATTGCGTCTACCTTTCGATCCCTGTAAAGGTTCTGAGAAAAAATCCGAAGAAATCTCTTTGAACGGCAAGAAACCATGACGTTCAGCACCATAATCTACGAAAGCTGCTTCGAGACTGGGTTCTATACGTGTAATCGTACCTTTATAGATATTTGATTTCTTTTGTTCTTTAGACGGTACCTCGATGTCGAAATCGTAAAGTTTCTGGCCATCTACCAAGGCAACACGCAGCTCTTCTGGCTGTGTGGCGTTGATAAGCATTCTTTTCATTATGTGATTCTTCCATAGGCGTCCCAGCGTATGAATGAAGTATAACGCGGCGGGCTAGATTCAATCGGTTTAGGCGATCTTTTTGCATGAGATTTGGAATAAAATTCGCGTGATCCTAGTTGATTGATAGGCGTTGGGTCGTTAATATCTTTGCGCTATTTAAATCCGTTCCGAGTACGTCACCGGTGGGCTTAATCTACCTGTTTGATTTGGTAGCATTTGCTCTCTCCCGGTTCTTCTATTTCAATTGTACGTTTTAGACGCGTAATTCGCCCATCATGGGTTGGGCGATAAAACCCGAACTTGTTGCTGCATTGCACCGAGTCGGCGGCTAGTGTTCGCTTAGGTCTGGTGACTGGGTTGAAAAAAGCAGCTTTTCTTTAAAGTCATTTTAATGGCTACTGGAGTTGTGGTAGCCATGGATTGCGTATTCGTTTATTTTCATTTTTTAAGTCCTACTCCGGGACTTATGGCAGGTAGGGTTAGTTCCTCACTCTCTATGCCAGGGAAAGGCATTCCTTTGTAAATTAGCATGATACTATAACAATCTTAGTTTAAACCATCAATTTCGGTGGTGATACTGTTATTATTTTGCTATGGAAGAAAATGAATCCGTCAATTTCAGCGTCCAAATCGTAGAGATTGACGAGACTAGTGCGATGCAACGTATCGATAATTTTTTGATTTGTCACCTCAAAGGCGTTCCAAAGAGCCGCATCTACCGTATGTTGCGCAAGGGTGAAGTTAGGGTCAACAAAGGCCGTACCAAGGCAAAATATCGGCTGAATAACGGTGATATAGTTCGAATTCCGCCGGTCCATATGGTGGTGAACGAAAAACCATCAGTGTCGAATGGTTTGTTGCAGAAAAAATTGGGCGGACGGATATTGTACGAAGACGAACATTTGATTGTGTTTAACAAACCCTCGGGAACTGCGGTTCATGGAGGAAGTGGTCTTCAATTTGGTGTTATAGAGGGTTTACGCCAGATGAGACCCAATGATCGCTTTTTAGAGTTGGTGCATCGGTTGGATCGCGATACTTCAGGGTGTTTGCTGATCGCAAAAAAACGCAGTGCGTTGCGGCGATTGCACGAACTATTTCGAGATGATGAGGTGAGCAAACGTTATTCGGCTTTATTGTCTGGCCATATGCAGGCCGCAACGATCCATGTTGATAAACCATTGTTGAAAAACATTATGAAAGGTGGTGAGCGAATGGTCGCGGTCTCTCAAAATGGTAAACGCTCATCAACTTTCTTTTATGCCAAGCGTAAATTTTCCATGGCTACCTTGGTTGAAGTGAGACCCAAAACTGGGCGCACGCATCAAATTAGGGTTCATGCAGCGCATATTGGGTGCCCGATTGTCGGGGACGATCGATATGGTAACGGTGATGTCAACCGCAAATTTAGCCAATATGGATTAAAAAGATTGTTCTTGCACGCATCCAGCCTTCGCTTTAAGCATCCTGCGACGGGTGATGATATGACGGCCCAGGCGCCGTTAGACAATCATCTGATCGAACTTTTAGATAAATTGGACGTGTGAGTCAAATTTTCAAGTTGTTGGTTTTCGATTGGGATGGAACGCTGATGGATTCGGTGCATCGCATTGTTGATTGTATCAAGCGATCTGCAGTGCATTGTAGATGTAGAGTGCCGTCCGACCGGGAATGCCGGAATATAATCGGTCTGGGATTGGATGAAGCGTTGGAGACATTGTTTCCAGGGTCATCTGCCAGTACGAAAAATGACCTGATAGAAAGTTACAGAACGTTGTTTTTGAATCAGACCATGGGGCCAGGGGATTTATTTGCAGGTGTTTCGGATTTGTTATCACGGCTTAAAGCCGAGGGGTATCTACTGGCAATTGCAACTGGAAAAGGTCGGTCGGGTCTGGGAATTGCAATGCAAAAGACCGGGATACAGGACATGTTTGACGCTTCCAGGTGTGCGGACGAAACCGCGTCAAAGCCAGCCCCAGCGATGTTGCTGGAACTTATGGATCAATGTGGTGTGACCAATGATCAGACCTTGATGATCGGTGATACTGTACACGATCTCAAAATGGCAAAAAATGCTGGAGTCAACGCGGTGGCAGTGACTTGTGGGGCTGACGAAAAACGTACGCTAATGCAATTTGCCCCACTCGGTTGTTTGGCGCAAACCGCCGATCTGGCTAACTTTCTGTGTTGTCATACGGTAAGTGAAGCATTCAGCAATGGCAAGCGGACATTTTAAGCGCCCATCTAGATAAACGAAGCGGAACAGCAGTGATCGGGAATGCAAGCTATGCTTGGTCAAAAAAACGATAAAATGCCAAATGTCTCAACTTAAGCAGAGGCCCTGTGGATTAAATAGATCAGAGGAATAATGATGACAGATGAAAAAGACCAAAGCGTATCGAATGAGCTACCGACCGGTAAAAACGCGCATTGGGAGCGAAGCGTAATCGAAAAACTTGCGTTTGCTGCTGTTACCGAACAACGAAGAGCTCGTCGCTGGGGTATCTTCTTCAAATCCTTGCTTTTTGTGTATCTGCTGGCGGTATTAGGGGTGGCGATGAATCCATTCGGCAAATCGTCTCTTAAAACTGGAACGATGCACACCGCGGTTGTTGATGTGAGAGGCGTAATTTCAGAAACAACCGCGACTAGCGCTAGTATGATTATCGAAGGTTTAAAATCCGCGTTTGATGATGAAAATACCAAAGGAATTATTCTACGGATGAATACTCCGGGCGGAAGCCCGGTTCAGTCCGATTACGTTTATCACGAGATCCGGCGCATGAAAAAGGAGCGTCCAGATCTGCCAATATATGCCGTTGTCTCCGATGTGTGTGCGTCCGGTGGTTACTATATTGCGTCGGCAGCAGACAAGATATTTGTCAATGAATCCAGTCTTATAGGTTCCATAGGCGTGATAATGAATGGATTTGGTTTTGTTAATGCGATGGAGAAATTAGGTGTGGAGCGGCGATTGCTGATTGCCGGGGATCATAAGGCTTTGCTTGATCCATTTTCAGCCGTGAGCAGTGAAGAAAAAACCCACGTTCAGGGTTTGTTAACGCGCGTGCATGAACAATTCATCAATGCGGTTCGTGCTGGGCGCGGCGATCGTTTGAAAAATGACCCTGAAATTTTTAGTGGTTTGATATGGACAGGTGCCGATAGCATTGAATTGGGTTTGGCTGACAGTGTTGGGAATACCCGATCCGTGGCTAAAGATATTATCGGGGCGGAAGAGTTGGTAAATTTTACACCACGGGAAAAGTTAATCGATCGTCTGGCTGGCCAGGTTGGAGTGATGATGGGGCGAATGTTTAGTGAGGTGACTGCGGTGAAAATGCAGTTTTGATGGTGCAAATTCAAATTTAGTTTTACCGGGTTAATGAATCGCGAAATAGAATTTAGGAATATTTGGACAAAGCTTGTGCCATGCGTCTGAAGTATTTATTTTCTAAAAGATATGAATGCAGATATCCGAATACCTTGATGTTGCGTATGGGAGCTGGCGTTCAATTGGAAACACTTACGCAATTATTAGGTGTGTTATGAAAATAAAACGCATCGCCGTATTATTTTGGCTGGCGGTATTGTGCAATAACGCTGCTATCTATGCAGCGGGCTTCATTCCAGCATCTTTTTTGGTCGCTGGGTTGAGTCTGGAACAAGCTGTCAGTAAGGTACAAGACTTGGAGGGTGGGCGAGTGTTGGGTGCTCGGACCGAGATAGTGGGTGATAAGAAAATTCATACTATCAAAATATTGTCACCCGATGGTAGTCGCGTGCGCCAAATTAGAGTGGATTCAAAGTCTGGAGAGATTGACTCAACCGGTGAACAATAAGAGAAGATTCAATCTGGTTGGGTTTGTCGGTGTAGATTGTTTGATTCTTCGGGGAATGCGTTTAGGACAGGCTTATGCGGGTATTGGTGGTTGAAGACGAGCTCATTTTGAGCGAGCAACTGAAGCTGTATTTGGTCAATAATGGCTTCGTTGTTGATCGGGCTAGTACTGGCGAAGAAGGCTACTATCTTGGTTGCGAATATCCGATGGATGTGGCGATTATAGATTTGGGATTGCCGGATTTTTCCGGAATTGAACTTATCGGACGATTGAGGAAATCCGGTCAGGCCTATCCGATTCTGATCTTAACCGCGCGAACACGTTGGCAAGAAAAGGTTGAAGGATTAGAAGCCGGCGCTGACGATTACATGATTAAACCGTTTCATTATGAGGAATTACTCGCTCGATTAAACGCGTTGATCCGCCGAGCGGCGGGAAAATCGCATCCGGTCATTCAAGCTGGTGCTATCGAACTAGATACAGCGTCCCAGTTAGTGCGGGTAAATGGCGATGAGCTGGATTTGACTGCGTATGAATACAAGGTACTGGAGTATTTGATGTTGCATCAAGGTGACGTGATTTCCAAGACTGTATTGACCGAACACATCTATGAACAAGATTTTGATCGGGATAGCAACGTGATCGAGGTATTTATCGGACGGTTGCGAAAAAAACTTGATCCCGGTGGTAATCTACAGCCGATTGAAACTTTAAGGGGCAGGGGATACCGGTTTTCCGTGTGAAGGGATCCCTGAGCCTGCGGTTGTTATTTTCAGCCAGTTTTATATTGATTGCTTTTTTTGGGGCTGCTGGAATAGCATTGGAAAACGCGTTCAAAAAGGGCGCCGAACAAGGTATGAGAGAACGATTGCAGGTCCATATTTATGCGTTACTATCAGCCGCGAACCTAGATTCTTCAGCCCATCTTAATTTGCCGTCATCATTGCCCGAGGCACGATTTTCTCACCCCGGTTCCGGGTTGTACGCGGCTGTATTTAATGCGAATGGTGTAACGATCTGGCAGTCTAAATCAGCAATAGGGGTCAATATAAAGCCGATGTTTGGGTTACAGGCCGGTCAAGTTAAATATTTGAATATAAATCAAGAACAGGCAACTTTATATTATCCTGTTGTATGGGAGAACGATCGAGGTACGGATAATAAATATTTATTCGCCGTTGCTGAAGATACCGAGGTTGTAATTAGACAGGTGACAGGATTTCGTTCAACGCTGTGGTGGTGGTTGGGTGGAATCGGCTGTCTGTTGTTATTTGTTCAGGTCGGGGTGCAGTACTGGGGTTTGTTGCCGCTACGTTCTATCGCAAAAGAATTGGAAGCTATTGAGAACGGTGAAAAACGTAGACTCAGTGAGCAGTATCCCCGAGAGTTGCAGGGTGTTGCGGTCAATATGAATACGCTCTTAGAAAGTGAGCGGGCTCATTTAGAGCGATATCGCAATAGCTTGTCGAATTTGGCTCATAGTCTGAAGACCCCATTGGCTATTTTACGGGGCTGCTGTACTACCGATTCGTCTTCTCCCGAGATTCATTCGACAATGAACGATCAAGTGCAGCGAATGGATAAATTGGTTGAATATCAGTTACAACGGGCTGCTGCGAGAGGCCAACAGAACCTGTCGGGTTCGATCTCTATCATTCCGGTCATCGAAAAGATCGTAGCAGCCCTGGACAAGGTATACGCAGATAAAAGCGTGGTCAGCACGGTTCGAGCGGAAGGAAACGACCAATTTTATTGTGATGAGGGTGATTTTTTCGAAATTGCCGGCAATTTGATTGATAATGCTTATAAATGGTGCAATAGACAAGTCTATATTACGCTCCAAATCGAAGCCGCCGCCAGCCGCAGAAACACATCATTAAACCTGGTTATTGAGGATGATGGTCCTGGGATTCCGGAAGCAAAGATCGCTCAGGTTCTTAAGCGCGGTATTCGTGCCGATCAACGGATCGAAGGTCATGGAATAGGTTTATCCGTAGTTCATGAACTCGTTCAACTTTCCGGGGGGCGGTTGGACGCGAGCCATAGTCCATATGGTGGTATGCGGTGGGAGGTTAGCTTGCCTAGCATGGTTTGAATAATTAACCAAGGCATTCTTTAATAGAACTGAAACTGAAATAAAAGAATTTCTGTATCCGCGCGAGCGGATAATCAGGGTGTAAATATCAAATTTCCCGAAGCGTCGATCAGAGGTACGTTATGCGATTTTAGGATAGCGGTAATCTCCTCTGCATTGTCGTCTATTAACTGGTTGAGTTGTTCTTTGCGCTCTTTATCGCCGAATCGGACCCCCATTGACATTGGGAAATCGAATTTCATACCTGGGATTGTTTGCATCGGCAAGAATCTATAGGTTCCAGGTGGGCTGTTTGAGATCAAATGACCCGCCGTAGGTCCCCACAGGACCGCCATATCGATCTTGCCGTTGTTCAAATCTTTTTCCATGGTCAACGCAGTATTGGTTTCGGGATCACCCGTCATTGTTTGATAGGGTACGCCTTGTTCAACCAAACCATTCTTCACGATCCAGGCTGTTCCGGGTCCGCGGTCAAACATCGCAATTTTGAGCGCCTCTTTACGGTCGGCAGGCATCATTATCAAATCGACGGGGTTGTTGATGTCGTCCCATCCTTGTCCAGTTCGAAAAATCATGCCATATACCGATCGATAGTAACTTTTACTGGTTATCGTAAGTTCATAGCCCGTTGGGACGCCCATTACAACGTCGCATTTGTATTCGTCCTTGTTTGGCAATTTTGCTTTTAACGTGTTGCGGATGAATCCTATCCGTTGAGGAAACCACGTATATTCAACTTCTTGATCAAGCTTATCCGCCAATAACGCCGCGATTTTATTTTCGTAGCCATTGAGCGAGCGTGTTGAGAATGGGGGATTCATTGGATCGGCGCAGACACGAAATTGATCTTCGGCCTGAACAGTGGATATAGCGACCAACCAAAAGCAATAGGTAAACCCAATTTGTTTTACCGTTTTTATAGCGTGATTTCGCATTTCCAATTTCCTAAAACTCTGGGATTTATGGGAAGGTTAGAATTAAAAAAGTCTTATATGTCATTTAAAATATTGTATCTCACACAATAACGCCCCGACCGGAAAACCGGGCGGGGCGTCTTTACGTCGTGTATGTCTACTGATTAATTCGGTAATGCGAATACAGAGAATACACCACCCAATTGAGTGTAGTTGCCTAGGCTCTTGTAAGCGCCGACCGCACCTAGTCCTTCAGTATCACCTTCAAGTCCCGCAGCCATGCCGATACCCGCCCAGCCACCAAGACCGGATAAAACGCCTATGTACTGTTTTCCATCATATTCCCAGGTGTTTACGTTACCAATGATGCCAGATGGTGTTTTGAACTTATACAGCTCTTTTCCGGTTTTGGCATCTACTGCTTTCAAGTAACCTTCCAAAGTGCCGTATAACACGACATCACCCGCGGTTGCAAGCGCACCCGACCAAACCGAGAAAGGCTCGTTCTTAGACCATTTGATTTCGCCATTGGTCGCATCCCAAGCAGTGAATTGGCCCAAGTTGGTAGACTTGTTCTTCTCGCCGGTTAACACATCACGACCCGCCGGGAACATACTTAGGGTTGCGCCAACGTACGGTTGACCTGCGGTATATTCAACTTCAAACGGTTCGTAGTCCATGCATACATGGTTGCCCGGGATGTAAAACAGTTTGGTTCTTGGAGAATAAGCAACAGGTTGTTGGTTTTTGCTTCCCAACGCTGCCGGGCAAATGTCTTCACTGTTTACATCTTCGCCATTCTGCTCAGTACTGTATTTGGCAACAACCTGTGGTCGACCCGTCTTCATGTCAACGTGGGTTGCCCAGTTAACCGCTTTGTCAAATTTTTCAGCGACAAGCAATTCACCGGTTACGCGATCTAATGTATATCCGAATCCATTACGGTCGAAGTGGACAATAGTTTTGCGGTTTTTGGCACCAATTTTCTGGTCGACAAGTACAACCTCGTTGATACCATCATAATCCCATTCATCGTGAGGGGTCATTTGGTAAACCCATTTTACCGCGCCGGTGTCGACATTACGCGCCCAAAGGCTCATAGACCATTTATTATCGCCTGGCCGCTGTATTGGATTCCAGGTGGATGGGTTGCCAGAACCATAGTACATGAGGTTAAGTTTCGGATCGTAAGCATACCATCCCCAGGTTGTACCGCCGCCAATTTTCCATTGATCACCTTTCCAGGTGCTGGTGCTGGAATCTTTGCCAACCGGTTTTAGCATTGATGTCGTTTTCTTAGGGTCGATCAACGTATCTTTGTCCGGCCCCATGCTGTAGCCTTTCCAAGCCAAGCTGCCGTCTTTCGCGTTGTAGGCAGCGATAAAGCCGCGTACACCAAACTCACCGCCGGAGATACCGACAAGAACTTTGTCTTTTACCGCGAAAGGTGCACTCGTATTGGTCATGCCCAATTTCGGGTCGCCGTTTTTTACACTCCAGATTTTTTTACCGTTTTTAGCGTTAAGCGCAACTAATGTGGTGTCTGACTGAAGTAAGAAGATTTTGCCGTCCGCATAAGCCAAGCCACGGTTTACCGTGTCACAGCACATAACAGGGATGGTTTCGTCCGCATTTTGTGTAGGCTCGTACTGCCAGATGATGCTTTGATCTTTTTGGTTCAGCGCAAAAACTTTGTTGGGAAAAGGAGTATGGATATAGATGGTGTCGTCAATGACCAGAGGCCCACCTTCGTGTCCACGCAAGACACCGGTAGAAAATGTCCAAGCGACCTGTAAGTCTTTGACGTTTTTGTTATTGATTTGTTTCAACTTGCTAAAACGGGTACCGGCATAGTTGCCGCCCCAGATAGGCCAGTTTTTGGGATTTTCAGCCAGCTTTTCCACGCCTGAATTGGAAAAGGAGACCCCAGGTACGGCCAGCATTGATGCCACAGTTGACGCGATCAGCCAACTTTTCAAGGGCTTCTTCATATTTTTCCTCCTCGTATTCTGTTTGAAACAGAGTCCGGTATTGTTAACAATATTTCTAGTTGCTTGGAGTGTTCTTCCACAGAAAAACTTCCCAACAATTCAAGGAAGATTTTTCGTTAACCTTCCATATGTGTAAAGTGAAGGATTTCACCCTAAAAGTCAACCAGTACAAGGCTGTTTTAGTCTTAGAAATTAATGCAACCACTGAATTGATAGTAGTCTGCGGAATTTGCCCCCAATACGCGGTGAGATTTTATTGATATTGTGAAATTCACACGCGAACGCCTAACACATCGAGGTATTAAATAATATCGTTATTGGGCATTGTTTGAATTGCTGTCAGCTTCGAGTTCAATGCTCTGTGTATCATTAGAAATAACATGTCGGCGCCGGTGTGTGACGCGGCACCGACGTGTAAAGCTATGAATCGGTAATTATTTTGGTCATCGAGGAAGACTGATCAGAGTCGTAGGTAATAAGGTCGCTCGATTATTAATTAATGCGTTTGGCGAGCTCTGTTCCCGGTTTTGCGCGAACTGCACAGAACTTGAATTCGGGGATTTTACCGACGGGATCCAAGGCTTCGTTGGTCAACAAGTTGGCACTGGCCTCGTTGTAGCAAAATGCCATAAATACATTTCCCCGTTGTATACCGATATCTGCCCGGGCGTAGGCCGTAACCGACCCCCGTCGAGATTCAATCGTTATCAGGTCACCAGCTTTTATACCCAGTTCATCGAGTTGTTCTGGATGAATATCCACCACTGGATCCGGTTCTATCGCGTCAAGTTTAGACGCCCTGCGAGTCATACTCCCGGTGTGCCAATGCTCTAATTGGCGTCCGGTAATAAATACCAGCGGGAAGTCATTGTCAGGCAGTTCGTCGGCATTTGTATAAGTTGCCGGAACAAACAATCCCCGACCGGTTGGCGTGGGAAATCCATCGGTGAAAATAACCGGTGTTCCGGGGTCTCCCACGTTTTCCAATGGGTACGTCAGTGAATCTTCAGATTCCAGGCGATCCCAGGTCATTCCGGCAATGCTGGGCATTGCTTGGCGCATTTCTGCAAATACTTCATCTGGACCGCTGTAGTCCCAATCCAGGCCAAGCCGGTGTGCGATTTCTTGAATGATCCACAAATCCTGCCGCGCATCGCCGGGCGGGTTTACCACTTTGCGTCCCATTTGCACGCGTCTATCCGTGTTCGAGAAAGTACCGGTTTTTTCGGAAAATGCGGAGGCGGGTAAAATAACGTCGGCAAAGCCCGCCGTTTCTGTTAAGAAAATATCCTGTACCACCATGTGTTCCAGACGCGAGAATGCTTCTCTGGCATGATTTTGGTTAGGGTCCGACATGGCCGGATTTTCTCCCTCAATATACATACCCCGGACTTTTCCGTCGTACGCAGCATGGACCATTTCCACCGTTGTCAATCCAGGAGTCATGTCCAATTTCGAACCCCAAAGCGCTTCAAATTTTTCATGAGCGGATGGGTCACTGACCGGCACGTAATCAGGGAAAACCATGGGTATTAAGCCGACATCCGACGCACCTTGGACGTTATTTTGCCCGCGTAAAGGGTGCAATCCAGTGCCAGGTCTGCCAATTTGACCGGTCATCAGTGCCATTGAAATCAAACAGCGTGCGTTGTCAGTCCCGTGAATATGCTGTGAAATGCCCATCCCCCACAAGATCATCGACGCATTAGAAGTTGCATAAAGCCTTGCTACTTCGCGCAGTGTCTCTGCATCGATCCCGCATATTTGTGCGACAACTTCGGGCGTGTAGTCTTGTAGATGTTCTTGCATATGATCGAAACCTTCCGTATGCGCATCTATATAACTTTGGTTGACCAATCCTTCTTTGATAATTGTGTGCATGATCGCGTTGAGCAGCGCAACATCGGTATCCGGTCTGAACTGTAGCGAATACGTTGAGTGTCGTGCGATTTCTGAGCGGCGCGGGTCGATGACGATCAATTTTGTACCGTGTTTGATCGCATTTTTAATGAAGGTTGCCCCCACCGGGTGGTTAACCGTTGGGTTGGCGCCAATCAGAATTACCACATCCGCTAACGCGACATCCTCGACCGGGTTAGATACCGCACCCGAACCGAGGCATTCGAGCAACGCAGCAACCGAAGACGCGTGGCAAAGTCGAGTACAATGATCAACATTGTTGCTTTTGAAGCCTGTCCTTATTAATTTCTGGAATAGGTAAGCTTCCTCGTTGCTACCCTTGGCCGATCCTAAGCCGGCCAAACCTGAAGGGCCAACATTGTCTAGGATCTTTTTTAATCCATCGGCTGCAAAATCCAGGGCTTCGTCCCACGTTGCTTCTCGAAAAACCTCGTATAGATTTTCTGGATCCAATAATTCGACAGACTTATTTACTCCCGGTTTGCGAATTAACGGCTTACCGAGTCGTAGCGGATTATTTACATAATCGAATCCGTAGCGTCCCTTAACGCACAATCGGCCGTGATTCGCTGGGCCATCTTTGCCGTCTACGTACAAAATCTTGTCGTCTTTTACATGGTAGGTCAGTAAGCACCCGACACCGCAATAAGGGCAGGTCGAATCCACTTGTTTTTCTTTGGTTTCCAGTCCAACTTCGTTGGCTGGCATTAATGCGCCGGTAGGGCATGCTTGTACGCATTCACCGCATGCGACGCAACTGCTGGCTCCCATTGGGTCGCCTATGTCAAATACGATTTCAGTATGGGCGCCGCGAAAGGCGAGGCCGATGACATCATTCATTTGTTCTTCGCGGCAAGCGCGTACACACCGGGTACATTGGATGCAGGCATCTAGGTTGACGCTGATGGCGGGATGCGATGGATCCGCCGCAGGTTGCGGGCGACCTGGAAACCTGGGTGATCCCAACTCCATTTTTTTAACCCAATGATCCAATTCGGAATCCAGCGAATAGGGTGACTCACCCTGCTCAGGCATGTCCGAAACCAACAATTCCAACACCATTTTTTGCGCTTTGGTTGCGCGTTGGCTATGGCTACTGACTTTCATACCTTCCTGCGGTTGTCTACAACAGGAAGGCGCAAGAACCCTCTCACCGTCAATCTCTACCATACATGCCCGGCAATTGCCGTCGGGGCGCATACCCTCGGTGTAGCACAGGTGAGGGATTTCGGTCCCATTGCGCTTTGCAGCTTGCAGGATGGTTTCATCACCAGTGGCGGTGATTTCTTTACCGTTTAGATTAAAACTGACGGTTTGGGCTTCATTCATGTGGTCAGGATTGGCAACCATTTGTTCAATCTCCTCAGGACAGCGTTTTTACTGTCTAATTCGTCTGGTGATAATGCTTTTTACAACCGACTATAGTGTTTTCTCAGTGTTTGGTGTGCCGCAAAGCTATTCACTAACCGGTTAGGTTTAATTCGTGTGGAAAATATTTGAATACGCATTGCAACGGATTTGGTGCCGCCTGACCCAGTCCGCAAATCGATGCGTCGCACATTACCTCAGTTAAATCGTCTAAGGCGGTTTTGTCCCAGCTTGTCCGTTCCATCAATATCGCAGCCTTTGCCGTACCGACCCTACACGGCGTACATTGCCCACAAGATTCATCTTCGAAAAATTTCATTGCATTTAGTGCAGCGTCTTTTGCGCTGTCCTGATCGGAAAGGACCATTATTGCAGCTGATCCGATGAAGCAACCGTATTCATTGAGCGTGTCGAAATCCAATGGGATATCACCCAGTGATGCAGGAAGAATGCCGCCTGAGGCGCCGCCTGGGAAGTAGCCATAGAACACGTGCCCAGGCAACATCCCTCCGCAGAATTCGTCGATCAGTTCGCGCATCGTGATGCCGGCCGGGGCAAGGTGCACGCCAGGTTTTAGAACTCGTCCACTAACAGAAAAAGAGCGCAGACCTTTTCGGCCATTACGGCCACTATCGGCGAACCAATTGGCGCCTTTTTCGATGATATCGCGTACCCAGAAGACCGTTTCCATGTTGTGTTCTAGCGTCGGTCGGCCGAATAAGCCAACTTCCGCCAGGAACGGCGGACGAAGTCTGGGCATGCCCCGCTTACCTTCTATCGATTCGACCATCGCCGATTCTTCGCCGCAAATGTATGCACCGGCCCCGCGTCGCAAATGGATTGGCGGAATCGTATAGCCCGATGATGGAAGTCTTTGTTGCAAGTACGCAATTTCTCGGGTCAAAATTTCCCGGCACGCGGCGTATTCATCACGCAAATAAACGTAAATTTCGGCAATTTCTACCGCCCACGCTGCAATTAACATACCTTCCAAAAAGCGATGAGGATCGCGTTCCAAATAATGTCTGTCTTTGAATGTGCCTGGTTCACCTTCATCGATGTTGATTGCCATCAACCTAGGTCCGGTGTAGCCTTTTACGATGCGCCATTTTCTGCCTGCCGGAAATCCGGCGCCGCCCAAACCCCGCAACCCTGAATTTTCCAACATGGACGTGATTTGTTCGGCATCTTTTTTGCCATCCAAACACGCTTTAAAGGTTTTGTAGCCTCCATGGGAGAGGTATGATTCGTAGTCGATATAGTTCGGGATCTGCGGACTGATAGCATTGGATCCAACCGCACGAGTAACGCTGTCAAGCGTGGCTTTATCAATTGGGTTTTGATGGACAACAGCGACCGGGGCGTGTTCACAGCGGCCAACGCAGGGTGCCGGAATGACGCGAATGCCATCGCCCATGCCAGCAGTTAATGCCTCGAGTAACGGTTTGGCGCCAGCCAGTTCACAGGATACCGAATCGCATACGCGAACTGTCAACGGCGGTGGAGGAATGGCGCCTTCTTTGACCACGTCAAAGTGGTGGTAGAAGCTGGCAACTTCGAATACTTCGGCCGTAGAAAGTTTCATTTCGTGGGCCAGCGCGACCAGGTTTTTAGCAGAAATGTGTTGATATTTATCCTGAATCTTGTGCAGGTGTTCGATCAATAAATCTCGCCGGCGTGGTTCATCGCCGAGCAAATTACGGATTTCTTCTAATGCGACTAAATCGACCGAATGTCCTTTGGGACCCTTTCGTTTCTTCTTAGTAATCGCGGTTATATCGATTTTGGTAACGGCCACACCTAGATCCTCCAAGTTACGCGTGTCCATAGCACGCTGTTCATCGGGCTAAGACACAACTTTAAGCTATATAATGTTAAATATTTATGATTGGCTGGCACTCTACCGCAGCCATGGTCTATAAGGCAAATCATGATTTATTTGATATATCATCATTATTCGTGATATCACCGCTACGTAACTTTGAAAGGTTCGTAGGAATATGGATCTAGAATTGCGCTATTTGCCTGGGGAATTTTGACCAATGAATTCGACTCAATTGTTAACATTCGCCCTGGTAGGGCAACTCAAAAGCATTAGCCGCGCTGCGGAAAAATTGCATATTGGGCAACCTGCAGTTTCCGGGCAACTCAAGTTACTACAAGAATCGGTGGGAGAACCTTTGTACCAAAGGAAAGGTCACCATATAGCCTTGACGGCAATCGGTGCAGAGCTATTGGTACACGCGGAAAACTTATCGCGGGATTTTCAGCAGGCTGAAGAGTTTGTTGGTCGTTTGCAGGCAGTCAATAGTGGATTATTGAGAATTGGCTCAACCACAACGATCGCGAGCTATTACTTGCCGCGCTATGTGGTGGAAATGCAGACCTTGCATCCCGGACTTCAAATATTCATGAAGACCGGTGACTCGATGGAAATAGTAAAAGGCTTGTCCGAGTTGGATATCGGCTTTATAGAAGGCGTATTGGAAGACGACGATTTGCCCGGCAATTATGAGGTGGTACCGTGGTGTGAGGATGAAATAGTTTTGCTTGTCCGGTATGACCATGAATTGGCCAAATGTTACGATACCGCAGTGCCATTGGATGTATTTTCTCGATACCAAGTGATTTGGCGTGAGCCCGGATCAGGTGCCCGCCAGGTTATAGAACAGAATTTGCGCGATGCCGGTGTTGTTGCTCCGGTAAACATTCAAGTTACCGGTGTGGCTGGGGTAAAGGCATCTGTTCGGGCCGGATTGGGAATCGGGTTTGCGTCTTTTCAAGCTTTACGATATAGCGATAACGAATTGGTTTCTCGTCGAATCGATCCGCCTACAACCAACGGACTGATTTGGCAATTGAACATTTTGGCGCCAAAATTAAAATTGCGTTCGCGCGCTGTTCAGGCATTTATTGAATTGTGTGAGGATCGGGAATTCAATGTGGTGGATCGATAGCATCGATTGCTATAGTGCATGATTCGAGTGATTAACGTCTCAGAGTTAGAAAAAATTTAATTAAGCTTTTGGTCAACAATGAGTGAGAAGGTGAATATGAAATTTGCTGAATTGTTTAAAAAAATCATAGCGGTTTTAATCTTTTTATCGCCAGTTGTCGCTTGGGGCGCAGTCGATGCGGACGATACTTGGAATAACGTACTGAAGACACAATATTTCGGCAATCGTGCCATAGACGAGTCAAATGATGTTTTAGAGTTGACCGCGCCATACCGTGCAGAAGATCCAGCGATGGTGCCGTTAAAAATCACCAGTAAATTCCCCCAATCTTCGGATAAATATATTCGAAAAATCACCATTCTTATTGATAAAAACCCAGAACCGTTTGTTGGCGAGTTTACATTTTCAGAATTTAGCGGACGTGCGGACCTAGCATTGCGAGTTCGGGTCAACGCTTATACCAATATTCGCGCGATTGCCGAACTAAATACCGGGGAATTGTCAATGCATAAGGTATATGTCAAAGCGAGCGGTGGTTGTTCGGCTCCGATTGGCGCTGACCTGGAAGCGGCAATGAACCGTTTGGGTAAAATGAGATTTAAAGTGAAAGATAACGTTGACACCGACGTGCCGTTGTTAACCCAGTTAATGATCAGTCACCCCAATATAACCGGAATGCAAATGGACCAGGTGACGCGTATCGTCAAACCCGCACATTTCGTTCAACATTTGGCGATTGAATTTAACGAGAAACCGGTCTTGACGGCAAAAACTGATATTGCGGTCAGCGAGGATCCCAATTTTCGATTCTATTTTGTACCCCATGAAGCGGGGATACTCAAGGCCGAAATCCGAGACAATCACGGTATGGTTTTTTCGTCTAGTTATGAAGTGCTACGTTGATGCGGTGTGTTTAGGATTGAATAATTCGCTAAATCAATCACCGATTCTTTGGCATATTCAATCGATTACTTGGCTTTAATAAAACAGGCGGTAGCCGCTTTGTTTTCGGCATCTTTCAAGCGTTTGCGCAGTTCATTCGCGCGCGGTGGGTCACGGAAGAGTCCGCCCGCCTCACCCGGGGCGCTGCGCATATAGGTGAATGTTTGCGCTTCGGCAAAATCTTCGTATTCGATCAATTCGGCAATTTTATCGACGCTGCAAATACACGGGTATAGTGTGTCGTAGGTTTGGCCTCCATTTTTCTCCATGCATTGCAAAACATATTCTACCCGGGCTTGGGTTGGGTAACCATCGGCTTTGGATTCGGTGGGTGGTTGCGTTGTGCAGGCGCTAAGCCCCGCTATACCTATGGCGAAAAAGGCTAAATTTGATGTCATTCTTAATACTTTCATTATGCGCTGGTGTACGGTGTCGAGTAAACGTTATTAATGGTTATCATATTAATGGTTATCATTTGAGAGCTGGTCATGTTTTTTAATCGTCGACCGCGAAGTCAACAATTTCCCTAAGCAGGCTATTCATACGATTAGAAAATTTGTTCACCTTTTTATCTTCCGTATCCGTCGGTAATAGTCGCGCGGTGACAGTGACATTATTCCCGTTGTCGTAAACGACTACACTACACGGCATATGACGGACGGTTTCCGGGGATAGCTCCAGCAATGTTTTTGCGTGGGTCAGATTGCAAAATTGAATGGTATCATAATTCGGGAACTCGATATTATCGCGTTGCCGTATCACTTTACCGACCCGGCTATGGCTGGTGATGCGAAAATTTTGATCAGTGATTGCGATTTTGAGTTCGGATAGCACATCGTCATAGGGTTTTTGAGTGGTTGTACTGTAATAATGAATTGTGTCGTTATATCGATGATTTGATGCCGTGCAAGCGGTAATCAGTAGATTTAAAATTAGACAAAGACACAAAAATCGCATCGTGTTATACCTTTTAGTGTTATTGGTTTTTCATCTCCCGCATTAAGCGGTCATTTAAGTGAATTAATCTTGCCGAATTGGAAAGCGTATCATTATGATGGAAATTCAAGCAACAATTACCGGTATGGTTCTGGCTGGGGGCAGAGCACGGCGTATGGGTGGTGGCGATAAAGGATTGATCGAGTTTGCTGGAAAACCCTTGATATCGTATGCATTGTCTGCGTTGTCACCGATAGTTACCCAAGTATTGATCAATGCAAATCGAAATCATGATCTTTATGCCTCATTTGGTTACCCAGTAGTTTCTGATCATTCAGCCGATTTTGACGGCCCGCTCTCGGGAATACTGAGTTGCATGGAATATAGTACTTCACAATACTTGTTAACCGTCCCCTGCGATTGCCCACTGATTACTGAACGATCCTTAGCACGAATGATCGGCCAGATGAAAAACTCGGATTTCAATTGTTTTGTCGCCAGTGATGGCGATCGCTTGCACCCGGTGTTTCTTTTGCTCGATTGTGATTTAGCCGAAAGCTTGAGGATTTATCTGCAGCAGGGAGGCCGAAAAATCGATACATGGTTGTATCAGCACCGGCTTTGTGAAGTGGATTTTAGCGATCAACCTGAAATCTTCCGAAATATTAATACACCGGAAGAACTGGCGGTCTTAGAAAATGAATATTTAGACTAAGGAATGTTGGAATGGCAAGCCTAGATCCCTGTTTTACTGTAGGTCATATTCAGATGACACGCGCTGGATTGCAATCTTCAGCGAAGGTCAACGCGGTGGATGAAAAAGGTCAAAATCGTGAAATCGAGTTGGCTGGAGAACGACCTTTGACCCTGTTTGTCGACAAGCGTGAGATTGTTACGCTGATGACCATCGGAACCCATCCGGAACTTTTAACACTGGGTTACCTGAAGAATCAAGGGATAATACAAAATATTGATTCGATACGCGTAGTGCAAGTTGATTGGGAAACTGAAGCGGTTGCGGTTGTGACGGATGGCAATGTGCCTGACTTTGAATCGCAGTTGAGCCAACGAACTGTGACCACTGGTTGTGGACAGGGTACCGTATTCGGACGATTGATAGACAAACTTCAGGAAATACGGATGGAGCGTGTGCCGTTAAAGTTGTCCACCGTGTATGGGGTTCTGAGCGCGTTACGGGATTACAACGAAGTATACAAACGTGCTGGTGCGGTTCATGGATGTGCTTTGTGTTTCGACGATAAAATCGATTTTTTTGTCGAAGATGTTGGACGGCACAACGCGGTTGATGCGATAGCGGGTCATATGTGGCTAAATGGGATTGAAGGCAGCGACGCTATTTTTTATACCACCGGTCGGTTGACCTCCGAAATGGTCATCAAGGTGACTCAAATGGGCATTCCGGTGCTTCTTTCAAGGTCCGGTGCGACACAAATGGGGTTGGATTTGGCCAGGCAAGCGGGCGTAACTTTGATTTCCCGCGCCAAGGGACGCCATTTTCTGCTATTGAATGGCGCCGAAAGTTTTGTCTATGACGACCCAGGCCGGTAGTTTTTTAGATATTCCGCGAATTGATCGGCCGATAAAGGTTTGCTAATAAAAAACCCCTGAATCCATTCACAACCAGCGGATTTAAGACTATCCAGCTGTTGTTGGTTTTCCACCCCTTCGGCGGTGACGTGCAATTCCAACGCGTTCGCCATCGATAGAATCCCTTTGGTTAGGGCTAAACCTTTGGAATTCTTTTCCAGTTCGGCGATCACCGATCGGTCTATCTTTACGCGGTCGACATTAAAAGTTCGGACAAGTCCCATCGAAGAATAGCCGATTCCGAAATGGCTTAGAGCGATTTCTACGCCCAGTGATTTCAATTTGTTTAATTTTTCTTCTAGCTCTGGGGGTGCATCTATAAAGGCACTTTCAGAAATCTCCAGTGATAAGCTATCTGCGGGTAGGTTCGTAGTTTGCAGGATTCTTGAAATAGCTGATAAGCAATAGTTGATGTAATAGCACTGTCTGGAGGCAATGTTGACCGCAATTTTCAAATTTTCTGGGTTGGACTCGGCCCATGTTTGAGCTGCGGCGCAGGCATGATGAAGGATCCAATCGCCCAACCTAAGTATCAAGTCGCTTTGTTCTGCAATTGGAATGAATTCGTCGGGTAGTAGCAATCCGCGATCCGGGTGTTGCCAGCGAACCAGCGCTTCCGCGCCAACCAATTTTAGCGACGATGTTTCGTAGATCGGTTGGAAATACAGAACCAACTGGTTTTGTTCTATTGCACATACCAGCTCTCTAGCTAATGTCGCACGTTCGCGTACGTCCTCGCTGAGTTGCGGTGAATAAAAAATAGTACCCCCGTTTAGCTCTGATTTTGCATGAGAAAGCGCAAGTTCGGCATTGTTTAGCAGCGAATCTACGTTTAGACTGGTTGGTGAGAGTTTAGCCACGCCAATTCGTAACTTCGTGAAATACTGGCTCGTTTCTAGGCGAAACGGTCGCTGGAATGCAGCTGATAGATTAGTGCAAATACGTTCGGAACAGTTCGAGCCTTCAGTTTCAAGCATGACTATCGAAAATTTATCGGCACCGATGCGGGCAATTGAATTGGCTTCCTGGACAGTATCCAACAGGCGATTTGCGGTTTGCTGTAATAAGGCGTCGCCATTCACATAGCCCAGTGCTTTGTTGAGATGCTTGAAATCAGCCAGGTCAAGCAATAGCAACACTACCCCTACATCGTTTGCCTTTGCAGTTTCTATCAGTTGGGCGAGTTGTTCTCTGAATAAAATCAGATTCGGTAGTGTAGTCAGCGAGTCGTAGTTGGCTAGACGGTACAACTGTGCTTCGGCATTCTTTCGATCCATGATTTCCTGAGTAAGATCTTTGGTCCGTTCGGCAACGGTATCTTCCAATTGACGGTTATATTTTTTTAATTGATCGCGTGTTTGTTCCAAAATAAGGTGCGTATTCACTCGGGCTTTGACGATAGGGGGACTAATCGGTTTTGTAATATAGTCGATCGCACCCAATTGAAAGCCTTTGGTTTCGTCGTCGACTTCGCTGCGCACGGTAAGGAAAATAATTGGAATATCCCGACTCTTGGCATTTTGTTTCAATCGTTTGCAGACCTCATAGCCGTCCATGCCGGGCATAACGATGTCCAAAAGGATCAAGTCGGGTGGTGCATCAGACAATGTACGTTCTATGGCTTGTTCGCCGTTCAACGCAATCACGGTGCGATATTCTGTGTTCAATAAATTGACCAGAATGTTAATGAAAAACCGTTCGTCATCGACAATTAAAATTTTGGGTTTTGATAAGATCATCGATTATCTTGGGGATTTCTAGTGGGTAAGTCGGTGCGATAGAACGAGCGCAAAAGTACTATTTACGGCCATTATCTATTCTACCAAGTTGATATTGAGGGATGTTGCGATCTTATTTAGTGATCGCCGAGCGTCTTCAAACCGAAAATAGTTGATCCGATGAATCAATTCTAAAACTTGATCGTCAATGTCGAAATAGTCCAGATGGATTTTTATTTTTTCCATGAGCTCTAGGGCTTCAGAGTCTCCTTGTCGCAACAGGATATCCATATGAGCCAAAATTTCTTTAACCTTAGAACGATCAGGTTTTACTGCCGTTGAATATGGTCGCCTGTTTGCGTTGGATCGATCGGTCTGTTTCAACGCGCTCATCAGGTCTGAAAAACTCTGATTGAAATCCTGAACTGCTGTGTTGTCAGGCGAACTATTGGAGTGCATAGCGGAATACAGTGTTTTGCTGCTTTGGTATAAATTTTTCGCACCAATATTGGCTGCAATGCCCATTATCGTGTGGACAATTCGTTTGGCAGTATCAAAATCACCTCGGGTAAATGCTTGTTGGATAGCGTCGCTGTCCAAATAGTGATCTCGATGAAATTCTTGCAGTAATTTAATATAAAATGACTGATTATTATTGACATGCGATAAACCCGTTTTTGTATCGAGGTGGGGGGAAATTTTTGACAATAGTGAGGTTTTAGAGGGTAATGGCCGACCAGGGTTCAATGGTTTGAGAATGGGGCGCTTGATCCACCTCTGTAGTGTTCTATAAAGCGTATAGCTATCGATGGGTTTGGTAATGAAGTCATCCATACCGGCATTCAAAGCTATATCCCGGTCGTTTTGTGTTGCGTGTGCCGTCATTGCGATGATTGGCATACCCAGTAGATTGGGATTGCGCCGTATCTCCTTAGTTGCAGAGAGACCGTCCATTTCCGGCATTTGAATATCCATTAATACAAGATCGAAATTTTTGCGTTTTAACTGCTTAACGGCTTCTAGTCCGTGGTTGGCAATGGTTACAGCGCCGCCGAGTTGCTCTAATAATTCGCGCGCCACCTGTTGGTTTACCCGATTATCTTCTACCAATAAAATTTTGTGTAACGCCTTGTTTTTAGAAGCTCCAACCTCGGGCTCGCCTGCCTTATGTGATTGCTGTTCAATCGATAACTTCGTAATCGATTTGTACAGGCGTGCTGGCGTTAATGGTTTCGGTAAAAAAGATTTATAAGGTGAACTGTCCGGTTCTAGCGATGGATCATTATTGGTGATGCATAATACCGACGGTTTAATCCTTGGGACAGGTAGGGACTGGATTTGTTCGACTGTTTGAATGGCTTGGTCAGGCGTTAAACCGGATCCTATAATCACCAATGCATGAGGTTTTATGAGTTGCCCAAGAATAGTCCGAACGGCCTTATCATGGCTATCGCATACGCTGCTTTGGATGGCAAATGATTCCAATAGTCGGCATATTGACAGCGCTAGATCCGGATCGGGTTCTACTACCAACACATTCAATACCATGAATTTCCGGGGATATTGGAATTGTTTTGAAATTGATGGGTTCAACGCGGTGCTAATAGGTAGTTGGCCGGCGCAATAAGCGTGCGCATGGTCTTCGAGTCCGATTTCAAGCTTACCCTCCATTAACCGCATTAATTCTCTACAAATGGCTAGATTCAATCCGCGTTGAGCATAACGATTGTTGATATCTATTGATGGTTGATTTGGATCAATCTCATGGTTTTCCGTTTCGCGCGCTTTAGCCCCAGTGTTGTTTAAGGTGTTTATAGAAAAGTACAACTTCGAGTCTTTTCGATCGGTTCGGTTTGGCTTAACGACAATTTTAAACTTCGATTGTCCACTGAATTCAATAAGCTTGACGGTCAGGTGGGTTAGAATTTGTCCGATTCTGACCGGATCACCTATCAGGCCTAGCGGCTGCGTATCGTCAATCTCGAAAACAAAATCAATATTCTTTTCGCGTGTTTTAAAATGAAATGAATTGACTACCGCTTCGAAAATGTCGTATAGGTGAAATTCGCGAGGTTCGATTTGTATTTGTTGGGATTCCAGTTGGGATAATTCGAAAACATCATTGACGGTATTTAACAGGGTTTGGCTGGATTGTTGGATATTGCTTATATCATTCCGTTGCGCCTCGGATAATTGGCTTTGTAGCAGCAGGTAGCTCAAGCCGGAAATCGCGTTCATCGGTGTTCGAATTTCGTGGCTGATCGTCGCTAAAAAATCGCTCCTATATTGGACTTCATGTTGCTCAAACTGGTCTCTTCTTAGCAATTCGTTTTCAGCGGTTTTTAATTCGGTGATGTCGGCAAGCGAACCCACTAATTTTGTCGCTTTGCCAAATTGGTCGGATTCTGAAATTCGAGATAGAAATAGAACGTGGCGGTAACCGTTGTGTTTGGAATGAATGCGAAAACTGCATTGGAACTCATCTTCACGTTGTTGTATCGAGGATTTGACCTTGGATAGAACGGATTCTCGATCTTCGGGATGAACCAAGCTATCGAAGATTCCGTAGTGTTGATTTAGACAGGTTGGATCAAAACCTAGCAGGCGTATGTAAGCAGGACTTAAAAACATGTTATCCGCCATTAAATCGCAAGCCCAATAAGCTTCGCGCAGAGTTTCCATGGCTAGACTAAATTTAGCGTCCTGCTCCCGCAGTTTTTCGGACAATTGCCGAAAACGATTCGAAAAAAATAGATAGAGCAGCACGATGAGGGTTGCTGCAAACGCTATTGGCCAGAAAATAATGGGATCCATAACCGATGTGGCACTATGTCAAATTTCTCTTGGGTAACGTTTTAACTTGAAACCTATCCATTTGTATCCGTCCTGTAGATTTCAATGTAAATAGGCGAATATAGACTTCCGAGAAAGTCATTCAGTCTAACGGCGACGTGAGTTGAGGGTTACCACGACGGCGGGTGGTCTAGCACAGGTCGAATATCGCGACACATCAGTTTTGGCCCTGTTTGGGACATAGCGGGCTAGCAAGTGTTGGGTTGGCCACCCGAATTGATGGAACGGGCGATACCAAATCTAAACTTCGGTAGTTGCCCGTTCCTGATATTTGACGAAATCTGGGGTAAATAAAGATAGCGTATTATCAAAATATTCTCTAACCGCGTTGTTGCAGCGCTGCGATTCTTTCTTCCAGCGGCGGATGACTCATAAATAAAGATTGCAAGCCTGCCCTGACTCCGCTGCTAATCCCGAATGCGGCGAATTCCCCGGGTAGAGGTTGAGGTTCGTGAGCCCTTTGTAACGCTCTTAATGCATTGATCATTTTGGTATTACCGGCCAGGTCAGCACCACCGGCATCGGCTCGAAATTCCCGCCACCTGGAAAACCACATTACGATCATTGTCGCGAGGACCGATAGGCAAATTTGCGCAATTATTTGGGTGATATAGTACGCCGGTCCAAATCCACGTTCAGTTTTGAACACAATTCGGTCTACCATGTGTCCGATAATGGTTGCAAAGAAATATACGAAGGTATTGACGACACCTTGCACCAGTCCCAAAGTTATCATATCGCCATTCGCGACATGACTGATCTCGTGTCCTATTACGGCTTCCACTTCGTCGCTTTGCATGCTTTGTAACAGGCCGGTACTGACCGCGACAAGAGCGTCATTTTTATTCATTCCGGTTGCGAACGCATTGGGGGTTGGCGTATCGAAAATGCCTACCTCGGGCATGCCGATGCCAGCGCGTTCGGCTTGGTTCCTAACTGTCGCCAAAATCCATTTTTCAGTGGAATTGCTCGGTTGCTGGATTATCTGGACACCCATGGAACGCTTTGCCATCCACTTGGATGCGGCCAAGGAAATAAAGGATCCGCTCATCCCGATTACGGCAGACATAATCAACAAGGAGTTGAGGTCAAGGTTTACACCCTGCTCATCGAGAATTCCGTTCAGACCCAATAGGTTGAACACAATACTTATCAATACCAATATGGCTGCATTGGTGGCCAAAAACAATAAAATTCGCATGTGATTATTCCTCTAACCTAGACAATCAAATGATACTATAGGGGTTGAGGGTTCCAGAATGCAAGGCCAAAAAACTCTGATTTTAAGTAGCTTGAGTGAAATTCTGTGTCCTAATGGGTGTGTAAACAAAAATTGGATTGAGTTGATGGATTATTGGGCTAAATTTGAATTCGTCATATTGCGGTTATGGGTTTTGATTGCGGTTGTTTCTGTTGAGGCTACTCATGCTGATATGGCAGAAAAAATTCAAGTTCCAGAAGGATTTGAAGTCAAAGTCTTTTCAGATAAGGTGCCCAATGCAAGGTCGATGGCGTTGGGTGACGGCGGAATCGTTTACGTGGGAAGCCGCACGGAGGGTAAGGTTTACGCGCTAAAAGATAGCAATAACGAT
Organism: uncultured Methylococcaceae bacterium; assembly: GCA_964619885.1. Taxonomy (GTDB): domain Bacteria; phylum Pseudomonadota; class Gammaproteobacteria; order Methylococcales; family UBA1147; genus CAZUGA01. The sequence continues at coordinate 113,164 of CAZUGA010000001.1, forward strand.
GGAATGGCGGATCAAGTCTACATCATTGCCAGTGACTTAACTTTGCCCAACGGTGTGGCCTATCTGGATGGTTCTTTGTACGTTGCCGAGGTGCCGCGTCTGATTCGCTTTAACGGAATTACATCCAAGCTGAATAAACCGCCTCCGTTTGAAATCGTTTATGATTGGTTTCCAACCAAATTACACCATGGTTGGAAATATCTGCGTGTTGGGCCAGACGGCATGCTGTATCTGCCAATCGGAGCGCCTTGCAACGTCTGTCGGGAGAAAAAGGAAATTTTCGCGACGATCATGAGGATATCGCCGGAAGGCGATGATCTGGAAATAGTAGCGCGGGGCGTACGTAATAGCGTTGGTTTTGATTGGCACCCGCAATCGGGTGCAATGTTCTTTAGTGATAATGGCAGAGATTGGATGGGTGATGATCTGCCACCCGACGAACTGAATCACCTAAGTAGCGACGATCTACATTTTGGATTCCCATTTTGCCATGGTGACCGTTACCTCGATACAGAATTCGGTATCGATGATTCCTGTACAAACTATACGCCACCTGCTTGGTTATTCCCAGCGCACAGTGCCCCATTGGGTATTCGATTTTATACCGGCGACCAATTTCCGAAGGAATATAAAAATCAACTCTTTGTTGCGCAGCACGGGTCATGGAATAGATCTGAACCTGTAGGTTATAGAATCGTGTTGGTCAAGTTCAAAAATGCTAAACCAGTCGCCAGCAAGATTTTTGCCAAGGGTTGGTTGGATGCGTCAAATGTGGTGAGGGGTCGGCCGGTCGATTTGCTGCAGTTGCCCGACGGTAGTCTTTTGGTTTCGGATGACAAAAATGGTGCAATTTATCGAATAAGCTATCCAAGCAATCACAATAGTCGCTAATCTGTTTGGTCTAGTCGGATCTGTATTGATCGCAATCTTAGCGGTATGTTTTTGATTGAAAAGCTACGATTATTCGAAGATATGTACTAATCCGTATTGTTTATTCAAATTCGATCGATACCATGACCCTGATTGGCTTCGCGTTTTTTCTACTGATATTCGTAGTAGTCGGGCTTTCGGCAATTAGAAAAAGCCGGGGACATCGACAAGACTATTATGTTGCCAGTCGTTCTATGTCGGCGTGGCTGGTAGGTCTTTCAGCGGTTGCGACGAATAACAGTGGTTATATGTTTATTGGAGTGATCGGTTATACCTACGCGACGGGGTTGGCGTCGGTGTGGCTGATGGTCGGTTGGATTTTGGGTGATTTTTTAGCCTCATTGTTGATTCATAGGCGGATTAGAGAACATGCGGAAGTAAGTGGAGAAGTCAGCTATCTGGGTTTATTGAGTCATTGGGGCGGTGTCCGATACAAAATATTCCAGCGGATCGCGGCGGTAATTTCCATGGTGCTACTGCTTGCTTACGCGGGCGCTCAGCTTGTCGCAGGTGGTAAAGCACTACATGTCTTATTCGATTGGCCATTGTGGAGTGGTGCGGTGCTGGGTTCTATTTTGGTCGCGGCCTATTGTTTCGCCGGAGGTATACGGGCATCAATATGGACCGACGCGGTGCAGTCGGTTGTTATGATAACTGCGATGGCTGCGCTTTTGCTGGTGGCTACCGCCAATGCGGGTGGTGTTGAGGCCGCGGTTGAGCAGATGGATCGAGTGCAGGGCTTTATGGATTGGTTCCCAAAAGACCTTGTTTTGCCAGGAATTATGGGCGGTGTGCTATTTGCTCTGAGTTGGATGTTCGCCGGTCTTTCAGTTGCTGGCCAGCCGCATATAATGATTCGGTTTATGACTTTAAAGCATCCCCAGCAAATGAATTGGGTGAGGGTCTGGTACTACAGCTGGTTTGGGTTATTTTACGCGATGACTACTGCGGTCGGTATGTTGTGCCGAATTTATCTTCCCGATGCGGGTAGTTTTGACCAAGAGTTGGCATTGCCGATCATGGCGCAGAAACTTTTTCCGCCGGTATTGGTTGGTTTGGTATTGGCCGGGATATTTGCCGCAACGCTATCGACCGCGGATTCCCTGATTCTAAGCTGCTCATCGGCTTTTACCCACGATTTGTTGCCGCACCGGATTGAGAACTTAAAATTACTGAAATTGACCACAATATGCATGACAATCTTGGCGTTGTTTTGGGCGCTGACTAATTCGCAGAGTGTGTTCGCGTTGGTGATCCTCGCATGGTCGGGCATGGCCAGTGCTTACGTCCCTCTATTGCTGGTATGGGTGATGGGGAGAAAACCCAGTCAGGGCTTAGCCATAGGCATGATGATATCGGGGTTATTGGCGGCGCTATTCTGGCGCTGGTTGGGGTGGCAGGATGCAGTGTATGAAGGTATGCCTGGAATTTTGTGTGGATTGTCAATTTATGTCATAGGAACCTTTTGGACAAAATTTAACCCAATTCAGGTCGAAACCCCGGAGCTGGACTAAAATTTCAGCGATGATCGGGCCGAAGTATAGAGTCGGATAAATATTGACGGTGTGCAGATGGACGACGATGAGTTAATTTCGATATCTACGATTGAATCACCTTGCGTGCGTAATTGCTGTTTAAACGAACTGGATATTTGTTTGGGATGTTTTCGGTCTTTGACGGAGATAATGGTTTGGCATGAGGCGAATAATTCGGGACGAGCGGACATTCTGCGGGTTGCGGCGCAACGAAAGAAGGCTTATCAGCGGTAATCGAGGATACTGTTCACTGTTCGAAAGATTGTTCGTATCGTCGAAGAATGTTTAGTAAACCGTGCTCAAGTAAGATCTGCATGTGCAACAAGACCCGATCTGTCGTTCTGGGTCGTCTCTTTCTGCGCGGGGCAACCCAGCTGCGTTGCGCATTCGAGGTTCGCATATAGACAGGGCTGTGCTTTTACATCGGGTTGTTTACTAAGGATTTTGTTTGCGATTTCTTTTTTGCATTCCATAACCGTTGTGTCGACGCCGATGTTGTTACAAGGCTTTACATTATCGGTGAGGGAATGTTCCAGTATGGTTTTTTCAGCATCGACCCAAGACCGTACGGCGTTGAGGTCGGCGGGCTTGGTATCGAATTCATTGCCGATTTCCGCGAAAAGTTTTTTTGAAGTAACCAATCCATTTTGGCCTAACAACGCGTATTTTCGATTTGCTGCCGCAATGATCTGGCCGTCATGCTCGATGATGTGGGATAGGTAGCTCCACACTTCATCGCAATAGATAACTTTAGACCTTACGATATATCGATCGAATATCTTCAATGATTTTCTATGGGAAATTAGCGAACAGCCTACGATGGGTCTCCACCGTTGTTTGAACATTGCCGCCAATATGCCATGCGACCCCAGAAGACCAAGAGCAGCGTAGTCCATAACCGTATGATAGCGATTGTTGGTCATGTGGCCGTTGAAGTCAAGGTCCGTCGGCAAAACCAGGAAATGAGCCACAATCTCAACGCCTATATCGGTTCGCACCCCCGCTCTCGACCGGAGTAACTCGATAATAAGTCGTAAAATTAAACGCATTGAGACACCTTTTTGATGGCGGGCGTCCATGCCCTTGATTTGTTAATTTATTTGGAATTACAGATCTGTTAACTTTCCGTATGGCTCTTTGATACCTGTTTCAGCCAATCTTCGACCTGGTCACTGAGTTTACCGCTGCCGGATAGCTCAATTGTGGTTTTCAGGCGAACCGGTTCAGCAAGAGGCAGAGGTAGTACACCTTGCCCGCCCATTCCGTTGTATGCCGTAATCGACGGATCCTGGGGATCTGCAAGAAGTAATCGTCCGGCGATTTCAAGCTTATCCATATCGACAACGATTAGATCGTTCGCAAACTTACTGGCGACGTAAGCGTAGTAGCCGCCACCTTGTTTCAGGCCAAATTCCACACCATGGCAACCTGGCTCGCAGGGTAGACTTTTGACGACCCTATTGGTTGCTGTGTCAACGATGCTAATACTCATACTCAGCGTATTTGCCGTAACCACGTATTTGCCATCCGGGCTCACCGGTGTTTGTATGGGTAATAAACCGTAGGCTTCGCCATTGATTTTACCGGTGACGGGGTCGTAATCCGCAGCCAAATTAATGTCCTGGAGTTTTTTCTTCCCGTCGATGTCGATTACGCTGAGACTAGCCAGCATCGAAGGTGGTGTTCCCAAGAAATTGGCGGCATATGCGGTATTACCCTGGGGGGTACCCCAGATTGCGATGGGGATGACGCCACCGGTTGGGATTTCGCTTACATCACCGCTTTTTATATCGATGATGGAGACACTGGATGCCAACGCGTTCGGTGTCAGCACGTGTTTTCCATCTTCGGTGACGTAGTGTCCGTGTGGACTGGTGTGCGGTCCGGTATTAAAACTACCAGTAACCGTTGGATTTGGCCCCGGCGACAGCTTAACAACTTGTTCTGCACCATTGATGGCGACATACAGGTTATCGTCTGTAGGACTGCTCATCACGTGAGAGGGCGATTCACCCACATTTGTGGTTGACAATATTTTGCCGCTTTGCCTATCGAAGGTTGTCAGTCGTTTGTCAAACCATTCGGTTTGGTAAATGTAGCTATAAGTCTTATCCGGCCACATATTGTGCGGGTGATTCATATCTGTCTTGACGCCTTTAACTTTCTTTTGCATCTTCCAGTCAGTGGCGTTGATTTGCGTTGCCGAACCCGGTTTGGTTTTACCCTTGATCCCTTCAAATTGCGTATTCACCCAGACCTCGCCGACTCCCGAAGTTGTCGGGTTGAACAATTTATTGGGCATCGAAATATCAAGCACATTCAACGGAAGTACTGTGCCGCCGAAATTTAGCGGCAGCGCGGGTAATTTAACCTCCCACGTGGGTTTGGAGTAATCGCGCCAGAGGTCGGGCGTTGTTACGACGAAAAATGTTCGTAACAGCTTTTTTGCAATGTCACTGGTCGAAGGGACCGTTGCACCAGTAACCAGTTGAAGTTCTGAACCGATATCAAGCCCTTCCGTATCGGGGTTGTCGACTAGCACGGCCCCAAACATATATGGATGAACTTTGCAGGTGAAAACGTACAGACCGGGTTTATCAAAAGCGGTTGTAACGCTGACATTCGAAGGTTTTTCCTGGTCGACTGGAAAATCCTTCGCGCCCGCCGGCCATAGCAAGCTGGTGATTGTATGGTCAGTATTTGAGTCGGTTGTTTTGATCAACACGGCTTGGTTAGGTTTGATGATTACCAACGCATCGCCATCGACCGGATCCTTGAACCAAGTTCCGGGTTCATCTGTCATTTCCAATGTCGCCGATGGCATAAGCCCGGCGATACTGATAATGGCATTCTCTGCTTTGGTCTTTGCCCAGGCATATTGTCCACCTGATATTGCGGATAGCGTAGCCAATGTTAGAACGGTGGTTAAAAACCATTTGTTTTTTCTGGTATTCACGATGATCTCCTAAATCAAATTCGAAGCAGCCTTATTCGACCACTAAAAAACTACCCATCATGCCGCTTTGCATGTGTTGTACGACATGACAGTGGTAGTGCCAATGACCCGCTCCGACGCCCTCACCAGCCTGAAGTAAGAAGGTATGCCGATAGATCGGGCCGATATTCGCGGTATCGATGATGTTTGTTGTGCCGGGCGCCAACCATCGGTGCCCGTGCAAATGAAAGGTGTGAAATGCGGTACCCATCCCGATAATATGGAAACGTACCTTCTCGCCAAGCCGTGCTCCGACCGTTGGATTGGTCCATAGAGGTGTTTGCTGACCGTCTAGAATATTTGTGACCTCCTGACCCCAGAAGGTTGTTTCGTGCATCCACAAAATGAATTCGCGGTCGATGTCGTCGGTTTTTACATCCACGATATCGCCATCAATCATGGCCTTGATCTTCCGGTTGGCAGGATTTACGATCACTGCGCCAAACAATCCCTTGTCTTCAGCGCCAATCATCGGGTTACCGAAGGTATGGTCATGGTAGGGCCAGGTTCCCGCTGTGCCTTTGGCGGCAGTCCATTTATAGGTATAGGGTTTTCCAGGAAATGCTGCGCTATCGACAGCTTTGTTCATCGCTTTTACTGTCCCATCGCTGTCAATTTCATAATGAACTCCATGGACGTGGATACTGACTGGATCACCCGATCCCTCGATAGCATGTTGCAACGTGATTTCCGCGACGTCTCCTTCAGTTAATACAATGGTGGGGCCTGGGATACTCGGCTCGGTGCTGTAGCGGTCGGTTATATCTCGGAATTTGCCACTTGCTGATTTAATTTTGTGGCTCAGCATTTGGTAGGCCAATTGTCCGGAAGGTAATCGGCTGGCTTGCATAGAAATTGAATGATGTGTGCCCGATAAAGATTTTTGTTTCGCCGCCAAACTCAAGCTTGGTACGGCGCTAATTACCATCAGTAAGAAAGCAATTAAGGTGTTGGTTTTTATCGGACGGTGTATGTCAGAATACATAACCATCTTCAGTTCTCCTCAGTCTGAACGTTTCGCTTCGTTGAATCGTGTAGCAAAGTCGCCAGGACATTAAAATTTCAGGACCAGGTTTCGGTAGAAGATTCCCGGGTAAAACACATGTGTGCAATCAATTCTAAATAAAAAAAACATAAAGTCAATAACGATATTGACAAAGTGTATAATATAGCCGGATTTTGATTGAGGTGATGACCCAGTTGTAGGAAATCGAGTTGACTGAAAATGGTTGCTAAAAGTGTGAGATAATCAAAGTGAGAATGGAGTTGGCTAGGAGAAATATGATGTTGGGCGGATTGGGTCAAACGCAGCAGAAATTATTGACGACATTACTGGAACATAAGGACGGTTTAACCATAGAAAAGATCGTTAAGTCATTGGAGATATCAAAAACAGCGGTTCACCAGCACGTTAATTCGCTAGAGAAAAATGGCTACATCAAAAAAGACGTAATGTCTAAAACCAAGGGGCGACCAGGACAGATATATGTATTAAGCGCGAAGGGTATCCATCTTTTTCCCAAGCAATACGCATGGTTTTCCGCTGCGATGCTAAGTAAATTGAACGAGCAGCTTGGATCAGAGGGTCTGGAATCGTTTTTGCGTGGTATTGGTGAAGATATTGCAGATTCAATGCGGCATCAGGTCATGGCTAAGAACAAGTTGTCGTTAGCGAAAGAAATAGTTGATCTGATGGACGAGCTTGGGTTTAAAGCGGAGTTGGCACCCACGTCGACCGAACGATTGCCGGTTATTGACGCGTATAACTGCATTTATCATCAGCTTGCAGCCAAACACGAAGAAGTGTGTAGCCTGGACTTAAGTCTCATTTCTTCACTTTCCGGTTGCCAGGTAGAGCACACTTCGTGTATGCATAAGGGTGGAAAAAGCTGTAGTTTCAAGGTGGGTGCAAAATTGAAGAAAACGCATTCGAGCGATTATAAAAAATTATCTTCAAGCGAATCCGCATAGAAATAGACTTGTAATTTAATTTATTTGTCTTCGGAGTTGTTTAATTTAGTTTAATTTGAAAATATTCTAAAGTTTTCGTCGGTGTTTCCGATCTATAGACATAACGCAATTTGTCTTTAAATTGGAAAGTATGATGGGCATAGTGGGTCCCACCCGAAAACATCTACCAAGACTTGCAACCGCGGGTCTTGTAAGCGAATGTCATATTTCGTTTAGGCTAATCAGCGGTCATTAGCGATGGCGCGCATCTGGTTATCGCTTTTCATCAAGAGTTTTGGGGTTTTTCTAATTGCGGGTAATTCATTTGCCGCCGCGATTCCGGTGGAAATTGACCACGCCAGTGGTGGTTTCACACTTTATCGTGGCGCTGAACCGTATTTTATCAAAGGTGGGGGTGGCGAGGTACACATGGATGTTCTGGCGGCGCGGGGTGGTAATTCCATTCGAACCTGGAATGCTGCCAACGCAGGTCAAATTTTAGATCAAGCGAAAAAATTCGGATTAACTGTGACTTTGGGCTTGTGGGTCGAGCACGAAGCGCACGGTTTTGATTACGATAACGCGGATGCGGTAGCCGCCCAGTTGGATAAATTTCGAAAAATTGTGATGACTTACAAAGATCATCCCGCGTTACTCATGTGGGGGGTCGGTAATGAGGTCAATCTGAATTATCGAAATATAAAAGTTTGGGACGCGGTCGAAGAAATCGCAGCCATGGTCCACGAACTCGACGAGAACCATCCGACTATGACGGTTTTAGCAGGAATGCCCCGTCGCGATATCCGGTTGATTGCTGATAAATGCCCGAATTTGGACATACTAGGTATTAACGCTTATGCGGCTTTAGTCAAGGTTCCTTATGTTATAAGGGACTCATCGTGGGATGGACCTTATGTGATAACCGAGTGGGCAAATAATGGCTATTGGGAAGTTGGCAGGACTCGTTGGGGCGCGTCGTTTGAGCAAACAAGCAATCAAAAGGCAGATGTCTATCGTGAGCGCTATGAGAATTTTATCGCGGCGGATACCGAACGTAGTTTGGGTTCTTACGTGTTTTTTTGGGGTAATACGCAGGAGTTAACCCCAACTTGGTTTGGTATGTTTCTTAACTCTGGCGAACAAACCTCTGCAGTGGACGTGATGCAATTTGTTTGGACGGGCTCATGGCCCCAGAACCGCGCGCCCAATATTCTATCGTTTGATTTAGATGGGACTGATGGCCGCAAACCCAATGCCTACCTTACTCCCGGCGGCGCGTACAGGGCTAGGGTCTCATTAGATGATGCAGACGATGATAACCTCGAGCTTAAATGGGAAATACGTCCGGAAGCGGATCTAAATAAGGTTCGCAGGGTGAGCCAACCTGTTAAGTTGACAGGAGATCATGAGGCCGTCACCGAAGGAACAGAAGGAACCTTCTATTTTAACGCACCCGATCAGCTGGGCGCATACCGCTTGTATTTTTACGCTTTTGACGGGCACAATCACACGGCAACGGGAAATATTCCTTTCTATGTTAGGAACGAGATAAAACTTGGCAAACGACAGTCGTTGGGCGTTAAGTCCAAGAAAAATGCTAAAGCTTCTCTTTAATAATATTCATCAGATTCTGAGTCTTTAATTCCCTTCTAAGCTCGCATTAGAGCAGATCAAGCAAACTCTAGTTTTGGTCTGGCCATCCCGGAGAAAAACAAATTGTTATTTGCTAACGGTGGGGTTAGCATTCATTTTCATCAGTTTATTAGGGGGCTTGATTACCTGTGCAACGTCGTTTTTACATTGGTGTTTGGTCGGTCGCATATGTATCGCTGGTCTTATCGATTGGATGCGGGGGCGTACCGGCGCAATCAAATTCTGATCTGAATACTCCGAGAAAAACTTTTGTGATTGTGCACGGTGCCTGGGGGGGTGGATGGGGCTTCAAAGAGCTGGCTTCAATTATGCGGGCGGCTGGGCACCAGGTATATCGGCCAACGCTCACCGGCCAGGGCGAGCGCGTCCATTTAGCCAGTCCGAAAGTGGGTCTTGAAACGCATATCCAAGATATCGTTAACGTCATTGAATTCGAAAATTTACACGATGTCGTGTTGGTGGGGCATAGTTATGGAGGAATGGTGATTACGGGGGTTGCCGATCGAATCCCCAAGCGACTTTCACGTATAGTGTATGTCGATGCCCATTTACCCAACGATGGGGAATCGATGTTCGATTTGATCGGTCCTAAACGGACAAAGGATTTGACAAATAGAGCAGATAAATGGGGTGACGGCTGGCGCATTCCACCCTGGTGGCCAGACAAGAAACATGATGTTCCCCAACAGCTTGCGACCTTTCAAGATTCCGTTAGCGTGAAAAATCCTGTTGCAGCAAAAATTCCCGGAACTTACATTCTTACTCTGAATCCGGGCGCAAAAACCGACAATTTCAGCAAGAGCGCGGATCGCGCGCGGCGCCGTGGTTGGCAATACCATGAGCTTCGAACCGGTCATAATGTCCAATGGACCATGCCTAAGGAACTGGCATTATTGTTGATGGCTGAAGACTAACACCGTCTGTCACATGTTCAATCGGAGTGTGATTAGCGTGGAATAATTTTGTAAAAGACCTGGTTTTTAACCATATACCAAATGGCCAAAATGCTGCCTATGTGGACTAGCGTGTTCAGATAAAAATTATCGTATGAAGGGATAGGTGTATTGCTGACCAACAACACGAAATAGACGTGCACGATAAACACATATAGCGAAGCCTGACCCAGGGGGATTAACAGCCAGCCCAGCGTCTTATTGAATACTGACCAGTAGTGGGTTAGTAAACTGTAGGCCACGATATACAGCGCCAGATTGTTGACAATCCGGCCTATACCCAGCTTGTTTTTTTGGAAAGCCAATTCGTACAGGGCCTGAAACAATCCGGGGTCGATAATCGAAAGTTGAGGCCATGGCCAAAAATTGGTGCTGGGGTTATTAAAGGCCATAAAGGTAAACCACAAACTTAGCACTACCGCCACCGTCAAGAAAAATCGGGTCTTATAATCACTGAAGTAGTCGGTGATCGCATCACGGTAAAACCCTGCCGCCATGCAGTTAAAAAACAATAGTTGCCAGGTAAGAATTGGGAAAGCCCATTCAAACCGCGCACCGGTTAATCTGAAATTAATAAATTGATTGATGATATAAAGCCCCCAGCTCAATGCAAGTAACCATCGAGTTTTGCCCTTGTACATCACATAAAGAGCGGCCGGCGCGCAGCCCATTAACACGACATATAAACCGATGACTTGAAATTGGTGCGGCCCAATTTTTAGTAGCAGAGCTTGAATCAATACCTTGTACCATGGAGTTGACGGTGGCGGATACAACGCGTAAGCCGGTGAACGCCCGCCGGGACTCATCCAGTGAGTCACTTCATATACATCGACAAATGGTAATAAACCCAACAGCGCGATGCTTAGGATTACCGCAATGTTTACCCGATATAGCTGGAACGCGCGGGCAAGTAATTTTTGTGCGGTGGGTATAAAACCGTCTTTGTAGAGTTTCTTCCGGTATACGATACCCACGACGAGTCCAGACAATGCAACGAAACCTTCTGCGCTGGATATCAGGCCTATACGCTCCCATGCAAACATCGCCAGTAGAGAGAAATATTCCAGGTGGACGGTAATAACAACGAGCATGACCAGGCCGCGGAGAAAATCAATTCTAAGGTCGCGCGCAGAGCCGTTGTTTGAATATGCAAGAGTGGAAGTTTCAGTCGATACCATATGTGTTATTGACGGTGAGAGGCGGGGGCTAGGTTTATGCTGCTGAATCGATAAAGCATGAAATCTTGTGCCTGCCGCAAAAGTGCGACAGGCGGGGCCTCGTCGAAGAAATGGGTATTATTGTTTGGCAGTGCGGTTAATTCAAAAAAGTCTTATTGTTTTTATATATCGGCTTTCACTCTGCGGGAATATCCCAAGACGGAATATGGGTTTCGATGTCAGCGTGTATTAATACGCTGGTAAGTTTTTATTGGAAACAAAACTACCCATCCCTGGGCTGTAAATTTGCCATTCAAATAAAGTTGTTCTTAGGAAAATTTAGCTTCCGCATCAGCCAATTCTTTCAATTGATCCTGGATCGGATTCACTACCGGTCGGAATTGGAAGCTAGGAGTCAAGTTCACAATCAATGTTGTCAGCGTCGCGGCGTAGGGGATCGCTTGGACTAGGAGAACGGCTATCCAAATTTTTCCTGTTGTATTATTGAAATGCTCCAATGAACCAATCGACACCGCGGCGGAAACCAATAGTATCAGCAGCAGTAATTCCTGCCGAATAGTCAGGAGTCCGGCAAGAATTGGGCTGGTTTTTTCGCATTTCGGGGTTCGTAAAAACGGCCGCCCTGAGGTAAACAGGCCGACCCAAATGCCTTTTGCAACAGTATGGGTCAACGCCAAGCCCGCAATCATTGCGGCAATAGTTTGGCCAATACTACATTTGACGCGGGCTTGATAAAGCCAAAGCGAACGTAGAATCTTAAAGCAGAATATCCCGATGGTGGGTAATACAAAAGCCATAACCGGTAATTCACCTTGGGTCGGCTCGATTAGAATTTGCGCTGTTAGGGCTAAGCTGGCCAATGTGAAAACCAAGGCTAATGCGTCAGAAAACCACGGCAGCCAGCCCGCAATAAAGTAATAGCGTTGTGCTGGTGTTAGATCGGACTTCGCACCAGAAAGGAATGATCGTCGGTGCCGTTTGAGGATTTGCATTGCACCATAGACCCAACGGAACCGCTGTGTCATATAGCTTGCCAGATTGTCTGGTGTTACGCCTTGGCCGAATGAGTCCTTCACATATACCGAATCGTAGCCATTGCGGTACAGTCGCAGGCCCAATTCGCTGTCCTCGCAAATACACCATTCGCCCCAGCTTCCAACTTGTTCCAGCGCGGTTTTGCGGATCATCGTCATCGTGCCGTGCTGGATAATTGCGTTAAAAGCGTTACGTTGGACCATACCCAGCTTAAAAAATCCGGCGTATTCCCAGTGGCAGAAAGATTTAAACAGGTTTTCTTCGTTGTCCCGATAGTCCTGCGGAGCTTGCACGAATCCGACGTCTGGTTTGTCAAAATAGGGCACCAGTTGTGACAACCAGCCAGGATTCACCAGATAATCGCTATCGATCACGGCAATGACCTCGGAGTCTTCAGCAGTTTCTTTAAGCCCAAAATTTAGCGCACCGGCTTTGAAGCCCGGCCAGTTTTCCAAGTGGAAGAATCGAAAATTTCCACCCAATTGGTCGCAGAAATCCCGGACGGGTTGCCACACTGACGGGTCCGTAGTGTTATTGTCAAGAACCAGTACTTCGAAATTTGGGTAATCCAAATTTGCTAATGCAGATATTGTCTCCCGGACCATTTCGGGCGGCTCGTTATGGATTGGCAGGTGAACTGAAACCTTGGGATAAGAAAAGTTCGGGGGCGGGCTCAGTGGGCCGAAGCTTCGCTCATCGTTGCGATGCCACAAGACTTCCGCAATTTCCATGGATTCTACCAACAATACTAAGATTGCAAGGCCTTGCATCGCAATCAACAATATCCACATGGCTGTACTCAACCCGGTATGGTATTGATAAACACCGATTGATGCGGTCCACGCGATCGCGGACGCTGAAGCGTTTGCGACCAACGCAAAGAATACCTTGCCGGGCGTACCTAGTTGGCGTTTACGCAGCAAGAATAAAATCATAAGTAAGCCACCGATGGCACCGGCAGCAGCGGCCCATGCTTTCCAGGTTGGCATGGCCAGAACTTTGGATTGCATCGGGAATTTGGCTTGCCGTTCGGCGTTGAATATACCCCAATACGCACCAGACGAGCCTTCAAGCGTGATCTTCCAAGGTTGGTCGAAAGCTTCAACTACGTAATAAATGATGTCCATATCCCGGGCACGATTCAAAAATTCACGCAGAAACGTAGCCTGGTTTAGCAACGACGGCTCGGACTGTTTAACCGGCTGTCCACCCGATGGCCAACCCGCTTCAGTGATGACTATGGGTTTGTTGGGATAAGCTGTTCGCAGTGCCTGGTAGCGATCGAACGCATAATCGACTGCTTGCTCGATGGGGATGCCTTCCCAGTAGGGCAGTATGTGCGTCGCAATGAAATCGACTTCTTCGACCAGTTCAGGATTATCCATCCAGATGTGCCAAGGCTCAGAAGTACTGACAGGGCGCCAGACGCGTTCCCGTACCTGCCGCAGATACTGGATCATTTCGTCAACAGTTACATCCTTGCGCAATATTGCTTCGTTGCCAACCACCGAGCGAACGACATTATTGTGTTTATTACTTAGGATCACCAAATTTTCGATTTCCATCTCGTTGGCGATTTCGTTCGATGAAATCCACGCCCCGGCAGTCACATGGAGGTTGTATTTCGCGGCAAGCTCCGGTACTAATTCTAATCCATTAGTTACGCTATAAGTCCTTACCGCGTGGGTTTTTCCCTCGAGCAAACTCAGATCGTAATCGATTTGCTTTTCGGTGGGGAAGAGGCCTTTTTCGGGATTATGGTCGGGCCTTAGAGGACTGAAAGATACACCCATCATCGGTCCATCCCAGGTCGGTGCTTCGTGGGGTCTGTTCAGATAGGTCCACACTGCGAAATTGGCAATAATGACCAAAATCAGCGTAGTGATTGGCAACAACTTTTTCCTCATGCCTATAGCTCCAAATTATTATGTTTATAAAGGCGTCAATTATGAAAGCAAGATTTTTGTGCGTGGGGGCCTGTTTGAGTGCAACCCGAATCTTGAATTCTCCAAACCCGCTTGGGTTATGGTGGGGCCAACAATCTGCATCCATATTTTATGCGTTCAAATGAATCGCTGCTGCGGCCGTGCCCCTAGCTTTACAGTATGTTCCGTATCGCGAATTAACAGATTTTTCTGTTGTGGGTTGTCTCCCTAGCGACACCCAGTTGTCTCGTAATATCCTGTGTACCATATATAAGCAATGGGCGTGCCACTATTGAAATTACTATATGGATAGTATGGTTATACCAGTAACAATTCCATATATTAACCTGGTTTTTGGTAAGATTGTCGTGTATAAGCGACGAAATACCTAAATACCCCTACCAGGCCCGAATATTAAGCAGAAGTACTGTCTCTTTGTGGCGACATTCGTCTTTTTAATCCATATAAAAATAATAAATAACAGTGGGTTAACGTGATAATTTAATTATGTTGCAGTGCAACTAAGCGAATAGATATTTGCCGGTGTGTTTCTGCACTGCGGAACTCAATTATTTGTAATCGTCGAGCATTTATTTCCGTTCGGTTAGGCTGATGACGCGGCAAATTTTTAGCGTGATAAATCGGGTTCGTGGGTGTGTGGCAGCATTGCTTCACGGCTGGCTTCCTTGAGCCTTTGTGCAGTATTCCAGTGATCTTCCGAATGTTCGCCCGTTGCCCGAACATCGTCAGGGTATATCGGTGCTGTAATCGTAACGTGAATTTTTCCGCGACGGGGAAACCAGGTATCGGGCCTTAGTATGGACCGGGTACCGCGTATGATTACCGGAACAATGGCTAAATCGGCCTCTACCGCAGTTTTAAAAGCGCCCATATAAAATGGCAATAACCCGGGAACGCGTGTGAAGGTGCCTTCTGGAAAAATCAATAATGTTTTACCAAGCCGGGCTGTAGTCGTGACTTTATCCGCATCCGCGACGCCCTTCAGACGCTCGAAGCGTTCTACGAATACGGTATCCATTCTGCCTAACATCGTGCCAGCGACGAATTGGCCAGATAATTCTCCTTTGGCGACGAAACTGAATTGAACCGGTAAAGTGAGTAACAGTATGGCCGAGTCAAGGTAGCTACAGTGATTGCTGATTATAATTCTGGTTTGACCATCGTCGGGAAGATTTTCTAGTCCATGAACTTCTACTGAGTTGCCAGTCAGTAGCGCGAAAGCTTTGACCGTACTACGAATAACGCTTCTTCGCCAATTTGCAACCGGTGTAAATACGACGCCAATCCAAGTCAGCGCCGCAAGCGGTAGGAACATCAACCAAGCATAAATTGCGTACAAGTAGGCTTTCAATGTCACCAGACTTCGCCGCATTTGCGGGATTATTGCTGATCCTACCAATCTTAAAATCTGCCAACCCAGTGCTTTGGATTTTTTTCCGATCAAATTATTCTGATAAATCTCGCGGCAGGCGCTGCGTCTTATCTTCCCACTGGATGTCTTCAGAACTGAACGCGGTGGTGCCAACACTATTTCGTCGGGTGGCGTGCCGATTAATGCAATCGACGCGCTGTTGATTTCGCCGCGCAACCGATCCTGTTCCACGGGTTGGGTTTCGCGGGTTTCTGCCAATACCACTAGACGTTCAGTGCCTTTTTCGTTGTCCGTGCTGCCGAATACAGCTACGCAACCCTTACGTATCCCCGAAATATCGCTAACCGCGCTTTCCAGTTCTTGTGGATAGATGTTACGTCCAGCGTGGATAATCAAATCCTTAATACGGCCGGTGAGGTACAGTTCTCCATCGGCGATGTAAGCTAGATCACCGGTATTTAGCCACGATCCGCTGTACAATTGAGCGGTTTGTTCTGGGTTTTGGTAGTAACCCGCTGTAGCCGATGGGCCCCGGAATTGCAATCGACCTTGATAACGGTCCGGGAGTTCCCGGTCTGTGTCGTCTACCACTCGAATTTCGTGATCAACCAGCGGGACCCCGCAGGCGACGAATCTGATTATTTTCTCGACTTCATTACTCGCGACGGCAATCCCTTTGTCCATGAAGGTTTGTCGATCAATATTATCGAACAGCGGGGTCCGATTAATTCCCGGAAAGGTCAGCCCCACGGAACATTCGGCCAAGCCATAAACCGGTTTTATGGCCGTCGGTTTTAGCCCCGAGACCTGGAAATGGTCCATGAATTTTTCTATAGTCTCGGGGTTTACGGGTTCAGCCCCGTTAAACATAGAGCGCAGCGAACTTAGGTCGATGCGGTTAACCGTTTCCGCATCGACACGCTTCATGCA
This sequence comes from uncultured Methylococcaceae bacterium, assembly GCA_964619885.1. Lineage (GTDB taxonomy): Bacteria > Pseudomonadota > Gammaproteobacteria > Methylococcales > UBA1147 > CAZUGA01. The sequence continues at coordinate 129,644 of CAZUGA010000001.1, forward strand.
AAGTTCGTAGGCAAAATTTGGTGCTGCGGTAAGTGTTCCTTTGTAGCGATGTATCGCCCACAACCAACGCTCGGGCTTGGATAAAAACTCCAATGGCGACATGATGACCACCGTGGCCGAAAAATAAAGACTCCCCAACCACGCACCGATCAAACCCATATCATGGTATAGGGGTAACCAGCTGATGAATACATCGTTTGAATCGACATCCAGTTGAGCACCCATCGCGCGAATATTGGCCAACAAATTTGCGTGGCTCAGGGCGACGCCCTTAGGCGTACCCGTACTGCCGGAGGTATATTGCAGGAAGGCGATCTGGTCCGCATTTATTTTTGGTCTTAACGGCGAGCTGCCGATAGTACTGACAACTTCCGGAGTGGTTATAGTGTGCATTTCCGGCAGATGTGGTTGTAATAGCCGTGCTACCTGTTTGGCATCGGGTACGGTAATCAAAATAACCGCGCCGCAATTGGCAAGAATGCGTTTGTGCCGCAACAAGTGATCCTCGATCTGGTTGATTCGGGCGGGTGGGTAGATTGGGACGGGAATGCCGCCGGCGATCAGGATGCCGAAAAAGCTAAAGAAATAGGATTTGCCGGTGGGTAGCATCAAAGTTACCGCTTGCCCGGGTTTTAAACCTTTTTGTTGCAGGCCGCATGCAATTGCGCTGGCCTGATGCTTGAGTTCTCTGTAGGTGATTATTTCACCCTCACCGTTGTCTTCAAAAAAGCGGATATGCGGCTGGTCCGGGTGGCTGTCGACGTGCCAATCAAGAATGTCGAGTAGCGTGTCGGCGTGATGTGGCGTGGAACCTTTTCCACTAAGGTCCGACGGATCTATTTCTATCGTGGTATCTAAATCGGTGGTTGATTTAGCCCGGGAAATTTCCAGCAACAAATCTCCAGGCGTGTCGACTTCGGCGAAAACCTGCTGTACTAACGAAACGTCAAAATGCCGTTCGATCCGAGCAAGAAATTCAACCCTGCTAAGACTATCCAATCCCAGGTCTTTGTCGAATGAGGTTTCCAGTGAAAGTGCTTCCAGTTGCAAGGGCTTTATTTTTAAGGCGGTCCCTAAATGTTGGATCGCATCCAGGAGTTCTGCGCCGTTTGGTGGGTTGACACTACCACTTGAGTTACTTTGTTTGCTGTCGGGGTCGATCGCCATGGATTCTGTTTTCCATCGATTCTGGGTTTAGAAGGTGCGCGCAAGCGTAAAAAATCAACGCCGTTAATCTGGGTTAAATATGCCATTGTCAATATCCAGATTATCCGCGGATTTTTGTGCAAATAGCAACATCGTTCTTGATCTCCTCATGAACATCGAACCGGTGACCGTTTAAATTGTCGAAATCTCATCGGGGTCTAGGATAATGCCTGATTGGTGTTATCCGTCGGTTTGATCAAACATCAGCGGATCGGAGTGTGAAAGATTTATCTCCAGATTCAGCTCTGGTTAATTAAGCCCGAGTATACTCGGTGACGAAATGCCGCTTGGAGAAAGCTTATGGGTGCAAATCGACGCGTTTATTTTCCTATAATATTGGCTTGCATGGCAACCCTATGCATTTATCTGGGTGGTGCTTCCGCGTTGGCCGGTTCTTTCGCAATCAACATTGGCCATGGTGGACATCATGGGTACAGCGGACATCACGGGCGCCGTGGTCATTATGGCCATCGCGGTTATCGCCGTCATTTCGGACATCAACGCTTTGGCCGTTCACGCGGCTATTACAAACCGCGCTACCGTGTCTACCGCCGCTATTCCTATCGACCTTACACTTACCGGAATTCCAGACCGAATTATTATCGGCGCGGTGGTTATTATAACTATCCGTACCGGTACAATTCGGTTTACGGCGCAACCCGTTTTGGCCGAGGGTATAGTTCGGTATATAACATCAAAGTACCTGTAGGGCCAATTAGCGCACCGGTCGTAGTTAACAACAGCAATCGAGGCTGGCAGCTGTTGGCAGCGGGTCGGGGCGAAGACGCCCGCTATTATTTTGGCGATCAGGCTCGGTTGAACCCGACGGACGGTGTTCCTAAATTGGGATACGCGCTAGCCGCCGCCGTATCAGGAGATTTCGTGCGTGCCGAATGGGCGATGCGGCGCGCATTTAACGTTGATCCGGCATCGTTGCATTACGTCGAATTTGACGAACCCGTCAAAGCCGGTATGGATCAACTCGTTGTGAACTATCAGTCAAGGATGAATGCATCGGGAACCAATGCGGGTGATGCGTTTATGCTGGCTGCGCTCAATTTTCTAGGGCACGATCATCGACCCGCTACCGAGTATATCGATCTAGCCATTGATGCAGGGGATAACAGCGCTAGCGCAGCCAATTTGAAAAAACAGCTGCTCACCGTCGCCGATGTCAACTAGGTGTTGAAGGCTGTAAATTACCATTTAGAACGCGTTCAAAATCTTGCTGAACAGCCTATGGCTCTGTAAAAAGTGGAGCCAATATACTCGCATACCGAAGTATGTTGCGCCTACTATTGCAGCTTCTTTTAATCTGGGATTTTAATTCTATTACCCTCAACCTTTCGATCGAAACGGCCATGGCAAATTCCCACAGAATTTGTTGATCGGCGCTGTTTGGGTTATTGTGCCCGAAATCTTTTGGTCGCTATGAGATGTTTGCGTGGGGTTTGGCGACCACACCTTGTCAAATTAAAAATAACTGTAAAAAATGACTATTGATATTTTATTGACCGTTGCAGTCACTTCGGTAATCCAATCCGTGTTCGGTGTTGGCGTACTGTTATTCGGTACCCCGATTCTATTGTTGCTCGGTTATGATTTTATTTACGCGTTGACCATATTGTTGCCTATTTCGATCGCAATCAATGCCTTGCAGATCGCCCGTCACTACGATCATATTGATCGGGATTTTTACACCAATATACTGGTCTTTACCATTCCGTTTGTAGTTTTTTTCCTTTTCCTGGTGACTATTCTTCAGATTAATATCGGGTTTTTGGTCGGTTTGTTTCTACTGTTCGTCGCATTAAAAAGCTATTCGGAGGAGGTGGAGCGTTATTTGGAATCGATGGTCAAATATGAAGAGCTTTATTTGGCCGTCATGGGTGTTGTGCATGGATTGACCAACCTGGGTGGTTCACTGTTGACAGCCATCGTACATGGCAAAAATTATCCCAAAGATGTGACTCGGGTAACCGTGGCCAGCGCCTATGCGACATTCGCTGTGTTCCAGATTTTAACGTTAATATTTTCGGTGGATGATTTATCCGTCAATGTGGTCGAAAATGGGATCTATTTGACCGTCGGTGCGTTGATATATATCTGGACCGAAGAAATGTTCTACGTGAAAATCGACAATGAAAAATACGCAAAAATTTTTGCAGCCTTCCTGTTCGCATCGGGCATACTTTTGATTCTAAAATCGTTGTAGATCGCTATATTTGTTTTACGACCAAGCGAAAAGTTTGGACACCAGTTTAGCGTCGCTCCCGGGCAAATATGGAAAAACTTCCGGCGTGGCAATTCTCCCGGGCCCCAGTTCATACTTGGACTATACTGAATCACGCACCTTATTTTTATACAACAATGGAATACAAAGGTCCTGATTCATGCTCCAGACAGATAAAACAGAGCCCAAAGCGGCGCAAACCATGAGTTCCACAGAATTATCCGCAACGCTAGACAATGCGCAACCTGACAATGATCCGAATGTATTGATCGGGCATCTGACCCAAGTACGGGGAGATGGATTTGAAGCCCGACTACTGCCGTTGGATTCAGATAGCCCCGTGGTGAAGGTAGGTGATCACGAAGTTCTGGTTGGTCAACTAGGCTCGTACGTCAGCATCAAGCAGAACGGAATCCGAACTTTGGCGTTGGTATTTCAGGATATCGAAAAAAGTGAAGCCGACAATTCAGAGCCGCGTTCGGCGGGTAAATCGCGTTCTCTTGCATTGATCCCGCTGGGTGAGATTGATGAGAAGGGTAGTTTTCAACGGGGTATTCGTTCATATCCGACTACAGGTGCTGCGGTTTATACCGTGGGTGTGGACGAATTGAAGCCAATTTTTATGAAATTTCGGGGTTATCGTTTTAATCTTGGCTATATCCCGACGCATCCTTCTTTAGCAGTCAGTTTGGATCCATCGGCGTTGTTTGGCCGGCATTTTGCGATCTTGGGTCAGTCGGGATCGGGTAAATCGTGGGCGGTGTCCAGCCTTGTGCAGCGCGCAATTGCGGCGATGCCGAATGCGCACGTTATCTTGCTTGATTTGCATGGTGAGTATTGTTGGAAGGATGACCAGGGTAATGCGCATTCGGCGTTCAAGCCCGGGACGGTTCGCGCAATCGACGCTCGAGAACTGGAAATTCCTTACTGGTTGATGACCTTCTCCGAACTCATCGATTTATTGATAGATCGGTCGGATGATGGATCATCAACCCAAATAGCATTTTTACGCGAAGCGCTCTACGTATTAAAGAAGAAATCTGCGCTCAAATTGGGTATCGATAACATTTCCATCGATTCGCCGATCTATTTTTCTCTGGCCGATTTGTACAAAAGCTTCAAGAATGCCAATGAACAACGCGGCGATTTCGGTAAGAAACAAGGGGCATTGTTCGGACAATTTGACGAGTTTTTGGTTAAGCTCCAGAGTAAGCTCAGTGATACTCGTTACGATTTCCTGCTCAAGCCCAAACACCGTAATAATTCTGAATCGCTCAGCGGTTTATTACGTGATTTTGTCGGCTTGGGTAAGCCCAAAAGTCAAGTGACCGTGATAGACCTAAGCCCGGTACCCTTCGACGTACGCCCCGGTGTATCGGCGCAAATAGGCCGTTTAGCCTTCGAGTTTAACTATTGGAACCCTCGCAACCGCGAATTTCCGATATTACTGCTTTGCGAAGAGGCGCATGCATACATTCCGCGAGAATCCGGCAGCCAGTACGACGGTACTAGAAAAACCATGGAACGTATTGCCAAAGAAGGCCGAAAATACGGAGTAGGCCTGGGCGTTGTGACGCAGCGGCCGCACGAACTATCAGAAACAGTTTTATCGCAGTGCGGAACCTATATTTGTTTGCGAATTACCAACCCGGACGATCAAAGCTATGTGCGCGATTTGGTTCCGGAATCGGAAGGTGATTTGACCAATACATTGGCGGCTTTGGGGCGTGGTGAAGCGGTGGTTATGGGTGAGGGCGCGCCATTGCCAATCCGATTTCAGATTTATAGACCGGATCCCGAGCCGAACAGTAGCGATGTGGATTACCACAAGCACTGGAAAGACGGGTTGGAAGATCTAGACGTGGAAAATATTGTCGATCTTTGGCGCCGGCAGGGGCGTTAGACGGTCGTAGTGCTAACCAAATTCGGCCATTAGTTCTTCAAATCCCTTTGGATTCTGATCCCGAAAAGTTGTAAGCGACGTTTTCAAACTTTGTTTTGCAGCATCATGCTCCTGCGTTTTGATGGATTCAATTTGGTCCACCAATTTGCTCAAGCGCCGTAATGAATCGGAATTTTCGGTTTTGTTGGCTTCCGCCAATTCCAGTAACACCTCGCTGATCAAACCCAGTTGTTTGCCGTAAGAACCGACTTCTTCGAACACCCGTTTTTCAATCTTTGCGTTACCCGAAGTCGGGCTAATCCGTCCAAAGAACCAATCGAAGTCCGGCTCAATATTTTGCTCAACGCCACCGCTAAACGGAAAGTGAAAAACAGGGGACCAGTACACTAACCATGGAAACATGCGTTCTATCCGATAACAATTGAGTAAAGGCGGAAAATTTTCATTAGTATATACAATCATTTGTTGCCGATAAACTTTCGATGTTGGCCGGTCGTTTATTTGTTGTCCATGGAGTCGATAAACGCATTGGCTTCGTTTATAGATGATTCCATCGATTGAACCAGCAGGGCCACATCGCGAATCGAAAAAGTTGATAGCGGTTGGTTAAAAACCGACAATGCCCATGCTGTTGTAAAATTCGGGTGGCCAACCGTAATGAATTCCCCAATCCAACTTATTCCCTATCACAATTTGGCACTCGCGTTCATCCCGGCGCTGGTGGTTATCGGTGTTTTGTACTGGTGGTCCTGCGAAAGCGGTAATGCGATGTATGGTCTGGTGCGCATGATTGTGCAGTTATTGTTGATTGGATATGTGTTGGCGTTTATTTTCGAAGCCAAACAAGCGTGGATTATTGTCACTGTGCTGGCGGTTATGGTGTTGGTCGCGAGCTGGATTGCATTGCGTACGGTCAAGGAAAAACGTGGCGGTTTGTATTTTAAGGGATTATTTGCAGTGTTCATTGGTGGGGGATCTGTGCTGATTTTGGTGACCCAAGGCGTACTCGCGTTGGATCCGTGGTATATGCCGCGTTATATGATTCCGTTGGCGGGTATGATTTTCGCCGGGGTAATGAATAGCGTAAGTCTTGCAGCCGAACGGATCGTCGCAGAAATCGACCGCCAGCCCGACTATACGACGGCAAGGGACATCGCATTCAAAGCGTCGTTGATTCCAATCACCAATGCGCTATTTGCGGTGGGTTTGGTGGCGTTGCCGGGGATGATGACAGGGCAAATTCTATCTGGGGTTTCTCCACTGATCGCGGTGCGTTATCAAATTATGGTGATGTGCATGAGTTTTGGTGCGGCTGGTATCACTTCGGCTTTATTTCTTGTGCTGATCAAGCCTGACCTGGGGGAGGATCGTACGATCAAGCCGGATAATGGCGGGTGATTTGAAGGCGGTTGTATTTTTTAGGATTTCTAAATTTTCTGGGATGTGTTAAATATGGAGTTCGGTATCACGAGTTGGCCGGTCAATAATAGAAAAGGGGTCTGGCCGTGCGGCATACCCCTTAAAATGAGTTGCGGTTTAGCGTAACGAGGGGGATAAATGGCGAGTAAAATTTCGTATTATGTGGATATTGTGTTGTGCATTGATTGTACCGGTAGCATGCGTCCCGTCATCAATGGGGTAAAAGGGCAAGCCCTGGATTTCCATCAGCGAATCCTGTCAAGGATGGAGGATAAGAAAAAGAAGATAGATAGGTTGCGCATGCGGGTAATCTCTTATGGCGATTTTTGGGCGGATAACGAGCCGATAAAAGCCATGCCGGATTTTATCGATATGGAAGAAAAAGCGGAAGAATTTGATGCATTCGTCAACGAATTGTGGGCCGATGGCGGTGGTGACGAACCCGAGAGCGGATTAGAGGCATTGGCGCTGGCCTTGCAATCGCCGTGGCATAAAGGTGCGCAAAGCAAGCAACGGCGGATTGTTGTGATGTGGACCGATGCAAGCGCGCACCCGCTGGAAAAAGCAAAACAGTCGCCGCCGAAAAACTATCCGGAAGGGATGCCCGGCGGTTTGGATGAATTGACAGATGCTTGGGATGAAATGCCTATTTCCAGCCGCCGACTGTTGCTTTACGCACCTGATGTGGAACCGTGGAATGAGATTGGTTATAACTGGGATCAAACCATTTATTTTCCGTCCGAGGCAGGTGCAGGACTAGAGGAACATGATATGGATACGATTTTAGAAGCCATTGCCAATAGTATCTAGGCCGGTTTCAGAGCAATATGATAACCTCGCGTCAGATGTTCGGACCCATTGATATTTTGCTTTGCATGCAAAGAGGCCGGGCGCATTACGTGGGTTTCTTAGAAAAAGTAGATCGACTGACTGCCCAATATCGCGAGAACATGGCGTGCTAGGTTTGGGTCGCAGCCGTAAAGTTGGCATCCTTCCATCCGAGACTTCGCAGCTCAAGTTCCAGGTAAGCGTGGTTAGGGATGGCGATGATAGTGAAGATTTATCCCGTTGTGAAGATGCTGAGCCGGTTATAGAGAGAACCACTGACGGTCGTGTTTTTCTATGCGTGGCGGACGGTTTGGGTGGGTATTCGCAGGGATTTGACGGCAAAACCGGCGGCTATATTGCGTCGCGAGTGGCGATTAAAGCCGCGGTCGATTATTTTTGCTATTCGGCGGGTTTTTCCGAAGATGGTCCCGATACTCTGACCAACCATATCTATCGGGAATTGCGTAATTTGGCCGAACGTAAACTGCCACCCAGCCGCGTGCGGGGAACTCTGGGACGGCATAAGTTGGCTACTACGCTGGCTGCTGTGGTATTCGACGATTCGCTGGGAACGTCGCTGCACAATGTTCGTTGCTATTGGATTGGCGACTCTCGGGTATATTTTTTCGGTGAGCAGGGTTTGCACCAGTTAACCCGTGACGACAGCATGACAGAATCGGACGTCTTTGACGCGACCTTCGAATCGCCACCGATGTCGCAATTCCTCGCCGCTAGCATGGAACGCGAATGGCGCATCCATCGACAGGAATTTCAAATCGATTGCCCGGGTGTGCTGATCGCCTGTACCGATGGTTGCAGCGCGGATTGGAAATTTCCGTGGGCCTTCGAATTGGCATTGCAAAAAGCGCTGGAACAAAGTGACAGCTGGACCGACTGGCTGGAGGAATTTAAGCAATTATTGGAAGTGGTCCGTTCAGATGATGCCTCGATGGCGATTTACCCCCTGGCGACCGGCAAATTTGCTCATTTCCAAAAGTTGAGACGGCGCTATCAGGTAACCAACGCCGCAGTTCGGGCAAATCGGGCGCAACAAAAAGTAGAAGCCCGCGACGCTTGGATTAAAATTTACCAACCAGTCTACGAAACTGCCCCGGTAGCGCAAGCTGTCGCGGAAAAAAAAACCGTTATAGAATCCTGCGAAAGTGCAAGAACCCTCGAAAGCCAGCAACAATCGACCGGTTCTTCAATTGATGATTTGATCAAGGCGTCGGTGGTTAAAGTAGACGGCCGGGTTGCCGCGCAGCAAAAAGCCAAAACCAAGATCAAACGCAAGCGCCGGCTGCATATTTCGCGTTCGTGCAAATGGTTGAGTCTGGGTTGGTTATTCGGTTTGATGTGTGGTTTATCGCTGGGAACGAAAGTAAAGCCCTGGCTTGAATATTTTGCATTCTGGTTAAAGTCCTTATGGCAATCCACCTAACGGCCGGCACTGATTTAAACGGCTATACCTTAATTACGGATATGACCGCGTCCGATGCCGGCACGTCGATGTGGGCGCTGGCCGAGAAAGCGGGATTCGAATACTTCATTAAATGTTTCTTGACCCCGGTTTACCCTCATCAGGATGGCCCCGGTTCCTTCGCAGCCAAGCAACGTAAACGTGATCGTTGCGAAGCTTTCGAACAGCGTATGAATCAAGTCGATCAAGTTTTGGAAGAGTGCGGCAGTGACAGTTTTTTAGTACGCAGTGTGGATTTCTTTAGGAAGGATGGTAGTTATTTCAAGATCACAAAAAAAATTGTGTCGAAGAAGGTTGGTATAGTCGACCTGCCTGCGCGTGCACAATTGTTAATTTTGCTATCCGCGACCTATTCGCTGAAACTATTGCACGAAAATTCTGGCTTCGTGCACGCCGATATCAAGCCGGAAAACTTTATGGTACAGCGGGCCGGTGAACGGTTGATCGCAAATCTGATCGATTTCGACGCCGGTTTTTTCATGGGCCACCCACCCGATCCTGAAGAATTGACCGGTGACCAACGCTATTGGTCGCCCGAATTGATCGAATTTTTGGCTGCGGAATCCGCGGATAAGGGACGACACATCGCGTTGCTGCAGGGCCTGGACATTTTTTCACTAGGAGCGACTTTTTGTGAATATCTGTGCGGACAACTACCCGACTTTCCAAACGATTACACCTATGTTGGCGAAGCGGTATTGGACGGAGCGCCTGTACATATTCCAAGCCCGCGCCACGCCGAATTCATGCCTTTGCTCCCAATAATCGAGTCCATGCTGCTAAAGAATCCAGCCCAGCGTCCTAATGCAGTCATCCTGCACGAAACCTTGCGCGATTTGAACCAGAAGTTATTTGTCAGTGAACACACGTATGAAAAAATGGCCAGTTCGCTATTAAATGAGTTGCTTGTGCGGGGCCAGTCATTGCGCGATCTGGCGTTGATTTATGGTGCGAAAACTCTAAACCGGCATTCCTCCGGCGTCAGCGTACGGGGTCTAAAAACAGACCGCAAACGGCGCTTATCCAAAGCTTTTTGGAAGTTGCCGTGAAAGTCTATTTTTGTTCCTGTTTCAATTGCAGCTGGAAGGGCAACAAACCGCACCGCGATGGCCAATGCCCAGTCTGTGGCCACGGCCTGGACATTCAGGTACGCAAGCGCCGATTCTCGTCCGACCTATCGCCCCGGGTCAACGTATCCGGTTTGTCCACCGATGACAAACTCAGCGCCCATTGGGCCGATTTTTCGTTGTTCAACCGATTCAAACCTAGCGATGAAGACCTCAACGAGTTGACTGAGGCCAAGCAAACGGTCGCCGAAACCCTGGAAAAATCCATCCCGAAAGTGCTGGAATCGGCCAATGTGTTGAAGGCATTGGAATTGCGCTTTCGCGGTAACGACGATTCCTAAATTTACGGCTTAAGACCATGTCAGGGGCTTGATTCCCGATCGTTCTACTGGGCCCCACGAAGGTGGTTTATGATGAAGTTTCCCTAGCGAAGTCGAATGGATTTATGCGTATTGTGCCGGAATTTTAGCGCTATCCAAATTACACTATAATAGCGAATTACCACAGTGAGTAGGGGCGTAAACCGTAGAGATAATCGCGTTGCCGAGAAATATTAGGGTCTTAATCAAACGCACGGTAATTCCTGGGAGCTGTGTGTGGATTGACTGGTCCAGTAAATATCTGTGGTAGACTCGGGATTGAAACGTAGGACGGATAAGCGCAGGGCAACCGCCGCAGACTATCAACCCCCCCGGCCATACCAACTATGTCCCAAGAAGCCAAACTCAAACATCTAGATTTGATCCAAGCTGTGATCAACCGCATGGCCAACAGCTCTTTCTTGCTCAAAGGTTGGAGCGTTACATTATCCGCTGCGTTATTTGCGCTCGTGGCCAAGGATGCTGATCAATGGTTTATTATTCTACCGCTGGGCCCAATCGTAATGTTTTGGGGTTTGGACGGTTATTTTCTTCGGCAGGAACGACTGTTCCGTAAACTTTACGATACGGTTAGAACAATAGAGAAGGACTCTATCGATTTTTCCATGGATACAAGCGCCTTCGAAGATGACGTCGATTCATGGTTCAGCGTTGTATTATCGAAAACATTGGCGTGGTTTCATGGGATCATCTTTCTAGTAACGGTCATAATAGCTGTATCAATGCTAGGGTGTTTTTGATTATTCGGCGGTTCAGGGAATTACGACTAAATGACTAGAATACGATTTGATTTCGGCCTATCGATTCCGGGTGAATATCGCAATGGAGTACTCGAGTTGGTCGCCATTGTAATGGTTAACCGAAACGGGACGCTCAGCTTGACAGATATGCCGGGCTAGGGTTGAATATGATTTGAGTAGATCGTCGGAATTATTGGTGAGATTACCGGGTTGATTTAAAAAATTAATTTAGAGATTGATGCAGGAGGTTATGATGACTAAAAGACAATTGCATGATGGAATAGTTGGCGCAGTTGTGACGCTTGGGGTGTTATTGGGTTACTTCTCCGGTCCGACTTGGTTTCTGTTGCCTGCGCTAATAGGTGTATTGTTGATTCAAAGTTCGTTTACTGGGTTTTGTCCGGTTTATTACACCCTGGATAAGCTCGAATCAGCAGGTAAGCTTCAGATTGCAAAATAAACCGTTGTCGGTTCATTTTGTTTTACAGAATTGTTTGATCTAAACCGATGAATCTTGGGTGATTTGGATTTCACGTTGACGCAACTGGGTGGTTCACATGTTATATGTGTTAGGGTTGGTTCAGTTTGGAATAGGGTAGACTAACCCGTCCAACCCAAGCCGGTGGAGATACAGTTGATCGATAGTAATAATGAAATCAGCGCTTCGCTCCGCGAAGGGTCGTCTTCAGGTAAATCTCGGAATTGCTTGATTAGCATGACCTGTTCCCGCCCAATTTGATTGATCATTGGCAGACGCCGCTTTAGTTTGCGTCTGAATCTTGGGAAGCGTTCGGCGAGCAATGATGAATTGGAGGTTTTGAGTACCTCTTCGACTGTCAGATGGTATTCATCTTCGATCATTGAGAATATTTGCTGCCGAAGCTCCAGGTTGGCGACTAATTCTGAGAATTCTTTGGCGATGTGCAGGTCCACCTGGGCCAGGGTCTTCTCGGCTTCTTCGATGACCAGATTGAATAGACGTGAATGATCAAACAGTCCTTGCAACAGGTGTTCAGCCTGTTCCCCATGACTGGAACGGAATTCGGAAAGCGCGGTTCCCAGCCCATACCAGCTTGGGATGAGATGGCGATTTTGGGTCCAAGCGAATACCCACGGTATTGCTCGTAGATCGGCTAACGATTTGGCACCGAACCGTCGAGCCGGCCTGGAACCAATATTCAACAAGCTCAATTCTTCGACCGGGCTGGCTGCTTCGTAATATTCGAGCAGACTGGGGTGTTCAACCAGCGTACGGTATTTCAGAAAGGATTTTTCTGACAATTCCTGAAATACTTCGTTGTTTTCCCTGCGGGTATCTGCACGATCACTCGTGGCGGTTAATAATGAATGGCCCATCACGCTCGCTGCGAGTAGTTCCATGTGGTAGAGCGCGGTTCCGCGGTTGGCATATTTGGAGGAAACCACCTCGCCCTGTTCAGTAATTCGCATTTGGCCGTGTATTGAGCCGCTCGGCTGGGCAGTAATGGCTTGGCCAGTGGGGGCTCCGCCGCGGCTTATCGAGCCGCCTCGGCCGTGGAAAAATGAGATGGGAATACCGGCTCTTCGCCCGGTTTCGGTCAATCGAGTTTGTGCCAGGTGTAACTCCCAATTGGAGGTCAGATAACCGCCGTCTTTGTTCGAATCGGAATAGCCGATCATCACCTCTTGGACTCTTCCCAAGCGTTCCAAACTTTGACGAACGATGCGAAGTGACAAAATATTTTCCATAATATTCGGGGCGTCGCGTAGGTCTTCGATCGTTTCAAATAACGGTACGACGGGAATGGTGCAGCGTATTTCGTTTTCAGTATCGAACAATCCGGCGTACTTCGCCAGTAGATAAACGCCCAAAATATCGGCTTCGGATTGGGTCATGCTCAAGATGAATTTTCCGAACGCTTTGGTATCCATTTTTGACCTCGTCTCTGCGATCAAACGCATCAGATCGAATGTTTCTTGGGCCGTTTCGGGCAGATCCGATAAGGGCAATGCTTCGGAAAAGGGGTGTTCGAGTTCGGACAATAGCCAATTTTTCCATTCGTCTGAACTTTTGTCCGGGCAGTCGCTAAGATTTTTGCCTGTCAATCTAGACCAAATAGCTTGCAGCGACTCAGTAGTTACAGTCGTATTTTGTCGCAAATCCAGGCTTACAGCTTTGAATCGAAACGCTTCGACTTCCCGACTTAGGGGTTGAATCAGAGATTTGGCTATTGGATCACAGTCTATTTCGCGCAACGATTTTTCCAGAAAGCGCAAATCGCTAAGGAATTCATCAGCCGTGAAGTAGGCGGTCTGGGTGATTGCGGGCGTTTCGTCCCGTCCTGCCGCGTCAATGGTTAGTTGTAGTTTTTTGCCCATGCAGACCGTGTACTGACGGAATACTTCACCTGGGTTTCGTTCGGCGATCGTATCGCCCTCGCCGGTTTCGGCCAGCATGCCCTTTAGCCTGTTCGAGAATTGTTCGGTAACGGTCAGGGAATGACTGGCGATACTAATTCGGGCTGATAGGCGGTCCAGTTGCTGTTTGTAGCGCTTTAGACACGCGCGTCTATGAATAAAAAGGGTTTCGCGTGTGACGGCATTGGTGACGAACGGATTTCCGTCCCTGTCACCGCCAATCCATGAACCAAATTGAAAGAATGCCGGAATCTTAAATTCGTGTTCGGGATAATTGATTTTTAATGCATATTCTAGTTTTTCAATCAGTTCGGGAAGACGGTCGAACAGCGATTCGCGGAAAAAATGTAATCCCCACGCTACTTCTTGCCCGACTGAAGGTTTTTCTAGTCGTAATTCACCGGTCAACCAGAGTAAATCTATTTCGTTGCGCAGATCTCCTATTAAGTGGTCTCGCTCACGAGGGGTCCAGCGAGGAGATTCCAGTTCCATTAATAACAGGTAGATGCGTCGGTGTATTTCTAATACGGTAACCCGTTTGGCTTCCGTTGGATGAGCCGTGATAATCGGGCGAATGTCCGCGCTGTTTAGAAAAGACTGTACGACTTGCTCGCTGATTCCGGCATCTTTGATACGTCTTAAAGCATAGGCAAAAGTGTTAGTGATGACCTGTCCACCAAGCTCAGATTCGAATGCGCGTCGTCGTCGCATCGCAGAATTTTCTTCGGCTACATTGAGTAGTTGGAACCAAATGCCTTGTGCTTGAAGGGATTTTGTAAGTAGTTTTCTATTGCTGACCGGGACCGTGGATTCCCGCTGCAGTACCGGAACCATTTCCGGCTGACGAATCTTGATTACATCGAGAAGAAGTTGGAATAAAAGATCTATAGTTTCCGACGTGCGGGCAGAAACTTGTTCCGCAATTGCAATTTTGGCGGCGACTAAATCGGTGACGTCTTCCATTAAATAATCCTCTCGTAACCGGCGTACGAAGCAACACAATTTTTTACCAGCTTATCAAACTACGTACCTAAATACTTAGAATAAAAATAACTACTCAGCTTAGCGTCCAATTTATTCAACTACCCGACCCTAGTACCTTAGGAAACTCGCAAAACAACCCGTTCTCTGCTTCCGTTCGGGTTATGAAACAGGGTTTTCCAACCCGTTACAGCGCATGTATAGTTTCACGAGTAGCTAAGTACAAAATTGAAATTTAAATTAGGCTATGCCTAAGACTAACCCGACTAATCTGTGACGGCAAGTTGTCAATATTTGCGCCAATAGGGTGTAGCTATCTTCGTACAGACATCGGCGTATGAATTTTGGCTTTTTTATACTCGCTAGTCATAAGGCTGGTCGCTCGTATTCGGCGTGTGCTTGATTCAGATACAGAAGTTATTGGCTAGGGTGGATATCATGCGCCTTCAATAATTCTTTTGCGTATTGAATAGGAATCGCGTAACTGATTCCACTGGGCTCGGACAACAAATTTTCTTTGCTTTTTTGTACGAAGACCTTGTTGAGTATACCCACAACCTGACCCGATTGGGTATCGTACAACGGACTGCCGCTATTACCAGGATATGCGGTAGCATCCAGTTGAAATACCGAGTAAGCGGCTTGAAGGCGTCGCACCATGTCTGCGTTAAGCTGTCTAGAAGAATACGCTGGAATAACTATGGGACTAATCGCCGAAATAATCCCGCGGTGTGTTACCGGGTAAAGTCCTAGAACGATCCCGATGGGGAATCCGGTGAATGCATACAGCTCGCCTTCTCGTACTTTGGACGAATCGCCTAGTTTCAACGGGGTTAGGGCTTGGCCCGTCATCTTTAGTATTGCGAGATCGTGTTGATCATCGACAGCAATTTTCTTAGCGCTGCGGTGTTCAACTTTGCCGAAGTTACGGACAAATACAGCCAAGCTTTCATTCCTTGAGTAGTCGATCGCATCAGGTATTACGTGAGCATTAGTCAAGACGTGAAAGCCATCGCCAACGATAAATCCGCTACCTATCAATAGTGCAGATGGTGAGCGGGTTGCATGGAATGTTCCGATGCCGACGATACCTGGTTTTATGCGGTGTAGGGTATCGGCTAATTCATTAGCGTACGCCGTTGTACTAAGGTTAAGGTTTATGGTCAGGCTGAGCAGTAGACTAGTAGCCTGGCTAAAGGGGTTTCCGATCGGTTTCAATGAATCCAGTCGGGGTGCGTCAGTAACGGAAAGCAGTTTTTCATGTCATTGGTCACATAATCCAGGTCGACATTCTCCAGATCAATCGGGGTGTCAACTCCCAGTTCAAGCTTCGGATGACATTCTGAAATGTAGGCGCGAAGGTAATTTTTCTCCCAATCGGTATAGTTACTTTCTTTGTGTAATATTTTGGCAGCGTGCTGTAAACGTTCCTGTGCTTTATCGGTTTGGCCCAGTTGGTAATACGAATGCCCTTCCAAGATATGGAATTCCGCAGTCCACTGACCCATTGGGCTAATATCTGGTCCTCTCATCCATTTTATTCTGGATAATTTCTTGAGACAGGCTTTGTGTTTCGACTGGCCCGACAAATCCCGGGCCCTAACCCAAGAAAAACTAATTAGCGGAGTACACCACCAGGAGAAACGTAGGAAGTTCATGGTCTAATCCGTTAGTTTGATTAACATGGAATAGAAGGTTTGCTGTTTTCGGTGAGACATTACAATTTGCCCGGGGTTTGATCAAGCGTGGGCGTGGCCGTGAGAAATCTCTTCAAGCGTCGCTTTGCGCACCGATTCAACCGTAACGTCGAAATGGAGCCGTTGACCCGCCAACGGGTGGTTGCCGTCAACCACAACTTCGTCGCCATCAATTTCTTGGATCGTGATGATTTGATCCTGTCCTTCGGAATTTTGTGCTTGAAACTGCATGCCCGGCTGAATATCTTCAATTTCACCAAAAGCACTCACTGGAACCGTTTGAACCAGTTCGGGGTCGTTGCTGCCGTAGCCATCTTCTGGTTGAATAGTGACTTCTAACTGATCACCTTCGGACTTACCGGTTAATACATTTTCGAGCCCGGGGATCAGATTATTGGACCCATGTAAATATACCAGCGGCTCTTCGGCTTCCGAAGCATCCAACACTGCGCCATCGTCTCCGGTGAGTTTGAATTGTATCGATACCACACATTCGCTTTCTATTTTCATTGGGGTTCCGGAAATTCGTAGGTTCAAAATTGATTTAGGTGATTGGTATCAATCTTTAATGTTATACCGAATCGAGAATACGATACAGCGATGCAGCATATTGGTCTTGCTTTCAGTTTGCTGTAAAAAGAAGAACTCCCATTGAAAATCAACAGGAGCTCTTATTGATATTTTCTTATTAAAAGGGCTGTTAGAATAAGCCTGTAATGATACCGTTGTCGTCGATGTCAATACGCTCAGCGGCCGGGACTTTGGGTAGGCCTGGCATCGTCATCATGTTACCGGCTATTGCGACGACAAATCCTGCACCGTTGGCCAGTCTTACCTCGCTAATGTTAACCGTATGGCCCGTCGGTGCACCCTTAGCCGTAGGGTCCGTCGAAAAGGACATTTGAGTTTTGGCCATACAGACTGGAAATTTGCCGTATTCCTGACTCCAATCATCCAGTTGTTTGCGAACTTTAGCGTCTGTCGTGACCGACGATGCGCCGTAAAGTTTAGTCGCGATTGCTTCGATCTTTTCCCACAACGAAAGATTCTCGTCGTAAACAAAGGTGCTGCTAGGCTCTCGGCTATCGACTACATTAACGACTTCTCGTGCCAGTTGTTCCGCGCCTGCACCACCATCAGCCCAATGCTTCGAGACAATGCATTTTGTCCCCAATGCTTCGCATTTGCTTTGCAACAGATTGACTTCTGTATCGGTATCGAAAGTGAAATGATTGATGCAGACGATACAGGGTTGCCCGTAATGTTGGGTAATATTGGCTAAATGTCGTTCCAGATTAACAAAGCCTTTATCCAATGCTTCCAAATTTTCAGTATTCAACGCATCCTTGGCGACACCGCCGTGAAACTTGAGCGCTCGAACTGTCGCGACTAATACAACGGCAGATGGCTTCAATCCTGTCATACGACATTTGATATCGAAGAATTTTTCAGCGCCCAGATCTGCCCCGAATCCGGCTTCGGTGATGCAGTAGTCGGCCAATTTCAAACCAGTTTTTGTCGCGGTAACTGTGTTGCAGCCGTGCGCGATGTTGGCAAAAGGCCCGCCATGGATAATGGCAATATTGTTTTCCAGGGTTTGTACCAAGTTGGGCTTGATCGCATCCTTCAACAAAGCTGCCATAGAACCGTGCGCGTTTAGCTCGCGTGCGTATACCGGTTGGCGGTCTCCGCGGGTATAACCGATCACGATTCGGCCTAGTCGATTTTTAAGATCGGCCCGGTCGGTGGCCAAGCAAAGGATTGCCATCACTTCCGACGCAACTACAATATCGTAGCCATCTTCGCGCAGGTAACCGTTTGGCGTGCCGCCGATGCCGACTACAATTTTCCTCAGTGCCCGGTCGTTCATATCGACCACACGTTTCCATTGGATCAGCCGAGGATCAATATTCAGTGCATTGCCATGATTAATGTGGTTATCGATCATCGCCGACAATAAATTATGGGCCACCCCAATTGCGTGAAAATCGCCGGTAAAATGCAGGTTGATATCTTCCATGGGTACAACCTGCGCGTATCCACCCCCAGCAGCACCGCCTTTTATGCCGAAACAGGGTCCTAATGACGGTTCACGCAAACACATAATTGCTTTTTTACCGATACGGTTCATCGCATCACCCAATCCAACCGTGGTGGTGGTTTTTCCTTCCCCAGCCGGCGTAGGGCTGATTGCGGTAACCAGAATCAATTTTCCATCGGGTTTATCGCTTAGACTCTTGACGTATTCCAGCGAAAGTTTAGCTTTGTAATGTCCGTATGGGTCCAGGTGTTCCGGTGCAATGTCGTATTGTTGCTCAGCCAAATTGATAATTGGCTTCATTTCTGCCTTTTGGGCGATTTCGATATCAGACATTTTTTCCTCCCTCAGGATTGTAGCTGTTCAGCTGCGCTTAATAGTTGCAATGCTCGGTGGCTTGGATCGATAAATTTCTGCCACTGCGCTAAACCGTTATTCCGAAAAGCTACGATGTATGTGGTAAATTTTTTTAGTTGCTGTAAACCGGAAAGCGGGCACAAAGGGCTTTAACTTTTTCGCGGGTCTCGGTAATCAGCTGTTCATTGTCGAGATCGTCCATGATATCGCACATCATGGTCGCTATCTCACGTACTTCCGGTTCCTTAAAACCGCGGGTTGTTGCTGCCGGGGTACCGACGCGAATACCACTAGTGACAAATGGCGATTGCGGATCTTTGGGTACCGCATTCTTATTGATAGTGATATAAGCTTTACCCAGTGCTGCATCAGCGGCTTTACCTGTTATCCCCTTGGCGATAAGAGAAACCAGCATCAAATGATTATCGGTTCCGCCAGAGACGACATCGTAGCCTCGGGCTACGAAAATTTCAGCCATCGCCTGGGCGTTCTTGATAACTTGCTGTTGGTATTGTTTGAAATCGTCAGAAGCCGCTTCTTTGAACGCGACAGCTTTGGCCGCGATGACGTGCATTAGCGGTCCACCTTGAATACCCGGAAAAACCATAGAACTCAACTTCTTCTCGATGTCCGGGTTGGATTTGCACAAAATGACACCGCCGCGAGGGCCGCGCAGACTTTTGTGCGTGGTGCTGGTGACTACATCGGCGATGGGTACAGGATTGGGATATAGCCCTGCTGCTACCAGTCCCGCGACGTGTGCCATATCGACAAATAATAATGCACCGACTTCATCGGCGATGTCACGGAAGCGCTGCCAGTCCATCACACGTGAATATGCAGAGAAACCCGCGACGATCATTTTGGGTTTGTGCTCTTTAGCCAGAGACTCGACCTGTTCGTAGTCGATTAAACCGGTATCCGGATCTAAACCATATTGAACCGAGTTGTAGATTTTTCCAGAGAAGTTGGGTTTTGCTCCGTGGGTCAAGTGGCCCCCGTCTGCCAGGCTTAAACCCAATATGGTGTCACCCGGTTGGATTAAAGCCATATATACTGCGCCGTTTGCCTGTGAACCTGAGTGCGGTTGAACGTTAGCGTAGTCGGCGCCATATAATGCCTTCAAACGGTCTATTGCCAATTGCTCCGCGACGTCAACGTACTCGCAACCCCCGTAATAGCGTTTGGATGGGTAGCCTTCGGCGTATTTATTGGTTAGAACTGAACCCTGTGCTTCAAGGACTCGAGGACTGGTATAGTTCTCGGATGCGATCAATTCTATGTGCTCTTCTTGACGTTGGCGTTCATCTTCCATGGCCTGGAAAAGTTCGTCGTCGTATCCGGCGATTTGTTGCGATTGCTTGAACATATTTATCTCCTGAATTATACAAAACCCATGAACGTGGGCTTGGGGTTATCGAAATATTTAAGGGTTAATCAGTAATTTGGTATATCTCATTGGCGCCGGTTGTTTTCTCACGGTTGCAAACTTGGTTGTCGGAATTACTTTCATTTTGAAATAACCTACAAAATCCTGGCGATTCCCGTTTATCTTGACGGAGTACGCAGATTCATCGTTATGGAAACGGGGGTTATCACATACAAAATGAACATCCGTGGCGGAAATATCTTTGTCAGCATGCATTATTCGTTTTCAGCACATTATATTCGTTAGAGTCTTGGGCGCCAATTTGGCAATTTTGGATCGCATGACAGTGCAGCAACACCGCCTTTTTTGGGGGTGTTAAGGCTAACATTGTTTCCTGTTTTTATTCGAGTTGCGAAGTCCAGGTGAATGGGTCCGATATAGTAACCTTGTTCACACGATTAGAAAAGCTGTTGTGATCTCTAACCCAAGGACTAATAGCCGAAATTACAAGGCACCAAAGTCTATTTTTGATCGAACAACAGCCTGTTGTTTATTATTAACTTATCGTGCAAATCAGAGCCAATTAAGGGTATTATGATTGACACATACTAAGATTTACAAGAAAAACGTTGTCAGTCCTATTGGCCGCTTTAAAATTTTTTTAACTATCTGAAGAAGGGGGAATCAAAATTTGGGAGTTCAAGATTGACGATTGAATAACGACCGGGTGCTGGATACAGCACGATATGATTAATAATGGCGAAGTGAAACTTGGCTGTTGTTGTACGAAAAGAAGAATTTAAGGTAAGGAAGATGAAAATACCCAAACATATTGCAGTGACCGGTGCAGCCGGACAGATTTGCTATTCGCTATTATTCCGGCTTGCGGCTGGAGATTTACTAGGCAAAGATCAGCCGATTGTACTGCATTTACTTGAAATCCCGCCGGCCATGGGAGCTCTTGATGGCGTGGTTATGGAATTGAACGACTGCGCTTTTCCGCTGTTGCACCGGATTGAGGCGTCAGATGATGCTAGAGTAGCTTTCAAGGATATCGACTACGCATTTCTGGTCGGTGCAAGACCTCGGGGTCCTGGCATGGAGCGTAAGGATTTACTGGAAGCCAACGCGGCTATTTTTTCGACCCAGGGTCAAGCGTTGAACGATGTGGCAAAACGAAGCGTGCGCGTCGTTGTAACCGGCAATCCAGCCAATACCAATTCATTAATAGCATTGAATAATGCACCAGATTTGGCTCCTGGAAATTTTACCGCACTAACGCGACTTGATCACAATAGGGCAATTGCTCAATTGGGTGAAAAATGCGGTGTATTACCGTCGGATATCAAACATATGACGATTTGGGGAAACCATTCGGCGACCCAATACCCGGATATTCATCATGCGACAGTTCAGGGTAAAAATGCGATGTCGCTGGTGGATCAAACTTGGTTTAGCGATGATTTTATACCGGTTGTACAGCAACGTGGAGCCGCAATCATCAAGGCCAGGGGCGTATCCAGTGCTGCCTCAGCGGCCAGCGCGTCGATCGATCATATGCGGGATTGGATATTTGGAACACCGCCGGGAGATTGGGTCAGTATGGCGATTCCCAGCGATGGCAGCTATGGGATTGACGAGGGTGTTATCTATTCATACCCAGTCGAGATTAAGGACGGCCAATACAGCATTGTGCAAGGATTGGACATCAATGAATTTAGCCGAGCGAAAATGGACGCCACCGACAATGAATTGCGCGAAGAACGCGATGCGGTAAAGCATTTGTTCCAATAGGCAGCCTTTCAGTACCGTTGATATTACCGGCTAGCAGCGTGAGAAATTGCCGCTAGCCGGTTTAGTGTTAATTGCAGACAGGACATCCATCTACTTCATTTATTAAGTAATATTTTGTCCTGCCATATACATCCAGGTTTCGATAACGCTGTCTGGGTTTAGAGATACGCTGGAAATACCTTGCTCCATTAACCATTTTGCGAGATCAGGGTAGTCAGACGGCGCCTGTCCGCAGATGCCGACATATTTTCCCCGCTTGTGGCAAGCGTTGATCGCCATTTGTAACAATACTTTAACCGCATCATTACGCTCATCAAAGCTATCGGCGATTAATGCCGAATCCCGGTCCAGACCCAAAGTTAGTTGGGTTAAATCGTTAGAGCCGATTGAAAATCCGTCGAAGTAGTCTAGAAAACGTTCCGCAAGAAGCGCGTTGGACGGGACTTCGCACATCATCATGATCTTCAAACCGTTGCTGCCACGTTCCAGACCGTTTTCCCTGAGTAGACGAATGACCTTCCTGGCTTCCGCAACCGTTCGAATAAAAGGGATCATAATCCAGACATTTCCCAGCCCCATTTTTTCACGGACATACTTGATTGCTCTGCATTCGAGTGCAAAGCAATCACTGAAACTACGTGAAATATATCTAGAGGCGCCTCGAAATCCGATCATAGGATTTTCCTCGTCGGGTTCGTAATGATCTCCACCGAGAAGGTTAGCGTACTCGTTAGACTTAAAATCCGCCATCCGTACGATAATGGGCTTGGGTGCAAAAGCTGCGGCCAGAGTCGAGATGCCCTCGGCGAGTTTTTCGATATAGAACGTGCTTGGGTTGTCGTATCCCACAGTTTTTTCACGAATCTCGCTCTGCAGATCTTCCGGTAATTTTTCGAATTCTAAAAGCGCTTTGGGGTGGACGCCAATCATACGGTTGATGATAAATTCTATTCGTGCCAATCCTACGCCTTCGTTGGGCAGGGTTGAAAAACTGAAAGCTCGATCCGGGTTGGCGATGTTCATCATGATTTTCAGCGGCAGCTCGGGCATCGTATCGTAGTTGATTCGATCGATGGTATAGTCCAAGGTGCCTTCGTACACATAGCCCGAATCACCTTCCGCACAAGATACGGTTATCGGTGAACCGTTACGAATTTTCTTGGTGGCGTCGCCGCATCCGACAACTGCGGGCACCCCAAGCTCGCGTGCAATTATCGCTGCGTGACAGGTACGTCCACCGCGGTTGGTGACAATTGCGGACGCACGCTTCATGATAGGTTCCCAGTCCGGGTCTGTCATATCGGTGACCAGAACGTCACCGGTACGGATGCGATCCATTTCGTCGGTGGATTTTATGATTTTCGCGATTCCAACGCCGATTTTTTGACCAATGCTCCGGCCTTCGACAACCACCCTGGACGACTGATTAAGTTTATAACGTTCGATCTCGTTGCTGCGACTTTGTACAGTTTCGGGTCGGGCTTGCACGATATAGAGTTTGCCATCGGTTCCGTCTTTGGCCCATTCGATATCCATCGGGCACTGGTAATGCTGTTCTATTACGATGGCGATTTTGGCAAGTTGTTCGGCTTCGGTGTTGGATAACGAGAAATTGTGTTGTTCCTGTTCCGGTACGGCTATTGTGGTCACTGCATTTTTTTCGTCGTAGACCATTTTTTTTTCTTTAGAACCCAAATTTTTACGCAAAATTGCTGGTTTATGAGTGTTCAATGCTGGTTTGTATAGGTAATACTCGTCTGGATTTATCTCACCTTGCACGATCATTTCACCCAGCCCGTAACTGGACGTAATAAAAACCACGTCGCGAAACCCCGATTCTGTATCCAGCGTAAAAATGACACCACTTGACGCGAGATCGCTGCGAACCATGCGCTGGATTCCAGCCGATAATGAAACCTGTTGGTGTTTGAAGTTTTTGTGTACCCGGTAGGCGATAGCCCTATCGTTAAACAACGATGCATAGACCTGCTTAATCGAGCTTAGAATATTTTCTATACCGGTTACATTTAAATAAGTTTCCTGCTGACCGGCAAATGACGCTTCCGGCAGATCTTCTGCGGTTGCCGATGAACGTACTGCTACCGAAAAGGCATCATCGGCATTTTTTAGCATTGCTCCGTAGGCATTAGAAACGGCTTTTTCTAAGTGCGGTGGGAACGGCGTATCCAATATCCATTGTCTGATATTAGCGCCGGTTTCAGTCAGTGCATCAATATCGTCTACATTGAGTTTGTCTAGCGTGTCATAGAGACGGTCAGCTAATCCATCCTGCGCGAGAAAATCGTTAAATGCTTGCGCGGTTGTCGCGAAGCCCTCTGGGACTATGACGCCCACCTGGGTTAGATGGCTGATCATTTCACCCAGTGACGCGTTTTTGCCCCCGACTCGATTTACGTCCCCGATGCCTAGACTTTCAAAATCGACGACATATTCTTTCATCCATCTTTCCCATGTGTTAGTTTGCAGAGCGATCATTGTAGACGTTTTTGCATTTGGAAAGTAATCGCTCCGTGGAAAAATACACTGTTTTTTTTATTTCTGATCATACCGCAATTACGGTTGAAACTTTGGGCTACAGCATTTTGACCCAATTTTCCCGTCTCAATTTTGAATTTCATGCGATTCCGTTCATGAATTCCCCCGAAAAAGCGAAAACGGCTCAATCATCAATAAATGATTGTTTCGAAAATAAAGGTATCCGTCCCGTGGTATTTAGTTCTGTGACCAATGAGGATCTGCGCAATGTCATTAAGCAGAGCAATGCTGTGGTTTTGGATCTGTTTGAAATGTTTCTTCCTCCCCTGGAAGACGCATTCGATCATAGTTCTATACACGCTTCGGGGAAAAGTCATGGTATGACTGACAGTGTAAAATACGATTCAAGGATAGAGGCTTTGAATTTCGCCCTAAGCAGTGATGATGGCCTCAATTTTAAAGATTATACCCGCGCTGATTTGATTTTGGTTGGCGTGTCCAGAACGGGTAAAACCCCAACTTGTTTGTATTTGGCTTTGCAATTTGGAATATTCGCGGCCAACTACCCGGTTACGGACGGCGATTTGGAAACTTTTCAGATTCCAAACGCACTGCAACCCTACCGCGATAAAATTCATGGGTTGACCATCGATCCCAGGCAACTTCAACGCATCAGGCAAGAACGTCGACCGGATAGCGTATACGCATCGTTGCAGCAATGTCAGAAAGAAGTGGGTTCAGTTGAAGAATTGTTTAGGCAAGAGCGGATTCCTTTCATGGACGTGACCAATTTTTCGGTGGAAGAAATTTCAACGACGATCATTTATGAAAAAGGTTGGGCGCGGCGGTAGGTGTATTGGCGCTTTCAGCAATTCAATCGTTTGGCCCCGCCGTTTTTTTTCGCAAAGTTTTTCGTGAAGGGTTGAAAATTTTGATTTAATCCCAATAGTGCATTCATTATCTTGAAATCTCATTAAGTAGTTAACGGAAACGAGGATAAC
Source organism: uncultured Methylococcaceae bacterium (assembly GCA_964619885.1). Taxonomy (GTDB): domain Bacteria; phylum Pseudomonadota; class Gammaproteobacteria; order Methylococcales; family UBA1147; genus CAZUGA01. The sequence goes on from CAZUGA010000001.1 coordinate 155,030, forward strand.
TTTAGCAATGACAGTCAAAGCCAAAAAAGAAACGTTGGGGTTTGAAACCGAAGTAAAACACCTTTTAAACCTAATGATTCACTCTTTGTATAGTAACAAGGAGATTTTTTTGCGGGAGCTTATCTCGAATGCATCGGATGCCGCCGACAAGTTACGCTTCGAAGCGTTATCCAAGGATGGTTTGTACGAGAACGACAGCGATTTAAAAATCCGGGTCGAATTTGACAAGGAAAATCGAACCGTGACCGTAAAGGATAATGGCATCGGTATGACCCGCGAAGAAGTGCAGGATTCTATTGGAACGATTGCCAAGTCGGGCACCAAGCAGTTTTTTGAATCATTGACCGGTGATGAAGCCAAAGATAGTCAATTAATCGGTCAATTTGGGGTTGGATTTTATTCGTCTTTTATCGTTGCGGACAAAGTTACGTTAAGGACCCGTAAAGCCGGTGAGAGCAAAGAGCAGGGGGTCCGTTGGGAATCGGCTGGTGAAGGAGACTATTCAATCGAAACGGTTAAAAAGGGAGAACGCGGAACCGAAGTAACCTTGCATTTGCGTGAAGGCGAGGATGAATTTTTGGATGGTTTTAGACTGCGTTCGATCATTCGTAAGTTTTCCGACCATATTTCGCTTCCGATCATAATGGATAAGGATCCCGAGCCTAGCGAAAATGAAGATGAAGAGAAAAAGGATGAAAAGGTCATCGTGGTTCCCGAAGAGGAAACAGTCAATAGTGCTTCCGCGCTTTGGGCCAAGTCGAAGCAGGATATCGACGAGGAAGCATACAATGAATTTTACAAACACGTCGGGCATGATTTTCAAGACCCTTTAACTTACGTCCACAGCCGCGTCGAAGGGACTAACGAATACACCTTGTTGTTGTATATCCCACAGCGCGCGCCGTTCGATATGTGGGACCGGGATGCCAAGCACGGGGTTAAGCTGTATGTGCGCAAAATATTTATCACCGACGACGCTGAGCAATTGATGCCCCGTTATTTGCGCTTTGTTCGGGGTGTGATTGATTCCGATTCCCTGCCGCTCAATGTGTCGCGCGAAATACTCCAGCAAAATAAACAGATCGAGTCGATACGCGCGGGTTCAGTCAAAAAAATATTGGGATTACTCGAAGGCATGGCGAAGAATGATGCCGAGAAATACCAAGGGTTTTGGAAGGAATTCGGCCGCGTAATTAAAGAAGGTCCGATAGAAGATTTTAAAAATAAAGACCGGATCGCCAAATTAATGCGTTTTTCCAGTACCCACAATGATTTGGATGTACAAGATATTTCATTGCAAGATTATGTTGAGCGGATGAAAGACGGGCAGGATACTATTTATTATATTACTGCGGATAGTTTTTCTGCTGCGAAAAATAGTCCACATCTGGAAGTATTCAGAAAGAAGGGCATCGAAGTATTATTGCTAGCGGACCGGGTTGACGAATGGCTGACCTCGAATTTGACCGAATTTGACGGTAAACAGCTGCAATCGGTTGCGAAGGGTGAATTGGATCTGAGCAAGCTGGGTGACGAAAAGGAAAAGGATAAGGAGAGTCAGGAAAAGGCGTCCGAGCAATACAAAGATCTTGTCGAAAAAGTTAAAAAAATTCTCGATAGTAAGATTAGCGAAGTTCGTATCAGTAATCGTTTGACTGAATCTGCCGCTTGCCTGGTTACCGAGAATTATGGCATGAGCTTGAATATGGAGCGCATCATGAAGGAAGCTGGCCAGGCCATGCCAGGGGGAACCAAGCCGATATTCGAAATCAACCCAGACCATCCGCTTGTCAATCGTTTAAACAGCGAAACGGATGAAGAACGGTTTGACGATATAACAAATATATTGTTTGACCAAGCGGTGCTCAGCGAGGGGGGGCAGTTGGATGACCCAGCGGCGTTTGTGCACAAACTTAATGGATTGTTGCAGGGCGTTTTGAGCTGATAAAACCAAGTTTTCAGGTTGCTGGCATTATTTCGAAGCTTCGCGGAACTGGTGTAATGCTAGTTCTAACCGAATAAGGCCGGAAATTCAGTATAACGCTAATTGATAGAATCTCACTGTAATGGCGAATTCTGAAATAGTATGCGACGAGGTTGTGACTAGGATCAAGCAAGTGCGGTGGGCTAATTTGAGCAATCATCGATTGGTCTAGTCACTGAGGATGTTTTTTGCAATAAATCGGTCATTTGCGTGGTTGATAGAGCCTTGCTGAATTTGTAACCTTGGAAGGCATCAATGTTTCTATTTTTTAGAAATTCGAATTGCGCTTGGTTTTCTACACCCTCGCCAATGACAGATAGATTCAAGCCGTGACCCATTTGGATAATCGCAGAGACTATGGCTGCATTGCTGTTATTTTCATGGACCTTATCGATAAATGATTTATCGATTTTGATGGTATCAATGGGGAAATACTTCAGGTAACTGAGTGAAGAATATCCGGTGCCAAAGTCGTCTATGGCTAGCGTCACACCTAATTTTTTGATGGATTGAAGCAGATCCAGTGTCTCTTCGGTGTCGTTCAGAAACAGACTCTCGGTAATCTCAAGCTCCAGGTATTTTGGCGGCAAATCGGAGTAGGCTAGCGCCTTTTCAATGATTTTGGTCAGATCGTGTTGATGCAATTGCCGGACCGATAGATTGACCGATATTCTTAAATCTTCGTGGCCGTTCATCTGCCAGGCCCGTAACTGGGCACAAGCTTGGGTCAAGACCCAGTTTCCAATTTCTACGATGGCGCCAGATTCTTCTGCAATCGGAATAAAATCATCGGGAAAAACCTTGCCGTAATCCGGCCGCTCCCAGCGAACCAAGGCTTCAACGGCAACAATTTTGCCGCTCGCGAGTTCAATTTGCGGTTGGTAGTTGAGGATAAATTCATCCCGAGCAACCGCGTAGCGTAGCGCTTGCTCCAATTTAAGCCGGTGCAGTGCCCGAATATTCATTTCTTCAGCGTAGAATTGGATATTATTGCGGCCCAGTTCTTTAGCGCGGTACATCGCTGTATCTGCGTTTTTCAGCAATGTTTCGGGGTTGTCTCCGTCCTTCGGGAATAACGTAATACCAATGCTGGCCGTTACCGATATAGCATGGTTTTCCACTAAGAAAGGTGTGCCCAGCAAATCGATTAATTTTCTCGCGGTAATGGCGACCGCATTGGGTTGCTGAATTTCTTCCACCAAGACCACAAATTCATCGCCGCCCAGTCGCGCAACGGTATCCTCGTCTCGAACACCTTTGGTCAATCGTTGAGCAACCAGATTGAGCAAAGCGTCACCCGCCGCGTGTCCAAGACTATCGTTAACGTTTTTGAATCGGTCGAGATCCATAAACAGTAATGCGACCAAATGACAGGCGCGCTGCGCTCTTGAAATCGAGTGTTTGAGTCGATCCATCAACAATGCCCGGGTGGGTAATTGTGTCAACAGATCGTGATTGGCCTGAAATACGAGTTCTTGGCGATGCTTGCGGGCTTCAGTAACATCCCGCATGACGGTGACGGCACCGCTAACCTTGCCCGCTCGGTTTTTCAGCGGGGTGGCAATTTCTTCTATTATTTGGTCCTGGCCATGGCGGGTATGTAGCAATATATTCTTTTCCACACGGTTAACCGTTTGTAGACAGGTGATCAACGCGCAGCTGCTTTTTTCCCCGGTATGTTCTTCCAACATCGGAAATAGATTTTCTATCGAATTTCCAATCGAATCTTCATTCGACCAGCCGCATAGCCGCTCGGCGGCTGGATTCAAATACTTGATAGTTGCGTCGGCACCTGTGATAACGACACCTTCCGAAAGTGCCTCCAATGTGATTTGCAAACGATCTTTCTCTTGGAATAAGGCCTCTTCGGTCTGGTGTCTGCGTTCGATTTCCTTGATCAAGTTGCGGTTGTCGAAACGTAGCTCGAAAGAAGTTTTCAGCGTCTGGTGCATGGCTCGTGCGACTACAGTCATGCCAATCATGAAAATGACCGTTAAACCAGCCATTGTTACCGATAACGTGCCTCCTTGTATGATCAACTGGCCCGCCAACGGACTCAAGGTTGGAAGAGCAAACGCCAGAAACGTTTCCATCCGTGCCGAGAGAACCGACGTAGCCGCGGCTGTCATGCCGGCCAAAACCATGATCAACAGCATTTGCGCTTCGAAGGTTCCGGCGGCAAATAGAAAAAGCGCGGCAGATCCCCAGACTATCCCGCTCAGGCCAGCGCCAATCAAATAGGCGTAGTGCCAGGTCCGAATTGAGGAGCTAAGCGAAATTTCACGGGAAAAATGTGCAGCGAGTAAACCCCGACAGATGGTGACAACGGAAAGTGCGACAAACCAAGAGACTATGACTGTGTGTTGAATATACGGCCACAAGACCAGGACCAGAAGGCTACCGTTTAGAAAGGTTACAATGAAGGTCAGTTTTGTATGGCTATACAAATGTGAAATTTGCTCGGCGTATACGCGGGATTGTGCATCAAAGCTGTCCTCGTGGACATCCACGAGTCCCGTGTCCCTTGAGTATTCGGATAAATCGTAAAGCTTGGCCATTAGCAATAGTATGGTACGCTGCGTATTTCTATAGTTAGCGTGGAAACTTAGCTCGCCGACTGATTACATTTCCATATTCAATTTAGGAATTCCAATTAAGCTAACGTTAATTGAGTATAGGTTAGCTGTTAGTAATTGCGCTCTTGCTCTATCGAATAACAATTCATTATACACAAGCGTAGAACGTTGATTAGATTGGTATTATCCAAGCAACATGCGTGCCGATAATAGATATAATAAGATCGCGAATATTTGTTTTAATCGCTGGGTCGGAAGTTTGTGGGTCAGCATCGCACCCACAGGCGCGGTTAACACGCTGGAGCAAACGATCGCCAATAGTGCCGGCAAATATATGTATCCCCATGAATGATCCGGTAGATTTGAGTTATTCCAGCCGGTAACAATAAATCCTATGGCACCTGCAACTGCGATGGGGAATCCACAAGCTGCCGAGGTTGCAATGCAATTACGCATCGCGACGTTACACCAGGTCAAAAACGGCACGGTCAGCGTGCCGCCGCCTATTCCCACCAGAGCTGAAATCGCACCAATAATATTGCCGACGCCGAACGCACCCCAGCCGCCAGGAAATTCCCGCTGCGGTTTGGGTTTGATATTCAGAGACATCTGAATAGCGACATAAAGTTCGAATAGTCCGAAAGCGCGACGCAGAATGTGGTTCGGAAGAAGATCGGCTATCGCCGTACCAAGCCAAGCCCCGATAATAATTCCAGGTGTGAGTTGCAGGAAGACCGGCCACAGCACAGCCTTTTTACGGTGGTGTGCCATGACCGATGAAATAGATGTAAATACGATAGACGCTAACGAAGTTCCGATAGCGAGGTGGACGATTATCGGGGCGGCGAAGTCTTGGCTTTGAAAAATCGTAATGAGTATCGGTACGATAATAAGTCCGCCGCCGACTCCCAATAGCCCGGCGATTAGCCCGGAAAAAGCTCCAAGAAAAATAAAATACAAAGTCATTGTCATTGATCGTCGATCATTGCGGGATGGTTATAAATTAACACGACCTGTTCTGTAGCATGGCGAGCCGGAATATAGATGTTATTGATAGAATTGGACAAAGCCCTGTCCTCCGATTAAGGCATGGCCCAGTACTTGTGTACGATTCCGAAAAAACCGATTGCGGTGATCACTAGTAGAATCCCGCCGTTTAAGGTCGAAGGTTTTCGAAAATATACTATTGTCGTAATGGCAAACAACGGCCAGAAACTATACCCGATTATGCTTAACGCGGATTTCGATAGGGGTAGCGGAAGATATTGCGTCGCATTTGGGATAGAGACGGGTGCGTACATCAACGCATGAAATACGGTTTCATAGGGAAGAGCCGTGCTGACCAACAGCATATCACCCGCGACACCCATGGCGATGCCTGCAAGAATTAAGAACAGGCTATCTCTGATTCGTCTTAGTGGGCGGATTGAACCAAGCCATTTCAATAATGGCTTATTAAAGTTTATATAATTTAGGTGCTTGAGCCAAGCGCCCTTGATTAGTAAATTAAGGATAACTCGTAACATTGTGCTGTTGGGTTGCTGAATGCGTGGGTTAGATAGGGCTGCGCAATTTTGGTTGAAGGAGATGGTTTACCGTAGTTCGTTAACTTGGTGTTCATGCTTAATCGAGCGGAACAACTGGCTAACGTATTGGATTCCTAAAGCACACTTCTTTGTTTTTGGCCAATGTAAATCAAGTGACCGCGAATGGTAAAGTCGGTTCAAACAAGTGCGGGCTATGGCTAAATTATTACACCGGCCTTGCAGTTCCATTCCACTTATAGTTATGATTACATTCGCCATAGGTTGATTCTGGCCCGGTGCAATTGCTTGGTCTTAACTTTCAAGCCGCGTGCAGTATGCACAATTGATGTACATCTTGAGACAGAAATTAGAATAAATTTAATCTAACAGCTCCAGAGGTGCCAATATGAGTTTGATGCAATTAGTAATATTTTTGGTCATCGGCGGCGTCGCCGGTTGGTTAGCCGGAATCTTAAAAAAAGGCGATGGTTTCGGGTTGGTGGGGAACATCGTGATAGGCACTCTGGGTGCGATTGTCGGTGGATTCGTGTTCAAATTTTTCGGTGTTTCTTTCGCTGGTTTAATCGGCGATATCATTACCGCTGCTGCTGGTGCTGTGATATTGCTTTATGTTTTCGGTTTGTTTAAGAAACTATAAAACGTTGCCGTAATTGATCGATTAATTGGGTTTAATCTGCGTTTAAGCTTTACCGTCTCGATCAATTGCGGCAGATATTTCTAAGTTTGCAGATAGCCTTTGGTCTAATCGGGAATATTTGGCATTTCCTGTTGCTATGAAATTTACACGATATTTTAGGATAATCTGCTTAGGGTGCGCGGCCCATGCGGAATTATTCGGATTTAGGGTTTAAGACGCTGTAATCGCACTTCGTTGATATAGTCGGTTGATTATTTCGGAATTTGCGACAGCTATGTCAGCGGTCCCGTCTTGAACCCGTTCAGCGGTGGCTTCGTGTCTATGACTATAGGTGACTTCCGAAAAGTAGTCTTCCGGATTAATATGGCGTCTAGCAAGAAAATATCGAGGGATGAGGTGGCCCGAAGTTGACAGCTTGGGACCAAATGTAAATTTGCTATTTTTAAAATCGGCAATGTCCGTAGCATCATGTTTCGTCTGGACCAGAAAATAGCCGACGAATCGGTCAACGTCGCGCATCACCAACCGTTCGGCTTGGCCGTTGCTATTGGCTATTAAAAAAACCCTTCCGTATAGCCGAGTTGATAGAACTGTTGCAGACCATAAGGAATTGAACGCCCACTGTATGTGTTGGTGTTTGCATGAGTTTTGATTGGTGTTGAATTCATGACCGCATTTACTGCAATGACCTGTATCAATTTTCTAGCCTAAGATTCGATTGTTTTGTCAAGCTTAATCTGCGTAAACGGGATGACCATAGAGACTAATGATGCGGGGTTTATGGTTAATCGAGAATGCTGGAACGAAAAGGTTGCCGAAGCATTGGCTGCCGCGGTAGATGTTGATTTAACCGAGGCGCACTGGGAAATTATCTGGTTTATCCGCAACTACTATAAGCAATACAATCATCTTCCCAACGCACGCGTATTCACCAAAGCGGTGCGTAAAAAATTGGGCGATCAAAAGGGTAATACACGCTATTTGTACAAACTGTTTCCGGATGGCCCGTTAAAATTTGCTTGCTTGATCGCGGGTCTGCCGAAGCCGACCAGTTGTATCTGAAAGTTTTGTTGTATTGGTATTCATTAATGGATTTTTGTTGGATAAGAAACTTTGCAGAAGCGTTAAGCCCGAGTAACGTTTATTCTCGTTTGAATTTGTGAATTTGGCGGCGTTGCTTTTTGGTAGGTCGTTTGTCGGGGCGGACTTGGGATTCTTTCTGCTGTCGTCGGTTAATCGACTCTGCTTCACGTTTTTCCACGCTTTCCGCTGTTTCTCGGTAAAGTGATACCGCCTCTTTAGCGGGCCTGCGCTGACTAATGATGCCGACTACCGTAACCTCCCATTGACTGGAGCCTTTGGAAATTATGACGCGGTTGCCAATTTTCACTTCTTTCCCAGGTTTGGTTCTCTGACCGTTGAGGTGAACCTTGCCCCCGCTTATTGCTTCGGTTGCAAGGCTGCGGGTCTTATAAAAACGCGCTGTCCACAACCACTTGTCCAATCTTAGAGATTCCATTGTGTTCACTGGGAATATGATTTAGCCTGCAGGTACCAGTAATCCGTCCAGTTTTCCCGCGTGTTCCAATGCGTATAACTCGTTGCAACCGCCAATGTGTGATTGATTGATAAAAATTTGCGGTACGGTATAGCGTTTGGAAATATCAACCATTTGCTTGCGAGCCTCTGGTTTCCTATCGACGTCAATTTCCTGAAACGGAAAACCTTTGTGTTCCAGGAGACGTTTGGCCATCGTGCAATAGGGACAAAGTGATGAGCTAAAAATCAATATGTTGGGCATGGCTAGACATTCGCACTAACTTGGTACTTGTTCAAAATTGAATCCAGTTTTAATAAGCATCGAGCTTAGCCCGACCTGAGGCACGTGGCTAAATGATCGCCCATTTCTAGGCCTCTAAGCAATAAAATCTTAACATGAGCCCCAATTGATTTATTTTGGGTTTACAATGTCGCATGGTTGGATGCTGTGCTTAGTCGGGAATGGCTTTTCTAGTACAATGATAGCTTCTGGTTGGTAAAGGCTGAATCTAGGGTCAGTGCTTATATTGAATTATTTGCCCCCTGGGGAAACGGCGTAAACACAGACAACTACTGGTTTGGGGAAGGGTTGTTGCTCTCAAGGCGGCAGCCGAGTTAATTTTTATATCTGTGGGGTAATGTGAAATGAACCTTGAGAAGGTGATCTTCGGTTTTTTTATCGTTCTTGCGCTCACCTTGAATTTCGGATTTTTCCTAGGGGAATTCGAAAATCCGGCGCACCATAGTGTGTATGAGTTGTTTGCGGTCATCGTCGTTAATCTTGTCGCAACCGGGTTGAAATTGGGGGATCGCTCGCATATTGGGGCTGTCTTACTATCTACTAGTTTGGTTGCGGATCTTCAATTGTTGGCGGCGGCCATTTATTGGGCGGTCGTTGTACACATCACGGAAACCGGGCTTACACCTAATGTTATGGCGAGCATTATTTCATTGACTGGCGGTGCTTTGCTGGCAAACGTCATATCGGTAATTATGCTTGTTTCTGAAACATTAATGACCCGGCATTAACACCGAATTTTTCTGAATTCTCATTTGTTTTGTTAACGAAAATACCCACTAGGCAGCGTGCCTGGGTTATATTGAGTAACATCAATGTAGGCGGAGTCATATACTGAAATGCCAGGTGCAGCCTTAGAGTTTAATCGCGTCGGTTCAATTGTATTACGCTCGATGCGGCGCCCGATAATGACCCTTCTCTTGGTATACGCGATTGCTGTGGTTGGAATGACGTTGATTCCGGGTAAGGAAATTGATGGCGAAGTGCAGTATATGAGCATATTTCACGCCTTCTATTTCATGACCTATACCGCGACCACTACAGGGTTCGGCGAAATACCGTATGAGTTTTCCAATGCCCAGCGAATGTGGGCAATCTTGTGTTTGTACGTGAGCGTCGTTGCTTGGTTTTATGCCATTACCTCGATCGTCCGCTTGTTTCAAAATCCCTATTACCAGCAGGCATTGGCGGAAAAGAATTTTGTCCGCGCCGTATTGAGAATAACCGACCCGTTTTATATTCTGTGTGGCTTTGGTGATACTGGCAGTCTTTTGGCCAGGGGGTTGAGCGATGCGGGTATCTCGGCGATTGTCATCGAAGTTGATGATGAACGTATCAAAGCACTTTCATTGAGAGATTACCGTGTTCCGATGCCGGGGCTATGCGCCGACGCCGGCGTTCCCAAACATTTGTTGGGGGCTGGATTAACGCGATCTAACTGTGTGGGCGTGATTATAGTAACCAGTGATGAAGAAGCGAATCTAAAGGTCTCTGTAGTTGCGCATCTGTTAAATCCAAAAGCGCAAATTATTACCATGTCCAAGATGGACATCTATGAGGAACGCTTGGCAACTTTGGGACGTGAGGTTCACATTGTCGATCCGTTTAAGACTTTCGCCAAAGGTTTGGCCGCGGCAATATTTAACCCTTCGTTGTATATTCTTAACCGGTGGCTTATTGGCGCGCGAGGCGCAACGCTGAACAGTACCATCAATCCCCCGTACGGAAGATGGATCATCTGTGGATTTGGACGACTCGGTAATGAAATCAACGAAGCATTATGCTTACGTGGTATTCCGACGGTGATTATTGATCCACACCCCCGTCCAGAAAATTGTAAGGCCCAACGTTATATTTGTGGGCGAACCACGTCTAGTACCCTGCGGGAGGCTGGGATTGAAAATGCCGCCGGTATATTGGTTGGCACAGACGATGATGGTCACAATTTGGGAATAATGATCAATGCACGGTCGTTAAATCCGGAGGTCTTCATGATTGTCCGTCAGAACTGGCACGAAAACGAGGTTGCTTTTCATGCGGCCAAGGCTGATATCATCATGCAACCATCGCTGGTCACCGCGCGCCGTATTGTTTTTTCGTTGATCGCGCCGCTGCTAAGACCTTTATTCGGTTACCTGATGGATGGCGAAACGCGTGATGATAACCTGACCGAAAGCCTTATCGAGCGGCTACAGGAAACCGTGGGCGGGGTTAAACCACATTTGACCACGATAGAAATAAACAACCAGACCAGCCCGGCGGTGATAGATGTAGTACAACGCGATCAGAAGGTATTATTGGGCGATGTTTTGCGCGATCCGACGAACCGGGATGAACCCCTTGCTTCAGTACCCTTAGTGGTTCATTCGGCGGATCAATTTACCGTATTGCCCAGTGGTGCTTATCCGTTAGCGGAAAACGATCAGATTTTATTTTGTGGGAAAGAATCCGCGCATAGTCTGCTCCGTTCCAATCTTTATAATGAATACGCGCTGGACTATGTCAGAAGGGGTGCCGAACCTGCCCGGGGATGGGTGATGCAATGGATCCAAAAAAAACGGCAGCAGCGTACCGATTCCGAATCGATGTCGTGATCCGTGGACTTTAATAATTGTCAATATTGCGGCCAATAGTGGCTGTAACTGAGTAACCTTTAGCTGCGTAGATGCTTAGTTCTCGAAACCGGCCTGCCGTATAATATCGGCAAAATTGCTATTCTCGCCAACTGAAAATTCGTGAGTGACTTAAGTTTTTCGCTGGCAGGTGTCTCATTTAACTTTTCAGTCAAAGAGGTTAAACTCAAATAAGCTTTAACAGGACTAGACCTATGAATTTTAAAACCGCTGATTTATGCGACGAATTCTCTAATACATCACATTTTCAGATCGTCGAACCCATATTTCGTGCTTATGGCGCTAAAACTACGTTCTGCGGCCAGATAACCACGTTAAAAATTTTTGAAGATAACACCTTGGTCCGGGAATTGTTAGAGCAAAAAGTTAATAATAGAGTGTTGGTGATCGACGGTGGCGGTTCCCACCGTTGTGCGTTGCTGGGTGATAATCTGGCCAAGCTTGCGATTGAAAATGGTTGGGAGGGCGTCATTGTTTACGGCTGCATACGGGACTCCGCTGATATCGCCGACATGCCGCTGGGGATACGGGCATTGCACACGCATCCCCTGAAAAGCCGTAAACGAGGCGTTGGTGAAAAAGATATCCTAGTGACCTTCGCTGGGGTCAACTTCAAGTCAGATCATTACGTCTATGTTGACGAGGATGGCATTATCGTTTCAGTTGAAGGATTGGGCTGATCGCTAGTAACCGGTATGGGGCACCGACTTAGCAAGATATACACGCGTACCGGTGATTCGGGGACAACGGCTTTGGGTGATGGCACCAGGGTCGACAAGGATAGTCTAAGAATTGAATCCTACGGCAGTTTAGACGAATTGAACTCTTTGGTTGGCGTGGTCCTGGCGTGCGATCTCCGCGAAGATGTGCGAAATTTGTTAGAAGTCGTTCAGCATCATTTGTTCGATCTAGGTGCTGAGCTTTGCATTCCCGGATACGAGCGTATCCAGCAACATCATGTCGATAGTATGGAAGCCTCGTTGGATACTTTGAATGAGGAGCTACCCCCGTTAAAAGAATTTATCCTACCCGGTGGCAATCAAGCTGCCGCAGCTTGCCATGTTGCCCGTACGGTTTGCCGGCGCTGTGAACGTCTGGCGGTTGCTTTGGCGCGCGAATCCACTGTGAATCCCTGTTCATTGCGTTATCTGAATAGACTATCCGATATGTTATTCGTTATTGCCCGAATTCTAGCCCGACAGGACGGCGGTGAAGAAGTGTTGTGGAAGAATCCCCGGAATCCTAGTTAGTTCGCACTATTCAGCAATTCTAATCACTCCCAAAGTTTTTCACTTCTATCGCGCGGTAGAATTTTTGCGTGTACTCACATACTGGCAGCACAAAGGCTGCTATTTCTGCTACCTTTTCACAGGATAGGGTGCGATCCCGGCTACTAAATAGAAACGTTATTATTTTCGGCGATGATCAGCGGCCACCCCCCAACTTTGAAGGGTAGATCATTGTACGGATGTTTACGATGGGCTATTAGGAAAGTCACAAAACCATGAAAATCAGCAGCCTTCTGTTTAGTTTTGTATTTGGCGCGATGTTTGCCGGCGCCGGTACTTTTATTCTATGGCAAACATCCGTACCGATGTTTCAATCTTGGAGAGCGATGCAAGATTGGCGGGTTTCTACCGCCCAACTTATCGATATTCGTGGCGCGGCCAACGATACCAAGGCAACCTATCGATACCGCGTAGATGATCAGGAATTCAACAACGACCGTGTATACGTCGCTGCATTTAAGGACAATATCGGCAGTTATCACAAGCGGTTGTTCGATCGTTTGGCTCAATTGAAAAATGAGCATCAACCGGTACCAATTTGGTATAACCCGAACAATCCCGAGGCATCGGTTATCGATCGAAGCATGCGCTGGGGCTTGTTTGCGTTAACGACGGGTTTTTGTGCAGTATTTATTGTTATTGGGCTTGCTGCTTGGTTTTTTGGAGTGAAGACAGTTAGACGCAATAGTTCAGATCGCCATCTGAAATTAAATACTGGGCCTGTGGATGCATCATCGCAACCGTCATCCGTTAAACCCTGGTTGGAAAACAAATATTGGCAAACAGAGCGTATACGTTCTAGCGCCAAAATAGGCATGTTCGGCATGTGGGTATTTGCCGTTTTTTGGAATGCTGTCAGTTTACCGCTGCTTTTTATCTTGGAGGATGAGATAAAAGCCGAGAATTATGCAGTCTTGATCGCAATACTGTTTCCATTGGTTGGCGTGTACCTAATTTTTCTGGCCTGGCGAATGACACGTGAATGGCTGAGATTCGGCGTTGTAGAACTTATTATGGATCCATTTCCGGGCGCGATTGGTGGTAACGTTGGGGGTAGTTTGACGTTAAAACAGGTTGGATACCGCGATGCCCGATTTCGTGTTGGACTAGAGTGTGTTTATAGCTTCGTCTCGGGCTCCGGAAAGAGCCGGTCGCGTAAAGAAACCATACATTGGGCGGAGGCCGGGGATGCAAAAACCGGTATATCGGGCGATGGTGTCCGCCTGGAATTTTTGTTTGACGTTCCTGACGATTTGCCGGAAGCCGATATAAAACCATCTGGAAATTATAATTTTTGGCGATTGAAATTGACCGGAAATTTACCAGGAGTTGACCTGAATAGGGAGTACAAGATCCCGGTGTTTAGGACTGGCGAACAGTCTCGATTTGCCCGGCATAGCATCAGTGCGCAGGTGGACGCCGTTCGGCAAGACAAAGCTGTAGAATCACAAGCAGCGATCGATAGAGGCGACTGGGAAAGCACAGCGCTGTCTGAGGTTATTAGAATCAAACAGCAAGGTCACTGGTTAAGGCTTTATTTTCCGATGTTTAGAAAAAAGCTGCTGACTTTATTCGCGCTGATTTTTGGAGTCGGTTTTAGTTTTGCGACTTATGCCATGAATCAAACTATTGGCGGGGGTGCTTTTGCTGTTGTGATACTGATATTTTCCATTCCGTTCGCATTGGTTGGTCTGTTCGGTAGCATCGCCACCATCTATTTATTATTCAACAATTTGAGCGTGTCTATAGGCCAAGGGCAAATTGATGTGTTAAGGCGATTATTTATCTTCCCGATAAGCCGAACAAAGGTCTCAGCGGATAAGGTTGCCAAGATGGAGATTAAGTCCAGTGGCAGTACCGGGCAGGGGATCAACAAAGTTAAACATTATAAAATAGTTTTATCGACCATCGACAACAAAAAAATTACCGTCGCCGAAGATATCGATGGCGAGGATTTGGCCAATCAATTCAAAGAATTTTTGTACCAGCGTTTGATCGCTTAACCCTTTAACGGCCGGATAACTATCGTGAAATTGCGGGTTGTCAGCCCAGCCGTTTCAAAGTATTAGCGGAATCTATCTGAATTTGGGGTTGGCCGCTGGATTCTGCGAAATTGAAAAATAGCTGTATTTCAAGATTAGTCTTAATTGGCTACCGATTGAAATTATCATTCTGGCCGGGTCCAATGTCCCGATTTCCCACCGCTTTTTTTCAATAATCTGACACCCTGGATGGTCATTCCCCGATCTATCGCCTTGCACATATCATAAATGGTTAACAGCGTAATCTGCGTTGCGGTTAAGGCCTCCATTTCTACACCGGTTTGACCGGTTGTCTTGACGGTCACTCGGCAAACGACGCGGTGGTTGTGCGTATCGGCTTCGAGTGCGATATCCACGTGAGAAATGGGGAGGGGGTGGCACAATGGAATTAGATCTGCGGTACGTTTACTGGCCATAATTCCGGCGGTGCGCGCGATTCCCAGAACGTCACCTTTTTTGTGCCTGCCTGTTTGAATTTGCTGCAATGTTTCCGCGCTCATTTCGATATAGCCTTCTGTTACCGCTACGCGCTGTGTGTGGGCTTTGTCTCCAACGTCGACCATATGAACGTCGCCTGCTGGGTTAAAGTGCGTGAGTTTAGTCATTGAGGTGAGGTTAAAAGTTTCGCTTAATCTGAAACACGAGCAACTATGCAATATAGCGATTTATTTGTCGAGTCTTATGGACTGGATTGTGAAAATTTACGCGATTAGCGTGAACTATTCCGACGAAATTTAGGGTTGGAATCGCATATTCTAAACCTCAACCCGCATAGGCGGTTCGGATGGCAAAAGGAGCGTGAACAATGTTAGATACTATACAGAATTCAATAGTTCGCCAGATCAAGTCTCTGATTCTTAGTTGTTACGGTTGGAAGCGCCGCCAACAGCGTCGATTGGGAGGCTTGTCGGTTCAATGGAAAGATCCTCACACGGGTATGTGGTACCTGGAAACAACCGCGATGCGTATTTTATTCGCTGAGTTGTTGGCGCCGTATAACCAGTCGTAAAATTTGTAGAACTTGTTATCAGGATGGGTTTTGGGATTGATCCAAAGTGACGACCAGCGAAACCCTGCGGTTTTTTGAACGTCCGGAAACTGTGTCGTTTTTGGCTCGTGGCCTAGTATCGGCGAAACCAATAGCGCGCAATCGCCCTGGGTTGACCGCTTGCTCGATTAAATAACGTGCCACCGCTGTCGCACGGCCGGAAGCCAATTCCCAGTTGGACGGGTATAATTCGGTATCGATTGGCACGTTGTCGGTATGACCCTCTATGTCGATCATTCCGGGTTGCTTTCTAAACATCTCGGCCAATTCCCGAAGCAAAGCCAAACCCTGCGGTTTGAGTTCCGCGCTGCCTACCGCGAATAAAATACTTTCATTGACCTCTAGTCTAATCGCGCCCGCTACCTGATTGATATCTATAAAGCTGCCCAATCCGTGCGAGCCGATAATGCTTTGGTAGCTCGAAACAGGGTCAGTGTCATCAATAATATTTTTAGACTGCTTGTCAATGCTTGTTTGGGCTACATTTGCAGGTTCCAGCGATTTATCTGCGGTATCAAAGTGTTGAGCCTGAATCAGGCTCGCCGTGTTTAAGTCCAAGGGTATGATTAGTTGGTCCAGGATCGCCGTCTGGATGCCATCAGTCGTGTTGAGTTTAGGCAATGCTATTTGCTCCTGCTGGGCCGGTTTAAGTGTATCCAGCGAGGGCTTAGCAAATATGGCGTGGGGTACCTTTTTGTGCGGAAAAAGGTAATTTTGTGTAGTACCAGCACGGATGTTTCGCCGTTTTGCGAGATTGGAACCGTTAGCATGTCTGTCGGAAGCTAAACCGGAAGGCTTGGATAGAGTCTTTGTTTGCTCGACTTTTGGGTTGGCTATACCAGATAAAGTGGGTTCTGCCTTTTGAATCTGATTGTAAGCGAGTAACAATACGACCAGTGTTAACATCAAGGTCAGAATATCCACGTAACCGATTAACCAGGATTCGGAATCGTTCGATGCTTCAGAGTCGAATTGATCCCAAGGATCGGCTACCATCGCACCTAAAATGGCGGAGTTGTCGGTGTGTTTGAGTGTGTATTCGCTCTTGTTGGAATTGTTCATTAGATCGAGGGGCACTGTGAAATCATTGTCGGTCTGCGGTTATTAGTTAGCTCGCTGTATTTACCCTTGAGACTGATAGCGTTTTGTCGCCGCTTGTGTCGAATTCTGCTTGATGGTCCGGTGCATCACCCAGAAAAGCGGTCAAATATTCCTGGATCAATATGGGATGCTTTTTATCGTAAACCATCAAGATGGTTTCAAATTGAACATTTAACCAAGCGTGGCGGGTTTTTGCCTGGCGTTCCAGCTTGATCGCCATGGGTTTGAACAGAATGTTAGCTGCAATTAAACCGTATACCGTCGTAGTCATCGCGAAGCCCATCGTCATTCCAATCTGATCAAGGCCGTTATCGCCCAAGCTGTATAGCATCCTGACCAAGCCAAACAACGTACCTAACATTCCGAATGCGGGCGCAAAAGAGGCCATGGTCCTTATGATCTGGATTTCACTGAGGTCTTTTTCGCGTAGGGTGCCGATACGCCAGCGCAACAATCGGATGATATCTTCGCGCCCATTTCTATCCATGATCAATTCCGCGCCATAACGCAGAATGGGTTCGTTCAATGAATTGATCATACGGTCGGCGATTCTGATGTTACCTCGGCGATACCAGTCGGCGATTTGTAGTAGCGCCTTAGAGTCTTCCCAGCCCGAGGCTGGTGAAGCTTTTAACATGCCTGGCAATTGTTTGAATAATGCGTGTACCTTTTCGTAGGACTGGCTAAGTATGGTCGTCAGTACGGTACCGCCCAAAACGATCAATAACCCGGGAAAATTAAAGAATAACCCGGAATGTTCGGAGCGTAGCATTACGATGCACGCCCAGACGAAAATACTGAATAGCAACGCATAAACCGAATATCGGATCATAATGTCTCCATAAGTGAAAATTATCGGTGTTAATCAAGGTTTCTGGCATTGGAGCAAAAGCTGGGCCAATCACACGAGTGATAGCAATTAATCTCTAACATTATGAAAATTAGAGTAAAATTTTTATTTTTTTGAATTTCTGCACTTCCATGCTTTTGATAAAGTGGCAAATTATTGCCACAGCGTAGTATCGAAGCCCAGACTTTTTGGATTTGCAAACGCGTTGTGGCCTAAAGGTTTGGGTGCTTGATTGAAACTAGCCTTGAGATTTCCTATGCTGTAGCCTTTATCGCTAATCAGGTTAACGTATTGATACCGGGATATGGCCATACATGTACGATTTTTTGCAAGTTTGCGTGAGCAAATGGGTGCTTCCGACAAAGAGATTTCGTCTGACGGAATTTTGACGGTTACGGATGTTTGGGCAAGTGTGTCTGATCGGCCGCTACCCGATTCGATTTTGTACGCGGTGAATATGGATTACGCCGAATCCATGACTGCGGTTAAAGATGGTGATGAAGTTGCATTTTTTCCACCGGTAACAGGGGGTGGTGTATGAAAATTGTACTATTGAAATCCAAACTGGATCCGTGGAAGGAGATTGTAGATTACCAGCGGAGCATAGAAGCTCACCATGGTAAATTTGGGGCGACGGCGAGTTTTGTCGGAACAATGCGCGATTTTAACGAGGGGGATTGCGTCGTCGATATGACTTTGGAGCATTATCCGGGGATGACGGAGCGCCATTTGCAGAAAATCGTGGAAAGCGCCGAGCAAAAATGGCAGATTTTGGATGTCCTGGTCGTACACCGTATTGGCGCGCTCCGGCCCAACGATCCCATCGTTGTGGTTGCGGTGTGGTCCAGTCATCGGGGTGCCGCGTTTGATGCTTGCCGGTTTGTCATGGAACAGCTGAAAAGCAAAGCGCCTTTTTGGAAAAAAGAATCTCTTCAGCAGGGGGGCCGCTGGGTTGAAAACAACACAGCAGGCTAGCGGGAAAACTTATCGACTAACCTGGGTGACGCTAGTTTTTACTGATCAAACTCTAGCACTAAGTGGGTTGGAAACGGACCCGGTCCAGAATTGGTCATGATTCCGGCATCGCCCGGTGCGCGTCTTAATCCGGGTTGTTTGAGTACAGATTTAACAATGCCCGGTATTTGTACCGCATTTATATATTTTCCAAAACAACTGTGCAGGCTATATCCGAAATGCATGTAGTGATAATCGGGCCGGTCGAGGCGGAATGTTTTGGCTTGATTGATTTTACGGTGGTCCATCATCGCCGACTGGGTCGCGGCTAATACGTTAGTTCCTTTAGGAATTTTAGCGCGTCGCAATGTGCCTTTGGCGACGATATAGTCTTCCACGCAAATTCGTTGTATGCCTGCAGCGAACGGTTTCAGGCGCAGCGTTTCCAATACATATCGATAAATCAACGGATTATTATTCGAGAGTGCCGCAGTTTGCGCTTCGGCTAACAAGTCTGGATTATCCAGTAGATAATTGAGCACATCGGCGGCGCATTTGGATGTTGTAGGAATGGCTCCGGTAATCAGGCCAATCAAATTGTTCCTTATATCCAGATCGCTCATCCCCGGCAGATTTGAATCCTGCAGAATCAAACATCGTTCCAGTACATCGTCACAGCCTCCACGCTGGCGTTTGCGGTCGGCGATGGTTTGATCGAGGTATTCGCGAACCGTCGTGGCGACTTTCAGTGCTGCTTTTTCCAATGCGGGATCATCCGGATAAAACAAGTAGGCGAACAGCGATGTCGCAGCGTCGGTAAATTCGTTCTGATCCCACCCAGGAGCACCAAAATACTCTCCAACCAACGCGGTGGGTACCACGCGGGTCAATTCATGGACGATATCAATCCGGCCGGATGATTTCGACAATAGCTCTTCGCTGGTTTTTTCAATAAAAGGTACGATTTTATCTGGGATATCATCTCTTCGAACCGTCAGCCGCATGTTGGATACATCGCGTGTATAAGTCGGGGTTTCCTGCATACCTAAGAAGAAGTTACTTCCGTTGGTTACCTTTTCCATCTTTTCCGCGTAGGGTACGTGAAATACGTCATTTCTCGACAATACTTCCTGCACGTCGTCAAAGCAGGTGATCAGGGCTTGCCCCTTGATTACCAGGTTGGGTTTGAACCAACGTAATACGGAAAAGACCAGATCGAGATTATTTAGCAGCCAGCTCTTTATTTTGTCAGCCATGATTCAATCTCCTTGCAAAAGCGGGTTTACTTCTAATGTAATTCTATTGATTACTGATTTGATCCAAGTAAATGCTAGGTGGGATCAACGATCCCTTTGGCGATCAATTTTAGCGCTGTCATACTTGGGATGAAAAAATAATCGCCCCCACGGGTTTCGACCAATCGTGGAATATTCGTTACGAAATGAGGCGGTTTCTCGGAGTTTTTTACAACCTGCAGCACCACTTTGCTTGGGCATTGATCGTTATGATTACCGAGTAAGGCTTCCTTGTCGTTACCCTCTTTGAAATCGTTGGCGTAATTGATCCATTGCTGTTGTACGAATTCAAATTGACGTTCAATATCTGCATTAATCACCATAAAGATAATTCCGTGGTTACCGTCATCACGCGTCTTATCTTCGACTTTGCCATAGGGTAGTCCGCGTCGTAGCATTCGTCTTCTATCGACTAGCGCTCCCGGTCTTTCGAAGGCCCCGGATTCGCCGAATTCAAGTGAGCCCCGCGGGTTGATTCTTCTGACATGGGCGCTCAACGGGCATTTTGCGCCATCGATGTCATCGTTAAAATTGTAATCGCTCAGCATTGCATCTTTTTCTTCTTTGTTGGATGCCTTAAACTTTTTATCCCACGCCTGTTTGCTTATTTTATCCGGTGCATCGACAACTGGAGCGCCATTATCGGCCCAACGGCCTGCAAGCTTGGCCGCTAGCAGATCTTTGCCGCCTGGAAAACTCTTGCTTTGTTCGTCCAATAACGTATTGAATGCGCTTACGTTTTCGTGGAGTTTTCTATACACCATAAAGGTGCTGTTACGTGACAATAAATTGGGTATAGGTGCTTGTGGGTATTCTTGCGCCTCATCGGGATGTCCTAGGATAAACTCGCCGGTAGCGAGCGGTTGCCAGCTTCCATCCCGCATCAGCTTGCCTCGTCCTTTTACACGCCACGGTGGTAGGTTTTGGCCTTCAAACACTGGGTCGCTGATCCCATCGGTAAAGCCAAAATGTTCCTGTGGTTTGGGCTTCCCTTGATCGTCATAGATGACGCTGGCATCCTGAAAGCTCAAGTTTTTCTTATTGCCTGGACCGCGGTGCCCAGAGAGCAGAACAATCCCCTTTGCAGATTTTCTAAGCAATCCGTGTATCCATTTATAACGATCCTCTATGTCTTCGAGACTCCGCCCGTTGATCGAAACCCATATATGGACCTCTTGATTTTGCCATATTGGATCCCAATTTTCCGGCGCGCTGGGTCCATCGTCACCCAAAATATCCATTCTGGCCTGCATACCCATGATGAATTCTTGAGGAAATCCCCTCAATGAAGCGGTGGGTAATTCCAATGCGACGAGGCCTTTATAAGTGAAGCCAATATTTGTCGTCGCGTTTGGTTTTTCCAATGGGTTGGGGCCGATCCCCCAAGTTACTGATGTGGTAATTTTTTCTGAGATTGCGCCAACAAATTCTCGGCCGCTGTCAGCGTCATCGATACGCAAAAATAGATAGCGAGCCTTGGGGAACCCGCGCTGTCCGTAGGCGCGAACAATATTACCCTGTATGTCGGATAAATCTAATTCAACGGTCATATTGTAAATCTCCTATTGATGGCACAGGGTTGCTTGCCCGGCCTGCCAAGAGGGTTCGGCCAGATTGTTGGGCTGAACGCGCTGGACAAATTCCTTGAACGACTTTTGTAGGTCTGCAGCCGCCATGCCTTGATGATGAACAGCAAACTTGGTGAATTCCTGCTTCAGATATAGTGCCTTCAGTTGCTCGACGAGAGAATCATCGGTGGATCCAACGAAAAATAGAGACGTTGTAAGCTGGCAGTCTTCTATATACTCTATGAAGGTCTCTTCGTTTTTTACGCGGTCGAAAGCAACGCAGTTTTCCCAAACACTCCGGATTTCGTCGGTAATGCTTAACCACATGTTTTTCAAGTAGGTTTTCGAGTCTCCGGGAACCGGAGTATGAAAATTCGTTGAAAAGACCAAATATTTGGATTTTAGGTGATCTTCTTTAGGTAGCGTGGAAAACTTATACTTGTCTGAAATATTTGACAAAACCGAATAAAGTGTACTGCCGAAATTACAACCAGGTTTCGATTCTAAAACCACATCGTCCAAAACAAATAGCCTGCATAGGTAGGTTTCGGGTATCTTGGCCATAGGGCTGATGTTATTTAATCCCCAATTTTGCAGTTGATTGCGCAATCGGTCGGCGTACGAGACGCCAGCGATGTGCCCATTCTTAATCGGTGATAGGATCGTTAAGCCATAGGCATTTCCGCTTTGGTTCGCCATCGGTTGACTCCCAGAATTGAAATTATTAGTGGGCCGTTTCCAAGCGGCGTTGTTTTACGGCATCCGCCGCCATACTTACTATTGGTGTCGGATTCATGCTGCCAAAATCATGTTGTAAGCTAACCAATAATGCATTGTATTGGCTTAGAAATTCGTCCGGATTCGCATTTAGAATGTCGGAATTGCAAAAGTCCACCAGTTCTTTTTTAAGGTGTTTGGCGGATTTAACATCGTTGCTGCTGGCTAACGGATAGGCGTCGTAGAAATGGTCCGTATCGATTTGATTGTGCCGAATATAATCGTGAAAAGGTGTTAGCGGTACCGAATTGGGGTAGCGAATATTCCATTTCCAGAACAAGTCCAATCCCTTGGGAATAGCGAAAGTAAAAGAGTCGACATATTGATCCCAACTGCCGTTGAAATTGCTGGAAAATAGCATATATGCGTAGTTGAGTTCTTCCTTGGGTTGGCTGTCATGCAAATGGGGGAATTGATTTCTTCCCACGATTGTCCATCGTGCGTAATGAATCAGAGATAGAGTTTGCAAGCCCTTTAGTACACCGGGCAGACGAGTTGCCGCCCAAAAAATCATTTTATTGATCCCTGTCATATACCAGCGGATTGGGGTAATAACATTCATTGCGTAGGCTTTTCCTGCGATATTCGACATAACTCCTCCTTAGTAACGATCCGAATACCAGATTAAAATACACGATCTTGAGAAGAAAGATCAAACTTTAACGGTGTTTCGGATAAATTGATTTAGCGCAAAAATGCCGTGATGTCGGCTGGTTTTGGAGTGTTCTCGGTGAACTGCAGGAATGCTTCCGCTGTTGGCGTTGATGGTTGTTTGGGATTGGTTCTGATTTTATGCGTTGTCCCGGCGTCATACCTCAATCTATCGTAAGGTGACGATTGGCCACGTACTCTCCCAAATTCAGATGAGTTGAAGCTTGAGTTTTGCCAGGAACATAAATAGATACATGAGGAGACATATCCCCAAAATGTGCAATCCTAGTTTGAACAAACCTTTTAACAGGGGCATCATTATTGTTTTTTTATTGTTCTTATTTGTCGGGATCGTGATGTTAATGCGCATTGTGCCATGTTGAGATTTGCCAGTATAGAGCGTTTTGAACGGAACAGGTCGATACGAATAAAAAATTGGCGTAGTTAGACGCTTACTTGAGCAATCGATGTACGCGACCAATGATTTGATCACTGGAATTTCCAAATTAACATTGCTATTGTTCGGCGTCGTGTATCAACCCTTGATCACTGGGTATCAAGAACAACAAAATCTTTCAGGTCGCAGGAATTTAAACGATGCATAGTGGACCATTGAACAAAATGAAAACCGAGTTGGACTCGCCGGTCAATTATAGTTTTGTATTGGCTGATCGGTTAGTTCCGGTAAATCCGTTGATTGGCTCTCCGCTAAGTTTGCAATTTACCGGTGAAATTGCGTGTATACATTGTGGCCGGAAAATCAAAAAAAGCTTTAATCAAGGCTATTGTTACCCGTGTTTTACATCGTTGGCCCAGTGCGATATGTGTATTGTCAGACCCGAGCAATGTCACTTCGATCTAGGTACGTGCCGTGAACCGGAGTGGGGCTTAGGCCATTGCATGCGGGATCACTATGTCTACCTGGCCAATTCTTCGGGTATAAAGGTCGGGATAACCCGCGCGACACAAATTCCAACCCGTTGGATTGATCAGGGTGCGACGCAAGCTTTGGCTATTTTTAGAGTGAGTTCTCGATTGCAGGCTGGTTTAATTGAAGTTGCGCTGAAAGAACATGTAAGTGACCGGACCAGCTGGCAAAAAATGTTGAAAGGTACCGCCGAAGAGGTTGATATGATGAAATCTCGCAATGAGCTATTGTCGCGTTGTCGTACCCAAATCGATGAAATTTCGAAAAGGTTCGGCGAAGATGCGATAGAAATCCTGGAAGATTCGCAGATGACGCAAATTGAATACCCAGTGTTACAGTATCCGGCGAAGGTTAAATCTTTCAATTTTGACAAAACAGCAAAGATATCCGGTGTTTTACACGGGATTAAGGGTCAATATTTGATATTCGACAGCGGTGTTATCAATATTCGGAAGTTTGGGGGATATACGGTAGAAGTGGTGCCGGGTTGAATACTTATATAGCGCGGTGAATATGGGCTGCAATTGCAGCCCATATTCTATGTTGGCTTATAAGAAATCAATAATGAAATAGAGTAATACGGTTAAGCCCAAGCCACAGTGTATGACACCCTTAACGCTGGCCATGGGTCCCATTTGCCCAAGCTTATCCGCCATGGGTAGTTTGCCGATGGCAGCGAATTTCTTAGACAGAGGGCTGTGAGCCCCATTGAGCTCCAGTATCAGGATGACGACTACCGCCAGTAGAAATGCAAATGTACTCGCATTTCCATGGGGATAATGGGTTGATGCGCCCATGAAAAATAGCATTGGAATAGAGAATAATGTATTGGTTCTGGATGCCAGACCCGCGACAGCAAGTGCGCTTGCGGCTTCGGGGATCGCCTCGCCGCCACCGGCAACCTGTTTGGCCGATGCGATAACGATTTGTTGCTTGGGCCAAATAACCAACCATACGTTGAGAAACATGAAGGTGCCCAATAATGCGCCGATATATATGTCGTAAGGCATACCTGCTCCGCGCATTCCCATAATCGCTACACCGGTTAGGAATGTGAACATTGCGCCCCAACGAAACCACCACAGTGCCCTTGGTACTAGTTTTTGTATCGCGTCCGACTTGGCGCCGGCTTCTGCTTCTTTAAAAAATTCAGTTTGTACAAAGTTGAAATAATACAGGATACCAATCCAGGTGATACCCGCCATGAAATGCCCCCAGCGTAGTAGCATTTCAACACCGAAACTTGTTGTTACAATTTCCATACATCCCTCCTCGTTGATTTAAAACATGCAATGCCGTCTAGATCAGACATCGTTTAGAGCGGTTCAACGCCAATGTGCGGGACCGCATGCGACATTCTGTGTTGTTGGTCGGCTAAAAGCCATTTGTGATTCTGCCCTAGAACAAGCAATGGTCGCGAAATTGGCCCTTATCGTCAAGCCCTGTGTGCAAATTTACTGCTCTAGCTTATAGCGGGTTTCTTCATTGTAGTATTCGGGAAAACCTACCGCCGAAGTTAAGCCATCGAAATCAAGGATATTTTGGACTGGCTGGCCTTGTTTGATTTCAATTAACGCCGTTTGCATCGCGTTTATCGAGGTATTCAACAAGGTCAACGGATAAACGGCAATTTTATAGCCCAATGCTTCCAATCGATCGGGGGGTAAGTTGGGTGTTTTGCCATATTCGATCATGTTGGCCATTTTGTGACCGGCCACCGAATTACAATAATGTTCCATTTCTTGTTCGGTTTCAGGCGCTTCCACAAAGCTAATGTCCGCTCCGATTTCAGCAAAACCCTGAGCTCTTGCAATCGCTTCTTCCAGTCCATGCGTTCCACGCGCATCGGTACGCGCCATAATCAAGATGTCCTCGCCTTCGTCTCGGCTGTCAACTGCAGCTTGTATGCGCATAAATGCTTCCGACCTATCCACGACCGCTTTTCCTTTTGTGTGACCGCAACGTTTGGGCATGAGCTGGTCTTCCAGCATGATGCAGGCAAATCCAGCCCTCGCGTAACCCTGTACCGTACGCTTAATATTGAGGGCGTTACCAAATCCTGTGTCGCCGTCTCCAAAGACTGGAATCGAAACCGAGTTACAGACGTTGCATCCCTGAGCGACCATCTCACCGTAAGAGATCAAGCCTGTGTCGGGCATGCCCAGTCGACTTCCCGCCACCGCGAATCCGCTCATAAAAGCGGTATCGAAGCCGGCCATTTCGACAAGTCTGGCGGACATTGCATCGTGACATCCTGGCATTAGTATTAAGCCGGGCTGGTCCAATAGCTGTCTGAGTTTGTGGGCAGGTGACGTCATGTTGTATATCCCTCAACGTAAAAGCGGCCTGAGACGGCCGCGAATATTGTTTTGTCGATAGCAAAAAGCGGCAGGTCGTAAAACCTGCCGCTTGCAGATACTACAATATTGGAATGATCAGCAATGCGACGATGTTCATGATTTTAATCATCGGATTGATCGCCGGGCCAGCCGTATCTTTGTACGGGTCACCCACGGTATCGCCGGTCACTGATGCTTTATGCGCATCGGATCCCTTGCCGCCGAGATTGCCATCTTCAATGTATTTCTTGGCATTGTCCCAAGCACCACCGCCGGTTGTCATTGAAATTGCGACAAACAAACCAGTGATAATCGACCCAATCAATACACCGCCCAAAGCTTCTTTGCCCAGGGTCAAACCAACGATCAATGGAACCGCGATGGGTAATAGTGAGGGTATGATCATTTCGCGGATGGCAGCTACCGTGAGCAGGTCAACAGCTTTGGAATAATCAGGTTTGGCGGTACCCTCCATAATCCCTGGGATTTCCCGAAATTGCCGTCTAACTTCGGTGACTATTCCTGCAGCTGCTCGGCCGACGGCTTCCATTGCCAGTGCGCTAAACAAATAAGGTACCAAGCCACCAATGAATAAGCCTATCACGACCATGTGATCGGATAGATCAAATGCCATGTTGCCACCCAAGTTGGCTGTGTAATCGGCGAACAGGACCAGGGCAGCCAAACCAGCCGATGCAATAGCGTAGCCTTTAGTGACAGCTTTAGTGGTGTTGCCTACCGCGTCCAGTGGATCCGTGATATTACGAATTTCTTCCGGTAGGTCGGCCATTTCAGCGATGCCCCCGGCGTTGTCGGTAATTGGACCGTAAGCGTCAAGTGCGACAACCATTCCAGCCATCGACAACATAGATGTTGCGGCAATCGCTAGTCCAAATAAGCCTGCTAAATCATAGGCGGCCCATATGCTAGCGCAAACGACAATAACTGGAGCTGCGGTGGATTTCATGGAGACAGCCAAACCCGCGATTATGTTGGTGCCATCGCCGGTGGTTGATGCTTGTGCGATGGTTTTTACCGGGCTGAATTCGGTCGACGTGTAGTATTCGGTGATGCCTACCATGGCTGCGGTCAGCGCCAATCCGATTAATGATGAATAGTATATGTCGGCCGATTGGATAACGGTGCCGGCAAAAGTGATCGAGTCACCCAGCATCATAAACGTTAGCGGATAGAACGCTATTGCCGCCAGTCCGCCTGAAACTACGACGCCTTTGTACAATGCCGTCATTACCCGGCCGTCCTTTTTGACCTTGACGAAGTAAGTACCGATGATCGACGTGATTATTGATACCGCGCCCAAAACCAACGGATAGACAATCGCTCCGTTTTCAGCGTTTTCCACTAATAATCCAGCCAAAACCATGGTCGCGACGATGGTCACGGCGTAGGTTTCAAACAGGTCTGCTGCCATTCCGGCACAGTCACCGACGTTGTCGCCGACATTGTCCGCGATTACAGCCGGATTTCTGGGATCATCTTCCGGAATTCCCGCTTCGACTTTACCCACTAGATCCGCGCCTACGTCAGCCCCTTTGGTGAAGATGCCACCACCCAAGCGGGCAAAAATTGAGATCAGTGAGCCACCAAAGGCAAGCCCGATTAGCGCATGTAATGGATCATCAACCCCTGCTGCAACCAGAAAAACATAGTATCCGGAGACACCCAGTAATCCCAGACCGACGACCAATAAACCGGTAATCGCTCCACCGCGAAATGCGACCTGAAATGCGGCGTCCAAGCCCTGGTGGGCAGCTTGTGCAGTCCTGGTGTTGGCCAACACCGAGATGTTCATCCCAATGTACCCGGCGGCACCAGATAAGACTGCGCCGATCAAAAATCCTACCGCCGTACCCCAGTCCAGGAAAAACCCAATGACGAAAAAAAGGGTTACGCCTACATAGCTAATCGTTTTGTATTGACGATTGAGATAAGCTTGCGCGCCTTGTTGGATCGCGGATCCAATTTCTTGCATCGTCGGGTTGCCGCTGGATTTTGAATTGATCCAATCGATTGAAACGACGCCGTATCCGATTGCGGCGGTTGATGCGGCGAGCGCGAAAAGCGTCCCCCATCCTGCCACAACACCAATCATAAGCAATACCAGTCCGGCTAGTATACAAATGTTGCGAAAATGCTTTTGTTGGGTTAACGGCATCAGTGCTTGCCGTATTGATTCACTGGTTACTGTGGCCATGAATTCCTCCTCTGTTGAAATGACCTTGGATTTAACTTGGGTAGTTCTCGAATGTTAATTTAATTGGTACAAGTGACTGTAAACCTAAAATTGGAAAGTTTGTTGGGTTGTGGCCAGCTTACGTCTATACAGAAAAACTTTTGCTCAATTTTTTTGCCACCGCTATATTCTTCAAGCTGATGTATACCGGCATGCCGAGTTTATAAGGCGGGTAGTCTTCGCCTTCAATCAACGGACTCAAATACGTACGACAGGCGTCGGTAATGCCGAAACCATCTTGGCTTATATACTCCGGTGGCATCATTTTTTCTACATTAGCGACATCGGCCAGATTGGTCACGCCAATTTCCCATGCATAGGGGTTGTTTGATGTCCGCACAATGGTGGGCATTACCGAATTCTTGCCTTGCAGCGCAAATTCCAGTGCTGCTTTGCCGACCGCGTAGGCCTGATCTGTATCCGTTTGCGATGCGATATGTCGGGCTGCTCTTTGCAGGTAGTCAGCGACCGCCCAGTGGTATTTATAACCCAGCGCATCTTTTGTCATATTCGCAATAACCGGCGCTGCACCGCCCAACTGGGCGTGACCAAACGCATCGGTACCGCCCGCCTCGGCCAGAAATTTACCATCGCTTCCTTTTACGCCTTCGGAAACTATGATCGAGCAGTATCCGTGGGTTTCAACGAGCTGTTTCACCTTGGCCAGAAATTGCTGGCGGTCGAACTCGATTTCGGGAAATAATATGATCAACGGTATCTTATTATCATCGTCCTGGGCAAGACCCGCTGCTGCTGCTATCCAACCGGCGTGGCGTCCCATTACTTCTAATATAAAGACTTTGGTTGATGTGGAGCACATCGATGCAACATCGTAACTTGCTTCGCGTGTTGAAACGGCGACATATTTGGCGACTGATCCGAATCCGGGGCAATTGTCGGTAATTGGCAAATCATTATCAACCGTTTTGGGAATGCCGATGCAGGTCAATGGGTATCCTAAACGATCCCCCATTTGCGAAACCTTGTGTGCGGTATCCTGGGAATCACCCCCGCCGTTATAGAAAAAATAACCGATGTTATGTGCTTTAAATACCTCTATAAGGCGTTCGTATTCGGCTTTGCTTTGATCTAATCCCTTAAGTTTATGCCGGCATGATCCAAATGCGCCTGCTGGGGTATATCGTAGTGCCGCAATCGCTGCATCTGATTCCGCACTGGTGTCTATTAAATCTTCGGTGAGCGCCCCAATTATACCGTTACGGCCGGCGTACAATGTGCCAATGCTCTGCGGGTGTTTTCTGGCCGTTTCAATGAGACCACACGCGCTTGCGTTGATCACTGCGGTAACTCCACCCGATTGGGCGTAAAAAGCGTTTTTCAAAGTTTCCCCGTTTTGTAGTTAGTGCTTCGTTAAACCTGAAAATCTTACCATAGTTTGGTAAATATTCCGATATCGTTTGACGATTCCTCAAGATTTTTGGTGGGTGCTGCTTGCAGTATTTTACTGCTTGGACGGTTGTTTCTTTAATGTTGCGATTATGGGTCGGTTAAAACTAATCGCCAAAACCAATACTTAAGCGCTTTGCGCATGCGATAGGGAGGCAAGTCTCAATAGAGACCTAAGGGGTAAATCGCATTCAAACTTGCCGTTATTCTATTTTTTTGATGGTGTCGATCCAGATATTAACCCCGTGGTTGGGTTGGGGGGCCGGCTATTCGATTACAAAAATCGTTAAGTGGCGAATGTTGAGTTTAGCCAACGTTGTAGATGGTATTGGCAGGAGGTGCTTCGTTTGACCAGGTGCAAACCCGGTTTCGACCCAAATATTTCGCCCGGTAAAGCGCTTCATCGGCAAAATTAATCAACGCATTGACGTCGTGTATACCTTGTTCGTATTCGGTAAGGCCGATACTGCAAGTGACCTGAAAGGTGCCTCCTTTAGCAGAGCAGTGGGTTTGGGTCCTCGTGCTCATTCGAATGCGCTCTGCAACAACCTTGGCGGCGTTCAACAATGTATTGGTCAGTACAATTAGAAATTCTTCGCCGCCGTAGCGGCAAACTATATCCGACTGTCGCGTGCATTTGCGTAATAAATTGCTAAATGATTTTAGTACTTGGTCGCCGGCAAGATGGCCATACTGGTCGTTGACGCGTTTGAAGTGATCCAGGTCAACCAGCATGATGCAAAATGGAACCTTGTAACGGCTGGCGCGGTGCTGTTCCTGCTGTAAGTGTTCCAAAAGATAACGCCGACTGTATAATCCAGTCAGGTCATCAGTTACGGCCAACCTTTTAAGTTCCTCTTGTTTGATTTTGAATGAACGCATCAATTCAGCCGCTGCGACAGCCTGGTCGATTGCTTTTTGTAAAGTTTCCGCCCCAACGTCAGTAATGAGTAAACAGTCCTGGGCGCCGTTTTTCATCGCTTGCACGACAAAAGCAATATCCACGACTTCCATCAAGATAATCACCGGTGTCGGCATTTCACCCATTTTTGAAGCAATCGAATTTATAAAATCGATGCAGTCGCTTCCGGCAGTTTTTTGATCGAGTACAATACAATCGAAGCTTTCGTTATTGCAGGTCGGCAGTCCAGTCGATATTGAATCTAATTCTTCAAACACATAGTCGGCCGTCGGGTTTTCCCAAAGTAGCTTCTTGTGAATTCTGCGGCGATTGATATCGTCGTCGACAATAAGGATTCGGAGAGATTTTTGCGTCAGCATCATTCTATCCTTGTCTACTGGCGCAAATCTAACTGTTTAGGCAATGCAATGCATCCTTATTTTAACCGGTCGTATTAAATAACTGTGTAGATAGTGGGTAATCGATATGATTCTTCGAAGTGTAAGGTGTGTCGATCCTGTATTGTGCATTTCCAATTTATAGATTTATTCTAGAGGTGAACGCGATACTATTTAGCGTGATTTACGAATGTTTACGCATGCTATATATCTCTCTAAGCTTGAAAATTCTTCGGCACGGCAAATGAAATTAGTTTTTAGGTGGGTCGAATTGTACATTTTGGAGTGGAAATTCAAATTCAAAGGATAGGCTGTTGTTTGTTTACTCTAAAATTTTGGTTCAATGTTTGAAGCTGAAGTATAGTGCAAGCGAGGAGGTGCTTTTGACGAAAAGGACGATTACGTAAGGAAAATAGAGGATTTAATAAAAAGTGTGATGTATTTCAATTAAGCTTCTATTTATACTATAGATTCAATCGTTTTCTGTGCTTAGTTATTCTGTTTTATCACTTCTCATTCGAGAAAATGGCGGTCGATAACGCTATTTCGCGTTTGGAATTAGGTTCGATTTATAAGCCTTAAAATTTACGGTTTCTTTTTCCGATGATTGGCGGCAGAATTAGCCATGTTTGTAACGGTCAATTGGGTCATTGAATTTGATTGGCGATTATTTTTGGGGTCGATAGGGTTTTTGTTGAAGGATTAGGTCTGCGACTTGATTACAATGATCCTGGCTCAGCAAAATTAGCGGGCAACACATGGAGTCTAGGCGGCTAAATCGAAATGTACTTAAATTCGATGACTTATATGATATTTGTCTTGACGGCACATTGATTTATAAGTAGGGTGGTTGCCCGTTTTTGAGACTGGTCGATGGTTGTGGATGGTCGTTTCTGTCCGTCAGTATAATTGACGGTCCGGTATTTTTTGGGCGTTTAATAACGCCCTATTTCTTTTATAGAGGGTCAAAAGCTGTGGAGTTCAATGGGGCGGATATCGTAGTCCAGTGTTTGAAAGATGAGGGCGTTGAATTTATTTTTGGCTACCCCGGTGGTGCGGTATTGCACCTGTACGATGCGTTGTTCAAACAAGAAGAAATCAAACATATCTTAGTGCGGCACGAACAGGGTGCGTCACACGCGGCCGACGGGTACGCCAGAGCGACCGGAAAACCCGGTGTGGTTTTAGTAACATCGGGGCCGGGTGCGACCAATGCGGTAACCGGTATTGCGACCGCACATCTGGATTCTATCCCGCTGGTTGTCATCTCGGGACAGGTTTCAACCCCGGTTATTGGTAGCGATGCTTTCCAAGAGGTTGATATGGTTGGTATTACCCGGCCATGTGTAAAACATAATTTCTTGATCAAGGATGTTACGAAAATTGCGGAGACTATAAAAAAAGCGTTCCATGTGGCGACCACGGGCCGGCCAGGCCCGGTTGTAGTGGATATTCCGAAGGACATTACAGATCCCAATATAAAGGTGCCTTATAAGTATCCACGCAGCGTATCCATGCGTTCATATAACCCGGCGGTTAAAGGACACAAGGGTCAGATCAAAAAAGCTATCGAGCTGATTCTGGCAGCAGAGCGGCCAATGATCTACAGTGGCGGCGGGGTTGTGTTGGGCGAGGGTGCAAAAGAATTAACCGCGTTTACGCGCACGCTGGGTTATCCAATTACCAATACCTTGATGGGTTTGGGTGCTTTTCCGGCTAAGGACAAGCAGTTTGTAGGAATGCTGGGTATGCACGGTACCTACGAAGCCAACATGGCGATGCACGAATGCGATGTGCTGATTGCGATAGGTGCCCGGTTTGACGATAGGGTCACCGGTAAGTTAAGTGAATTTTGTCCGGATTCCAAGATCGTCCATATCGATGTGGA
This sequence comes from uncultured Methylococcaceae bacterium, assembly GCA_964619885.1. Lineage (GTDB taxonomy): Bacteria > Pseudomonadota > Gammaproteobacteria > Methylococcales > UBA1147 > CAZUGA01. The sequence goes on from CAZUGA010000001.1 coordinate 187,934, forward strand.
TCCAGCTTCGATTGCTAAGAACGTAACCGTCGATGTTCCAATTGTCGGCGAAGTTAAACCGGTTCTTAAAGACATGATGGCGTTGATCAAGGCGAATAAGAAAAAGCCGAATAAGAAAGCCTTGACTGCTTGGTGGGAGCAGATAGACGAATGGCGGAGTATTGATTGTTTGAAATACGATCGCGATTCGAAAATCATCAAGCCGCAATTCGTGATTGAACAGCTTTATGAAGCGACTAAAGGCGACGCTTATGTAACTTCAGATGTTGGACAACACCAGATGTGGGCGGCACAATATTATCCGTTCCAGAAACCACGCCGGTGGATTAATTCAGGCGGACTTGGAACCATGGGCTTCGGTTTGCCGGCTGCAATTGGAGTCAAATTGGCCTTTCCTAAATCTGATGTTGTGTGCGTCACTGGCGAAGCCAGCATTCAAATGTGCTTGCAGGAGTTATCAACCGCTTTGCAATACAATGCGGCGGTAAAAATCGTAAATCTGAATAATCGTTATATGGGGATGGTTCGGCAATGGCAGGAGTTTCAGTACGAAAGTCGCTATTCGCATTCGTATCTGGATACTATTCCCGACTTTGTGAAATTGGCTGAAAGCTATGGGCATGTCGGCATGTTGGTGGAAAAACCCGAGGATGTTCGAGGTGCACTCGACGAGGCCTTAAAGTTGAAAGATCGTACGGTTTTTCTCGATATTATTACCGATCAGACCGAAAACGTTTACCCTATGATAGAAGCTGGCAAAGCCCATCACGAGATGCGCTTGGCTCCAGGATCAATTGGTGATCGGGAGCTTGCCTGATGCGACATGTTATTTCACTATTGATGGAGAATGAGGCTGGCGCGTTGTCTCGTGTTTCCGGACTTTTTTCTGCCCGTGGATACAATATCGAATCCTTGACTGTTGCGCCTACTGAGGATCCGACACTGTCACGTATGACTCTGGTGACTCGCGGAAGCGATAGAATAATCGAGCAGATTACCAAGCAGTTGAACAAGTTGGTCGACGTTGTCAAACTGACCGATCTTGCAGAGGCGGAGCATATTGAGCGTGAGTTAATGATGGTCAAGGTTCGCGCGGAAGGTAATGCAAGGGAAGAGGCTAAACGGTTATCCGATATATTCCGCGGCAATATTATTGACGTATCTCCGAGCACATATGTTATTGAAATTACCGGAACGTCCAGCAAGGTAGATGCCTTTATAGAAGCGTTGGATGAGCAAGCAATTGTAGAAGTTGTGCGATCGGGGCCTACGGGTATATTGCGGGGTGAAAAGGGGTTGCATTTATAAATTAGGCTGAACCTGTTCAATTAAATCAAACCAATGGGGCTGATGAAATTTGAACATACAGCGTTTCGCCGTTGTACCGTACGGCAGGATCGTACCGATCGGTGGAGAATATCTATGTTTGATCCAACCCGCGATTGTTAAACTCAGCGCTGGAATATTACTGAATAATGAAATCTGAATACGAGGACACTAATGCAAGTTTATTATGATAAAGACGCGGACCTTTCTGTCATTCAAGCGAGAAAGGTTGCAATCATCGGCTACGGTTCGCAAGGGCACGCGCACGCCAATAATCTGAAAGAATCTGGCGTAGATGTCGTTGTTGGGTTGCGTCCGGATTCTTCGTCTGCTGCTAAAGCGAGTAATGCGGGTTTGAATGTAATGCCTATCGAAGAGGCCGTAGCTTGGGCCGATTTGGTGATGATTCTAGCGCCGGACGAACACCAAGCTGCTTTATACGCAGATGTGATTGAGCCGAATATTAAACAATCTTCAGTGCTCGCCTTTGCGCATGGATTCAATATTCATTTTGAACAGATATTACCACGCGCCGATTTGGACGTTGTTATGGTGGCGCCTAAAGGGCCGGGTCATTTAGTGCGCTCGACCTATACCGAAGGCGGTGGTGTGCCGTCGCTAATCGCGGTATTTCAGGACGCGTCCGGGCAGGCCAAAGAGATCGCTTTGTCTTATGCTTCGGCGAATGGCGGGGGCCGCGCCGGGGTTATTGAAACCTCGTTTAAGGAAGAAACTGAAACTGATCTATTTGGTGAGCAAGCGGTGCTTTGTGGAGGAACCACAGCATTGGTTCAGGCCGGGTACGAGACCTTGGTGGAAGCTGGCTATGCACCTGAAATGGCCTACTTCGAGTGCCTGCACGAACTAAAATTGATCGTCGATCTGATGTATGAAGGTGGAATCGCTAATATGCGCTACTCGATCTCGAATACAGCTGAATACGGCGATTTGACCCGGGGGCCGCGTGTGATTACCGATCGTACAAAAAAAGAGATGGCCAAAATTCTAAAAGAAATTCAGAGTGGTGAATTTGCCCGAGAATTTATCCTTGAGAATCGATCCGGTAATGCCAGCATGAAGGCAAAAAGGCGTCTAGGGCGGGAACACTCGATCGAAGAAGTAGGTTCGAAATTGCGTGGAATGATGCCGTGGATCAAAGCCAACAAGATCGTCGATAGAGCTAAAAACTGAGGAATTATAGCCGGTCGTAGTCTGTTTAGATTTTCGCTTACCGGTAGTTTCCTGCCCCGATAAAATGCTTAAATCGCCATCGTTTAATGGATATGGATAGTACCGATTCCAGCCGCCGTCGGCGTGGCATTTATTTGCTGCCGAATCTATTCACAACCGCGGCGTTGTTCTCTGGATTTTATGCAATTACCGCGGCCTTCAACCAACGATTTGAATTGGCGGCTGTGGTCATCTTTGTTGCGATGATTCTAGACGGTTTGGATGGTCGTGTGGCCAGGTTGACCAACACCGAAAGTGAATTCGGTGCGCATTATGATAGCATGGCCGACATGGTGTCATTTGGTGCCGCACCTGCATTGGTCGTGTATGTTTGGTCGCTGTCGACTTTGGGTAAATTTGGTTGGTTTGCGGCTTTTGTTTATGCCGCCGGTTGTGCGCTACGCCTGGCTCGATTCAATGCCCAATTGGAGACGGCAGATAAACGCTATTTTCAAGGTCTGCCGAGTCCTTCGGCAGCAGCTATATTAGCCGGATTGGTTTGGGTTGCAACCGAATATGGATTCGAAGGAGAAACCCTGAGTTACTTTGTGCTGGTCATTACCATGCTAAGCGGTCTATTGATGGTCAGTAACTTTCGCTATTACAGTTTCAAGGATATCAATCTGCGGGGCCGCGTTCCCTTTGTAGTTGCGATCGCGGTTATGCTTTCTTTCGGGCTGGTTTTTGCGCACCCGCCAGTGATGCTGTTTATGCTATTTTTAAGCTATGCGATATCAGGGCCAGCGTTAACTTTTGCATTGCGCCGGCGACGCAGGCGCAACCAGCGCAGATAGTCGACAGTTTGGCCTTGGCAAACAAGCCAATGCTCGGTATATTAGACGACAGTAATGTCAGAGTACAATTATGACGTCCAATTTGATCGACAATTCTAAAATTATTTGTACGTCGCAGTCCGACTGCAGGGCTTCCTTGGTTCTGTCAAAATCCCATCGACTACTCCGCGTATACTTTCCGCTTCTGCCCTGAGGGGCATTCATAGCGATTTAGTAATTCTAGGTAAGTTTCCCCTCTGTCTTAACGGATTTTCCGCCGTGTAAATTTATAAGATACGCGCGGAGGAAGTTGGAGTAATCTCATGAACGAGCAATTAATTATTTTTGATACTACGTTGCGTGACGGCGAGCAAAGCCCCGGTGCGTCGATGACACGCGATGAAAAAGTTCGCATCGCTAAAGCACTGGAACGACTCAAAGTAGACGTGATTGAAGCGGGTTTTCCTGCTGCAAGTCCGGGCGATTTTGCGGGTGTCGAAGCTATAGCACAGTGTATAACGGATAGCACTGTATGTGGATTGGCCAGAGCGTTGGATAAAGATATAGACCAGGCTGGCGATGCGCTTAAGGAGGCTGAACGAAAGCGTATCCATACATTTATCGCTACTTCGCCGATCCATATGAAGATGAAGTTGCAGATGCAACCGGACCAAGTTATTGAATACGCCGTTCGCGCGGTCAAACGAGCTCGACAGTATACCGATGACGTAGAGTTTTCGCCGGAAGATGCGGGGCGTTCAGAAGAAGATTTTTTGTGTCGTATTCTTGAGGCGGTAATCGATGCGGGAGCAACGACTCTAAACATTCCGGATACCGTCGGTTACAGTGTGCCGGAGCAGTTTGGAACAACAATAGCCAATTTAATCAGCAGAATTTCGAATTCGGATAAGGCGATTTTTTCGGTGCATTGCCATAATGATTTGGGATTGGCGGTGGCGAATTCTTTATCCGCCGTGATGTGCGGCGCACGCCAGGTTGAGTGCACAATTAACGGTTTGGGGGAGCGTGCTGGAAACGCGTCGTTGGAAGAAGTTGTGATGGCGGTTAAAACTCGTAAGGATGTCTTTCCGTGTCAGACCAGAATCGATACGCGTGAGATTGTGACATGTTCCAAACTGGTGTCCAGTATTACCGGATTTCCAGTTCAGCCGAACAAGGCGATTGTCGGTGCAAATGCATTCGCGCATGAAGCCGGAATTCATCAGGATGGTGTGCTAAAAAGTCGTGAAACCTATGAAATTATGCGAGCTCAGGATGTGGGTTGGTCTGCGAATCGTATGGTGTTAGGCAAACATTCGGGAAGAAATGCATTCAAAACCCGAATGAACGAATTAGGTGCGGAGTTTGATACGGAGGAAAGTCTAAACGCAGCTTTTTTATTGTTCAAGCAGTTGGCCGATAAAAAGCACGAGATTTTTGATGAAGACTTGCAGGCCTTAATTTCTGAGGCTAGCGTAGATGCTGAAGACGACGGGGTGCAATTGGTTGCGCTGCGGGTATGCTCGGAAACTGGAGAAATCCCCGAGGCTAAGGTTACATTGAGTGTTGACGGAGATGAAGTGACTGGGGTTGGTACCGGCGGTGGTGCGGTTGACGCAAGTCTCAGAGCGATAGAATCTGTCGTTGCGACTAACGCATCGCTACAACTGTACTCGGTAAATAACATTACCAGCGGTACCGATGCGCAAGGGGAAGTTACCGTCCGCCTGGAAAAAGAGGGGCGTATAGTCAATGGACAGGGCGCCGATACCGACATTGTCATTGCCTCAGCAAAAGCTTACCTTAACGCGGTTAACAAACTAGCCGCTGCACAGTCGCGCAAACATCCTCAAGTGGCCGGAGATGTTTGACGCATTATGATCGAAGGCTACTGCCTGGAATTAAATATATTGCGAAATATGGCCAATGGATTATGGCGAATCGCTTTGTGTGAAAGTATGGGTTCGTATGGTGGCAATTAGGGTTGATCGTGGATAAGAATAAGCGGTTAGATTACTTACAAGCGATGGGTATACAAGTATGGCTGCAAAAGTCCAATTCTGTTTCCAATTCGTATGCTTCAGAGCAATCTGAAAGTACATCCGTTCAAGTTTCCGATCAGCCTAAATTAGACGCTGTGCGAATAGAATTTGAGAAGAGAGACTCGCCAGTAGCCGATAAAAAATGCGATGTAAATTGGTCCGATCTGAAACAGCAGGTTGCTGCCTGTACCACCTGTAGTTTGCATGAAACGCGCAAGCAAACAGTGTTTGGCAGCGGCAGTTACAACGCCTCTTGGATGGTGATTGGCGAGGCTCCAGGGGCCAGCGAGGATCAACAAGGCAAGCCGTTTGTCGGCCGGGCCGGTCAGTTATTAACCGAGATGCTAAAAGCATTGGGATTGCAGCGGGATGAAGTCTTTATCGCCAATATACTCAAATGCCGTCCACCTCAGAATAGGGATCCCAGGCCAATTGAAGTTGATTCCTGCGAAGGATTTTTACGCCAGCAAGTAGCGTTGTTAAAACCCAAAATAATTCTGGCCGCAGGACGTGTCGCAGCACAGAATTTACTTAAAACTGATGCGCCTTTGGCACGCCTCCGTGGCAAAGTTCATTACTACCAGGACATCCCTGTCATAGTGGTTTATCATCCGGCCTATTTACTCCGGTCGCCGCTGGAGAAACGCAAGGCATGGGTTGATCTTTTACTAGCGTTGCGTACATTTGACGGTGAACGTGGTAATTAATATTTTTGCTTTGTCTTGTGAATTAAAAAATAACGGTTAGTTGAAGGGATCGGTGGCTAGCCGCGATATAATTTTGTGCTGCCTTTGACTTTGCCGCGTGGTTATTCTTCGGAGGGATCTACACTGGAAACTTGGACCACCGCACGGAGCATGATGTTGACTAGTTATAAATTTGCTAAGCTTTTTTCAATATGAATCAAATATTCGACTTTTTTAAAAAATTAGTAGCCTACGACGCCGAGAGGGATTTCTATGCCAAATATTGTCCCAGCATCGCTGCAACAATGGATTTAAACGAATTTCGACCGATGCGGCTATCGGATCTTAAAACAATATTGGAAATCGAAAAGCAGGTTTATAACTTTCCGTGGACGTCAAAAACCTTCCGGGATTGTCTTAGTGTGGGCTATTTATGTTGGGTTTGCGAGCATATCGATCAGGTGGTTGCCTATGGGATTTTGTCGATTGGTGCTGGTGAGGCCCACGTGATGAATATTTGTGTTTCCCCGCAGGTTCAGCGACAAGGCATCGGCAAGGCGATGATGGCCAAATTAATCGAGGTGGCGATTGAGAATCGAACCCAGTCTTTAATGTTGGAAGTCCGCCCCACCAATATATCGGCTTTGAATATGTATCGAAAAATGGGTTTCAACGAGATTGGCGTACGAAAAGCATATTATCCCGCGATAAATGGCCGTGAAGATGCGTTAATGTTGGCAATAGAATTACCCGTTGGTCTCCAAGGGATGGGTTGAAAAACCGAGGCTAGACGGTTGGGTTCGGTCCCAACTTATTTAGGTAGGTTAACGAAATAGCGTAGTCTTGTGATGTGCCAGCAGTGAGTATCTTGGGCCCTTTCGTCTAGTCGCGCATTGAGATCGACGGAAAAGTACACCGACTGCTCCATATGGATGTGCGATTGGGTTTTGCGTACAAGGTTGAGTCAATAGGTGCCTAAATCAATCTATTCGGACTATTCAAAAATTCTCTAAACAGCTACACGGTTTCTCTGTCCTCGCGATCAGGGTATGCAAACAGTGCCAACCCAAGCACAGAGGATATAACTATTATGGCCAATGCAATAAACGCAGCGGCAAATCCTTGAAAATAATCACTCAACCAACCCGTCAATAGCGGTGATACGATACCCGTTACCGCACCAGCGTTTACATATCAAGAAGCACAAGCCCATGACAACGAAACGATATCTATTCATGCAGAATTCCCCCTGTTTCAAGATGTATCGGTTTGGTCGAGCAAACAAGCACCGATAAATTGCCCAGCTAAATGTATGAAGCAGTTTTGTAAGGTTTCTTTTGGTGTACAACGAGAATAAACCGCCGAACCACGCCTGTCCATGGATATGCTTGGTCAATTCACTTAAGATTGAATGGCGCCAGCTGAATAGAGAATGCGTTTAAAGGATTGTGAGTCTTTGGATACCAGCGCCAGAAGTTAAAATTTGCAACGATGTAATTCTATAATTAGGCAACCGGAGGTGACTATGAGCGATGCACAGGAAATGAGCGCAAGTTTAACCGTAGGTACACATTCGATGGAGCTACCTATAGTGGTGGGGAGCGAGAACGAAAAAGCAATCGATATTGCCAAATTAAGAAGCGAAAGCGGAGTGATTACGTTGGATCAAGGGTTTGGCAATACGGGTGCCTGTGAATCTAGCGTCACGTTTATCGACGGGGAAAAAGGAATACTGCGGTATCGTGGCATTCCGATCGAGCAATTGGCAAAGCATAGCTCATTTGTGGAAACGGCGCTTTTGCTGATTCATGGTAGTTTGCCGACACAAGCGAAGCTAGACCAATTTAGCGGTTTGTTGTCAGAACACGAATGTCTGCATGAAGGGCTGCGTAATGCTTTTGAAAGCTTTCCCGCCACATCGCATCCGATGGCGGTACTATCGGCAATGATCAATGCGGTCAGTTGTCACCACCCTGACGTTCTGGAGATGGAGGGCGAGGCTACATTTGAAACCGCTGCGGCAAGACTCATATCGAAAGTTCGTACGATAGCCGCGGCGGCATTTAAAACTTCTCGCGGTGAACCCATAATTTACCCAAATCCAGAACTCAATTATTGTCAGAATTTTCTCCACATGATGTTCTCGGTTCCATATAATGAGTATGAAATAGATCACGATGTAGAAGATGCGATCCGGCTTTTGTTTATTCTCCACGCCGATCATGAACAGAATTGTTCAACCAGTACAGTACGCTTGGTTGCTTCGAGTGGTGCCAATTTGTTTGCCAGTTGTGCATCGGGCGTTTGCGCGCTGTGGGGTCCACTGCATGGTGGTGCTAATATGGCGGTATTGGCGATGCTCTCAGAGATTCATGAAAATGGGATTTCGTATAAAGATTATATGGAGCGGGTCAAAAGAAGAGAAGTGAAACTGATGGGCTTTGGTCACCGCGTCTACAAGGCCTTTGATCCGCGGGCTGAGATCCTTAAGGCATCTGCGGCGGTGATTCTGGCTAAACTCGGTGTTAAAGATCCATTGCTTGATCTTGCGCGGGGGCTTGAAGAAGTGGCGCTTGAGGATGCCTATTTCAAAGACCGAAACCTGTATCCCAATGTTGATTTTTATAGCGGTATTATCCTTCGCGCACTGGGTATTCCTTTGAATATGTTTACCGTGATGTTTGCCCTAGGACGGATGCCGGGTTGGATCGCTCATTGGAAGGAACAAGTTGAATCTGGCGGCCGGATTATTCGTCCTCGACAGGTTTATACCGGGGAGACGCAGCGTGACTATGTTCCTTTGCCGCAGCGGTAAGTTTGTTTTCTGATACGGCTGTCACTACGAAGGTGCTGGTAATCACTGCGTTTTACTCGTTCGGTGTGCGTTTTTCTGAATTATCCGAATGATAAAAACACTTGCGATTGGCAATTACAGAAGTTTGCTTAAATTGGTGATTCCGCTCGGCAATCTAAATGTGATTACCGGAGCAAACGCCAGTGGTAAATCTAATCTATATCGAGCGCTCAGATTATTATCCGAAACTGCGCAAGGTGGTGTCGTTAATGCTTTGGCCAAAGAGGGCGGGTTGGACTCTACAATTTGGGCTGGTCCGGAAAAATTGTCCGAACGCATGCGCAAGGGTGATGTGCCAATACAAGGTGGTCCGAGAAAGAAAACTGTAAGACTAAGGCTCGGATTTTGTGGCCAGGATTTTGGTTATTCAATCTCATTGGGTTTACCTCCACCTTCTGCGTCCCCGTCTGCATTTTCATTAGATCCAGAAATCAAACGGGAATGTATTTGGGCAGGCCCCAGTTTTCGACTTGCAAGCCTATTGGTTGATCGAGAAGGGGCGGTGATAAAAGTTCGCTCGAATCGAAATTGGGAAGTCATCGAGCAATATAAAAATAGCTTTGAAAGTATTTTCAGTCAGGCGGCAAATCCCGAAAAAATTCCCGAAATTCTTCGCTTAAGGGAACATATTCGTGGCTGGCGGTTTTATGATCACTTTAGGACAGATTTTGAGGCGCCTGCCAGATTACCCCAGTTAGGTACTCGAACGCCAGTGCTTCACCACGATGGTCGGGATTTGGCCGCAGCCTTGCAAACAATACTAGAAATTGGCGATGCGCAGGCGCTTGATGATTCGATTACGGATGGCTTTCCTGGGGCTAAATTGAATATTAATGTGCAACAAGATGGACGCTTCGCCGTGGAGTTATACCAGGAAGGTCTGTTGCGGCCACTATCCGGATTAGAGTTATCCGATGGTACATTGCGATTTTTGCTATGGGTCGCAGCGCTGCTTACACCAAGACCTCCGCCATTGATGGTCTTGAATGAGCCTGAAACCAGCTTGCATCCGGATTTACTCCCGGCACTTGCCCGGTTAATTATTTACGCAGCAGAGTCAACACAAGTTTGGGTCGTATCGCATTCCAATAGGCTTATAGCCGCATTGGAAAAATGGGAACAATGCAATTCGTTGGCGCTAGAAAAAAATCTTGGCCAAACTCAAGTAATCGGCCAAAGCATGTTGGATGAACCCTCGTGGTATTGGCCGGATAAGGGCAAATGATAGGTCTTGAAACGGTTTGCTGGATAAGCTGTTTTCTTAAGCAGCCTGCAATGGATTTAAACCGCTTTCGATTGCTGCAATTCTTATTCAAATGGTGATAGAGCGAAGTCGCATAATCTCTCATCTCCCTACGATAATTCTAAGCCTTGATGGCATTCGGTTGTGTTTTCATTATTCGGTTTATGTCACAATTAATTTTAGGTCTGATCATTTGGCACTCCTTATTGTCACTCGAACCAAGGCACTATGAAAAAAGAAGCGTCTTTGAGCAACAAGACTAACTTTCGGCGAAGTTTATATAGCTTGCTACGCTTGTCTGCACTGATTTTTTACACATTTTTGATCATGTGTTTTGGAATCTTTATCTTTTTGCTACCCAACGAGCGTAAGCGACGTGCAAACATGATATTGGTGCAATTTTGGGCGCGCATTCTATGTTTACTTTTTGGTATTCGAGTGCGCACCGAAGGAGAACTGGTTCCGAGGAAGGATGGTTACCTGATAGCCGCCAATCATATGTCGTACTTTGACATTATTATTCTCGGTTCCGTTATACCGGGAATATTTATCTCAAAATCTGAAGTTCGGTGGTGGCCGATAATTGGCTTGGCTGGCTCAATGGTCGGCACCTTGTATTTCAAACGCGATTCCAAGTCAGAACGTAGTGATCTTAAACGTAAAGCCGCCGAACGTTTAGTCTGGGGACAGAATATCTTCGTGTTTCCAGAAGGTACCACGAGTAATGGACAGGACTTGCTGCCGTTTCGTTATGGTGCCTTTGACGTGGCTATTCGCTCCAATGCGCCGGTGTTACCGGCAACACTCAATTATGCGGCGCCTGAACTTATTCAGTGGACCGGTGATACCAGTTTATTTCAGCACATTTTCAATCTTGGTAAAGAAGGCAATATTGATGTTCGCTTGCACATTGGTCCAACCTTAAATCCGGCTACTTTTAGAAACGCTGCCGAGATGTCGGAACATGTGTGGCAAATCATCCACTCATCGATGATTCGATATGGCATGCGCGCCGCTGCGCAAATTGCCATGGTTGATTGGAAAAGCTACCAATTACCGGAGAAACCAACGACCGACGACGTAAGTAGCTTTATGGCGCGTTTGTTAACTTTACTTCTGCAGGTGGATTCATCCACAGCAGCTGGTGAACGGCAAATTTGCCAGGTTCTATTAAATATACTTGAGGCTAATAATTTAAGCGGACGTATTTTGCTTTCACCGAAAGGCCGCACCAATCTTGTTGCCACGCACGGCAATCCGGAATTGTTGACGGGGGATTTGAATAATTCATACGTCGTATTACTGTCAAACTCCGATATAGTTTCTGCCGACCGACGCGATTGGAAACATCCACCTTATTCTGGTACTCAGGAAAAGGGGCAGATTTGGGGCCGCGGCGCTATTGATATGAAAGGACTGCTCACGGTTTTTTTCACCGCCTTCTTAACCAGCGACAAAAAAATTCCGGTACGCTTTCTGTGTACGGCCGATCAAGAACAGGGTGGTAAAGAAGGGGCGAAGTTTATTGCCGACACACTATTGTCGGAAATAAAGCCAAGTATTTTACTCGGAGAAGGCGGTTTTGGGGTGGCTGACCTTATTGAAGCATCGAGCCCGATGTTTTTGGTCGACACCGCCGAAAAGGCCAGCCTGTGGTTACAATTATCAGTCGAAGTGGAAACCACATCCCACAGCTCCGCACCGCCTCGTGAATACCCATTACGTATTATTCTCAATGCGGTGAGTAAGGCCACGGAATACGAGAGTGAGCTGCTTACGCTGCCCGTTACCGAAAGATTTCTGCAATCGATGTCATACAAGAGCCAAAAGCTTAGCCGTATTATTAAACGTGCTCTGAAACTGCCGCTTATTGGTAAACATATTCACTTACCCCTTCAAGACAATGCGTACCTTCATGCGATGTTTCGCAATACGGTCGCGGTAAGTCAAATATCTGGCAGTAGTGCTAAGAACGTTCTAGCCAAAAAAGCCGGGGCGATACTCGATTGTCGTCTTTTGCCGGGCGTGGACATTGATGAATTTATTGTCGACCTTAAAAATACCATTAACGATGAACGTGTAAAAATAGAGATAATTCGCCAATCGCCATCCAATGAAACTGCGTTTTCTAACGAAAGCTTTGACAGAATTCGCCGCGCTATTGAGGATGTGTTTAATGACGCCGAAGTCACTCCATTCCTTTTTCCGGCATCTACCGACTTAAAGTACTTTCGCGCACACAATATTCCCTGTTTCGGAATATTTCCGGCGCTGTTTTCCCAATCTGAACTCAACCGTATCCACGGTGCCGACGAGCGCATTGCGATAAAGCAGTTGGTGGATGCCTACAATGTTGTCAGCAGATTTCTCGAATATTCTAGAAACAACACTTGAAACAGTGTCTCTGGGGAATCAGGAGAGGGTATGTCCGCAGTTTGAAAAGGTATGGATTCTACTCGACTTTGATATCATCATTGATCGTTTATCCGATTTTTATAGACCCATGGAAAATCAGGTAGTGGCATTTCAGCGTCACAAATTATTGCATGGGCAGGATCCAACCGACTTGATTCTGAGTAGGCGAAAAGATTAAATATATATTTAGTGGATTATTCGCCGGACGCAGTGATTTGTTAAGGGTTAGTTTGATGGTTTAGTCTCTCTGATCTGAAACATAAGACCGATAGGTCCGTACAAGATGATACTGGGTACGGGAACACTGCGGGTCGTTTGTAATCTAAGAGGCGTGAACACCTGCGCGCATGCGTCAGGAATAAATAAAAATAAATGATTAATCCGAAGAGGCTTTTTATGCGTACGTTATTGATTTTTTTATCAGTTTTGTTTTCTATGAATTCTCAGGCAAATAGCCCGGACGATTTATATCATAGCTGTGAAGGCAAGAGGCTGGGCATCTTCTATATGGATTTCGATGCTGCGGGCGATGGTGAGATTTGGAAAGCATTCCATGCATTGAAGTTCGCCCCGCTCTCAGTCAAGGCTGATCACAAGAGCAAAGTTATACAGTACATAGGTACATCATTCCGCTTCAATACGATCGGCGATAATTGTGACATACCTGTATACGGACTGGCATTCGATTTAAGTGCTGATCGATTTAATGTCGTTTTGTCTACCGAATGACACAGGTTCACGGTATATCTGACATTATTAAGTTGGCAAATAAAACAGATTTAAAATCTGAAAATTTAGCCTTCATGCGTCCCCTTCCTTCTACTTGGAGGGGGATAGGCCGCTCGACGTAGAAGAAAAGATCCAATCCCTAGTACTACTATCAGCGTCGACATTCCATACAATAAATCTGGAGAAAGATTTGTATAGTCAAGGATGACTACTTTTCGGGAAACGGCGACTAGTGCAACTAAAAACACGACCTCCGCGTCTACCTTGTCTTCCTCCAGCTAAGCTTTTAGGGTTTCCAGAAGTTCGAGCCCTATCAATACCATGAGGAAAAAGCCGAAGACCTGGAGCATCTCCGTCAATTCAACAGCAATAGTGGAGCTTTTGGGAGATCCTGGGCCAGCACCATAGCAGGCTCAACGGTCGATAAGCACACGGCCAACATCATCATCCTGAGAAGGGTTATTACAATAACTCGTTCGAATTATTTAAGTGTTGTACCGATTCTTTCTCCTGGTCAACGATTGTTTTAACGGGCCACGAATTTCATGCCTTAGATTCTACTCATTGTGTATTTGAAGCCTGCATAAAGCGCACCACTGGCAAATGTTTACGGATCGCTATCTGAATTGACCGGGAAAAAGCAGCGGTTAGTGGGTGTGATGCTTCCAGTTAGCAACTTTGTGAGGATCGTTCCGCTTCCGGTGACCGCACCGACGGCCAACCGTGTTCCAGTGGAAACGCTTGTGCCGTTGGCGCCACCTCCCTGAATTCCGCAAAACTGCTCAAAAAAATCACGGTTGCAGTCGGCCGGTCCAATAAACTGAAAACCGATTTGAGGTGCCGCCGCTATAGGACAGGAGCAGACGATCTCATCTTTACGGATTGAACCCAAAAACGGCCAATTTGTCCCAGCCGTAGCTTCAACGCAGAGTCCGCCATCACACTGTGCCGACAAATTCCCGGGACCTGGACACGTATAAATCGCCTGAGCGTCGGGTCCGTTATAACCCTTTTCTAGCTGTGGTGAAAGATACAATTTAACCGATTATCGTTCGGTAAAATTCAATTTCCGACTAGCCTGTCGTTTTGTACTGAGAAGTGTCAAAAATTGATTATTATACGGACATTGCCCGTAGTTATTGTAGAAGTGTTTCGATTCGCTCAGTTCTAAACACACTGAGGTTTCAACGCAGTTTTTGCTAGAGGTCAGGTAAGATTGAAATGCCGTCTAAGAAAAATACCGTTTGTCATTACGGGAACAGCAATAAAATTAAATGATACCTTGGTAAATTTGAATTCAATATTTGAATCTTATTCCGTTTAAGTCTATCTAACCATTTGACAGTGTTTATAAACCGGGCATTGGACTATGAATAAATTTCCATCAACTGAAGTTTTAATTTTCTTGACTCTTCTGGTTTTGCAGGCCTGCACACAAGAAGGTAATGAAACATCCGGATCACAATTAGGCGCGCAATCAAATTTGCAATCTGTACCGGCATCTGTGCCAGAAAAAGCGGTTTCTATTGCACAATCATTGAACGGAGGTCACCGAGCGCCGGAAAATAGAGCGCGGGACGCCTATAGACACCCAGTTGAAACCCTCGAATTTTTTGAGTTAAACTCTGACCATAGTGTCGTTGAAATCTGGCCTGGAAAAGGTTGGTACACTGAAATTTTAGCGCCGGTACTTAGAGCTAAAGGCAAACTTTATGTTGCTGGGTTTTCGTCCAAACTCAGGGCTAGGTTCTATCGCGAAATGATCGAGGAGTTGGATGAAACATTCAAGGCTAATCCAGAAATTTACGATCGAATCATTGTTACTACATTCAATCCTCCGAATGATATCGACATTGCCCCGGTAGAGAGCGCCGACCGGGTTTTGACCTTCCGTAATGTTCATAATTGGATGGTTAAAGGCGAAGAATTGAATGCGTTTAACGCCATGTATCGCGCGTTGAAACCCGGAGGAATCCTCGGAGTTGTTGAGCATCGGGCTAATCCAGAAGAGGAGCAGGATCTCCGCGCTAAAAACGGTTACGTTCAACAAAATTATGTCATTCGCATTGCAAAACTGGCTGGTTTTGAGTTCTTGCAAGCGTCTGAAATTAACGCAAACCCCAGAGACAGCAAAGATTATCCCAACGGTGTGTGGACGCTGCCTCCTCGACTCATACTGGGTGATCAAGACAAAGCTCAATATATCGCCATAGGGGAAAGTGATCGAATGACGTTAAAATTCAGGCGGCCTGAAATTTATTAGAAATATGGGTTGCCCTGCGGGAAATCATTGCGACATATTTACGACACGATATTGCGCCTCATTGGAGATCACAGTCATCGATACTTGCTACTGTGCCCCGTCAGCCCGAGTTGGACAGTTCCCAGGTCTATTCGACTTGATTGCGTTGAAGCGGATAGCTTCCATCTATCCAACTGAGGCTGCCGTCTGTTGTCCTGCGCCCACGGAAAAGTTTTTTGAATAAGAAAGTTTCGGGTTGGTGGTTGATCAGTCGTAGCCGCTAAAGGTCGATATTGTCGGATTGCTGCAGTTCGATACAGCGGGGATGCAGTAGTCGGCTAATGGGCCGGGACGCGCCGCGCGGTAATGCAAATGCTGGCCACCGCTTAGCGTTGCGATGGATTTTTATCCGCCAAATGTATCCATACATCTCGAACTTTAAATGATCCTGCTCTGGGTGCACGTTTTCCAGAATGCCCGGCGTGTATGGCGCACCGATGTCGATTGAATCGAGTAATCCACAGTTATTATCGAGCAGCAAAATGTGCAAACATTCCTCATAAGGCGAGTCTTCGGTGAGTAGCAGCAGGTACCACCCCGCGCAGTCAAATTGCTCTTCTATTAATTTGCCGAATGTGCAGGGGCCTTTCCGACCATCCGCGCCGATGATTCGGTACATATCCGGCTTATTGATTTCATTTTCGATCCGAATAATGTTGGTAGCGATGAAAATATCGTCACTCCCAAACCCAGTCGAAGACATAGCTCATTCCCAATGCGCCAAGTGCGCCGCCGACGACGACCAGCACCGAAGAACAGACAACCGCACCAGGACCACACACCAACCCCGTCGCTGCGCCAGCGATGGCACCGCCCGCAATGCCACCGCCGATGGTTGCCCCCTCTTGGGCGACTGCCCCGACTTTGTCTTCTGCCGTGCTGACGTTGTAGACCGCGATGCCAATGGTTAGCACCCACAGTCCCTTGCCGAGTTGGCCTAGACGCCCGGCGGCACGGGTCGCTTTAGGGCTATCTCTGCCGGCGCTTTTGATAATCTCGAGTTTGACTCGGTTGCGTTGACTATCAGTCAATGCATCGAACGGCTTGTCGAAGAATTCTTTAGCATATTTCGCGTAAAGCTGTTCCAGGTTCCAGCCCTTGGCTTTCAAACTTTCAGCATATGCCCGGCCGATGTCGCTGGACTTAAGTCGCATTGCATCAAGTATGGTATTGCGCGCTTCGTGCGCCAGCAGATGTCCTTTGTGCACGGAGATTCGACCGCTTTTAACCTCAGCGCTAATTTTTGCGCTGTAAGTCTTGATTTCAGCCAGATAATTGATCCTGACCCTGCTGTCTTTGATAAAACGCATTGCGAACTGCGCGCTCTCCGCTTGCAGCGCACCCAGAGCACGTTCCAGATCAACCAGGTTCGTAGCTGGCGATTCAAACATTACCGGGCCGGGCGGTGGCATGTAGGCTCGTGCACAAGTCCCTTCGTCAATTGGGCTGGTCATACGATCGATGCATACTGGGCCGGGGATTCGCGGGTCGGGCATAGTGTCAAACTTTCAGTACAAACAGAATCGAATAATAGAGAAAAAGCAATAGAAGCGCTGTTTTAATCAAGTCTCAAATTACCGAACGATTTTTAAGTTGTCAATTCCGATGTTGGTCGGCGGTCGCTATAAGCCGCCTACTGTTTGTTGTACCCCATCGTCCGGTAAGGACAAAGAAGATACGGATATATTTTTACTAGCGCGGATTCGATGGCGGCAAGAATATCAAAGGGTGCGGCGGCCTATCGTGGTAGTGCCGTTAAATTCTTCTAGACCACGTTACAATTGAATGAGACGGTTAAAGCCGCACAATTGGAAGAACTCACCCTGATTCCGGAAGACTCGGAATTGTGGGCGCAGTTAGATCAAATGAAAGAAGAAATGAGCCTGGATTTGGACGATGATCAGGCCAAGATAACGTTTGTGGCAGGCACGACGGTCAGTTTTACAGCGGGGTTTGTGAGCTGGATCTTGCGCAGTGGTTCATTGATGGCCAGCTTTTTATCCTCGGTACCGTTGTTTAAACAGTTTGACCCGCTACCGATCTTAAGTGCTCAGCAGAATAAAAGCTTCGTGGGTCGTTCCAAAGGAGATGACGATGAGAACGCCTTGAACTCCCATGACAAAGCCGTCGAAGCATTATTTTTGGATGATTAAGAATTAATACACTTATTTGGAGACATCTCGCGTTATAGATTTTGCCAGCCTGACATATAGGGGGTTGGTTGTACAGCTTTTCCCAAGGCCCAAGTCTCTTCTTATGCCGTTCCAACCCACTCAATCTTGAATATTTCACAATACCATTGACGCAACAGGCAGTTTTTGCATATTCTGGCCCAATCTGAACACTGATTCTGGCGCAACGTGAACAGCGATT
>CAZUGA010000002.1:0-167084 GCA_964619885.1 uncultured Methylococcaceae bacterium
ACATCAATCAGATCAACCATAATAAAATCTAGGTGGTTGCGCTGGACGCTTACACAGTACCGGTGTACAAACGGAGTTTGGCTGAAACGATGTTCTGCGTAACCCCGGCAAGATCAAATGCAAACCAGTTGCGGTAGTTATTATTGTAAATGTTACCGGCAATATAGTTTTGGTTGCCACTGTTATGGGAGCCCGGCGATTTATACCAACCAGAATCGCTATGATTAAGCGTTAATGGAACCGCGGATACCGCGATAGGTAAGTAAAGCAGTGTAGCTATAATTAGTTTTCGTATATGTTTTTCTAGCATTCAATAACCTCATTGTGTTAGTTTTGGTCCGGTCCTACGGAACGGCTTGGCGACATTAAAGCAACACAAATGCCAATGCACATAATACTAAATAAAACAATTAGATAGGCATCTATTCCATGTGTTTTTACAGCCTGGTGTAAAAGTCGTCGACAATTGCTGACTGATCGAATAAAAATGTTGTGCTCATCTAGATATCGGCAATAGCAACCGAATATTTAGGCAACCGAAGATCGGACTTTAAATAGGGATGTGTGGATCGATTGGGTTATAGCAATGTTTGCTTGAAAGCTTACTATTAAATGGGTGTTTATCTAGGCTTATACGGGAATCCGCGATTGGGTTCGAGAAAATTAATGGGACAATGAGTTTGGAATGATCGGTATTGTTATACTATTTGATTGCATAATCGATCGCGAAATCCGGATTTACTTTTTCGCATCGTTGCGACCGACGCGGAGAAAATCTCGGCATTGGTCCAGATTTCGACCCGGCGTCGGGCTCGGGTTACCGCCGTATAAAGTAGGGTCCGGGTCAGTATTTCGGATTGTAGTGAAGGTAGAATAATGATGACCTCATCGAACTCAGATCCCTGGCTTTTGTGTACGGTCATGGCGTAGGCGGTTTCGTGCTCTGGTACGCGCGACGGGTTAAAACTTCGGATAGATTTGTCCGTGGACTCGAAGAATACGCGAATTTCACCTCCTGTTTTCAGCGCGACGCCTATATCCCCGTTGAATAAATTCAAATTGTAATCGTTGCGAGTGATCATTACCGGGCGCCCATGGTACCACTTGGATTGAGGGTCTTGCGGGCCCGTATTGTCGAAGTGGCTTTCTATCAGCCGATTTAGCCGTATCGTCCCGGTTTGGCCATTTTTGTAGGGGCTGAGAAGCCGAAACCGGTTGAAAAGCCGAAGGGCGTTATCGGGTTTAGCCTGAGAACCCAACGATTGTGCATAAGAAGCAAATCCTTGGAGTACTTGCTCAATCAATCGTGTTTCGTTAGACAGGTCTTGTGTATCTACCCAGCATATGTCGGGATAGCGATCATCTTGCAATAATGCCAATGCGCGGTCAGCTTGGTTGTTCTTGATCAATCCGGCTAACCTTCCTAAACCGCTTTTTGGTGAAAACCTAAAGTTGTGTTCTAGTAAGATAGTTGAGTTGCCCAGCCCGGTATTTTGATTTTGTGCTGTAGGGAGATCCACACCGCTAGCATTGAATAGTTGATCTCGAAATTTCTTGTCGTAAGCCCGTTGGGCACAAATATCGGCGAACACCGCGCCCGCTTCAACTGATGAGAGCTGGTTTTTGTCGCCCAATAGAATTAGTCGAGTGTTCTCAGAAGTAGCTACTATCAGTTTGGTCATGAGCGCGAGGTCTACCATAGACGCTTCGTCGACTACCACGACATCGAATGGGAGCTGATTATCGGCGTTATAACCGAACATCACAGATTCCCTGCGAGAATCAAGCAACCGATGGAGGGTAAATGCTTGGGTGGGGAAGAATGCCGATACATTGACAGTACATTTCTGGTCTAGAGCGGTGCTTAGGGCATCGATCATACGGGCTGCCGCTTTTCCGGTTGGTGCCGCTAATGCGATGCGGGCAGGATCAGCAATGCCCAAAATATCGATTGCAGCAAGTAGCCGAAAGATCGTAGTCGTTTTTCCGGTGCCGGGCCCACCGGAGATTACCGTGACACGATTCAACACAGCCGCCGCAACAGCTGCTTTTTGCATATCGCTATGGCTGTTCGAAGTTGGGAATAGTCGATCCAATGCTTGCCGCAATTTTGAAATATCGATGCCGCTAATTTTCATGTTGGCGCGTAAGGTCAGTTGTGCAGCCAATATTTTCTCGTAGTTCCAGTATCGTGCTAGATAGAGTCGTTGATTTTGATCCAAAATTAATGGGGTGAAATCGCCTGGTTGACCAACCAGGCTGCTATCGATCAGCCTTTTGATCCAGACTTTTAGTTCGGGAATCGGTTCGCCAGGTAAATTGTCTTCTGTGTCCGTGTGTTGACCGGCGAAGTCATCCAGATGAATGCAGACTTGGCCCCGTTCGGCGGCTTCAGCCACCAATTTCAGCGCGGTTTTGACGGATTTGTCGCATCCTGGTTCCAACGATGCGATGTAATACGAGAATTTTTCGCCAAACTCGCCGTTGCCCGGATTGGGGGTCAGGATCTTTTTGGTTTTATTTTCCATCCATCAAATCGTCCATTTGGCGGATTAGTGCATAGCTAGGTTTGGTTTCGAATATTCCATTTGGACCATCCTCACCGATACCGCGTAAGAATAAGTAGAATATGCCGCCGAAGTGTTGGTCGTATGAATAATCAGGAATACGGCAGGCCAGATAGCGGTGCAAACCAATGCTATAGATCAAATATTGAATATAGTAATGATGCTGCGCCATGGGCATAAATAGACGATTGGGTGCATAATCCGCAATGCCGTTACCTAACCAATTGGACTTGTAGTCAACGATATAAAAACGTTTATTCGATTCAAATACCAAGTCAATATACCCCTTCATGTAACCATTAAAATGTTCGAAACTTAAGTCCTGGCTGGCCCTAATAAAAACGTTGGGCAATTGCGACGATGGCTCTGACAATATCTTTTTCAGTTTGTAGAAACTAAAATTTTTCAGTGGAAAACAAAATTCAAGTTCAACCAAGCGTTCGGATAGATCGAGATCTTTTAATTTAATCTCATTTTCCCCTAGTGGTTTGTTGAGCAGTAGCAAAAGGGAATTAGATACGCTATGAGTCCAATCTGTAGCGATACCGTGGGCATACAACTTGTGTTGGACCAAACGCTGCAAAAGCGTAATATCCGATGACTGGAAATCCCAGGACTCCAGTATCGAATGTAAGCAGGTTCCGGCGACAGCACCGCGCGGGAATGAGAATATCGACATTTCATCAGGGGGCTCATCAGCCCGCTGGTCAATCGGGTCGTAATCGGATGTTTCGCTATCTAAGCCTGAAGTTAAACCGCTATAACTGCTCATCCTCCAGGCCGGAATTAGACTTTTTCGATGAAATTTTGCACAGCGTAGTTTTTCCGTTTTGGAAACCTTGGTTTCAAACTTGGTGGTCGGCAAATCAGTCGCTATCACGCTAATGGATTGGGGTGCGGAATCGGTTAGGTTTTTCAGGGCTTGGTCAATGCGTTCACAATCCAGTTTACGGGCAATTTTACCCATCGCATCCAAAGGCTCGTTAACTGCCTGGCGAGGACCATGCAACAACCAAGCAAAAGCAGATGCGGCTAGCCCGTTACGGCGCGTTGGTAGAGTTCCCCATACGACGTAACAGCGATGCTTTGCCCGGGTCAATCCAACGTACAGAAGCCTAAGATTTTCGGCAAATTTTTCTTTTTCAGCGTAATTTTTGTGTTGCTCAAAACGATTACTTCCTAAATCGATAAGACTGCGATAATTGTCGCTTGGATCATGAAACTCAACGCTATCAGTTCGATTGCTTCCGAGACTCCCGTCCCACAGAAAGGGGCAGAAAACAACAGGATATTCCAACCCTTTGCTGGAATGGATAGTAACGATTTTGACTCGTTCGGCATCGCTTTCCAAACGTAGCAAAGTCGATTCGTCTCCACCCTCGGGCGACCGGATATTGTTGGCCAGCCATTTCAGCAGGCTATCGCAGCCGGGATGCTCTCGTTGTGCGACTTGCAGCAATTCGGCGAGGTGTAAAATATTGGTCAGACGCCGTTCGCCATCTTGATAATCGGCCAAATTAGTTGCGACTTGATAGGTGTCAAACCAGCGGCGGAACATTGCAGTAAATCCGTGGTTTTGCCACAACTGGTTCAGATGACGAAATGAATCCAAATGATCTTCCCAGTTTTTGGTCTGGTCTTGCAATTGGCTTATCTCATTGGCGGTAAAGCCCACGAGTTCAGTGATTAGAGTCGCTTTAATCAACGCTTCACTGGCAGGTTTGGCTACCGATTGGAGTACGGAATACAGTTCATACGCTTCCAGCGTTTGGAATACGCTTTCCTGCCCGTGGCGAACGCTGGGGATTTGTTTTACGGACAAGACGTGTTGCATTGATTGGGCTTGGCGGTGGGTTCCGACCAAGATTGCGATATCTCCACCGTGCAAGGCCCGTCGATGACCATCAACCGTCAAGGTTGCCGAACCTTGTTGTGCCTGGTTGAGTAATGCAGTGATTTCATCCACTGTTATCTGGCATGCCAGAGCAATATGATCCGTTTTATTGCGCGGCACTGCGTGGTTGGGTTCGTGCGAATCAGACGGCGTACGCAGTATACGAAAGGGTGCTAGAACATCTTTTTCCACCCTAAGTTTGTTGCTAGATTGGTCAACGGCGAGAGCTTTTGGATAGCTGATGTCGGGGGTAATAAATGGATTCGGTGATGCCATGAACAATTTATTGATCGCACCTATTAAAGCCGGTGATGAGCGCCGGTTTGTTTTTAACGAGTAGATATTCGCTGCGGTTTGTCGTGCCTGCAAATAGCTGAACACGTCGGCGCCGCGGAAACCATAGATGGCTTGTTTCGGATCACCGACAAATACAACTGGTCTTGATTGGCCAAAATAGATGGTTTTAAATATATTGTATTGAACCGGATCAGTATCTTGAAACTCATCGATCAGCGCAGCGCGGTATTGATTTCTTATGCTTTTGCCAAGCTTGGCGCCAAACTTGGCGCACAACGCCTGATTAAGACGGTTTAAGAGATCGTTGTACGAAAGATGCTGTGAAGCTAGTTTTCGCGTTTCCAATTCGCGGTTGCAATAATTCAACAAGCGGACACGGGTGGCTACCCATTTTTCTGTATATAAGTCTTTAAGTGTCTGTAATGTATCTAACAACAATGCGCAAGCGTTAAAATAACCATGTTCTGGTGGGGATAGCTTTTTTTTGCACCCTTCACTCAACGACGTGGTTGTGAACTTGTCCAGGCCTCTGGGCCAATCGAGACTTATGGTTTGGAGCGTAAAAAAATTGTCCAATTCCAAACACCATTTATGAATCGAATTTGGGCGATATTTATTTCGGTTTAATGTAGGTGAGTCGAGCAGCAGTGATTCTATTAAGCTTCGATCGTGCTGCCAAATTAAACGGGCGTTTTCGAATTGACCAAGTGCTCGTTGTTCAATATCCGTGGTAATCGTTGTCTTAGGGGAAGGAATAATCTTAAGGTACGGTTTGCCCGTATAACCGCGCAATGAAATCGCCAATTTTTCCGGGCTTTCGTTTTTTTGGAGTAGATAGTCCGCCCAGATGCCGCTCGCCTGCGATATTTCCAGCCGCCAGAAATCTTCGATAATTTTACCGATGAGTTCTGACTCATCGGGCATGAGTTCGAATTCGAATTCGATACCGGATTCGAATGGACTGTCGTTGAGTACGCGTTGACAGAAACTGTGGATAGTATAAACCGCTGCTTCATCAAAACTGCCTATAGCGTGATCCAATCGGCGAATTACAACCGCACGATCGGATGAATTGGGATATTGTTGGATCAGTCGTCCGCAGAATGGATCATCGCTAGCGCCATTTTTCATGGCCTGTCGGGTGTCGCTTAAACGCTGCATAATACGTTCGCGTAGTTCTGCGGTTGCGGCTTTGGTATAGGTTACAACCAGAATTTGATCGATATCGAGCCCGCGTTCAAGCAATAGCCGCACGTATAGGCCGGTTATTGTCCATGTTTTTCCGGTGCCAGCACTGGCTTCGATCAAATTTATTCCGCTCAATGGAACGGTCAATACATCCAGTTCTGGAGCCAGATCGGTTTTTGTTATAGACATGGAGAGTATATGACGGATCTAGTTTGTATTTGCAAAGCCAATTAGATCTCGGTTGTCGCAATGCACATAGGCATTAATATTTGCTCGGCAAGTATGCAGAATTTCGAATCTATCGGATCCGTGTGTCGATAGACCATCTCGTAGTACTCATTTTCAGATTCGCCAAACCCGTAATTATTGCCGAATTCCGCAGGGCTCCAGGTTTTGCCTGCTGCCGTTTTGGCGGTGTTTTTGTCGTCGCTATTGATTAGCGTTTCGCAATAGGCAATACCACTTTTTACGAAGAATGGGAGTGGCATGCACAGGCCATGACTATAGTGCATCAGTAGTTGTTTGATGAGGTCTTCGGCGCCGCTCTCAACGGGTGCAAGCAGAAGGTGTTTGTCTGTCCCTATGAATTGGCTTTGTAATTCAATGCCGGGTGGTTTTAAGAGGCAAAGTATCAAATGTTTCAACCACAGTTGAAAGCGGTCATTCGCGGTGACGTTTGCCAATCGAAACGCGACCAATCCAGCGGGTCGAACCTGTTTTAACCAACCGTATAGCCTGATGTCCCCGCTGTTGAATTCTATATTTATAGGATCGAGTACTGGTGCATCCAACAGCGGAAGGATTGACCCCGATATTTGTTTTACGGCTTCGCGTTGCTCCCGGCAAATTTGCAGTCCCATAGTACCTTGGGGAAGATATCCCGTTGCACTGACCAATTGTTCAGTTAGTTGGGTAGGTGTGTCGTTGGCGAGCGCATTCAATTCCCATTGTCTGATTTTTTGTTGGCTAAAATAATCCAACATAAACGGTTCTTTGTTTTCTAATCTGGTGTCTAGCGAGCCCGGGTTAACGCCTAATCGATTGCGTAACACATAGCGTGCGGGGTTGCCGAAAAAATCGCTAAGCTGGTCTAGCGAAACCATTGCCCATTCTGATCCTGGATCAGGCAATTTCTGGTTGAATAGAGGTTTTGCCGGGATATTAGCGATTCCGATACGTTGACTGACCGAAAGCCAGGATTTTGAAAAGCTTGGGAGTTTTGGATTGTCTCTGAAATATTCCGGATCGAACGGTTGCAGTCGGTGATAGCGGGTAATATGGTCGACAATATTGTCGTCGCCTGGCAGTTTGCAGCTGTCTTGAATTGTTTCGATGAGTTTGGAGATTAGCACTGATGGTGCCCGGGAGGAATCGGTGCGAATATCTTTGCCGGTATAGCTGATGATCAGTTTCTGTCTGGTCGATAGTAGTGTTTCCAAGAAGCAATAGCGATCGTCGGATCTTCTGGCCCGGTCTCCAGCGCGAGGATAGAGGGATATCAGATCAAATTCGGTTGGATGTTGCATCCTGGGGAAAGCGCCATCGTCCATACCCAGTAGCCAGATGACCTTAAAAGGAAGGCTGCGCATTGGCACCAAAGTACAGAAATTTACACTGCCGGTTAGGAAACCACCACTGGCAATTTTTTGTTCCCATTGGTTTTTGAGCCAGTGTTTTATCAGATCTAGGCTAACCGGTTGGTTAAAATTGGTCTGATCCGCCAGATCACCCAATAGGCACAAACTATTACGAATTTGCTGAATTGCGGCATCTTCAACGGGTGCCGGGTCGAAAACTCGGTCCAGGGTCAAAATTAGGTCTTGTGACCATTGTTGCAAATTTCTGTCGGCGCTTAGCTGATCAATAAAATCGAATAGCGTTTCTACGAATGCGATAAATCGGTTAAATACTTGTAGACGCTGTCCTTCGATGTCGTCGAATGGCAGTAAGTCGGCGAATAAAGGGATATTATCGTCGGCCAAACTACATGGCAATGCATACCCTAGCATTAAGCGTTTTAGGCCCCATTGCCAAGTATGCTGCTGTTCTTCCGGGAGTCCGAGGTTCCTTTTATCGGCACCGTTTCGTCCCCAGCGTATACCGCTATTTTCTACCCAATAATTGATTTGCGGAATATCACTGGTACTCAGCCCGAAACGACGCATGATCGATGGTATTTGCAACAATTCCAAGATTTGATCAGCCTCAAAACGATTGTGGTTCAGATTCAATAATTCGATAAACGTAGTCAACAAAGGTTGATCGCTGACAATGCCTAGGTCGGCGATACTAAAAGGGATTTTGGGAGCATCTTCGTTTCCAAATACCGCTTCTATCAAGGGCGCATAGGGGCCAATATCCGGTACGAGTACTGCGACGTCGCTAGGATTTAGTGTGGTATCCGAATTAAACAATTCTAACAATTGATCGTGTAGGATTTCGACCTCGCGCATTGGGCTATGGCAAATTTGAATCTGTATGGATTGATCGGATGGTGTGATTGCAATTGCGTCGCTCTGTTGTCGATTTACTAGCTTGAGTATGTCTTGCTGCAGTATTTGCAGCATGGTCGGCGCAGGTTTTATGGGTTCTTGGAAAAGGCTATGAATTTGCGGAAAATCGGCGTACACGCTGTCAAAATATTCGCGCGCTTGTTTTCCGAGAGTGGCTAGTAGAGGATTCCCGGTTTCCAAATATAAGGTATCCGGGTTGTCGCCGCCGGCGCGCCGCGAAATTTCGCGGTTGTCGAAAATCTGGCCCCATTCTTCAGAACAGGGATTAATAATAAAAAAATAGACCTCTATTTTTTTCGATAGTTTTTTGATCAGGTCGCCGAATACCGGAGGCAGTGACGAAACGCCAAATATGCTGAGTCGTTCAGGCAGGTGACATTCTAGCGCCGTATTGTCTATCCGGTCGAACAATTGCTGCATAAGTGCAACCCGATGTGGCTTTGCGATTTCCAGTGTGAGAGATCGCCAGATCTCGGCTTGCCAGATCTCATCGATGCCTAGCTTAAGAAGCTGGTTGTTTTCCCAAGCACTTATCCAATCCGGGCGGTACACCATGTATTGGTCAAATGCCAGAGCGATTCGGTTGGAAAGCGCGAAACGTCTAGAGTCGTTGTCGGTTTGCAGGTAGTTGTTTAGGCGGTCAAATCGTTCAAGGTTTTTGGCATTCGATAGCCAATCCATAATCCGCCATAGCAAAACCTGCGGGTCGAAATGCGAGCGTTCGGGAATATTTTTCAATGTATCGCGCAACATCTGCCAAGTGAAGGAGGCGGGCAGTTTGAAATCCAGGTTTGCGCTAATTCCAATCCGGTCGGTAAGTTGCAAGGATACCCAGCGGCCCATACCTTGGCTTGGAATAATGATTCGTTCGGGTTCGAGTACGGATTGTGGAGGATATTGAACTACAGTGGATAACAGATCGATTAGCGTTTCGAGTCTATTTGATTGATAAAGGTGCAGCATTAGTCGGATTCGGTAACAAAATTCGCTACGGTGTTGCAACGCCAACCTAGAATGCCCTTAATGCTCGCTCTGTTCAAGCGTCGTATTGCTAGCGGGAAAAATTCCATAAAAGATTCACAAGTTCTTTTAATTCGAAGAACATTCTGCGACATTGTCTGCAGTAACATTCTAAATACCAAGAGTGCACGCGATTGCGTTTTGATTTGAATAGTTGATGGGAGACTTGTTTTGAGAAAAATTACCAGAAAAACCTATTTTATTGTATTGGTGATTGCTTCGCTTTGCGTTTCAATGCCATTATTTTCCGCAGAAATGACCAGAACTGAGGTCAAAAAATTGTTATCTGAGGCCAGTAAAGACAAACCTGCAGATCTTCGACGCAAGGACCTTCAGGGATTGGACTTATCCGGCTTGGATTTTCGAAATGCAGACTTGTGGGGCGCCACTTTAAAACAAACCAACTTGAGCAATTCGAATCTTTCCGGGCTGAATTTGGATTTAACGGTGATGGTCGGCATTAATCTATCAGGTTCTGATCTGTCGAATACCAGTATTTTTGGTGTACATATGGGGGGGGGCGATTTGAGTAATGCGGATTTGACCGGAAGTCGGATTATCGCGACATTGGATGGAGCGAATTTGAGTCATGCAGATTTGTCGAATGCAAACTGGGGGGTGGATATCAAAAATCAACCCATGGGACAAATGCGTGTCAGTCTGAAAAATGCCGATCTTTCCGGCGCCATTCTGAATAATGCCGATCTGAACCGCGCTATGATGCGCTTTGCAAATCTTTCCGGTGCAAAACTTGAAAAGACAAACCTTTTCCGAGCAGACCTTGCGGGCGCGGATTTTTCCGGCGCGGATCTGCGAGGGGCCAATTTGTCGGAGGCCAAATTGAACGAGGCCAATTTCGATGCGGCAAATTTGGCTGGGACATCGTTCAAGAAAGTGCAGGGTCGGGACAATATTCAAGGTCTGAATTCCAGCAAGAATCTGGATTCGGCGCTGTTTGAATAATATTCAAATTGTTCCGGTTGATATCGCGTGCAGAGGTAGGAACGATTGAAATTATGGACCCGCTTGTGATGCAACAGGTGTCAGAAAATAGACTACCCGTATAGCGCAATAATAGATTTGTTCCTACACTTCTACAGATATAATTCGATATTAACGATTGTCCCTATATGTTTCCCGGTAGATATACCCAAAAATTTGTAATTTTTGCAATAGTGCTCAGTTTTGGTTTGGTGGGCGGTAGTTTCTGGAATATATCTCAAACTGAAGCGGAATCGACACAAAATATCGCGCGTGGAATGGAGTTGATTCAGCTCAGCGATCAGATCCGTTATTTGGATGAGGTATTGACCATGTCCGCGTCTATGGCGGCAGCGACCTCGGATCCGGATGCATTTTGGGAGCAACGCTACAATCAACACGTTGCTAAGCTGGATGTTGCGATCTCATCGGCATCCACTGAGTCTACTCGTTCAATAATCAATGATATCGAGCAGAGTAACGAACAATTGGTCAAGATAGAAAATTATCTGTTTGAATTGATCCGTCAAGGTCGCTCGACAGAGGCAAATGCGCTGATCAATGGCCGTGAATATAAAACCTTAAAATCTCAGTATTCTGATTCTAATCAGCGTCTAATTTCCGCGTTGATTGACCAGGCCGGGATGTTAATCAATCGGTTGTACGATCAGCAAAATAAGACTGTAATTATAGTGAGTTTATTGCTGTCGACGCTGTTAGTTTTGTGGTTTGTCGTACTGTGGATCTCCGAAAAGTCTCGAAAAAACAGGGAGGCGCATGACAAAGAATTATCGGTTCTAACCCATATCGACGCGCTCACCGGTCTTGGCAACCGGTCATTGTTTCAATCGCGGCTGGTTGAAGCGCTGAATCAATCGGTTCGACAGGGCCAGCCGATCGCGCTTCTGATTATTGATATCGATAATTTTAAAGCGATTAACGATAATTACGGACATCCAACGGGTGATAAATTATTGAAAGCGGTTGCGGAGCGACTCAAAGCACGTTGCCGGTCTACCGATATCGTCGCGCGATTGGGCGGCGATGAATTTGGAATAATTGCCCCGTTTATAGACAAGGATTACGGTGCATCGCGGTTGGCGGCTGATCTGGTCGAATCGTGTCGCATTGTATTTGAGCTGGATGAACACCGGGTTATCGCACAATCCAGTATCGGAGTTTCGCTGTTTCCGAATGATGCTTCTGGCCATGAAGACTTATTGGTGAAAGCCGATATGGCCTTATACCAAGCTAAAGATGCGGGCCGTAATACCTTTCGTTTTTTTGACAGTGAATTGGAAGCCCGTGCTCGAATCCACCAAGAGCTGATAAAAGACATGCGACAAGGTATCGAAAACGGGGAATATCAACTTCATTATCAGCCGATCATTGATATCGAAAGCAGTCAGTTGGTGGGAACCGAAGCTTTAATTCGCTGGCAACATCCCACCCGGGGTTCTATTTCCCCAGCTGAATTTATACCCCTAGCCGAATCCAGTCAGTTGATATTGCCGTTGGGTGATTGGGTTATTGAAGAAGCGTGCGAGCAACACAAGCGATGGTTGGAGATGGGGTTTCCGGCCATTTCTATGTCGATTAATTTATCCGCTGTTCAATTCCAAAACGAATCCTTGCTCGATAAATTGCAGACGGTGATAGCGTCCAGCGGTATTGATCCCAAGCATTTGGAGCTGGAAATCACCGAAAGCACGATTATGGAAAGCGGGGAAGGGGTAATCGAATTGCTTTCGATGCTGACCAATCTCGGCGTACGCTTGGCGATCGATGATTTTGGAA
Organism: uncultured Methylococcaceae bacterium; assembly: GCA_964619885.1. Taxonomy (GTDB): domain Bacteria; phylum Pseudomonadota; class Gammaproteobacteria; order Methylococcales; family UBA1147; genus CAZUGA01. The sequence goes on from CAZUGA010000002.1 coordinate 12,258, forward strand.
CGGGATATTCATCGCTGGCATATTTGAAGCGTTTTCCGGTCGACCGACTCAAAATTGATCGCGCATTCATTCGGGATTTACCCGGAGACAAGGACGATAGTGCAATTGCTTCAACAATTATAAATATTAGTAAAATATTGAAATTACAGGTCGTTGCCGAGGGTGTAGAAAGTGCTGAGCAACTGGAATTCCTGCGTGCTGAGCATTGCCATTTCGCTCAAGGGTTTTTTCTGGCTAGGCCGATGCCACCAATCGCCTTTGAACAGTGGTATCAAGATTGGCAAACAACTGGTGCTGGCGATGCACGAGTAGCCAGTAGTTCTGGTTAGCGTTTCCCCAAACCTAGAGGAATAGCGCCTAAAATATTTTATTCGCAGAATATAGCGGGATTGATGTAGTTTAAATCAGTTAGCCTACGGAAAAAACTCGCTGACCCGACGGCAATTTAAAATGACCTCTTTTTTGCGGCAGTGATGGCCTTGTGCTGTTGCTTCGCAATCGGGGCGACCGGCATTTTCTATATTTGCCAAAGACCACCCGGAGCGAATTGTTCTTCGGCACGCGCCTTTGGAGAATTTGTTCAATTCCGCCTTAGCTTGCTCCATAGCGTCAATTTCGTTCGAATGCCATTCTGAGAACAAAGATTCGATTTTGATCTTTCTGTATTCGTATTCAGGTTCTGAATTTGTGTCGCAAGCGTAGAAATAAACTAAACATACCAAAATCAGAATACGATGGGTCGATTTTTTATTTATCGATTCGCAATCTCGAGAGTTATTCGACCTGCTGGTGTTATATCTCGACAACATGATAATGTTTCTAATCGGTTAGTTGTTGCGAATACCTTGGCCTTTTTTAAGTCCACTCCAGACTTCCTTAAGATCGGTATATCCACCCTTACCATCGGGTATTAGTGAATAAAACTTGTATCTGGCAACTATATCGTTTTGCTGATCCCGGCTAAATTGTATTATTAAGAAACCATATTCGGAGATCGCAAATTGTTTGTCTTCCGATGCTTCTTTCAGGTCGTATTTGTGTGCCCCCGCTGCGCCAGAAATTAGCAGCCGTGTACCGCCTGCGGTGCCTTCATCCGATAAATGATGGTCGTGCCCGGAAAGATACATATCAATTTTGCCGATCAATTCTTCCTCGAAAAAGAGACTAAGCTGCCATGAAGCATTTCCGTGCCCGCCACTACTTCGATACGGATGATGTCCCGTTGCAATGGAAAATTTACACGAATTTTTGACCGTGTCGAGAGCCTTTCTCAGCCATCTCGTTTGTGCATAGCGCTTGTGTGCAAAATAGATTTTCTCATAAAAAGAAGAGTCCAAATTAAAGAAACAGATTTCTCCCCAATCTTCTGCATAATAATAGTTCGGGAATTTGAGCAAGGGATGTTGTTTTGCGACTTCGATCCAGGCCTCCGAATTCTGTTTGTGGTCATGGTTGCCCAGAACTATAAATATAGGAATGTCACGATCTATAAAGTATTGGTAGGGTCCGAGCAAATTTCGCTGTAATAGCGGATCCTCAGCAGATTCGATTCCGGATGGATAGATGATGTCGCCTAGGATGCGGATTTGACTGCAATTCATTGATTCCAGAGCGTGGGCGACGGCCAGTGCGTTGTTGTCGCCAGTACCTGAATCACCTATTACGCATATAATTCGACCGTCATCAAGCAATGACGCTGATTGTTCAACTGTTGACGTTTTGGCGGATAAATTGGCGGTCCCCCATGCTATTTGAAGCAACAGCGTAAAAGTGTGCAAAAAGAGCTTTGCAGCTTTGTTCATTGTATAGGTCATCGCCAACCAAACTGGGCCGGTATTCTATACTAAAGCGGGTATTTCGAATACTTTTTTGGGTTAAGGTAGGCTTCTGCATTAGTATAGGCACTGCAGCAGTTCTATCAAAGATTGGGGGGCAGTGATGAGGACAAGGATTTATCGTGTTGCGTTGATATCTACTATATTAACCTGCGTTTGGGCCATGGAAGGATGCGCCCAGCTGCCCCCCACTCGCGATAGCCGGGTCGAAGACTTACTCGGCCGGATGACGCTGGAAGAGAAAGTGGGTCAGATGACCCAGGTGACGTTGAAGGCAATATCCAAAACTCAAGAGGGCGGGGGGTCTGTCCATCGGCTCGACCCCGCTAAGCTTAAAACAGCGCTTCTACAATATCACGCTGGTTCGATTCTGAACGTTTGGGACGCATCATTTCACTTAGAGCATTGGCGCAAAGTGATCACCGATATTCAGGATGTTGCGACCCAAGAAACGCGCTTGGCTATTCCGGTAATCTACGGTATAGATGCCGTGCATGGCCACCATTTTCTGCGCAATGCGACCGTTTTCCCACACAATCTTGCCATGGCTGCGACATGGGACCCCGAACTGATCAAGACCAGTAACCGCATTACGGCATTTGAGGCAAGAGCTTGTGGGTTGCCATGGAATTTTTCGCCGGTATTGGATGTGGCGCGAAATCAAATTTGGTCGCGTTTTTTCGAGACCTTCGGTGAAGACCCTTATTTGGTTTCGGTAATGGGGCGAGCCGCGATTACGGGTCTACAGGGAGATGCTGCCGAGTTTCAACAGGATCGTGTCGCTGCGACAGCCAAACATTTTTTGGGTTACAGTGCGCCATTGACCGGAAAAGACAGAACGCCAGCATGGATACCCGAACGGGTATTACGCGAAATTTTTCTGCCGCCGTTCAAAACCGCCGTTGATTCGGGTGTGATGACGGTAATGGTCAATTCCGGTGAGGTCAATGGCGTTCCGGTCCACTCCAGCCATGCGTTATTGACGGGCTTGTTGCGGGATGAACTAGGTTTTAAAGGTGTCGTGGTAACCGATTGGGAAGACGTTTCCAAGTTGCACGAAGTGCACCGAGTGGCTGCTAGCGAGAAAGAAGCAGTCAAACTAGCTGTATTGGCCGGTATCGATATCAGCATGACGCCGTATACTTTCAAATTTCATGATTACCTGGTGGAACTGGTTCGAGAAGGTGAAATTTCCGAGGCGCGAGTTGATCAATCGGTGCGTAGAATTTTACAGCTTAAATTTAATTTGGGCTTGTTTGAGAATCCATACCCGGACCTAGATCTTTCGGTCGGTGTTGGACAAGCGGATTTTCACAAAGCTAGCCTGGAGGCCGCGCAAAATGCGATGACCTTACTCAAAAATGAAAACAATTTACTGCCCTTATCCAAGCAATCCAAAATTTTACTCACCGGGCCAGGCGCCGCGTCACTGCCTGCTCTACACGGTGGATGGAGTTACACATGGCAGGGAACCGATGAGTCTTATTACCCAAAATCCACGCGCAGTTTATTGCAACTGTTACGCGCGGAACTGGGGGATAAACGGTTTAGCTACGTCCCCGGTACATCATATGCTGAGGTCGTTGATATTGAAGCCGCTGTTGACGCCGCGAAAAATGTTGATGTAGTGATCGTAGCGATTGCTGAGAAACCGGCGGTTGAACAACCAGGGATTATAGAAGACCTGAACCTTCCGACAGCGCAGGTTCGTTTGGTCAAAGCATTGCAATCTACCGGTAAACCGGTGGTTTTGGTTCTGTTGGAGAATAGGCCCAGAATCGTTCGGGAAATTGAACCCGGTTCCCGCTCAGTTTTGATGGCTTATCATCCGGGTATGTTCGGCGCCCAAGCGATTTTCGACGTGCTTTTTGGAAATATTAATCCTAGTGGGAAATTGCCGTTTACCTATCCGCGCTATAGCGGATCTTTGGAACACTACGACCGTAAAGGATCTGAACTGCAATCACTGGCCTATGCATGGACCGCGTATAATCCACAATGGGAATTTGGCCACGGCCTAAGCTACACAAGTTTTGCTTATAGTGATCTAAAGGTGGACAAAACCGAGCTGGATCCTGGAGATAAATTTAATGTTTCGTTTACAGTAAAAAATACAGGAAACCGACCGGGTAAAGAATCAATACAGCTTTATGTGCGCGATTTGTTCGCGTCCATTACTCCGCCGGTCAAAAAACTTAGGCGATTCACCAAAGTGTCGTTACAACCCGGAGAATCGCAAAGCGTTTCCTTTGAATTGACGGATGACGATCTTGCTTTTATCGGGCGGGATAACAAGTCGGTTGTGGAGCCGGGTGATTTTGAAATTATGGTTGCTAATATAAAAGCGCGTGTGGCTGTTAATGTAGGGTCATCTTCAAGTTTTATGGATTTATTTAAGTAGAAGCTGCAGTCGGCGCGGGGCGCCTTGGGGGAAATATTGTCACTTTTGGCTGATATCGATTGGGCCGTAATCGGTCTGTATTTCATCGTCGTTTTTGGCGTCGCGTTTTGGGTCACTCAGCGCGAAAAATCAACACGCGAGACTTCTGCAGGTTATTTTTTGGCCGGACGTAATGTGGGTTGGTTTGTTATTGGGGCCTCGTTATTCGCATCAAATATTGGGTCAGAACACTTGGTTGGTTTGGCTGGGACCGCAGCGGCAAGTGGGGTTGCTGTCGCCCAATTCGAGATTCTTGCTTCGCTGATATTGCTGTTGTTGGGGTGGGTCTTTGTCCCGTTCTATATTCGTAGCGGCGTATTGACGATGCCTGAATTCCTCGAACGGCGCTATTCATCGGCGTCACGTTGGTATTTGGCAATTATCTCGATTGTTGGCTATGTACTGACTAAGATCTCGGTTACGATCGCCGCAGGTGGCATCGTGTTTGAATCTTTGATGGGGATCGATTTTTGGACCGGGTCATTGATTACCGTTGTTGCGACTGGAATATATACCGTTTTCGGCGGTTTGCGCGCGGTGTTGTATACCGACTTGGTACAAATGTTTGTTTTGATCGGTGGCGCGGTTGCAGTTACCGTGATTGGCTTGTCCGAGCTAGGCGGTTGGGACGTATTATACGCCACCGCGGGTCCCGGTTTTTTCGATATGTGGAAGGCGGCCGATCATCCCGATTTTCCGTGGACAGGAATTGTATTTGGTGCGCCGATTCTTGGTGTGTGGTATTGGTGTACGGACCAGTTTATCGTGCAGCGGGTTTTATCGGCAGCTAACGTGGATCAAGCCCGGCGTGGAACTATTTTTGCAGGATACCTTAAGTTGCTCCCGCTATTTATCTTTGTCGTACCCGGAGTGATCGCTTACGCGCTCGCTGAAAAAAAATTATTGGAACTCGGTCAGCCGGATCAAGCGCTACCGACATTGGTTGGCGTTTTGCTGCCGGACGGCTTAAAGGGTTTGGTGGTTGCTGGATTGCTCGCTGCATTGATGAGTTCGCTTTCTTCTGTTTTTAATTCCTGTTCCACCTTGGTGACCTGGGATATTTATAAGAAACTGCGACCCCAAACCGGCGAGCGGCACTTGGTAATGGTGGGACAGATTTCGACCCTCATTCTGGTTGCGTTTGGTTTGGCATGGATTCCGATGATGAAGTTTGTATCTGGGCAGCTTTTTCAATATTTGCAGAGTGTACAAGCGTATATATCGCCGCCGATCGCTGCTGTGTTTCTGATCGGAATTTTGTGGAAACGAGTTAATGCGCATGGCGCGATTGCATCGCTTTTGGCTGGTTTTGTGTTAGGCATGGCGCGTTTGGGCGCAGAGCTTGGCAAGGATTCCTTGAGTGGTTGGTTGTATTGGTACGCGGATATAAATTTCCTACATTTCGCGTTATTACTATTTGTCGTTTGCAGTGTGATTTTGGTGTTGGTCAGTTTGCTGACATTGCCACCGTCGACCGATCGCTTGGCTGGATTAACTTTCGCAACGGCCGCAACGACAGATCTCGAGCCAATTTCTAGTGATTCAGTCTGGCGCAGAAAAGATTTTTTCTTATCATTGGCCTTATGTATTTTCGTAATTGTTGTCTGGTTAAATTTTAATGGCTAGGTTGATTAGTGTCGCGTCGATTGGTCTAGGGGTTTTTGACTTAGGCCACTCGGCGGACCGTTTTACGGCGCTCTTTTGCCCGGTCGAATTCACCGGTTTTGTTTGGTTGTTCCGATGTTGCGCGCCGCTCTTTGCCGGATCGAAGTTCCAGCAAGTCCAATTTTGTATGTCCTAAGGTATCTAACATTTCCCAGGCGATGGTATAGCCCAAATCCCGGTAGGCCGCGAATTGAGCTTCGTCAAAGAATTGATCCGATGTAGGTTGGTCCGGAAAACGCGGGTATTCCAATTTGTACGATTTAGTGCGGATGCGTTGCCCGCCAACCATGGTGGATTTTATATAGATTAAGCGCCCTTCTTTACGGTTGCTATAACGGATTTTTGCGGTGAGATAGCCTTTGCGTGCTTCGGCCATCGGTTCTCCCATCTGGCGGCCTTCGTTTGGCATCAAATCGTGCAGTTTTTCTTGGTCGTCCAAACTGATTTCGACATTAAAATCTGTTTCTGCGAATCGTAATGCGCGGCGCAGATCGGCAAAGGTAAAACAGGGGTCCGAGGTTGCGTCCGAGACAACAATCAATTCCAATTCGCGGCGGATTAGTTCGTACAGCCCCAAATTTTCGAAATGTCCACCATCGGTGAGCTGGATCGACACTGCATTTTCATGGTATGCGTCGAAACCCAACCAGCTTTTGCTTCCATACCAAGCTGATTGCAGGAATTTTCCGGAACAAAACGATGCCCAAGAGCGCCTATCTGGGTTGGGGTTTGGCACCCATACGCCCAATCGAAGATTGAGCACCGCCAATACGAATGACACAAATCTGTTGCGGGTTACTCCGCGCCCACCTGGACCGGCGCTGGGATTGACCGCAGCACCTGAAATTGCCATTGCAGTACCCAATGTCAATTCCCCTCGGTAGAAATCTTCGGTCGGTCTCCAGCCAGTGGAACCGGCCCCGCAAAATAGTGGGGATAGGATAAAGCTATCGCCACCACGACGCTGATATTTTGTCTGTTTCGAATCCGCGAGTATCGCGTTTGAGTTGATTAGGTGATACGGGCCGGGATAACCTGCGGAATCTGATTTGTTGCATAAATCCTTTAAATAAAGCTCGATTAATAAGCTACGATTGGTTCCTGATTTTAACGATTCGGCGGTTGGCAAAAAGGTTTCTTTGAGCCGGTCTCGATAAAACCGGGCGATGGAAATATCGTTTAAATTTGTTCTAAGACAGAATAAGCCAGCGATTATAGCCGACATGAAAAATATCGTTTTCCAGTGAAAAAACGAGTCGTTAATTGTGAAAATGAAATCGAGCTGGGCCGCATAGGCAATTTGAAAGGCTGCCAGCAATAATCCGAAGATCAATAAGCCAGCGGCGGTTGGAAGCAAGATTCGAGTGGTTATGGCTGAATCGGGTTTGAAGACGACGCTCAGGGCTATCAAAAGCCCAGCCAGGATGCACGGACCGGATTTTGACGTAATTATGGTATGCCACAAAGCGACGTTACCCTTATTGTCGTCAACACCCAATAGTGCAATTAAGTAAATGCCAATGAGCGCCATCGCCGAATTTAGTAAAATGTTAGCGATTTCATCGGCTCGTAGGCGCAATCCAAAGTTTTTTTGGTCATCGCCACGATTGGTATAAAACGAAATTAATACGGCCAGAATCGTGCTGACAACAACAAAGGTTGCTATCGAAGCAAGCCCAAGATACAGTGCCCATTCGAATAATACTGGAATTTCACCAGGTTTGTGTGAGCCTACGCTGATCAATGCATACATCACCAGACCCATCAAAGGCACCCAGGTCAGTAAACTAAGAATGGCTGTTCGTATAGCTACCGCCAGCAAGGTTAAAAATGTGTAGTTGTCGCCCGGTGTTAGAAAGTTTCCACGGCGCCGTAGATGATCCAATAGCTCGTTTTGCAATCCGGAATTGCTTCCGCTGATGAAGTGTCCGGGTTCGTCGGTTCCGTAAGGAAAGTCATGTTTCTTGGTGCCAAATATGTTAGCGCTATTATCGCCAGCGGCATTTTTGGTGGTGTACTCGGGGTAGGCCCGCGAAAAATTTTGTTGGATTGTGCGGTTCAAAAACCAAGATAGCGAGGAACCGATGTAACCCCCGCCGGAGACTGTAGAAAGATAGTCAAACTTGCTCAGCAATCCACGTTTTGCCAAAGCTTGCACAACTCCAAGATTAAACGTCGCCGAACGAATACCACCGCCGGATAACGCTAAACCGGCCAGTGTTCCCGGTATGCGCTTGCTATCAGAGATTCTATTTCGGGTTATAAAATCGAGCTCTAGCTTTTTCAGCCGTTCAGTTTCATCAGGTTTCAAGTAGTATTGTTGTTCCATTGCAATGCCCCTCGCATTGAGTGCGGTAAAACGCTGGTTGTTGCCGGAAATTAGACAATAACTGATACCACAAAAAAGTCGGCAACGCTGTTAATTATTCACGTTTTGGCTGCTGACGTTCGGAAAAATCATTAAAGACCTCGATGGAGTAAGGCTTCTTGCGCAGGGGCTACCGAAGAATCGAGATAGTTTTGAAAAGAATTATCCTATTCTATGCCCGCTTTTAATGCAGTGGTTCAGTTTGCCGCTGAAATTTGAATAGATTATAAGAATGAATCGTTCAGATTTTGCTTAAATAAGGACCGTTGCCAATTCAACGCAGATCGGCCGGAACATGTGGTGCTATTATCTTGAGTATCAACGCATGAATCTTAGAATTTGCGGCAATAATATTGCCGGATTCAAGATAGTCGCCAGCGCCGCTAAAATCGGTCACTATTCCCCCAGCTTCTTGCACCAATAATATTCCGGCGGCGACATCCCATTCACGCAGACCAATTTCCCAAAAACCGTCCAATCGGCCGCACGCAACATAAGCCAGATCCAGCGCTGCTGAACCGGCTCTGCGGATTCCGGCGCTGTCTTTGAACAAAGCTCTGAACATGTCGAGATACGGTTCCAGATGCTTTTGTGCCTTGAATGGGAATCCAGTTCCGAGCAGAGCACCGTGCATCATTTTGTGTTGGGTAACCCGAATGCGGCGGTTATTTAGCATCGCTCCTCGCCCGCGAGATGCGGTATACATTTCCTGTTTCAGCGGATCATAGACAAGGGCTTGCTCTATATTGCCTTTGTAGACGAGTGCTATCGATACCGCAAATTGTGGGAAACCGTGCAGAAAATTGGTTGTTCCGTCGAGAGGGTCGATCACCCAGGTATATTCATTGCCTTGGTGGAGTCCACTTTCTTCGGCCAGAATGGTGTGCTCCGGATAGGCTTTGCGGATGGTTTGAATGATGGCTTGTTCCGCCATTTTGTCGACTTCAGACGCATAATCGTTGCGGCTCTTTTCGTCAACCTGAAGTCCATCGACTCGATCCATAGATCTAACGATAATGTCGCCAGCGGTACGCGCCGCGCGCGTCGCAATATTGAGCATTGGATGCATGTTGAGTAACGGGTTCTTAAGAAATGCGAGCGTTGAATTTGCTGTGGTTAATTGTGTCACTCAGCCCTATCGTTCGTTGTCTGGCTGAGAGTTTGGCTAATTATCTCTGTACGTGGGGAACATGCTTATTCGGTTATAAAAATGTCTACGACCACACCGTTGTCACCCAGACTTAGGCGTCTAAATTGATTTTTCTGCGAATCAAAGTTTTTAGACAACATCGCTGAATGGATTTACCAAGCTTGGGATGGGGAACATAGAATAGCAAATATCTGGTAGTATTGCGGACTTTTATTTGGGGTATTTGTTGCAATCAGCCATCAAAATTGTTCTGGTAGAAACCACTCATCCGGGAAATATTGGGGCAGCCGCCCGAGCCATGAAAAACATGGGTTTGAGTCAGCTTTGTCTGGTATCTCCAAAAATTTTCCCCAGTGCGGACGCGACATCAAGGGCGTCGGGCGCTGATGACTTGCTCAGTTCAGCGACGGTTTGCGGGTCTTTGTCCGAAGCGATCAGTGAGTGTCAATTGGTTATCGGGGCAAGCGCTCGGGCGAGGAGCATTTCCTGGCCGACCGTCAATGTGCGCGAATGCGCGGACATGATTGCACGAGCTCCCAACCGGAGTACTGCTATAGTATTCGGCCGGGAAAATTCTGGATTAACTAATGCTGAGATAGATCGTTGCCACTATCGGCTTTCTATACCGTGCAATCCCGAATTCAGTTCTTTGAATTTGGCCGCAGCTGTACAAGTAGTGACTTATGAACTCTATACCGCATCCGCTGGTCCATTTCTCAAAGAACCGGAATTGGAGCTATTAGCTTCAACCGGCCAAATCGAGTCTTTTTACGATCAGTTGTACGAAGTAATGTCCGAATTGGGATTTATACACCCAGATAAATCACGATCAATTATGAGACGATTGCGTCGTTTGTTTAACAGGACCCACTTAGAGAAAAAAGAGATCGATATTCTTCGTGGTATTTTGAGTGCCGTTCAGGGACGCAAAATCCCCCAAAAGTAGGACTAACAGACATATGTTTAACAGAATACGAGAAGAAATTGACTGCGTGTTCGAGCGAGACCCCGCTGCGCAAAGCGTATTTGAGATTTTGACTGCGTACCCAGGCGTGCACGCAATTATCATGCACCGCGCAAGTCACTATTTGTGGTCTTTACGGCTACGCTGGGCGGGACGTTTCTTATCGCATATCGCACGCTGGTTAACCGGAGTCGAGATTCACCCTGGCGCTGTTATAGGTCAGCGTTTATTTATAGATCACGGGATGGGGATAGTGATAGGAGAAACATCGGTCATCGGCGATGATTGCACCCTATATCATGGTGTGACACTGGGTGGTTCGACCTGGCAAAAAGGCAAACGCCATCCGACTTTGGGTAATGGTGTGGTGGTTGGTGCGGGTGCTAAAGTCTTGGGACCAATAGAAGTTGGAGATGGCGCACGGATCGGTTCGAATTCGGTGGTCCTAAAAAATGTACCGTCTGGAGCAACTGTTGTCGGTATCCCGGGTCACGTTGTGTCTGCAGAAAAGAAAAAACTGTCACGCCATCGCGAGGAAATTGCCAATAAAATTGGTTTTGACGCCTATGGAGCAACCGCGGATATGCCAGATCCTGTTGCCGATGCGATCAATCATATGCTGGATCATATCCATGCAATGGATCAGCAGCTTGAGACGATCAAATCGGTATTGAAGGAGAGCGGTGTAGACTGTAAAGCGACGCCGATTCCCGAATTAACGGACTGTCAATTGAAGTCCGGAGAAGAACCCTAATTTTGTCCGGTGAAGGTGGTTTCATGGCTGATGTTTGGTCGTTGTGCCGCGCAACGAAGGTAATTGGCACTAAAATTGACTAATCTGATGGGTGAGGTATAGTGGCGATGGATTAACATTGGAACCTGTGGGGTTTTAGCGTGCGCTTAACGACTAAAGGCCGATATGCAGTAACTGCAATGCTGGATCTGGCTTTTCATAGTGGTCAGAATCCAGTGACATTGACGGATATTGCAGATCGACAGACGATTTCGCTATCTTATCTGGAACAGCTTTTTTCGCGATTGCGCAAGGCCGGGATGGTGACTGGCGTCCGCGGACCTGGGGGTGGATATCGTTTGAACCGCGAAGTTGAAGATATAAATATCGCCGATATCATCACCGCTGTGGATGAGAGTGTCGACTATACCAAATGCGGGGGAACCGCAGATTGTCAAAATAGTCAGCCATGCTTGACCCATTATCTTTGGATCGGATTGAGCGAACAGATACACCAGTATTTGTCCGGGATATCCTTGCAGGATCTGCTGGACCAAAAGAATATCCGTCGAGTGGCAGAACGGCAGGATTTGCAAGCCGCTCAGTTGATTGAGATGCCCACCAGATTAGCCTCGCAAGCCTGATGCTTTAGAATTGCCCTTGTTTTTGGGTTTATTCGTTCACTACTGACATTCTATCCCGATATTCGACAGCTTCAGGCAGTCTTAAGTGCCTCCGGTGTTTTCCGATTGGCCAGCGCAGTTGCAATGAAAATTAAGTTAGGCGATTCGATTCAGTGATCTATTTCGACCATAACGCGACCACGCCGTTGGACGAACAGGTGCTGGAAGCAATGCTTCCGTTTTATCAACGGTTTTATGGCAACGCTTCCAGTCTGCACCGACTAGGACGTTTGAGCCGGGGCGCGATTGAAACGGCTCGTGAACAAGTGGCCGCATTGGTGGGTACAGTACCCATCCAAATTGCCTTTACCAGCGGCGGTACCGAGTCGAATAATATGGCGATTAGTGGCTTGGCGAAGTCCTTAGACGTTGGGGCTATAGCCTATGGTGCTACGGAACATCCATCTGTATTAGAGCCAGTCCACGCATTGTCGCGTGATGGATGGCGGGTGCGTCCGATTGGTGTAGATGCTGATGGTCTGATCGAACCACAGGCATTTCAGAAACTGGTCGATCCGGCATTGCGGTTCGTGAGCTTGATGTTGGCCAATAATGAGACCGGGGTTATCCAGGATGTTGCGCAATTTGCGTGCGAATTGCGTAACCGTGGCGTCTTGGTCCATTGCGACGCGGTTCAGGCCGCCGGAAAGATGGCGATCAAATTTGATGAACTAAATGTAAACTTGATGTCTTTGTCAGCGCATAAAATTGCAGGGCCCAAGGGTGTTGGGGCATTGGTAATGGATAAGGCAACCCAATTAAAACCTTTAATCCACGGTGGCGGACAGGAACGAGGACGGCGTGGCGGTACCGAAAACGTAGCGGCTATTGTTGGGTTCGGTAAGGCTTGTGAAATGGCTTTGTCTCGCCAGTTGGATTCGGCACAGCGTTTATTAACGCTTAGAGAACAATTGGAGGAAGGGTTGGACGAATTGGGTGTGGCAGATGTTTTTGCCCGCGAAGCCAGTCGATTGCCAAATACCGTTCAATTTGGTGTTCCGGGAATAGACGGTGAAATGATGGTCATGGAGTTGGATAGGCACGGTGTTGCAGTATCTAGCGGCTCGGCCTGTTCCAGCGACGGAGGAGAGCCCAGTCATGTATTGATGGCGATGGGTATTGAGTCAGGTATTGCCAAAACGGCAGTCCGGGTTAGTCTTGGCCTAGAAAATACCGCTTCGGATATAGTTGGGTTTTTGGATGCGATGAAACGAATAGTTCCAGACCGTGGTCGAACTAGGCGTGCATAGAGAATAGGTGCATTCGTTGGCGCCAGGCGTCGCGATAGACTATTTTATATTTATTTGGATGAGGGTTTGATATGGCCGTGCAATTGACCGAAAACGCAGAAAATCAAGTGCGAATACAATTGGAAAAACGTGGCAAAGGGATGGGTTTACGATTGGGTGTCAAAAAATCAGGATGCTCTGGTTTTGCCTATGTTATCGATTTTGCGGATAACCTCACTCCTGACGACCAGGTTTTCGAGAAAAATGGTATAAAAGTAGTCGTGAATACCGAACATCTTAAATTCTTAGACGGCCTGCAGCTCGATTATCGAAAAGAAGGGATAAACGAGGCGTTTCATTTTAATAACCCGAACGTAAAAGATTCTTGCGGCTGCGGAGAGAGTTTTTCGGTTTAATGCCCGGGTGAATCGAAATCTCGCCAAACCAAAAAATTCTATTACGCTTAAGCTGACGCAAGGTTGATTGCTTGTGTTATGCGCAACCGGTAAACTACGCCGGTTTTTTTACATTAATACTACGCTGATTATTTTATCGTTTTCTCATTGAAACACGCTAGCAATATCGATTGGGAGTGGCGAGTAAGTCCATTCTACAATCTATATTGGTGTGTTGGATAAGGAGAGCGACTTTGTTGGCGGTTGTACCCGATACTTTTGGAGACTTGGATGGCGATCGAACGCACTTTTTCAATAATTAAACCGAGTGCTGTGGCAAAAGATTTGATAGGAGAAATCTACCGCCGCTTTGAAAAAGGAGGGCTTAATATTGTAGCGGCTAAAATGCTACATCTAACGCAACGCCAGGCAGAAGGATTTTATGCGGTGCATAAAGGCAAACCCTTTTATGATAACCTGATGAAATCTATGGTCTCGGGTCCGATCATGATACAAGTTTTGGAAGGTGAAAATGCTATTGAACGGCATCGGGAATTGATGGGTGCAACGAATCCGGCCGATGCCGCCTTGGGTACCATACGCGCTGATTTTGCCGAAAATGTTGTTGAAAATGCGGTACACGGCTCCGATGCACCAGAAACCGCGAAGGAAGAAATCAGGTTTTTCTTTACCGATGACGAAATCTGCCCTCGTACCCGTTAATACGGATACAATCAATCTGCTTGATCTTGATTTAGCCGCGATGGAGCGGTTTTTCGCCAATATGGGTGAAAAGCCATTTCGTGCAAAACAAGTGCTCAAATGGATCCATCAGCTAGGGGTAGTCGACATCGACGCGATGACCAATTTGAGTAAAGACCTTCGAGCTCAACTCAATGCGACTAGCGAGATTAAGATTCCGGAAATCGTCTATCAGCAAACATCGTCAGATGGTACTCGCAAGTGGTTGTTGCAGATGGATTGCGGCAATCGAGTTGAAACCGTTTATATCCCCGAAGGCAAACGAGCCACTTTATGCGTTTCTTCACAGGTCGGTTGCGCCTTGGATTGTTCGTTTTGTTCTACCGCCCAGCAAGGGTTTAACCGCAATTTGAAAGTATCGGAAATTATCGGTCAACTTTGGATTGCTGCAAAGGCAGTTGGCGAAGAACGTCCGGTGAGCAATGTCGTCATGATGGGGATGGGAGAACCATTGTTGAATTTTAGCAATGTAGTCAGCTCGATGAATCTGATGATGAGTGATTTTGCCTATGGCCTATCCAAGCGCCGGGTAACCTTGAGCACTTCTGGTGTTGTACCGGCGTTGTATCGATTGCGCGAGCTTAGTGATGTGGCGTTGGCAATCTCGTTGCATGCAAGCGACGACAAACTGCGTGATCAATTGGTTCCCGTTAATAAAAAATATCCAATAAAAGAATTGCTCGATGCGTGTAAGCACTATGTAGAGAATGGAAGTCAGCGTAAGATTACGTTCGAGTATGTGATGCTGGATGGCGTGAATGATTCACCGAGTCAAGCCAAAGCCTTGTGTCGACTTCTGAGCGATGTGCCGTCAAAAATTAATTTGATCCCATTTAATAGATTCCCGAATACGGTGTACCGATGCTCCAAAAGATCAGCGATCGAGCGTTTCCAGGAAATTTTGATTAATGCGGGATATGTCACAACAGTACGTAAAACTCGTGGCGACGACATTGACGCTGCTTGTGGACAATTGGTCGGTAAAGTTAATGACCGTTCCCGGCGGTCAACCCGTATCGCAATGGAGGCTTGACCTTGCATAGATTTTTGAGTTTTATCTTAATCTGCCTGTTATTGATGTCATGCGCTGCGCGTAAGCAGTCAAATGATCTGGACGTCGCCGAACCTAGTCCCGCAGACGTCTATACCCGATTGGGCATTGAGTATATGGACAGGGGGCAGTTAGATTTAGCTTTGGAAAATTTTCGGCATGCGTTGGAATTGGACTCGGGCAGCAGCGAGGCGAACCATGCGATCGCCATTCTTTATCAGCAGTTGGAACAGCGGCATTTGGCGGCGCGTCATCTTGAAAAAGCGGTCGCGCTGAGGCCGACCAACGCCAGCGCGCAAACAGATCATGCAAGTTTTCTCTGCTCCAAAGGAGAATATGCCCAGGCCAACAAACATTTTGAAATAGCCATTAATACACCATTGTACAAGCGGCCATGGGTCGCGATGGCCAATGCAGGAATTTGTGCGCAAAAGGCGGGTAAAATCGATGAAGCTGAGTCCTATCTTCGAAAGGCACTGAAAAAGCGCCCAAATTTTGCACCTGCGCTGTTGGCGATGACGCGTATCAGTGTAGCAAAAGGCGAAGCGATGTCAGGAAGGGCATTTTTACAACGTTATCAATCGGTTGCTAAGGATACTGCAGAATCCCTGGCGTTGGGGATGGAGATCGAATCTGAATTAGGCGATCAAAAAGCCGTTGAAGATTATCGATCGCAATTATTAGCAGAGTTTCCGGATTCCGCTCAAGCTGCTGCGATATCAGATTAAATTTCCCATCTACTTTGCAAAATGCGAGCAGAGGACGTGTCGTTTCGGTAATCCGGTATAAATTGTCGATAGCGACAGTCACTTAGACAGCGATTTGGGCTGCATCCGCACAATCTAGCCTTGCGATCCAATAATCTGATATCCTTAACAAATTTTTCACCCGACAGATTACTCCATAGATACATGTTGCAACTATGTATTATTTTGGAATCAATTTATCCCTTTTAGATAGAATTTTGCTGGCGAATTAACAGTTTTGAGTTGATGGTTAAGAAAATACAAGCGATCCGCGGCATGCATGACATTCTCCCCAGTGAAACTGGGCGTTGGCAGTGGGTCGAACAAGAATTACGTAGCGTTCTGTCGGCTTACGGTTACGTAGAAATTCGGTTGCCGATCGTTGAGAGCACCGATTTATTTCGCCGCTCCATCGGGGAGGTGACGGATATAGTTGAGAAGGAAATGTACAGCTTCGATGACCGCAATGGCGATTCTTTGACATTGCGTCCGGAAGGAACGGCGGGTTGTCTGCGTGCTTGTATTGAACATGGGTTGTTGCACAATCAGACGCAGCGGCTTTGGTACATCGGTCCAATGTTTAGACACGAACGACCGCAAAAGGGACGTTATCGGCAATTTTATCAAGTTGGGGTAGAAACTTACGGAATGCAAAGTCCGGAGATCGATGCCGAGCTTATATTGTTGACCCGGCGGTTGTGGAATATATTGGGTGTGGCGGGAAAATTAGAGTTACAACTCAATTCCCTAGGCTCGACCGACGATCGTTTGGCATACCGGGCAAAGTTGGTTGATTATTTTTCCGAGCATAAATCTACGCTAGATGAAGACAGTTTACGCCGTCTACATTCGAACCCACTGCGTATTCTCGATAGTAAGAACCCTGAGATGCATGATCTGATCAAGCAAGCTCCTTTGCTTACAGATTATTTGGGCGACGAGGCGCGACAGCACTTTGATCGATTGTGCGAGATTTTAGACCAATCGGCGGTCGATTATTGCCTAAACCCACGATTGGTTAGGGGACTGGATTATTATTGCAATACGGTGTTCGAATGGGTTACAGCGGAATTGGGCGCACAAGGGACGGTTTGCGCGGGAGGGCGTTACGACGGTTTGGTTGAACAATTGGGCGGGCGTAGCAACGCAGCCGTAGGTTTCGCTATGGGGCTGGAACGTTTGGTGTCGTTAGTAGATGATGGTGAGCTTTCAATATTGGATAATGCGCTCGACCTTTTCCTGATCCGGGTGGGTGATACCGCGGAAAATACCGGGATAATGCTGGCTGAAAAATTACGCGATGCATTACCGGAATTACGCATTGGTATGCAAAGTGGTGGGGGTAGTTTTAAAAGCCAGTTCAAACGAGCAGATAAAACCGGCGCGAACTACGCGTTAATATTGGCAGACGATGAGATAGAAAAGGGCGTAGTTGGGGTTAAACCCTTACGCAGTGATGAACAGCAGGTGAGTGTAAAGCAATCAGAATTGATAGATTACCTGCGCGATTTAGCAAAATCCGACTAAGGAGAATTCAGTGGTAACGTATAACTCTGAAGAAGAACAGATAGAGGCCATAAAAAAGTGGTGGAAGGAAAACGGTAAATCGGCGATTGCCGGTTTGGCGATAGGGATCGGGGCAATTGTCGGTTGGAACACGTGGCAAAGCTATAAAGAAACGCAAGCGCAACAAGCCTCTGATGTTTACCAACAGCTATTGGAAGCCGCTGACAAAAAACAGTCGGATTCGGTCGTAAAATTAATCGAAAAAATTAAGACTTCTTATGGATCGACGCCCTATGTCAATTTCGCAGATCTATTTTTGGCGGAAGAAAAAGTCAATTCAGGTGATCTTGCAGGGGCGAAAAAGATTCTATCCGGTATGGTTGAATCACAGTCTAATCAGATGACAAAACATATCGCGATGCTTCGGCTGATACGATTGATGGTAGCGGAAGGTGAATCCGAGGCTGCATTGAAGTTAATGGACAAAGTTAAATTGGCGAAGACTGGAGCGTTCGAGGGGCAATATCAAGAATTGAAAGGCGATATTTTTGTTGCGTTAAAAAGAGAGAGTGAGGCACGCATCGCCTACAAACGGGCCCAAAGTTTGGGGGACAAATCAAAATTTTTGCAATTGAAGATGGATGATTTGGCAGTAACCGACGATAAGGAGCTAGCGAAATAATGTTCGCCAAGAGCTTCGCCTGGGTTTTTGTATGTATCGCTCTTAGTGGATGTGGCGGTTTGGATGCGCTTTCCGATTCGTTATCCGGAATTTCGGATTTCGTTAGCGAAACGGATAATGCCGAGCCGCCCAACGAATTGGTGGAAATTACCGATGAAGTGAGTCTGAATGTATTGTGGCAGGAGCAAGTTGGCGTCGGTAATGCGGGTATGTATTTACGCTTGGTACCCGCTGTTCAAGACGAGAAAATAGTTGTGGCCGACCGCGATGGCGTGATTCAAGCACGGAATCGTGCCGACGGTGAATTGATATGGGAGGTTGAAACCGAACAACCGATATCGGCGGGTCCAGGATTGGGTTCGGGTACGGTGCTGGTTGGAACCAGCAATGCACAAATTATTGCGCTGAACGTTCAAGACGGCTCGACGATGTGGACAAAAAGCGTGTCCAGCGAGGTGTTATCTATTCCGCAAGCCAATCGTGGGATTGTCGTAGTGCGAACCGTGGATGGACGCCTTATAGGGATGGATGAAAATAGTGGGGAAGAACTGTGGCTTTATGAGCGAAGCGTACCACCATTGAGTCTGAGGGGTACTGGTGCACCGCTTATCGATGGTGGGCGTGTGTATGTCGGCTACGCTACAGGTAAACTTATCGCCTTGCGGTTAAAGGACGGCAAGGTGGAATGGGAAAGCAATGTCGCAGTAGCGCAAGGGCGCTCAGAATTAGAGCGATTAGTGGATTTGGATGCCGACCCGCTAGTCATTGACGATGTCATCTATATCGCAAGTTTTCAAGCCGGAATTTTTGCGGTTTCAACGCAAGACGGTCAGGTGTTTTGGTGGCATAAGGAAATCTCGTCGTTTGCCGGTTTGTCTGCCGATTGGCGTTATTTGTATTTGAGCGATGAAGCTAGCGACGTGTGGGCGCTGGATCAGCGCAGTGGGTCAGCGTTATGGAAACAGACTGACTTGCATAGGCGGGAGCTGAGTTCACCCGCAGTACACAAAGAATATTTAGTAGTCGGCGATTTTGAGGGTTATTTGCATTGGCTTTCGCAATACGACGGACGACAAATTGGGCGTCTTCAAATCGATGACGAACCGATTCTGGCGACACCGATCGTGGTCGATGACGTGTTGTATGCCTATGGCAAAGACGGTACATTGGCAGCGATCACCGTAGAGCCAATCCAAGCCGAATAACCAGGCTGCGCTAGTCTCCTATAATTCGTTAAACATCATGATTTTCGCATGCTTCCTGTTGTAGCCCTTGTCGGGCGGCCCAACGTTGGTAAATCTACGTTATTCAACTACCTGACTCAAACCAGAGACGCGTTGGTCGCGGATTATCCAGGTTTGACGCGGGACAGGCAGTATGGGCGAATTACGCGCGGTAATCGGGCTTGCTTGGCGGTGGATACCGGGGGAATTTCGGACGATTCCGCAGGTATTCATAGTCTGGCAATTCGTCAGGTTGAATACGCGATACAGGAAGCGGATCTCATACTATTTCTGGTTGACGGCCGCGCCGGCTTGAGCGCGTCGGATCAGACCATCGCGGCGCAGCTGCGCAAAACCAATACGCCGGTTATTCTGGTCACGAATAAGACCGACGGGTTGGACGCAACGCTGGTGATTGCTGAATTTCATGCTATGGCACTTGGCAATCCTATCGCTATTTCTGCAGCACATGGTCGCGGCGTACCTGAATTATTGCAACGGCTCGATGAATTGCTGCCCGCTCAAGAAGATGTTGACCGGGAGACTGATCAGGGCATCCGTATCGCGGTGGTTGGACGTCCCAATGTTGGAAAATCTACATTGGTCAACCGATTATTGGGTGAAGAGCGGGTGGTCGTCTTTGACCAACCCGGGACGACTAGGGACAGCGTCTACATCCCTTTTGAACGAGACGCCAAGCAATTTACCCTAATCGATACGGCGGGCTTGCGGCGGCGTGCCAAAGTATCGGAAAAGATTGAAAAATTTAGTGTTGTCAAGACGCTGCAGGCAATAGATCGGGCAAACGTCGTGATTTATCTGGTCGATGCCAGCGAAGGTGTCACGGACCAGGATGCTGGTCTACTCGGTTTGGTCTTGGAAGCCGGAAGGGCTTTGGTTATCGGCTTGAACAAATGGGACGGTCTGTCGCCAGATCAGCGAGTCACCGTAAAACGCCAATTGAATGTTAAATTGCCATTCTTGGAGTACGCAGAAAAACATTTTGTATCCGCATTGCACGGCACCGGTGTTGGGGGGCTGTTTGACGTTGTGGATGAGTTGTACCGGGCATCCATGATCGATATGTCCACATCGCGTCTGTCCAAAATACTCGCCGAAGCGGTAGAAATGCATCAGCCGCCCCTGGTTAGGGGGCGTAGGATTAAGCTAAAATATGCTCACCAAGGTGGTCACAATCCGCCCGTTGTTGTGATACATGGAAATCAAACCGATTCGGTTCCGAACGCCTTCCGGCGTTATTTGAGCAATGTATTCCGGGAAAAATTGCAATTATCCGGTATACCGATCCGAGTGGAATTCAAATCTTCGGAGAATCCATTCAAGGCTAAGCGCAACAAGTTGACCGACAGTCAGATTCGAAAACGCAAGCGCATGATACGCCACGTAAAGAAACGGAAATAGTGCCCAACCCTGGCATGTGCGGCGTTTTATGGTTTGGGCGTCAAAAAACCGGCATATTTTATTACCGAGCCAATCTCTTATTCACAGATCGATCCAACTATAATCGTCGGAAACGCTGTTACCGATTGATATTGAAAGTCTGGATTCGCTTTGCCTGACATCACTGGCATCAATTATGCCTTAACTATCTCAACGTAGCTCGTTGTTCCTGTCTGCCGTTAATCCAACGGCGACAAACGCAAAGGGGGGTGAGATGGATTTAATGTTTATACTGAAGATCAAGTCATATATTTATCTGCTATTGCTAATCCCGTTTTTAGCATTTATATCTTGGAGCCAGGGGGCGCCCAAAAAAATGCAGAAGAAAAAGATCGAGATTAAGCACAAGTACGATGCCGGTAAAGCGCGCCAACACCGTTTTATCCCATAGCGGGAGTCAACAAGATCGTTCCTGTTTGAACCTAAATACTGACAGTGAACGATTGTCGCCATCCAAAATGATCAATTAGACTCGTTGTCTGGGTAAATGCCTGTTTCGTTAAGGGGCAACTAAGTGTGGTCCCAATTTAATCTTTAGAGTCAAATCGATGAACCATTAATCGGAAACGATAGGGCAATGGAAAACTTGGTTTCAGTATCAAATGGGCAGAGACCTAATAGTCTTGTCCTGGTTTCGCTCTGATATGCGTGATTAACGCAAATATTGCACCGATCACCGTGATTAACAGCGCGATAAAGGTTCCCGGAGCCAACGAGCGCGGAAACTCCCATATCAACACCGACTGCGGAAAAGTTTTTGGATCTGGGTTGATGTAGACCTGAATTTCTTTACCGGGTGGAAATTGTTTGAGTGTTTCATCGGCTTTCTGCTTGGAGTCGTATTCGATTTCGACCGGACGAATTCGAGTGTTTTCCAAAGTTTTGTCTTTATTCGTATAAGAATACTTTAGGTCAAGTTGAAAACCGTTAGAGCCGTCTGGTTTTGGCGCGATAATCTTGCTTTGGATTATTTTTCCGGGGGTTGTTGGCCACGGTCGAGGCTGATCCAAATAGATCATGCCTTCAAACCATATATAGGCCAATAACAAAACACCACTCGCAAAAATCAGCAGTGAAAATGAACGCATAATTATTCTCCTAAGAGATTATTTTATCTCTAGTTTATTTTGCCTGCCGTTATTGGACCGTATGACACTAAAGCGAAAAATCTGCGGTACATGCGGAAAACGTCAGCAGGCGAGGTTGTTATTTTGATGTGGATCCTAAAGAGCAATTGAATCCCTGTCAAAATATTTCCGTATTTGTTGCTTAGCGAAGCTGTCTACCATATCCCAGCGGAGTCATCAGTTGATCTGTTGAATAAGGTAGATATTTGAATCGCGACGGTGCTTTTTCACGCTCATTTTAGAGAGTCCGCTATCTTTATAACTATTGGATTTTAAGTGTTTTTGCGGAATTTTATCTAGATAAGCGGGAGTCAATCAATGGGGTTGAAACAAAAAATAATGATCGGTGCGGCAGCGTTAGCTGCATTGCCGATTCTAATTGCGGGATTTGTTGTAATTCCAATAGTTACCAGTTCTAGCCATGAGGCGTTGGAGGTATCCGCAAAGCAACGTTTGATTGCCGCAAGAAACTTGACCAAAGGTCGAATCGAAGATTATTTTCGGACAATTCGAAACCAAATGATGACTTTGTGGTTACGTCGATGAATGAAATGAGCGCGACGGTGCAGGAAGTTGCCAGCAATACCGCGAATACGGCTGCGTCGGCGTCCGAAGTTCACGATGCAGCAATCGTCGGTCAAAGCGCAATGGGTGAAATGATTGGGCAAATTCGCCAACTTTCGGAGCAGGTTGATCGAGCCGAAGGAGTTATCCAAACTCTGGAAAAAAATAGCGAAGAGATCAATACCGTATTGGATGTAATCAAAGGCGTTGCGGAACAAACCAATCTTCTCGCGCTAAACGCGGCAATCGAAGCAGCGCGCGCTGGTGAGCAAGGCCGTGGATTTGCCGTGGTTGCTGACGAGGTAAGAACCTTGGCTAGCCGCACTCAGGAATCCACCGAGGATATCAACCAAATGATTAGCCACTTGCAATCCGGGTCGCGCCAGGCCGTGGAAGAAATGGGGCAAAGCCGGATCAAAGCCCAAGACGCCGTAGATCAGGCTTCAAATACGTCCAACATGTTGGAGTAGATTACCGGCGCTATCGTCCGGATCAAGGAAATGGCTACCGAGACAGCGAGTGCGGTGGAAGAACAGTCGACCGTCGTCAACGAAATTGACCGAAACCTGAGTCGTATCAATGACATGGTTGAGCAGACAGCATCGGGTGCCGAACAGACAACACAAGCTAGCGATGATTTGGCGCGGGTGGCATCCGATCTGCAAAAGCTTGTCGCGGATTTTAAGATTTAGTCAGTGGTGCGGGCAGTGTGTGGTTAATTTGTCTTCCCACTTTAATGTGGGTATGTCGTACTTTCACTGCTGTGCACCGCAGTAGTTCCCATCCACAAGTTTAGGCTGGTTCTTTGTCCATATAAGTTGGTGGAAAGAATTCCGCCAGTAATTGTCGGATCTGTTTCTCCGGCAAAGGCCGGCTGAAATAATAGCCTTGGCCCAAATCGCATTCACGGCTTTGCAGAAATTCCATTTGCTCAATCGTTTCTATACCCTCGGCAACAACAGAAAGATTGAGCTTGTGCGCCATTGAGATGATCACCTCGGTTATCGTGTCGGGCGTCACTTTATTATCAATGTCTTTGACGAATTCACGGTCGATCTTTAGCATATCCACCGGAAGATTTTTGAGCATACTCAATGAAGAATACCCAGTACCAAAATCATCGATGGCAACGGTTATGCCCATATCCTTGATCCGTTTTAGTGTCGTTATCGCGTTGTCCACATCTTGCATCAGCAATGTTTCGGTAATTTCAACTTGAACCCCTGAGGGATCAAGTCTTGTTTCTATCAATGCACCGCGGATATGATCCAAAAGTTTGCGGTCTCCAAATTGACGCGTTGAAAGATTAACTGAGACCTTGAGCTCAGAGAATTCACTGTCTCTAAATTCCTTTATTTGTCGAAATGCGGTGGTGATAACCCAACGTCCCATTGGCTCGATCAATCCAGTGTCTTCGGCCACGGGTATAAATTGGTAGGGCGGTACGATCCCCTGCAATGGATGTCTCCAGCGTATCAATGCTTCCAGTCCAACCGTACGTTGGTGGTCAAGCGAAACCAACGGTTGAAAGTGCAGCTCGAATTCGTCTTGTTCCAGTGCGCGGCGCAGCTCGTTTTCCAGATTGAGTCGTTTGGAGGCCCGTTCGTTCATGCTCGAATTGAAAAATTGATAATTGTTGCGGCCTTTTTTTTTCGCCGTGTACATCGCTAGATCGGCATTTTTCAAAAGATCGATACTCTCGGTTCCATCGTCTGGTGCGAAGGTTATACCGATACTGGGTGTGACCAGAATGCTTTTTTGCAGTAATTCGATCGGTTGGTTCAACGCGGCCATCAACTTTTTGGCGACCCGGGCGGCATTCGTTGTTAATTTGATTTCGGGGAGTATCACGCAAAATTCGTCACCACCAATACGTGCCGCGACATCGGACGCTCTCAGGGTCTCGCTAAGACGCTTGCCAATGGTCTGGAGCAAAACGTCACCGGCGTCGTGACCCATGGTATCGTTAATACGTTTAAATTGATCGAGGTCTAAGTAGAGCAGCGCAAACATGCTGCCATTACGTTGGGCCATTTTGATGTGTCGATCCAGAAGGTCAAACAGCAAACGGCGATTGCACAATCCGGTAAGTGGGTCATAAAAAGCGAGCTGATTAAGCTCTTCGGTGCGCTCTTTAACCAAGCTATTGAGGCGCTCGGGTTGGCGCAATAACCAGTAAACCAGATAGGCAAGCATGAAGCTGATTAGTAGGACTATCGTGTAACGGAATACGGAGAGCCATGGCGTTTCGGTCGCGTTATCCTTTGGTAAGTACAAAAACCATTGGCCGTTGGGGACGTTGATCGGATGCCGGTCAACGGATTCAGATAATTGAATTTCCACGTTGCCGGCAAAAATGCTGGGTTTACCGGAATTGGGATGAAAGCGGGACAATTGATAGTGATAGCCCCTTTTGACCAATTGTTCGAGTTCGGTATTGGCGATCAAATCGTCTAGATAGATCAATACCGATGTGAATCCCCAAAAATTCGGTTTGCTGCCCTCGGCGGTTAAAAATACTGGGTTGCGGCCTATAACCGCGACACCGCCCTGGATCAATTCGAACGGACCGGCCAGGGTTAGTTTGTTCGAAGCTACAGCTAGCAAGGCTTCTGCACGGCGCCTATCGTCGCGTAGAATATTGTGCCCTAGCGCTTTCTCGTTACCGGTGAGCGGATAAATCTTCTCGATAACCCCGTTCGGTGCCAATTGTAAATTACTGATTCCACCCAGAGAATCAATGATATTTTTGGCTAAACTGTCAAATTCTTGTAGTTTGCCGTTGTCTCGCTGAATCAATGATTCAAGGATATAGGTTGCCGACAATGAACGCGATAATCGCCGTTCAATGATAGATGCTTGAGCGGCACCAATCTCAGTGACAAGTAACGCCTGCTCTTTGGTGTTGAGCTGGTTGTAGATCTTGATAACGAATGCTCCGGCTGATATTGATGCAATAAGTACCGCAACCGGAATGATGTATAGACGTTTTATGAGGCGTACCTGTGTTGTTGATAAATTCTTTTTCGTCGAGACTGATTGATAAGCAAACTGATACCCACATTATTGTGTGCGGTTTAGCAGCATTAATCATTGGTTATCAACGTTTAAGTATAGATCAACATGAGGGCTGTGCAGTGCCCTGGCTGGGTTTCACTGGTGTATCGTTTGAAGCATGCAAATCATTGAATTAAATCTATTTACTGGATTTTAGGATTTCCGTAACCTGACAAAGCAAACTTCCTTTGTGCAACCGCGCTTCGACTACGTCTCCCACGTCACTTTTCTCGCAAGATCGGAGAATCTTGCCGTCGGAGTGTCGTGAAACTATTGCATAACCTCGGGACAAGGTTGCCAGGGGGCTGATAGCATCCAGGGCCCGCCCCAAACTGATAAGTTTTTGCCGGGGGCGATCCAGGTTCTTTTCTACCGCACGAATCAATCTTTGTTCTAGATTACGCTGTTCAGCGTATAGTGTTTTGACGCGTTGTTTCGGTGTGTGTTGTTGTAACTTCGCACTAGCGGTTAGGAGATTGGCTTGTGAATTTTGGAGTTTGGATCGCATGCTTCGTAGACTTCGAACCTCAAGCTCGTCTAGGCGCTGTGCTTTTTCACGCAAATGGTGTCCCGGGTGGTTTCGTTGTAAGCGCTTTTCCAGCCGTTGCAGCGACGCAGCCTGTTGTAAAAGTTGGTTATTGAATTGACGGCTAAGGCGCGATTCCAGACGGGACAATTGATCCATCCATTCAAGCTGGTCCGGGCTTACAGATTCCGCGGCCGCCGACGGTGTTGCCGCTCTGTGGTCCGCGACAAAGTCCGCAATAGTAAAATCGATTTCATGGCCAATGCCTGTAACGATCGGAATTTCGCATTGACTAATGGCTCGGGCCACTATTTCTTCGTTAAATGCCCAAAGATCTTCAAGCGATCCACCTCCACGAGCGAGGATTAACACATCGCATTCAGCGTTACGACTAGCTTTTTCCAGGGCTTTCACGATTTCGAATTTTGCATCGGTACCTTGTACAGAAACGGGGTAGACTAAAATAGGAATAGCTGGGAAGCGGCGCTTCAGTACCGTCAATATATCTCTGATGGCCGCGCCGCTTGCCGACGTGATTACACCCAGCTGCTTGGGCAGAATGGGTATCGATTTTTTCAGTGAGGCGTCGAATAGACCCTCTTCGGATAAACGCGATTTTAAGGTTTCAAATGCGCGGCGTAATGCGCCGTCGCCCGACTCCTCCATACGCTCGACGATGAGTTGGTAGTCTCCCCGTGTTTCATACAGGCTAACTTGGGCTTTGACCAGGACTTGGCTGCCGTTAGTTGGTTTGAAACCAAGTGTGCGGCGGTGCATTCGGAACATGGCGCAGCGAATCTGTGCGTCCGCATCCTTCAACGTAAAATAAATGTGCCCAGAGGATGGGCTAGCCAGGTTGGAAACCTCTCCCTCGACCCACACGGACAAAAAATGATGGGCCAACACAGTTTTGGTTTCGCGGTTCAATGCGGAGACCGTATATATTTCCCGGTTGGGCTGTACCATGATGTGATTTGAGCGTGGTTGCATGACGTGACATCCGTCGTTTAGAAATTAAATCCCTCTAATTGATTCGCAGTGACAAATCCAGGCGGTGCTTACCAGATTAAATCGTCCGGAACCTGGTAGTTAGAATAGGGGTCGTCCGCAGTCGGGGTGGGTGAACCCGGGTCATTGATTTTGATCCAAACCGAAGGGTTCCGGTCCGCGATTTTTCGGGCGATTTCAAATCCAACGATTTCGTAGTGTTTTTTATATTTCACAATGGCCAATTGACCGTTGATAATTTTTTTCCGAATTGGCTCAGAAACATAGACACGGCGGAGTTTATTATCGTGCTCAAAATTGTAAGCGACACCGTTATCGTCTTGGGGCTCTCGATTTTTTAACAAAAGTTGCTTTATTTGAGCGTTTAATTCCTTACGTTTGGCATTTGCAGTCCGTTCTAGATTGAGTTGCCGGTCGTGTTCTGATTTTTCCAATCGTTTCTGGTTGATTCTTGCTGCTGAGTTTCCATTAGTTGAACCGGCTTTCTGATTGCGTTGCTGTTTGGCCTTTTGCCGTTTTTCCGTGTTCGCTTTTTTGAGCTGTTTGGAATCGACCAATCCTGCCTGGAGGAGTTGATCCTGCAATGATTTAGCCATGTCTCGGCTCCACACGCGAATCGCGCCGTTGTGGGTTTCTTGTTGGTGCAATAATTTTCATATCTGTAGGGAGTAAATTTCGTGAGGCGCGTCGGTTTTGAATTGATAGCGGAGATATTAGAGCGCAATTTTAAAGCACTGTTCCAAGAACTGCCACTTGCTGAATATAGCGTTTATGCAATGCAGACTTTTATGAAGGGGTATTGATGGCTCAACGCGAGGCTAAAAAGTCGGAAAGTCTTTTATCTACCGCGCTTAAACCCATCTCGTCATGCTTGGATTTGATTTGATCTATACGTCGTATGATTGCCGATAATCCAATAACTGTATCGTAATTATCCAAATCTGATAAATCTACCCACCGGGCTTCGCTAACATCGGTTGCGGGTACCGGTGTGGTATTTTCTGCCTGCTGGGTTGTAGCCAGAAAATCGATAATCACATAGTGAAACCCTTCCTTGATGCGCTCCGCGACGGCAACAATTGGGCCAATCCTAACTACTATTCCGGTTTCTTCAAGTACTTCGCGGGCGGCGCATTCTACCAGCGTTTCCCCGGCCTCCTGGCAACCCCCGGGGATTGACCATTGCCCGCGGGCAGGTGCTTTGTCTCTGCGAATCAGTAGAACCTTGCCGCAGTCGTCAAATATCATCGCGCCAACGCCAATTTTTGGTTGCGGTAGCTCAAGCTCAGTCTTCACCGTGGCCTTTAAATGCGCTGGTCAGGGATTTTTGAACATTACCGGGGACCGGTTCATAGTGGCTGAATGCTATGCTATAAGTGCCCTCGCCACCGGTCATTGATTTCAACGTGGATTGGTAGTTATCCAGCTCACTGAGTGGAAGTTGCCCCGATATATTGACTCGGCCATTCTTGCCGCTGGTGGTTCCGTTAATTCGTCCACGTTTACCGGCGATATCGCCAGTAATGTCGCCAACGCTGGAATTTGGGGCATCGACGTCGATGTCGACTATGGGTTCGAGCACGATCGGTTTGGCTTTTAGAATTGCTTCCAAGAATGCTTTTTTACCAGCGGCAACGAAAGCAATTTCTTTGGAATCGACCGAATGGTGTTTGCCATCATAAACAATGACTCGCACATCCTGCATCGGGTAGCCAGCAATAGCACCCGAATCGATAACCTGGCGCACACCTTTTTCCACCGCGGGAACGAATTGTGATGGAATTGCTCCGCCCACTACACGATTGACGAATTCGAATCCGCTACCGCGTTCTTTGGGTTCAACCTTTAATGCAACCTCGCCAAACTGGCCGGCGCCGCCGGTTTGTTTTTTGTGCCGGTGGTGGCCTTCTGCGTTGCTTTGAACAGTTTCTCTGTAGGCAATGCTGGGAATGTGTGTCTCGACTTCGACATGGTAGCGTTCTTTCATTCGTTCTAGCAGGATGCGCAGGTGTAAATCTCCCATCCCGCGCAATACCGTTTCGTTGGACGTGGCATAGTGTTCGATGCAGACGCCTGGGTCCTCTGCTGCTAACTTTTGCAAAGCATCGGATAATTTTTGCTCGTCGCCGCGACGAATGGGTTTTATGGCCAGTCCCGTCATCGGCGCAGGCACAGGCGGAGATTTAAGGTGAAAATAATCCTCGTCGTGCGAGTCGTGCAAAACCGCATCCATATGGATATCATCGACCTTGGCGACCGCACAGATGTCCCCGGGAATTCCATTAGCGATTTCCATATGATTCTTGCCCTGTAGACGCAGAATATGTGCCGGCTTGAAGGGTTTTCGCCCATCGCCGATATACAATTGACTATTCGGCGTGATGGTTCCCTGATAGATACGGAATACACCCATTTTGCCAACAAAGGGATCAACCGTAACTTTGAAGACATGCGCAACTACATGTTGTGTCGGGTCGGGAGCTACGTTTACCGGTTGCGCATTTTCGCCTTCGCCCTTTAGAAACTGCGGTGGATTTCCCTCGCTGGGGTTGGGCATTAAACGGCTGAAGACTTCTAACAACTGATCGATACCCGCACCGGTACGGGCCGATACGAAGCAGACCGGGATCAAATGGCCCTCCCGTAGCGCTTTCTCGAATGGGTCATGTAACTGCTCTGGATCCAGTTCCTGGCCCTGTTCCAGGTAAATTTCCATTAAAGCTTCATCCACATCGACGACCTGATCAATTATTTCGGTGTGGGCTTGGCTTACGGATAACATATCGGTTGCTTGATCATCCAGGTTGAAAAAGCAATCCACTACGGAACCACCATTGTTGGCGGGTAAGTTCAGCGGTAAACATTCTGCGCCAAACGATTCGCGGATCTGATCCAATAGCTGTTGCGGATTGACGTCGGCCGCATCAATTTTATTGACAATTATCAATGAGCAAACGCCGCTTTCCGTAGCGTTCTCCATCACCTGTTGCGACACCATTTCGACACCAATCTGTGCGTTTATCACCAGTGCCACGGTTTCCACACCGGGAATTATGCTGAGTGCGCGTCCGAGTAAATCAGGATACCCGGGTGTATCGATAAGGTTGACCTGGATACCCTTGTGTTCCAGGTGGCACACCGTACTGTCGATCGAATGTTGTAATTGTTTTTCCTGCGGATCGAAGTCACTAACCATTGTTCCGCGCTCCAAACTTCCACGGGTCGCGATCGTTCCGGCGTGGTGCAGCAAGGTTTCGACCAACTCTGTTTTTCCACAGCCGGCGTGGCCCAGTAGGCCAATATTTCTGATATCTTCTGACGTATACCTGGTCATGGTTTCCTCCCGCGAAATTGCGAATCAAATTGGCGTTGGTTTGTTGTAAAGTTATGATTCTAGTATTATAAAACTGGGTGATACTAAGTGTTCGTAGTCTTTATAGGCCATTCGAATCACTTCAGAATGCGATCCCGCCGTAAACGCAAAATAAGGATGCTCGGTTATGCTTTCGGCGACGTAGACGTCCAATTCGTAGAGGTTTCCAAACGGCGGCATTGCACCGACCTCGCAATCCGGGAACAACCTAGCAAACTCTTGTTCGGAGGCCAGCTCTACATTTTCGGTGTCAAATGCATCTCGCAAAATGGCAAGATCAATTTTATACGCCGCGGGCAGCACTGCCATAGCGGTCTCATTGTCTATCTTTAAAATGAGAGTTTTGGCCATTTCCTTGATTGGCACGTGAGCCGATTTGGCGATCTCCAATGCGGTGAAAGCCATCGAATGATTGATGGCAACGTATTTTACGTTGTTGTTGTCCAGAAACTCTGTAAGACGTTGTGCAGGCATGGCGTTCTCCTCATGTAAAATGATGAGTACAGGCATGGAACCGCGCGGCGGATCCATAGACCGTCATTTTCATACGTCTGGCGTGTGGAACTAAACTAAGCAATTAGCGCAATGATTTCAAGTGAGGATGGAAACTAAGTTTGAAAAGTTGCCGGGTAGCTTAAAAAAAGAGAAAAGGTGATTTTGTGAACAACGTATCGAACGATTTGACACCTGAGCCATCGAAACAGTCCAATAAGTCCTTGGGATTATTGTATCTACTCCTTGGCATAGGCGTGTTGGGGTTGCTCAGCTATGGCTTGTATGGCTTGTTTGCCGATCCTCCACCCGACGTTTCAAAGGAAGCGTTTCCTTCAGTTGTGAAGGGAGCATCGACAGCGGATCAGAATGAGGCGGCTAAATTAAAAACCGGGCAACTCCCACTGGAAATCGAAGAGTCTCCCGAGACAGAAGACGAAGATCTTGATATTGACAAGGCCACCGTTTTACCCGCACTAGATCATAGCGACCGGTTGGTTCGAAGATCGATAAGAGATTTGTCGACCAGCCCGGCACTATCCGGGTGGACTAATGCCGATCATTTGATACGCCGGTTCGTGACATTAGTTGACAATATCGCGCGCGGCAAAATACCGCGTAAGCAAATGGCATTTTTCGCGCCTAAAGGTCAATTCCAGGTGATGGAATCGAAGGGGACGTTGATTATTGACCCTAAAAGTTATCAACGCTATGACGTTTATGCGGATTTCTTATCGTCGTTAGATAGTGCGCAGGCCGCAGATCTCTATCGACGCCTGGAACCAATAATTAACCTGGCTTATCAAGATCTCGGTAATCCGCAAAGTCGTTTCGATACAGCCTTATTTCAAGCAATTGGACATTTACAGAAAACGCCCGTTGTAGAGGGTGACATCGCGTTGATCAGGCCGTCTGTAATGTATAAATTTAACGCGAAAGAGCTCGAAGTTTTGAGTCCAGCGCAAAAACAGCTGTTGCGTACCGGCCCCCGTAATACGCGAATTATTCAGAGAAAATTATCTTCGATTGCCGGCGCAATTCGATCGAATTCGGCAGATTCGAAGGTCCCTTGATGCTTATGAACCGTGCGCCGTTTAGCGACTTTAACGGTGGTTGGGCCCGGGTTGGATGTACTGGTATATTAGTTCGGAAGAATATCGCCAGTCCGCCGGCCGCCGTCTCCTCGGCGCCGTTCTTGCTTGACGTAGGTATATCTGGAAATACCTAGGTCGATATCCCGACGTATTTCATCGCTACGCCGATCAGAATGACGGACATAATAACATCGACAGTCGTCGATCTTATTACAACCCTCTAGCGGCAATGTAGGTGCTTCATCTATCAAAAATCGTATTTCTGATATTGTGTGGACTTTTTTACAGGGATTGATACTGCGTGGCTTTATGGAAACCGCACGCCAAGGGTTTTTTGTTCTGGGGGTCGATGCTTTGGCTTTTGATTTATTCGGGTTCAGTGCATCGATAAAATTGCGGAAAGAATTCATTTTTTGCGTCCATTTCAAGTTTGAATTACTGATCATTATAATTATTTGTATAGAGCTAATCTTTATCTAAACCAGGGCGTTTACAAAAGTTAACGACAGTTAGAGAAATATTAACTCGAATTAATTCTAATTTTGGGCAATATTCGCAGCTTTACTGAGACCGAAAGGCTTGGTTTAGGTTCAATGTATGCAATCGCTATTTTGATGGAAATTGTCCATCTATTTAATGATGACATTGTTCGTAACTTGTACCCATACATGTATTGCCGGGGCCGAATTTTGAAAGATAAAATTTGTATTGATCGACTAAGAATGGTCATTACCAAAGTTTGTTTGTATAAACGAACAAGATCATCAGCAGGTTCTCAGTCCCAATCCAATGGGGCTTCGTTCATCAACGCGGATTGCTCGCGTAAGGCCAGAATGTGTTCGTCCCAATAACGCGGTGTGTTGAACCATGGAAATGCCAGAGGGAAAGCAGGGTCTGTCCAGCGCACTGCCAGCCATCCCGCATAATTGATCATGCGCAAAGTGCGTAATGGCTCGATCAGGTGTAATTCTGACGCGTTAAAATCATAAAACTGCGTATAACCTTCCAGAAGGTCGCCAAGCCGGGCGGTCATGTAATCCCGGTCACCGGATAAAAACATCCACAAATCCTGCACGGCCGGGCCCATGCGTGCATCATCAAAATCTACAATATGCGGGCCGGCGTCGGTCCAAAGGATATTGCCGGGATGACAATCACCGTGCAGCCTAATCTGCTGTACCTGGCCGGCGCGCGCGAATCCGTTACGTATTTGCTCGATTAAATCTTGAGTTAGGGTTTGATAGGCGTCAATCAGATAGTCTGGAATAAAATCGTTATCCAGTAGAAATGCGCGGGGTTTAACCGCAAAATCCTCAATATCTAATGTTGGACGAAAATCGAAGGCGTCGACCGCAGAGTTGGCGTGTATACGTGCGACCAAGCGTCCCATTTGTTCCAGTTGGTCGGGGTTGTCTAATTCTGGTACGCGTCCACCGCGGCACGGGTATAGGGCGAACCTGAAGGCACCATGGAATCTCAGGGTATTACCGTTGTTATCCGCCGTGGGAGGAATAACCGGAATTTCTTGTGCCGCTAGATCAGTGGTAAACACGTGCTCCTCAACAATGGCCTCGTCTAGCCACCGCGCCGGCCGGTAAAATTTTGCGACCAGCGGGGACTGGTCTTCGACACCGATTTGGTAAACCCGGTTTTCATAGCTATTTAACGCCAGAAACCTTCCATCGCAGTGTATCCCGGTTGCTTCAACCGCATCTAGCAATTCGTCGGGTGTCAGTGTAGCAAAAGCTTCGGCTTGCGATATTGAGTCCATGGGGTCGATAATCATGTTTGCGCGGGTCTGATTCTAACATCTTCATTTGAAGACTGATGGGTTGGTTTGTTCGAGGGTGCGAGTCGAATTTCCAGTTTTTGATTTGACTATGCTGTCTAGCTGCGTCTCAGTTGTAACAAATGCTCAACTGATTCCCGTTAGAAAAATTATAAATCTACATTGTTCCGCGACTTTTTCTGTAGTTTCTGTGATGCATAACCGTGTCGCTAATGACTGCTATTTTCGGTAAATTCAAAGGCGGATACTGCGGTAACCTTTATGCTGACTTTTGCACCGGTTTTGTGCTCTAGATATTCGCGCAACTCTCTGGTCAATGACTTGATTTGCTGGGTATTGTCCAGCGCGTGAACTGTCATATGAATTCGATATTCGTCGTGACCGCGCGAAATCGAAACGTCGCGCAGCCGGGCGTCTCCACTTGCGGCGATCAATTCGAAGCGTTCGCTTATCAATTCGTCAATTCGACGTTTTTCGATTGCGTTTAACGTTGCGAAACCCAACGGTATTGACAGTAGCAACAAACCGCAAATGGTATAAGTAAAAGCGCGTCGGCTCAAAGCGCCGTGAATTGTTTTTGACGGGCGAAAACCAAGCACATAAAAAACTGCCGCCCCGGCCATAATTATTGCCGCGAAATTTGTCAGAAATAGCAGCAATGCGCCCCCAGCAACCAAAAAACGGGCTGCCCCTAATCCATATCCCACCACGCACAGCGGCGGCACTAGCGCCACCGCGATTGCGACTCCAGGTAATGCTGCGGCTACGGATTTCCGGCTTACGCCGTAGGCAGCGACCGCCCCGGCGGCCAGTGCAACCATTAGATCAAAAGCATTGGGTTGTGTTCTGGAAAGGATCTCGCTATCTGCTTCTTGGAGGGGCAGAAGTATAACAATAACTGTGCCCACCATAATCACCAGGCAAACTCCGTTGAGGGCCGAATTTAATCCGCGTCGAATCAATAAGAAATTGCCTAGCACGATGCCATTACCTACCGCTAAAATTGGATTCATCAATGGTGCGACAAGCATTGCACCGATGATTACGGCGCCGCTGTTAAGAAGCAAACCTAGTGTGGCTATCGTAGTTGAAAGAAAAAGCAGCGTGTAATAGTCTACGTTGCCACGAGCAGCGCGCCCCAGATTCGAAAATACTTCTGATCTTTCCGATATGGTCAATGTTGGAAATTGGTCTATTACAATTCTTGAAAAATGTCCCAGCATGCGGGTTCTTATTGGCGCTTTGGCCTTTACGATTACCGACGGGAGATTCTGCATCTCCCCGGTCAATTCAACCGGTATTCCGTCAAACACCGCTCTATTGTGTGCCGGGTCGACGGCCGCTCCAATTATCAACAAGTCTGTGCCAAGCGCTTGGTCCCCGATTTCCTTTGTAATGTCAGTACCGTCAAGTTGTTTAAGATTGACGTCGGCACGTGTTGGCGTCAATTCCAGGGCCTGCTCTTGTTCAAGCTTTTTTGCCAGGACCGTGATCGAAGTTGGTGCTTCACCAACAAATGCTGCAGTGAATTTCAGCCCGGCGTTTAGGTTGGGCTTCGCCTCGGCTGCAACCAGAATTCTGAGCGGTTGTTCTGTTATATTTCCATTGATCACCGCAACAGGAAAGCTGGCTCTATAGAAAACCTGTTTCACTACCGGGTCTGGGTCGTTCTCCAGTTCATCAACTGCACCAGGCGACCCCAATATAATGAAATCAACCTTGTATTCCTTTGCGGTTTCCAGTATTGCAACAGTCGCGCTTGGTGCAATTCGGATCAGCGGTTTGATCGAAACGTTGGGGCACTCTATTGCGTTAATCGTTTCATTCAGATTTCGCCAATATTTCTCGGCGGCTATGCGAATTGATTCCGGTGAGCGAAACTTTTCCCCTAGTCGACAATGGAGTACCAGTAGTTCCCCGTGATTTGCTTTAGCGAGAGCGGCCCCGGCGGTAATAAGCGTATCGACACCTTCTCCGGCTTTTACCGCAACCAGAACACGGTACAAACCTTTTTCCGGCAATTTCTCTTGGTCGCCGACAACAGCTTTTTTTCTTTGAACAATGGCATTGCCGCGAAATCCATAGAGTAGGTAGTACATTCCCCCCAATGCTATCCATGCGAGCGTAATAAGGATTACTGGGAGTGAAAGAAGTAACGACAAGTACAATGCGATCACACTTGCCAGTACCGGAACAAATGGATGCAGAGGTAGTTTTAGACGGTGAACGGTTGAAAATGCACTGCGTGGTTGCCAAATATGCGGCACTATCACCAAAAGAAATGACCATAGGTAGGTGATCGCAGCAATACATGCCAATATGGCGACAGGTATATCGGAGAATGCCAACGCTAAACTTAAAATTAATAAGACGGCTATCTTGATTAGATTGGGCTGCGTCCCGTCGTTTCGTTCGACTATGCGAGGAAAAAATCCGTCGTTCAGCATCACGCCCATTAGCCGGATACCACTGGCCAAAATTCGGGATAAACCCGTCCAGCAGATTACGATCGATAGCGTCAGGATAACCAGGACGAAACGACTATCGTTCCAAGATAGCTGTTTAATCAAATTTTCACCGGTCAAATCTGGAAAACGAATCACTATTATCATAGTGGCAACCCCGATAAGGTTGGCTATCACCAACACACCTAACATGGCCAGTGGCAGATTTTGAGCCGCGTTGCGCAATTGACGCCTGAAGCTAGTCACTGCTTCCAATCCCCAAAGACTCGCGGACAGAATAGCCACCGTGGATAACCAGTTTTGCGTCTGTTGTAATGGCGGTAAATCTGCAGTCTTTGGATCGTGTTTGAATATTGCCCAAATCAGAACGAAGAACAGTAACAAAAGGCACAGCCACACCAAATTGTTTCTGATCGGAGAATAGTTGCGCGCCGAAGTAAACTCGTAAACTCCCGTGACACCTATAATGGCCATCAACACCCAAAGAATACCCGCGTCGATGTTGAAAAGTTGCTTCATAATACCAATGACGCGCAGACCAATACTGTCTGTAAGCAGTGCGGCGACCGCAACATGCCCGGCTAGCATTAACCAGCCGACTATAAATACCAACCAGGATTGTCCACTCAATTGCGCTAGTTGATAACAACTGGCGCTTCCGGGTACCTGCTGGGCGCGTTCAGCATAACTCAAGACAAGTGGAATAAAGACGATAATCGTCAAAGCATAGACTAACGGGGTGTCCTCACCGGCGAATTGCATCAGCAACGGCGCTAGCGCGGTAAGCGCTATTCCCAAGCTGATTGATAACCCTAAAGCAATAGCATCACTTAGTCCCAGTATGCGGCTGAAACCGATGGCTCGGGAGACCGGTTTAATTTTGAGCATTTGCTGTCCTAGCACTTTTGATTTGTCGATTAAGCCATTCTAATGGCAGATTGGGTCGATGCCTAAATAATTGAGCTGTTTACAAAATTGTCCAATCAGATTGGTGGGTATTAATGTTTTGACGCAATAGTTTAATTGAAGGGAAAATTTGATAATTTTCGATATCTTGGCAATGCGATCGAGATTATTTTTGCATAGTCGAATTTCTCGCTGACATTAAACAGATTGAGACACGCGTAGTTTATCGGTCGCGCGGAAAAAAACATTGCAATTTGATGCTTCGGTGTTTTAATGCAAAGGGTGAACCGGATAAATCAAAATATAGGGACAGATAACGAATCCTTTAGGGTTTTGGCGTCTGTTTGGACACAGCTAGCCAACAAACTGTAAGTTTTGGTATCAGTGGAAATTACCTATACAGAAAGTTATCTCTGCGAGCATCGTGAAAAGGAGCAGCAAACGCTTCTATGTCAGCTGTTAGTAGGCCGCATGATAACTCTATATTTTTGCCTTTATTGAAT
Organism: uncultured Methylococcaceae bacterium; assembly: GCA_964619885.1. Taxonomy (GTDB): domain Bacteria; phylum Pseudomonadota; class Gammaproteobacteria; order Methylococcales; family UBA1147; genus CAZUGA01. The sequence continues at coordinate 50,055 of CAZUGA010000002.1, forward strand.
ATAGGTTGCGGGTCATTCAAATAAGAAGGGAGGATTGATATGCCATTTGAAGCAGGGTTTGATTTTGAAGAGGCCGAGCAATGTTTGGCTTTGTCCGCGAACGTCGAGACAAATACGCCAACCATGTCGACCGAGGAAGAGGCAAAAAACAGTTTGAAGAGCAATATCGGTGCCGCGTCTTCGCAAAATTCATGGGTCCCTTGTGTACCGGATATTGATGATTGGGAGATCGTGGTAAATCCAACCGAATCCATTGGCTTGGATAATTATTGGAGGCTTTATCGGTGCCGATCAAATCCGGCGCGCTATGCAGCAGCTACACGTGGAACGGTTGCCACCGCCAAAAGCGTATTGGCGGACCTTCTGGTGGAAGTTATCAAAGCCAAAAGCGCGGTACAAATCCGTGAAAGCGACGGCGTACCCGGTTATAGATTTGAATTTACGCTGGCAGAAGCGCCTTACGCTGGGGTTCACTTGGGATTCACTTACAGTTTGGGAGCGTTGATAAATCCTAATTGGGATTTTGCATTGCTCAAGCACATGCAAACCGCTGTAGATCAGGGCGCAAAAGAGTTTTTTATTACTGGGCATAGCCAGGGTGCGGCGATGGCAACCCTATTGCGTTCCTATTTGCATTATCAACGTTTGGGTGACGATATTTCGTATAAAACCTATGTTTTTGCCCAACCGAAACCGGGTAACGATTATCTGGCTAACGATTTTGACCAGTTGTTCGCGACACCAGGTATGGCTTATCGACTGACGAACAGTTTGGACTGGGTGCCCCAAGTTCCATTGACGCTGGAATTGTTGAGCGATATGAACACTCCGAATCCGATTTCAGCGATTCCTTGGTTACTGATTAAATTGTTAGAAAGGAGCTTTGCTTGTATAACGCGCTTTTTATTTAGTCGAGGTGATTCACATCCTACGTTAAAGGACAGCGTTGCCGACGAGCACCGACTCTCGTTGGGACGAGATCTTCTCACGTTAAATTATTTAGCGGCGGCCAACCCGATCGCGTTGGCCGGAGACCCAGCCATAGGCGAAGAACATCCAGGCGACATGTTTGCGCAGCACCATCTGGGGGTTTATTGGGAACTGATGCAGAAAATTTTGAAGCCAGGTGGTTAAGTGAGGCTGAGGTAGGGCATTGTGTGAGTGATGCTAAATTGTGGCCGCGCCGGGATTGCACTAATCCAATCGCTTCTTGAAGCGCATCGAAGCGACCAACAATCCGACCAGGGAAAAAATAGATAACCAGTACACATCAAACTTCATGTTGATAATTTCTACATCGCGCAGGACTACGCCCCTGATCAATCGCATGAAGTGCGTGGCAGGCAGCGCTTCCGCGATGTACTGAGCGGCTTCCGGCATGCCTTCGTATGGAAACATAAAGCCGGAAAGTAGAATCGATGGCAGCAATACGAATATTGTCATTTGCATAGACTGAAGCTGGTTTTTGGCGATGGTTGAGATCACCAGGCCCAAAGTCAAACTGGCTGCGATAAACAAAAGAGTCGCGCCCGTTAGTTGCCACAAGCTGCCATTGATCGGAACGTTGAATACCAAGTGGCCAAGCCCAAGGATGATCCCTACTTGCAACGAACCAATGAAAATATAAGGGATAATTTTACCCAGCATTAGTTCGATGGAGCGTACCGGTGTGGTAATCAGCATTTCTAAATTACCGCGTTCTCGTTCGCGAACGATAGCGGCTGATGTGAACATGATCATGGTCATGGTCAGGATGATTCCCACCAATCCCGGCACGATATTTACCGCGGTGCGTTGTTCCGGGTTATAAAATAGTACGACTTCAAACGTAGGGGTGTTGCGGTTGGCCGGTTTGCTGAGCAATTCCGACAATGGCATACTGCGCAGGCTCTTAATAGCGGAGGATATCATGGTGTCTGAACCATCGACAATCCATTGGGCGACCGGCCTGCTTGTCTCTTCATCGGTTGACGGTGGCACTGCCAATCCAACGGTTTGATGACGCACTAATCGTTGGCTCAGATCTTCAGGAATAACAAAAACCGCGCGTACTTCTGCACGGTCAATAGCGGCTTCCGCTTGACGTTCGTTGGTATATCGCTGGTCAAATTTAACCACCTGGGTCGCGGTCAGCGTTTGCACCAGTATTCGGCTCAATGCGGTTTGGCTATGGTCCACTAAACCCACAGGGATATGGCGAATATTGGTATTGATCGCGAATCCAAACAGCATGAGCTGAATCAGCGGAATCATCACCACCATGCCAAAGGTCATCTTATCCCGTTTCAATTGGGTGAGTTCTTTGAAAAATATGGCGTGTATTCTGAGTAGACTGTTCATTGTCTGCCGTCCCCGGTACAGCTTACAAAGACATCCTCCAGACTGGGTCTAACCTGAGTTAATTCATCATCTAGACTGATACCGTCCTGCTGAATTAGGAATGCCTTAGGGTCGGCAATCTCGTCATCTACTAGAACCCTTAGCCGGGCGCCTAGTTGTGCTGCCGAAATGATTTCGGGCAGTTGCACAAGCTTGTGTTTCAGTTGCCTTAGATTGGACGCCGATATTTCAATTACGTTTGCCCCCATATTTTGCATCAACTCATCGGGCGAACCATCCACGCGTTTAACCCCGGCTTCTAAAATGGCGAGTTGGTGGCAACGTTCGGCTTCGTCCATGTAATGGGTGGAGACCAGGATGCTGGAACCCTGATCACACAAATCGAACAATTTTTCCCAAAAATCGCGACGATTTTCCGGATCTACGGCGGACGTCGGTTCATCCAGAAATAGCAGCTGTGGCTTGTGCAAGCAAGCGGCTGCCAAGGCCAGTCTTTGCCGTTGACCGCCACTCATGCTTCCGGCAAACTGATCTGATTTTTTATCCAGCCCGTAAACAGACAGGAGCTCCGTGATCCGTTGGTTTTGTTCGCGGCGCCTGAAACCGTAGATTTCGGCGACAAATCGTAGGTTTTCCTTTACCGTAAGGTCATCGTATAAAGAGAACTTTTGCGTCATGTAGCCGATTTGTAGACGTAGTTTTTCAGCATCTTGCGGTAGTTTGAAACCGAGTACATTGATCTCACCCCGGGTCGGCTTCAATAGCCCCGTCAACATCCGTATAGCGGTCGTCTTACCGCAGCCGTTAGGCCCCAGGAAGCCAAATATTCGACCTTTTTTAATTTCGAGATCTAGCCGGTCTATCGCTTTTAAATCGCCAAAGAGGCGACTCACATCGCGCGCTTCGACGGCAAATTCGTTCACGGTAGTATGACTTGCGCGGGAACGCCAATAGGTAGATTCGCGGCGCTTTTATCTAGTTCAACCTTGGCCAGATACATCAGACGCGACCGTTCTTCCTGATTGAGTGCATAATAAGGACTAAAAGCCGGGTCTGTGGCGACCCAACGTACCATGCCTCTAATCGGTTCAGCCAAACCGTCCATGCGTACCGCTAGTTCATCGCCTACTTTGACGCTAACCCTGTAGGGTTCCGGTATATAGACTCTGGCGTAAGGGGATTCGCCCGCCAACAACACCGCGAGAGGGCTACCTGTGGTGACGCGCTCACCTAAGTTCCATGGCAGATTATCCAATATACCGCTGCGGGTTGCGCGGATGCTGAGATCAGCCAGTTTTTTTCGTTCGCTGGCCAAACTGGCTTGGACTGCTTCGAGGGTGGCTTCGCCCATACGCAGGTCTTCTTCCCGAGTGCCATTGGTTAGTCGACGTAACTGTTCTTGTGCGCTTTTCAAGCGTGCTCGCGCAGCATCACGCGCGGCTAAAGTGCGATCCAGATTGGCCCGGCTGGCCATATTACGTTTTTCCAGGTTTTTGGAGCGTTCGTAGTTGGCTTCAGCTTCCACCAAAGTTGCTTTGGCTCCGTATACTTCGGCTTGCGCCGCAGCAACTTCTTCTACTCTCGCACCGTTACGCAATTTTTCCAGATTGGCTTGTGCAAGCGCCACTTCGGCCTTCGCTTTAGCCACCTGTGCTTTTTGTTGGGTGTCATCGAGGCGAACTAATAGCGTACCTTTTTCTACCTTGGTGCCCTGGGCAACGGGTAATTCCACCACTACTTCGTTGACCGTTGCGGTTAGCGCGATACGGTCACGCTCAATAGTGCCCAGCGCGATATGTTCCTGATTTTTTTCACAGGCGCAGATAAAGATCAATATTACCGATATGAAATAACGCACGATCTAATCCTTATAGGAAAATCAAATTTTCAAATATTGTTCAATTTGGTAAAAATTTACTCGCAGTCATTCAGTCTGACCGAATGTCTAATTGAGTGGTACAGACTTGGTGGAGTCGACTTATAACAAGTTGCGTTTAATCGCAAAGTTAATGGATGCAAAAGTACGAGACGCGCGATCTCACAGTGATCGGTTCAGATTTGCAATTTGTGGGTACGACTAGTGTTTAGTGCCGATCGTTCCGGTTGCAGGGGAGTCGCGCAAATTGGCTCAATAGCGTTGTCATTATAGAGGTGGTCAATGGCTAGCCGGCGCCCTTGATTAATGCGACGCGCAATGCATCGGATTGTGGATTCTTTGCGTCCTTGGTTACCAAAATATTAACCGGTGTCATTGGTTTGCCGTAATAAGCGTTCATTAAACCCTCGCGAGGTGTAATGACCGAACCTTCTAGCGTCAAACCGCCAAATATGCCTTTAGCCCGTGAAAATTGCAGAATATCGGCGGTTGCGGCTTGCGCACCAGCGCCCACCGGACCGGCCGCAACGCTTACATCAGCGCCGAGTTGTACTTTTGTGCTTAATAGTGAATCCAAACCTTTTTGCGACATGATTAGCAGGATCACCTCCGCGGCTTCCGCCCCGGCTTGAAGCCCCCAAGAAACCGATCCCATGGTATAGAAAGCTGGGCCAATCCAATTTCCGCTTTGTTCACGTTTGAGTAGCACACCGGAGCCACCCGAGCCGCCGAAAATGAATCCACCTTTCAGAAGCCTAGGGATAATCATGATTCCCTTCGCTTGACCAATATGTTTTTGGAACCAAGTCATGTCCGGGTCGGCGTTAAAATCATTAAACGTGGTCAATGATTTGTTGACCAGACCTTCCGCATCTGCGTTATCGTCGGCAAATACAGGTTGAATTGTTGCAATCAAAAAAGCCACTAAAACGAAAAAAGTCCTGTATTTTAGTTTGAGTATGCGCATCGTTGACTCCTAAGAATTTATTGATTCCAACGTTACTATACTCGGTTTCCAGTAGTGAATCTCCCCAATAAATACCCAAATAAAATTTTCTTCTGAATTCATTAATAATAAAGATTCTTAAGAATATAGGGGTCGTCGTAACGAAACACCAGGCTAATCAGTGTCAACCGATTGCATGGAATCATTCATGCACTTAGAAGATCATTGATAGGATTGTCAGGATCCTTAGGTTCTAGATTGTCGAATAAGTCCCTGGCGGCGTCATCGGTGAACAATTTATCGCCAATATGAAACCCCAATGCCCTGTACGCTTCAAATTGGGTTTCGTCAAAGAATTGATCGATGGTTGATTCGTGTGGGAAATTTGGATTTCGAGATTGGTATTCCCTTATATATTCATTTTCATCACCGGCCCGCGAAGATTTGATATAAAGTAATTGTCCGAATTCATTGTCGCCGTAACGGATTGTGCCCACTGCCCAATTTTGTGCGCTTAGGCCCGCCTCATCTTTACGGATCGAGTTCAGGTCGATATCGATCACGATGCCCATGTCGATTCTGGCGTACAGGATCAGTTTGACCAGGCCGTGAAAGCTCATCGACGGATCGGCTTCGCCATCGACCGAAATAATAAATTTGCAGCGACGTCTGAGCAATTCGTACATACCCAGATTTTCCAGGTGACCTCCGTCTGAAACATTGATGAATGATCCCGTATCGTCTAGCTGACTCAGTGACTCGCGTAATAAATAACGGGCGCCGACCCCAAAGCGCAGAAGTAGGTTTTTGCCTGAAGATTGCTCGTTGACCTCGCGCGGATTGGGTAACCAATAGCCCAGTCGAACGTTAAGCATGGTCAGTAGAAACACCAGCTGTTTCACCGTTGTAGTGCCCATATTCGGTGCGGCTGCAGCACCTGAAATTGCCATTGCCGTTGCCAAATTAAGGTGGTTATCCAATTCTTCCATCTTGGTCGTGTCGCTGAATCCGGTGCGCACGGACCCGGTGAAATACTTGCTGAAAATAAAGAAATCCGCTTTTCGACCGCGTAGATTTGGGTCTTTACTGCCATGTAGGTTTAACGCCACGTTGACCAGATGATAGGGTGCGCTAGAACCGGGCGCGTTGAGTTCGTGCAGTTTCAACGCATCGTTAAATTCTACGTGTCCCGATTTATTCAAACCGAATATAAAAGCACGGCTGAGCCTATCGCGGTAAAAGCTGTGAACTGATGTGGCATTAACTTCAACTAGAATGCGATACATAAAAAGGGTCAAAAATATCCACAGGAAACTCCAATCCAGCTCTTCGTCCCAGATGCGCTTCCAGGATTTTTGCCACTGAATCGCTAGCGATGTTTTTCTATCGATGATTGACAGCGTAAATGGATTGCTAATCTGCCACGCTGGGCCCGAAAGATCATCGCTTAGCGGGATAATTTTCAAATCGCCACGAGTGAGATTGAATCCCGCTTGGTTTACTATTGGGGTCAAAATGTTCAACGCGGCCAAATTCGCAGAGTCTTTACTGTACTCGGCCAATTCGAAAGCCGTTTCGGATGGAATTGTAATCTGCGATTCTACCAGTACGCCATTATCATGGCTGCTGAGTAGGTAGTGGTTTTTAGCGTCTGAAATGGTCCATTTACTGGGTACCGTTCTGCTCGACAGATGGGTATGTATGTTTTGTAATGCGGCCCACATGTCGTCCGCGTTGTAAGCCGGAAAAAGTTGCCCGCCGGTTCCCTGGGATAGATTTTGCAGTAATTCATAGTCGGCCACTTCAGAGGCGATCAATCCATAGACCTTGATACGTTCAGCTTTAGCCGTGTCGACGAATTGACCGGTAATCCAGCCCGCCATGCGTTGGTCCAGATGGGTATCGCCGCTATTCAAAATACCATCGGAAATCAGAACGATAACCTTTTCAGCGCCGCTTCGCTCAACTTGCTTAAGTTTAGTCAAAGCCGCAAACAATCCTGCCGCTTCATTATTTTTTTGACCGGAAAAATCGACTTGGTTCAGGGCTCGGTTGATGGCGGATTTATCTTTGCCCACGTGGATAAATTTGGAAACAGATCGAACTTGCTCGTCAAATATGATTACTGCCGCGCGCGTATCGCTATAAACTGGCAGCGACAATACTTTGCGAATACCGTTGCGAATCGAGTTGCGACGCTCGTCTTTATCCTTCCCGAAAGGTGCGGAATTGTCGATGAGAAGGATGATATCCTTGGCGATGGGTGCCTGAGTAACGTCTATTTTGGCGGCATCACTAATGTAAATACCATGTGGCCGTAGGCTATCGGTGAAATCTTCGACCATCCATTCGCCAGAACTCGCTTGCAATTCGCTGAGCAAAATAGACGATGGAATATGCCGTTTAATGCTTAGAGTTTCACCCGAACTATCGGCCGTTCTAATACCGTAGGTGTATTCCCCGCTGAGTTCCCATCCCGGCAATGAGGACGATGCTGTGACCTGAGTATGGTCCGGCAGACGAAAATCTTTGTATTCAAGTTGAACTCTCAAAGGTTCAGAAATCTTGCCATTGTCCAGTGTCGCGCGAAAGTTGCTGTCGATAACAGGGGAATCCACTTCCAAAACAACCAACAACAAATACAATCCCGCTAAAATTGCCGGACCGATAATTCCAGCGGCGTAAAGTACCAATTTGCCGGTTACGCTGGAGATACGCTCGGATGCAGCGCCAACCCGCATAAATAAAAACAAAACAACAATAAAGCCAACCCAAATCCAGATGTCGTAACTCTCGAAGGGCCTTGTTATTGATGCGTGGATTCGATCTTTGAATTCGCCAAAAGAAATATTGATGGCTTGGTCGATCAGCATGACCAACGGAATCATGAAGATCATAGTCAACGATAAAAGCCAGACCACGGTAAACCAAAATTCGCTTCGGTCGCGCTTGGACCAATCTATTTTTCCGCGAAATAATCTAAACAGTACCGGGTAGCCGATAACCATCAGCATAAAAGTCCCAAATACAGTAGAGATGATCGTAAAAAACTCCATTTTGATATAGTGAGACAGGAATTCGTAGGCTATTTCGGTAATCAATACGGCAACTACAATCCAGAAAAGAAATAGCAGAAAGTTGCTTATGATCCCGCGCAATACCAAAGCGGGGATGCGCAATTTGTCGAGTAGTCCTGTCGGTGCCAGATAATTGCTACTGTTGCGCAAGTGGCTGATCGCTTCAGGCTCATCTTCCCCGAGTGGTCCAAGAAATGGGAAATCATCGGGTTCTGGGCTGGTGCTGGGGTTGTTAAGCACCGAGCTAATGGACGATCCCGTATATCCTCCGCCTGATACAGTGGATAGGTAATCGACCGATTTTAAAATATTGTTTTTGCACAGTGCTTGAATAACACCCAGGCTAAATGTGGCGGAGCGGATACCACCACCGGACAGACATAGACCGACAAGATTTTTATCGACCGTCGGCCCACCTTGCGTATTGGTAGGTTGCAAACTAAGCTCGGCGCGTCGTCGGTTGATTTCTTGCAGTTCAACTCGAAATACTTCTTGTTCGAATTGCTGTTTTCCGTTTTGCCCCGCCATGATTTTTGCTCCTTTATCCTTTTGATTTTAGTCGTATTGGCTAGCGTGAGACCCTAGCGTTATGCACTGTGTAAGCTTAGTCCATTATTGTCATGTGTACGGGCGATTACCGGCGAAACAACCACGCGCCGGTCTATATGAATACGTTATAGCTAATAAGCATCAACGCAACCAAAATCATCGGCCAGTAAAATATCTTCGCAAACAAGCCGTCCCGGTAGTGCATTAATTGCCCTTGCTTGGACGAGCTCACCAAGAATGCTGCGACCGAGACCCAAAGAATCGCGATATACATCACCAGATAAAAATATTCGAGATAAATAATTTTTGGTAGCGTGAATTCTTTGCGTAATTGAATATGTGCGACCAGAACGATGAAGAATAGGCCGGCGGTGGTAGTAACAACGGAGAACGCATCCGCACCGAACAGGCCCGCCTTGTCTTTGTCGTGGGTAATTGTCAGTAGGATCGCGAAAAGCATAATCGACACGACGATTAGCGGTACCAGGTTAGTGACGAAGGCGTCTATAAAATTGCGTTCCAGCTTAACCGTATAGTAAAGTTCGCGAACATTACCGCGCTGCGGGCTTATTGGATATCCGAATGAACTGTTATAACTGTGTTTGACGTACTGAAAACCACTGGCCTTAAGGTTCCAGCCTGATAGCACGATAGCTGATTCGATCCCAGGTGTCAGTTCTGCGGCCAAAGCATCGTAAGAAGACAGATCAGGAACTAAGATAACATTTTCCGCAAAATGACCGTGCCACAAACGGATCCAGACGTTCTTATTGTCGAGAGGATAACGGCTGTAGTCGAAGGGCTGTCGGAACTCGGTTTCGAAGTACCAACCGGTTAATGTTTCATTGTTTCTTTGGGTTTGATAAACCTGTTTGAGTTCGCTTCCGGAAATGGCCTCGGGAAAGATAATTCCAGGGGTTATCTTGCCGGTAGGAACGCGTTGCCAGACATAGCCGGTAATCAACACGTTGTTGGATGATTGGAACTCTATCGATTGGATAAATATTCCGGTTGGGACACCGATGGGTGTGTCGTCTCCGACGCGTTTATGCAGTTGGTGTTTTTCGGTAATTTCACCCAGTTCCTGAATGTTGGTGATTGTTTTCAGGCGGCGTCCGGTTTCTACCGAATTGAAATAAGAGCCCATGATGATCAATGCAATAACCAGCGTGATCGAACAGGCTACCGATGTTGGCCAAGCCGTCATGATGTTTCGTTTGCAATAAAAATGCATGCCCAAGTAAAGGCAGGCGGATAGTATCGCGATGGTTACCAATATCAATATGCGTACTTTGTAAATGTGGCTTTGGTTCAGTGTTTCCGCGACCAGCTCATCTTCAATATCGGTAGATATATAGATCCATCCGGATTCGGTAATCGGCGCAATCGCAACCCAAGACGATTTTTTTGTAATGGGATCGATCAGTTTGGCGATGCCGTCCTGATTTGCATCGAGCAATTGTTTTAGTTGAAAGTAAAATTCACCATCTTCTGTGGATGAGTTTTTTTGTGCTTCGGCCAGCGTCCAATTACTGTGGGCATAGCGATGAATCGGATGGTAAATAAACCGTTGGTCTTTGGACAAAATAATACTGAAACCATTTTCTCCAAGATCCAGATTATTTAAATGTTTGCGTATTCCGTGCAAGGACAGGCTGGCACGGGCGATACCGCGACGCATATTGTTGCCGGTTTTCCACTGGAATGGAACCGTATAGCCGACCACCAAGGCTTTGGTGGTTTCACCAAAATAGGGTTCAAACCAACCGTAATTATCCTCCAGTGCCAACCTGTACCAGTCCTTATTCGTGTAATCATAGGTCAGTTCGAAATGTGCAAGCTTGCCATTAATCATTCCGTAGTGGGGGGATTTCAAATCTGAGTTAGGATCGGTTTCCAGCGCTATGCCAACTTCGAACAGATCGTTGTTTTGGCGGATGGCCTTTTCTAAAGCCGGTTTTATACTTCTGTCGTTTTCATTTCTATAAACCGCGTCTTCAGCCAACTGATTGACCACGGGTGGAATTTGAGACAAATAGGTGGACAGCGCATTGGCCGCATCGCGGGTTCGTTGTTGTATGCGTAATTTGGCGATTCGAATGGTTTGGTTTTCATTTTCGTGTAGCAATAAAGCCTGATATCCGGCTACCGCACTGGTTGCTACGAATAATGCTAAAACATAAGGTTGTAGACCTTTATAAGTGCCCCGTACACGTTGCCGGTCCTGTTCGTTTATATTCGTCAGGTCGCTGGATGGTTCCTGTCCTGCTTGGGTTTGTTGCATGCCCGGTTCCCTTGTGGCCACTAACGGCCAAGTTCATTTAATGTTGTAATTAGTCGGTCCTGAAAAACGCGATCAAATATTTTGCGCTGAATAACAAAGAAAGTTAGTTGAAGTGTGCGATCAATACAACGAAGTAAAAATGCCGATCCTTCTGATAATTATTCCGGTTGATTGCGTGCAGCAAGCGCTTGTTCCATTGGTCATCCCGCCGGGTGAAGTCTGTCACAGATTGGAGCCAAGAGACCGCTGTAATCAATGGCGTGCTCCAAACCATCAAGGTCGCCCAATTCCGTCTGGCGAATTTGTTTATTTGTCATCTCCTGGATGACCTCCAATCGCCCCACTCCTTTCTGGCTCATCGTTTTCTGCTCCTTTGTCACGCCCCCCGAATTCAAACAGGGACATTTAGCTTGGACAACGGGGACATTACAGGTTTGGGCTAACAGATCAATCAAAAGCCTTGCGATATAAATTATCATCGGTTAGGGTTGGGCGGAAGCAAGGTTGAATTGTGGGATTGAAATTTTTAGTTGTTGTTCTTTCGGTCAAAGCATTTATCGGGAGTGACAATTCAGAATAGGATAGAAGTTACTATGCGTAAGGCAACTTTGAGTTGCCATTCAATCAATCAATCAATCAACAAGAATATCTACCGCTATGACACGTATCATTACTTTGGTCGCGACCGCCTTTCTAGTAATTTTAGCGGGATCGGTGAATGCAAATGGACTGATAAAGTCAGATCCGTTCAAGAATCCTGAGATCCGAGGTTTTTACGCTAATACAACAAGCAGATCCTATAAAACCGAGGATGTTGAAGTCCCGCCGAGACGCCTTTCCGGTAAGAGTCGAAAACAAGGTCGTTCGAGGAATCCGAATAATCCATTTAATTTTGTTCTCGGTGGGTTATTCCCCAACGATATCATTCTGTCTAAAAGTCTGGCGCTAAAAGGCAACACGATTGTCAGATCAAGCAGGCCAAGAAAGTTGGTCGCTGATCTTCGCATTACAAGCGATCCCGTGGACATTCCTGGAATTAACAAATTTATTCAGGATTGGCTGGTTCCCCAATTGAATTCTGTTGATACTAACCCGCCACCCCAAGGCCGGACATCCTGGGCTCAGATGTATATCACGGTCAGAAATCAATGGACCGGAACGCCGCGTAACAATTCGATTTCCGATCTGGTTCAAATTGGCTATATCGGCCCCGGTGCCGATCAAAGTGCGACGAACAATGCATTTTGGAACGCGAATGGATTGACTTCGGGTGCTCTGTTTTCAGCGATACAGCAGAAAGAAAATTACGATGTAGACGCGCTATGGGGGCAATACAATCCAGCCAATACCCTGCTTCATTCGACCTTCGACGAGGACGCATTGCGACAAAATATCGCAAACTTGATCGATCCGCTGTCTAATCCTAATCCGGACTTATGGTATCCCAGTATTCTTTATACCTTCCAGCACGCGGATATTAAGGATCGTGGAAATCTGACGGGCCCGGTCTTGATTATTCAGCCAGGTGACGATGTCATTCTGAATTTTAGCAACGACCTCAAGATCGGTACATTGACCGAAGACGAACTTGAACAAGCAACGCTAGTTGCCAACAGTACTTATGGTAACAGTGCCAGCGGCGGTTTGGCCGGAAACACGTCATCTAATTTTCATCTGCACGGTTCTCACACCAATCCGACGGCGTTTGGAGACAATGTTGTGGCCCGCTATACCAGTGGCCAATCGTGGACGACTAATATTGAAATCCCGCGTGACCACGGCGTTGGATCTTACTGGTATCACTCCCATTATCATCCTTCCGTCAATCAGCAGGTTTATGGTGGATTGTCCGGATTCATGCAAATTGGCGACCCGTTGGCACGAATACCGGCACTTAAAAACATACCAAGGAATCTTGGTATCCTGAAACTTTCCCAGATTGGCAGTGTCAATGGCGGCCAGGAAATTCTGTTAACGGGCTACGACAATATAGGCGTTGCGGTCAATCGATTGACCCTGGTGACTGTCAACGGACAGTTCCAACCGGCGGCCAATGCAGGAAAAGGCGGTTGGCAAGCGCTTACCCTCAGCAACCAAAGCAATAATGCCCAGTATCAAATCTCACTGGTCCATACGGATAAAAACGAAAACAGGAATACATTGCCACTATTTCAGTTCGGCCAGGATGGGCATCAGTTTCCGCAGATTCTTCCAGTCAAAGGGGTATTGGGACAGAATTCCCAAAATTTCCAAACCGGTGAGGCGGCGCCGCCCACAGCCTATGCGCAGACCGAAGATACGATTTCATTGGCGCCGGGAAAGCGGGTTGATGTGCTGTTCTATCTTCCCCGAGGAAACACTGAACTGGTCTCGACGTATTCGTTTGCAGACCCTGTCACCGGGGAGGAGTTTTTTGTTCGCAATGCAGGACGTTATCCGGAGCTTAGCAGCGCCAATACTGCTGCGACTGGTGGCAACGCATCACGCAATCCTGGTGCATTGACGGGGTTTGGTGCATTGGCGACTTTCGAAGTTGATTTACCGGTTAGGGCGCTATCTCCAGCGCAGCAACATGAATTTATTCAGGGTATCAATCGTACCATCAAAGTTCAGGATATCGACCCCGACACAACTGCCGACGAATACGATCCCAATTCGGTACCTCGTATTGATCTTTTTGCGACTATTGATGAGAAAGAGGTATGGAGGCCGATTCGCTCACGCAGTTTCAACTTTTCGCGTACCTTGGTTGGGCCTGAGAGTCAGTGGGATACATCGACGCAGGCTCAAATCCAGGCGTATGAAGAAGAGTCTGGAAAGAAATTCAAGCGCTATGACGTATTGCCCATTGCCCTCAATGGCGATCAATTCTCAAATTTTCCCACTTGGCTTGGGTATCCAGGACCTTGGCTGATCAACGACCATGTTTTTCCGCGAGGAAATTTGAGTATCGCCCAATTGGGAACGATTGAAGAGTGGAATCTGAAGAATTGGAGTGTGAGCAGAATTAACGCCGCCCGCTCAACCGTGACGCCCAGTCAATATATTGGCCACCCGTTTCATATACACATTAACGACTTCCAGGTTAAAAACTCAGATACCGAACTCAATGATGTTGGAAGCCTGCAGGATGTCATCATGCTGAATTCTTCAGGATACGACTTCTACAATACGGTACTGAATAAGCGTGTTGCTTTGCCGCCTCTGGCAGGGAAATTCGAGTCAATTCCAGAGGCACTTGATCCTGGCACAGTCGGCGGTCTCGGCACCTGGGGGGCTAATTCCCAGACCATACGGATGGTGTTCCAGGATTATGTAGGCACCTATGTTTTTCACTGCCACATACTCCCCCACGAAGACGCGGGTATGATGCAGGTGATCACGGTTATAGAGAACACCGATTCAAGCTGGTTAGCGCCTTCGGAAGACTTCCGAGTTACCAATCGTTGGGGGAACGTCAGGCAATTCACGATCTATCAGGCGCAAGATTTGCAGCCTTTTAAGGTCAGGATCAAGACAAGGTTGCCAAATATCGATCTCAAGAGGCTTGATGTAGGTGATATTAACTCCGATTTTACACAAGATCTTCTGATCAGCACGTCTGGTGATGGCGCCGTGCGTGTAGTAGATGGTGCATCCACACTAAAAAAGAAAAAACGTAGACAGCGATTAAGCGATGCAATCGCCCGGTTTCGCCCTTATACATCTAGCACGCTCGCGCCATATGCGTTCGCTGAAGATTTTACCGGTGACAATCAACGGGACATTGTCACCGCAGGCTTCCCCATTCATAGCGATGACGAAGAATATGAATCGGACGACACGGCTCGTTCTGCCCGACATGGCGGCTCAGAAAAAGTTGATCTGGAAGACTTTAGCATCACCGGTTGGATCGGTCGCAATGACGGGAGAAAATGGGTTCGTTCGACGTTTAATTTGACGCCATACAATTCAGATAACGAAGGTGCTCTGTTGATATCTGGAACCGTGGATGCCACTGCAGAGTCCACTCGCCACAATCTTGCACCAGTCCAACCTCTAAAGGCCTCTCAGTTCAGCGTCACAATTGGTGATTTCAATCTTGATAATTTTAATGACTACGCAATGGCCTATGCGACCCGTACCGGGTTACGGGTCACGATTCTTGACGGTGCGGCGGCAGCGTTGCTATTTTCTACTGGTGAATCGGAGGGTGGCTTTTTTCCGAATGAGTCGATTCTTGCTGACGCGTTGGTCGTTGACTCTAGCTTGGAAGGCCTCAGTTCGATTACGCTTAATTCAGGTTTTAACAGTTTTTATCAGTCCGCAATCGAAAATCTTGTCGCATCGGTGGTCACAAAGACTGGGGAACTGCAGCAACTGACCTTCCAGCTTGACGCCGGACACTTTATCGCGACTTCCGAGCCCAATAATCCCGGCGGAGATGGATTCTCGCAGTCCCATCAGGTGCACGGAGGAACGACGTCATTCCCCCATGATGACAAGGTTATCAACCTGATCAATCCGAGTTCCACGCCTCTTCACCTGTCCGATATCGCCTCGAATCCGATTAATACGAATGCCTCGACACCGGGTTTCGCCGCGGTATTTGGTAATGGGGCAATGGTGATTGGCGAGCATTTGCTCGTAGCTCAGGGAAGTTCGACCAATGGAAACGCAAGCACGTCTACGGATTTATTCAATACAGCCCAACAGCTTGTGATCGATCTGAAGGGGTTGAGAAAAGTCAATTCTGATGATGTGATTGGCTACAACCAAACTTCCTTCGAGGCTGAAGACATTCAACAAAGAAACAACGTGGCAAATTTGACTTTTGCCACTTATTTCGGTCGTCTACCCAATCCTGGCGGGGTTGCAGTGGCAGCGTCATTACTTAGTTCAGCTACGTCAATCCAGGACTATGTAAGCGAATTTGTTTCGACACCAGAGGCGGAAGATCAGATCGTTCAGCATTTCGGGAGTAACCTGGAGACCGCAAATGTGGCTAAAATTGTCGAGATTACCTACCAGACGCTTTATGCAAGTAGCGCAAACGCGCGGGATATTCTATTTTGGCAGACCCAGGTCAATATCAATGGTCTTTCCAAGACCTTCCTACCCATGGCGATTCTCCAGGGCACGGGTGGCAATAACCTTCTAAGGCTGGAATTTATATCTTCGGCTGCGCAATTTAGCAATGTGCAGTGGGGCAATGATGCTATTCTTCTGGGCTCTTTTGGACAGGGCTTCGATGGTCAGGGTACACGTTTCATCAAACTTAACGATCAGGTATTTGGTCAACAAACGGTGCCTTTTTTCTCGCGTTTTGAGGCCCAGATTGCGTTTAATCGCTTTTCTCGTTTTACAGTCAAGCTTCTGGCAGGAACCAAAGTATCCGAAACCGGTTTCTTTTAAGGTGCGATTCAATGGTCTAATTAAACCTCCAGGGTCTATATGAGCGATATTCATTTGACGCGACAATCGAAGGATTCTGCACCTCACCAAAGCAATTGTTCAAAATTGATCGCATTGTGCTATTCGTTTTATCGCCTGTTTGGTGTTGGCGCAGTGGAGTCAATCGCAATAAGATTTTCATCGATGTCTAACCGACCGCTGTGGACTATGAGCAAACATTGATCTGCCAACGAGATCACAAATTCCAACAACATTATTCAAGAGTTAGTGAAGACAGCCGACAGTTTGGGAACGAAACAAGGGTTCCCAAAGACTATGTCGACGACTGCCTCGGGTCTTCATTCGCGCCAACAACCCTGGTAAGTTTTGCACGCTGATTAACATTTGTTGTGGAATCAAAGATCAAGCGAGAGCTTGTCATTCTGGTGAGAAATCCGGGCTAGGCTCGCTCAATCAACCTCACTTTTTTCTAGACAGGTTCCACAACCCTAGCGTCTATATTAATTCACCCTGTGGACTGGCAGGTACCTGTTGGGTAGTTGCTCGCGGGAGTCAAATCTCCACCATACAAGCCAAATCGATAATAAAAATTAATTCGATGATATACTCTTCCGTATCTAGGGTGCCATAATCACTTTGGTTCACCGTGCAAATTTTGGGTATTGAGCGGTAAACGATTCTCTGTCTAGCTAAAACTGTGGAGGCTGTCCGGAATGACCGCAATTGTTTACGTAACGTCAGAATACCTTAGAACACTATATTGAGCCACGCTGGTTACACACGATATCGGTGCATTTATTTTACTGAATGGCATTGGCAAGCGTCTGTTTTTCTCCCGGGCCGAGGGCAAATCGTGCAGTCTATTCGAGGCAGGAAAATGAGTTTTGGAAACAACGAGCAGGCGAGAGATTGTGATCTCGGTGAAGCCGGCGGATTGGGCGTACGCCTTGATTTGATAGGGTCTGATGGGTATGCTATGCCCATAAAACGCAATGAATCTATTCACATCCGGCGCCAATCGCAAAAATAGGGAGATTGGCCGGTTCCGCGTCAAGATTCTAAGCGTTTGTTTTGCAGCGGAGTCATCGGATCTCGCTATATCAATTCGGTGAGTTGTCGTCATAGGCGATAAGGGAGGTTTTCATGGTCACAAAGTCTCGGATTCTACGTTGATCAACGAAACCGTTCGCTTCTTGGTTCGAAATCGCCGACAGCGTTGAACGGATGGTCATTTGATGCCTACAACGGGAGCAAAATTCGGCGCAAATCCATTCATTGCTTCCACTGTCGCTACGTTAATTTTCGTAGTGGCTTATCTTTACGATCGTTACACCCCGCTGGGGGTGGCGGGCGGTCTGATTTACATCATTTTCGTCATGAGTGGTCTTTGGTATCGCTCCTCGGTATTTGTGTTCGTTTTCGCGGCCATCGGCAGCATCATGACGGTGGTCGGTTATTTCACCATTGAAGAGATGGCCACTGAGAGCCGATGGGTTGTTCAAATGAACCGCACTATGTCAGTTGTTGTTTTGTGGTTCGTTGCGACGCTTGGTTTCTACATGAAGCGCGGCGTAGTGAGAAGCAAGGCCGCTGAGAGCCGCTTGAATGCGATCATCGAAAATACCGTGGAGGGTATTATCAGCATCGATTATCGCGGGCGAATTCGATCCTTCAACCGCGCCTGCGAAAAGATCTTTGGTTTCCGCGCCGAGGAAGTGATCGGCGAAAATATAAAAATTTTGATGCCGGCACCCTATCATGACGAACACGACGGTTATTTAAAAAGTTACCGTGATACCGGTGAGAGAAAGATCATCGGGATCGGCCGCGAGGTGGAGGGCAAACGCAAAGACGGCAGTGTTTTTCCGATTGGTTTGTCGGTGAGTGAGGTGAAAGTCGGCGACACGGTTTTTTACAGCGGCATTGTTCGGGATATTACCGAGGCTAAACAAGCGCGAGAGGCGCTCTTTGAAGAAAAGGAGCGCCTGCGGTTGACACTGGAATCCATCGGCGATGCGGTTATTACCACCGATGCTCAGGGGGTGGTCGAATATATCAATCCTATCGCGGAGAAATTGACAAGGTATTCGCTGGCTGAAGCGGTCAATCAGCCCCTCGACAAAATTTTTCCGATTTTCGCCGAGCACGATCGCAAACCGTGCCCAAGCCCGGTTAAGCAATGCCTTGAGAAAGGCAAAATTGTCGGCTTGGGAAATCATACATTATTGATCAATCATCGTAATGAAGAATATTCGATTCAAGACTCCGCAGCGCCGATTCGAAGCATCGATGGCCGTATTTTGGGCGTTATCATGGTTTTCTCTGATGTTTCCGAACAGCGTCGCTTAAACGATCAGATCGCATTTCAGGCAAGTCACGATACGCTCACCGAGCTGGCCAACCGCCGCGAGTTCGATGCTCGTTTACTGCGCGTGCTAAAAAATGCGAAAGCCGAGGGTAGTGCCCACGCTTTATGCTATCTGGATCTCGATCAATTTAAAGTGGTTAACGATACTTGTGGGCACGTTGCTGGTGATGAATTGCTCCGACAAATATCGATTGTTTTGCGCCAGCATATACGAACCCGGGATACCTTAGCTCGATTGGGCGGCGACGAATTTGGTATCCTGATCGAGCATTGCGGTATGGACCAAGCCAACCGGATTGCCGAGTCTCTGCGCCAAGCCGTGGGCCAATACCGGTTCGTTTGGGAGGATCAAATCTTCAATATCGGCGTCAGCGTCGGTGTGGTGGCGATCACCAAAAACGATGAAAGCACCGGCGAACTTTTGATAAAAGCCGATACCGCTTGCTATACCGCCAAGCGAGCTGGCCGCAACCGCATTCATGTCTATGAGGCTGATGATACCGAATTGAATGTACATCGGGGTGAAATGGAATGGGTCTCGCGGATTACGCGAGCGTTGGAAAAGGATCAATTTTGTCTTTTTTACCAGCCTATTCGATCGGTTAACGGCGCCGACGGTTTGCACTATGAATTGTTACTTCGCATGAAGGGCGACGATGGTGAGCTAATTGCGCCGGGTGCGTTCATGCCTGCGGCGGAACGCTATGCTTTGACCACGAAGATCGATTGCTGGGTGATCGAGAACGCCTTTGGGTGGCTTAGGACGCATCCGGATCATCTTACCGATTTGTTTCAATGCGCGATCAATCTGTCGGGATTTTCGCTTGGAAGCCGGGAAGTCTTGGAGGAAATCATTAAGCAACTCGATGACGATACGGTTTCGGCGCAAAAAATTTGTTTCGAAATTACCGAAACTGCGGCGATCACCAATCTGCGCTACGCCAGCCAGTTCATCGATCGACTGAGCGCCCTCGGCTGTCAGTTTGCGCTGGATGACTTCGGTAGTGGGTTATCATCGTTCGGGTATCTCAAAAATTTATCGGTCGATTATTTGAAAATCGATGGTGTATTCGTCAAGAATATCGTGGATAACCCAACTGACCGGGCGATGGTTAAATCCATCAATGAAATTGGTCATGTGATGGGTAAGAAAACGATCGCTGAATTTGCCGAGAACGATGAGATCATCGAATGCCTAACAGGAATCGGGGTGGATTTTGTTCAGGGATTCGGGGTCGGTCATCCCATGCCGATCGAAAATATAGAGTTACTGTGTACGTAATCCGCCATCAATCGACTGATTTTTCTTTATATACATCTCCGCCCATGCCTTTACTAAAGCACTCGCCAAAAGATCCCTCCATAAATGGCAAAGCTACGACACACGCTAGTAATACAACAACAAAAGCAAGTATAACCATCAGTGCACCTACTTCAGCAATTCCACCAGCGGGAATTTGCTCAAGTACAGTCACAATTTCTGCTACCTCTTTATCAGTGAGAGCGTCGATCCGCTTCTGGCACGCTAGAGCCGGTCGTAATAACGTTTTCCACGGTGCCCGAATGGCCGCTCCTGAAGTGTGGACTCAACCGATCGATGCGACCCACTAATCTCATAACCAGGAGAAGGCGTGTTGTAAATGAAATACAGACAGCGAAACTATTACACGGATGAGCAAAAGGCATTGATGGTAACATCTACACGATATTGCAAGGTTATTTGATCGAGGGCATTCCTCTATATCAAGAATAGTCGGTGAAACTGGCGGTATTCGTCCACCTCAAAGAAAACGTTCGACCTTGGCGCTTACGTTGGCAGAACGTGAAATTATTTCCAGAGGATTAGCAAAGCAATTGTCTATGCGTGCAATTGCAGTGCAACTGAATCGGTCTCCGTCAACGGTAAGTCGATAAGTCATGCGAAATGGAGGGAATACTGCTTATCGAGCGAGTTCAGCGGAGGAAGCGGCCTGGAAACGAGCTCTGCGACCCAAGATTTGTAAACTGGCAGGTCAGCCTAACTTAGTGCGTGTGATCACTGAGAAGCTTCAAGCCCAGTGGTCGCCCGAACAGATTGCCGGTTGGTTAAAACGGCGATATCCGGACGATGAGAACTACCAGGCGTCACATGAGACGATCTACAAAAGCCTGTTCATTCAGGCTAGAGGTGTACTGAAGAAAGAGCTTTTGGCGTGTCTGAGAACACAACGAGTGATGCGCCGTTCTAAACACGCTAGTTTGAAAGGTCAGGGGCTAGGCAAGATCGTGGATGCGGTGCAGATTAGCGAACGCCCGGCTTCTGTGGAAGATCGGACGGTACCCGGTCATTGGGAGGGAGAGCTTATTGCGGGCACGAACAACAGCTACATTATTACTTTGGTAGAGCGTCAAACGCGCTATGTGATGTTGGCCAGTATAAAAAACAAAAATACCAACACGGTGATCCAGGCTCTGATCGAGCAATCCCAGAAGTTGCCTAGCGAACTCTAAAAATCGCTTACCCGGGATCGAGGTTCAGAGTTATCGAACCACAAGAAGTTCACCCTAGCAACCGATATTCGAGTGTTCTTCTGTGATCCCAAAAGTCCATGGCAGCGGGGTTCAAACGAGAACACTAACCGACTTCTACGGCAATACTTTCCCAAAGGTACCGACTTGTCAGTTCACTCACAGACCGAGTTGAATCGAGTCGCTCGACAGTTAAACGAAAGACCGCGAAAAACGTTAGACTATGAAACACCGGCTGACCGGGTTAAACGCATGTGTTGCATCGATCGGTTGAATCCACAAGCAACTTCTGCCTTTCGTTGAAAACTAAAAACAGGCACGTTAGGACTATGAGCAGACGGTTACGATTTTCTATTCATTCTACTAATTCTGCATCATCGAACCATAGCTTGATCTCTCTTTCTGCGTTCACTATTGAATCAGAGGCATGAACAACGTTTTCAAAAACACCCGTTTTTGAGTTTATTCTTCCGTATTTACCTCGGATAGATGTTGGATCGGCTTCTTCTGGGTTTGTTTTTCCGGCAATATTTCTAACTTTTTTAATAGCATCTTCTCCCTTGTATACTAAAGCTAAAACTCTGTTTGTATGGAACTCTCCTTTTATGTATTTTATTGTTTCCTTGAAAATTTCCGGTTTTGCTTGCTTGAGGTCAGAATAATGTTCCTCCGCCAGTTCCTTAGAAACATTAAGAATTTTTGCGCCAACAATTCGCAATTTCGTTTCGGAAATCTTTGAAATTACATTTCCTGTTAGACTTTTTAATAATCCATCAGGCTTAATTAGTATTAATACTCTTTCGTCATTCATTAAACAATTTGCTGTGTATAAGAAATAATAAACGCTTTTTTTGATCAAACGGAAATGTACGGAAGGATCTGTAAATTGTCAATTGATGTGTCGACACTTTTTCGGATACAAAGTTAAGCAATTTTTTACTGTTACTCGTAATCTACCGGTGAACAGTAATCATTGACATAATGAAGTCGAATGAAAAAAGCTTTCATAAACAAGTGTACGCAATTCACAGCACAATTGAGCCATTCACGGAGCATCTCTTTTATTCGATTGAACGTTCGTTTTCGGCCTGTGGGCTGAATAAACGACACGACGGTCTGCCTGATCAGCCAGCAGTAATTGCATTGTTTGTTATTGGCATAGTTGTTCGCAGGCCGCGATGATATCCTGCAAACAGGCTTCCATATGCGATTGATGGGTTCTGAAACACAAGACGCAAATGCGAATCGCGAAACGGTCACCCAACATCGTACCGGTTAGGAAAACATTGCGCCGTTGGTTGATATTTTGCAGCAAATTACGGGTGACAGTGTTGAGTTCTTGTGTATCTAATCCATCAACTTTGGCCATAAATGTTACGACTGTAAGTTGTGGTTCGTTCAACAATTCTATGTGATCAAGTCGTTGCAGTTCGGTGCTAATCCAGCGTGCCAGATCTAGCTTTTCGTCAAGATAGTCGCGGAACACCGAAATACCATGCATTTTTATAGGCAGCCAAATTCTGAGTCCACGGAATTCTCGAGTCAATTCTGGCGAAATTTGACAAAAATCGACCAGATTGGGATCTTCTTGCATTGCTGGCATGTAATCGGCATCGGCTGCGTGTGCGCGCTTCAGCGTTTCCCTGTCTCGAACAATAAGACAACCTGTACCGTAGGGCAAAAACAAGCTTTTGTGCGGATCCAGCGTGATCGAATCGGCTTTATTTAATCCTTGAAGCATTGCCTGTCCGCGTTCGGTCAGCATAAAAAATCCGCCGTACGCGGCGTCCACGTGCAGCCATAATGCTTGTTGTTGGCAAATAGAAGCGATGCTATCCAGGCTATCGATCGCTCCACTGTTGGTCGTGCCAGCGTTAGCGACGACCGCAAACGGTTTTAAACCACGTTGACGGTCTATGTTGATGAGCTGTTTTAAATGGTCGATTCGAATCCGATAGTTTTCGTCGGTTGCGATGATTCTAACGCGTTTGGCAGGAAATCCGGCGAGAATCGCTGCTTTTTGCACTGAATGATGCGTTTGGTCTGACGTGTAAATCGTACCGTTTAGGAAATTATCCGCTAAGCGTTCGCGGCGAGCGGTAAATAACGCGGAAAAATTTGCGAGTGATCCTCCGCTGGTCAAAAACCCACCCGCTGAATCGGGGTAATCGACAATATCGCAAAACCAACGTATTACGTTGGTTTCAATCTGAACCAAGCCCGGTGCTGCCGCCCAAACGCCGACATAGCGGTTAACCGCTTTACTGATTAAATCAGCCAGCGCCGCATGGAAAATACCGCCACCGGGAATATAAGCCATGTAGCCGGGATTGGCGCTATTGAAACTTTTGGCGACAGTTTCATCGAACAACGAGCTCAACAACACATCGAAATTTTCGCCTGTTTCGGGCAACGGTTGTCTAATTTTGGCTGCTAATAGGTCTCCACCTTCGACATCACTCGCGGGTTGCTCGGGTAGTGAAATGATATGTTCGATTATTTTTTCACTGACTTGTTCTAGTAATTTCGACATGCGTGCTGCATCGAATTCCAGGGGAAAATTCTGGTGCTCTACGTGGCTCATTTCTGGTAAAACTAGATCCGAAAAACTAACAGGAACAGAGATTGTAGAAGAATCGATATCTTGGGGCTACAACCTATCGTTCAGATGTTAGAATTCCCGCTAAGGAATCGAGTTGGCTCGAATCTCAAATTGGTTCATCCAATGAATCCTGGAGGGTTGTGTCATGTGGTCGATACAAGAATTTGATGCGCTAGTCGAATAGAATCTATATGTCGGAACCTATCAAAACTACGATGTTAAAACGTACCCCGCTGCACGTATTACATGAAGAATTGGGTGCGAAGCTCGTCGCCTTTTCTGGCTATGCAATGCCGGTCCAGTACACCAACGGAATTATTGCGGAGCATAAGCATACCCGTAACCAAGCCGGTCTATTCGATATTTCGCACATGGGTCAAATCCGGCTGTCGGGCCCGATTGCCGCACTAGAATTGGAAAAATTAATACCGACCCAGATCTGTGATTTACCCGTATTTGCGCAACGCTATTCGGTGTTCACTAATGAAAATGGCGGAATTATCGATGATTTTATGGTCGGCAATGCGGGTGATTATTTTAATCTTGTTGTTAATGCATCGAGAAAAGAAGTCGATCTTTCGTACCTGCAGACTCGCTTGGGTGACAGCTGTGAGCTCAATGAACTGGATAATAAAGCGTTGTTGGCCCTGCAAGGCCCCAAATCTGCTTCTGTACTGGAGCGGCATGTGCCCGGTGTGGAGGCAATGCCTTTTATGTCGCTCCTGAAAGCCGAAATTAGTGCCGTGCCGTGCTTGTTGACGCGCTGCGGCTATACCGGAGAGGATGGATACGAAATTTCATTGCCGGCTGATAGCGCTGAACAAATCGCCCGACTTTTGCTCGTCGAGCCAGAGGTCGCGGCGGCGGGTTTGGGAGCTAGAGATTCGCTTCGCATGGAGGCCGGGCTCTGTTTATACGGCCACGACATTGATGAAACAACTACACCGGTCGAGGCGGGATTGCATTGGGTGATTGCGTCGGCTTATCGACAGGGTAAAAGCGTCCCAGCGAAATTTCCGGGTGCGGCAAAGATTCTCGCGGAACTCAATGACGGCCCGAGTCGGCGCCGGGTCGGGTTAATGCCTGAAGGCCGCGCGCCAATACGCGAAGGTGCTCGTATCTTGGATATCAATGGGGTTAAAGTCGGCCGGGTCACAAGTGGCGGATTCGGTGCGACCGTCAATGGACCGATTGCGATGGCTTATGTTGAATCGGGTAGTACCGCAGTAGGTACGCCGTTGACGGTGGTGCTACGCGGTAAAATCCATCCGCTCAGCGTGGTTAGTCTGCCATTTGTCGAGCATCGATACGTTACAAATAAAACTGGAGACATAATATGACTTCAATCCGCCCGGATCTGGACGATCTGGAGATGCCCGGCGATTTTATCCGCCGGCATATTGGTCCGAATCGAGGCCAAATCGACGCAATGCTAGAGACTTTGGGTCTGGACTCACTGGATGCAATTGTCGACAAGGCACTTCCTGAGACAATTTTATCGCCGACGCCGTTATCGTTGGAACATAATTTTAGCGAACGAGCGGTGGCTAGCTATATGCGTAAAATGCGCGGTCGTAACCGGATTTTAGTATCGATGATCGGCATGGGATATTACGGAACCCTGATGCCGGCTGTGATCAAACGCAACGTGATGGAAAATCCAGGATGGTATACGGCTTACACGCCGTACCAAGCTGAAGTGAGTCAAGGTCGCTTGGAAGCACTGCTCAATTTTCAACAGATGATTATCGATTTGACAGGGTTGGATCTTGCCAATGCGTCGTTATTGGATGAAGCGACCGCGGCGGCGGAAGCGATGGCAATGTCGCTACGCCTGGCTAAAAAAGCGAATTGCAAATATTTCGTGGACAATGATTGTCATCCGCAAACCGTTGCGGTAATTCAGACGCGTGCTCGTGGTTTGGGGATTGAAATCATATGTGGCGATCCGCTCACCGAATTGGCCGATAAAGATGTATTCGGGGCGTTGGTTCAGTATCCGGGTTCTAGTGGTGAAGTGCGGGATTTGCGGCCCATCGCGGAAAGTTTGCACGCGCAATCGGCTTTGTTGACCGTAGCTACCGATCCCCTGGCATTGGTGTTGCTGAAATCGCCAGGTGAAATGGGAGCGGATATTGCCGTCGGTAGTGCACAAAGATTTGGCGTCCCAATGGGATATGGCGGCCCGCATGCGGCCTTTTTTGCGACAAAAGATGCGTACAAGCGCCAGACGCCGGGGCGTATTATTGGTGTTTCTGTTGATGAACAGGGCCAACCGGCGTTGCGCATGGCTCTGCAAACTCGTGAACAACATATCCGGCGGGAAAGGGCGACCAGTAACATTTGTACGTCCCAGGTTTTGCTTGCGATCTTGTCGAGCTTTTATGCGATTTACCACGGACCCGATGGATTGCGTTCGATTGCCGGTCGGGTTCACCGCTACGCGGAAATACTAGCTGCAGGCTTAAAAGCTTTGGGTCACGAGGTAGTCACGCAGATCTTTTTTGATACATTGACCGTTCGCGTGCCTGGGCAGGCGCGCCGCATTTCCGCCCGCGCTCGTGAGTCTGGCATTAATCTTCGTGTGAATGATGCGGATTCGGTTGGTATTGCATTCGATGAGAACACTACCCGACACGAAGTGCGGGCCTTATGGCGGGCTTTCTCGTCATCGGTGGAACATGCGTTGGATATTGAAAAGTTGGACCAAAGTTTGGGTGAATCTATTCCGGAATTTTTGTCGCGCAATAATGAGATATTAAGCCATCCGGTTTTTCATGACTACCATTGTGAAACTGAAATGATGCGCTATATGCGTAGACTTGCGCGCAAAGATATAACGTTGGACCGGTCAATGATACCGTTGGGATCTTGTACGATGAAGCTAAATGCAGCAACCGAGATGCAGGCGCTGTCGTATCGGGAATTTAGCGCGATGCACCCGTTTGTCCCGTTGGATCAGGCTCAAGGTTACCAGCAGTTGTTTGATGAACTGGAAGCGATGTTGTGCGATTTAACCGGATTTGACGCTTTTTCATTGCAGCCAAATGCGGGTTCACAGGGTGAATATGCGGGTTTGTTAGTCATCCGTAAATACCACGAACAGCGCGGAGATAACGCGCGCCATATTTGTCTGATTCCTGCTTCGGCGCATGGTACCAATCCGGCCAGTGCTGTTCTGGCCGGATTGAAGGTTGTTGTTGTCGCTTGCGATGATAATGGTAACGTCAGTTTGGACGATCTGCGATCTAAAGCCCTAGAATATGCCGACAATCTGGCTGCATTGATGATCACCTATCCGTCGACTCACGGCGTATTCGAAGAGGCTATTTGTGAAATTTGCGAAATCGTTCATAGCGCGGGCGGTCAAGTCTATATGGACGGGGCGAATTTCAATGCTTTGGTCGGACTGTGCAGACCCGGGCAAATTGGGGCTGACGTCGCGCATATTAATCTGCATAAGACCTTTAGCATTCCTCATGGCGGCGGTGGGCCGGGTGCCGGTCCGATTGGTGTACTAAAACACTTGTCTCCCTTCCTTCCGGATCACCCGGTCGTTCAAGGTGTTAACCCCGCCGCCGGGCGGGTCGGAACTATAGGGACGGTGTCGGCGGCGCCGTGGGGTTCTGCAAGTATCCTGACCATCACATGGGCCTATATCGCGATGATGCGCAATACCGGTTTGAAGCGGGCAACCCTTGTCGCGATTCTGAGCGCCAACTACGTTGCCAAACGGTTGGCAGCGCATTATCCAATCCTATATACCGGCAAGAACGGAATGGTCGCGCACGAATGCATAATCGATCTGCGCTCGATCAAGGAAACCACTGGGATTACCGTGGATGATATTGCCAAACGCTTGATCGATTTTGGCTTTCACGCTCCAACCATGTCATTTCCGGTTGCTGACACAATGATGATTGAACCCACCGAGAGCGAAAATAAGCGTGAGATCGATCGTTTTTGCCAGGCGATGATTCAGATACGGCAGGAAATCGCAGCGATCGAAAACGGCGAGTCGGATGCAGAGAATAATGTCGTGCGCAATGCACCGCATACGCACCAACTCTTAATCCGGGATTTCTGGGATTATCCCTACACGAAAGAACAAGCTTTTTTCCCGCTAAAAGAATCGCATCTGGATAAATATTGGCCACCGGTCGGCCGGGTGGACAATGTTGGTGGTGACCGAAATCTTGTGTGTACCTGTCCGCCGGTATCGAGTTATCAATGAAATATTCAGCCCTTCCGATTGCTTGCCGTAACATTTTGTAACCCAATTAAATCAAAGTGATTGGAGTATTTAGCGTGTTTTGTGCTACATTCCTATGCGCGCGGGCTCGGCTCTAAATTAATGCTAGTTCAATAGGCTATAAGTGGGGCTCGATTTTCAATCCAAAAGGGAGATCTCAATGGCAAAACTATCTGATATTGAAGGCATAGGCAAAAAGTACGCCGCGAAACTTTCGAAAGCGGGGATTGGGTCGTTGGAAAAATTGCTGGAACGTGGATGTGTGAAAAAGGGACGTAAAGAAATTGCGGAAACCTGTGGTGTTTCCGAAAAATTGATTTTGGAATGGGTCAATCGTGCTGATCTTGCCAGAATAAAAGGGGTGAGTACCCAGTATGCTGATTTACTGGAATGCGCCGGGGTCGATACCGTGCCTGAATTGGCGCAGCGTAATGCCGCGAACCTGCAAGCAAAAATGGCTGAGGTCAATGCGGCAAAAAAATTGGTGCGTCAACTGCCCGCCGTTTCCCAAGTAGAAAAATGGGTGCTCCAGGCTAAGGAATTGCCACGGGTAATATCGCACTAAAATTTAGCTTCGCGGAATTGAAGATCTGGATCTTTGAACTGGCGACTTAGCTGTACGCCGGTTGATCCGAATTAGATCCGGTATTCTGCAGGCGTCCCGTACCGCGTATAGACGTCCGCGGACACAAATTGCTGGCAAACTGAATTGATTCTGTCGTTCGTTTGTCGGGCAAGGTTTTTCATTGCCCCTTAAAAAAACTGCGCATTGGGGACAGTACTAATTATTTAGTGCATGTTGTAGGCTACTTTAGGCAAACTTGCGCCGCTCTAACCTAGATTCCGATACTGCAATATGGGTTGTAATGACCTGCATGCGCGCTTTGCGCTTTTAGCCCGGCGAGCGCCACGTTTTTTCGTAGTGATATGCTTGAATTAAAGCAAATACCGTTTTTCTCCAGTCTGCCATCGGCGCTATTGCATCGCATTGAACGGGCAATGGATTTAAGTTCTGTGCCGCCCGGCACTATAGTTTGTCGCAAGGGCGAGCAGGGCCGATTCTTTTACGCTATAGCGTCGGGTGGGGTCAATATCGATTTAATGTCCGGTTTGCGAAATTCCAGCGTTTATCTGGGAGCCGGCCAAGTTTTTGGAGAGATGTCGTTATTTACCGATGCTCCTGTTTCGGCGACGGTAAAAGCAGTTAGTGAGACACAGTTATTCCGTTTATCCAAGGACGAATTTTTAAATTTTGTTGATTCCGAGCCGGAAATATATCGCGCACTGATTGAGATCTTGATTGATCGGTTACGCCATCGATCGGAAAAGATGATTTCGGCAGGACGGGCGTCGTGTTGCTACATGGTTAGCGCTGGTGTTGCCGATTCGCATTCGGGAATGTTGTCCGCATTGTTTGACGATATTCTGCATTACAGTCCTGGATCGACCCTGATTGATTGTACTCACTATGTATTCCGTGAAGGCGGTCGGGACGATGACGACCTACCAGAGTTTTTCCCCGAGATCGAGCAAACCGTTCATTGTAGGAAAATTGATCAATCCTCGGATTCCCGCTATTCAGTGGACGCTCCGTTGAACTGGTTACAGGTATTGATAAGAAATTGGAAATCCACGGGTAGCACTGGCCAGGTGTTGTTGATTGCAATCGATTTATCGATGTTTCAAAAATTGCTGTCAGATGTTGAACGCCAGGATATCGTAATTGCGCTATCCAGGAATTACCGTGAAGAGCATGCGGCCATCGATATGGCCAGCAAGATTGCTGAAGATTCCGCGTTTACGTCAGCAATATTGGTGGACAAATCGATCCATCGTCGGTCAAGGCCAGGCGTGCGCTGGGGTTTTCAATTATCTACCGATTCCAACGTTTCACTGGATAATGCTGCTTTATGGAACCAAGATCCAAAACGTAGAGCCGACGTCGATTGGCTGGCACGTTGGGTCACGAAACGTGAGATTGGGCTAGCGCTTTCAGCTGGGGCCGCACGGGGATTTGCGCATCTAGGGGTTATCGAGGTGCTAGAACGGGCAGGAATCCCAATCGATTGCGTATCTGGAACCAGCATGGGTGGCATAGTTGCATTGGTCTATGGGATGACGGGCAGTGCCGAACAATCGATAGCGATAATTAGGGATTTGTTGGGTAAAAATTCTAAATTACGTGATCGATCTCTTGTGCCTCGGGGCTCTTATTTCAAGGGCAAGAAGATTTCCAAAGCCGCACATGCTTTGTTTCGTGACCTGGAAATCGGAGCATTACAAAAGCCTTGTGCGGTGGTTGCGGCAGATTTAGTGAGGGGTGAACGTTTGGTGATGGATAGAGGCTTGGTTTCGGTTGCGGCTTTGGGTACGTCGGCTATTCCAGGGTTATTTCCACCGATTGAATACGACGGCCGGATCCTAACCGACGGCGCTTTGATGAGCAGAATTCCGATAGACGTTCTTGATGCGCGGCGCTGTGGTTTGCGTTTGGCGGTAAACGTTGTACCTTCCCCGGAGGCCAGGAAACAAGAAGCCGCTAATACGTTGGCCTGGCTTAAGGACCGTACAGCGCGTTTGCTAGGCTTGCGCTCTATCATTGGATACGCGTGGGAATTGCAGGCCTGGACTCATGGTGCCAACGAGGCCGAATCCGCAGATTTGCTGATCGAACCGGATACGAAAATATATTCGGGTTTCGATTTCGATAGGTTTGACGAAATGGTTGATGCGGGTCGAAGGGCTGCGGACGCTCAGCTGGATCTGATCAATGCATCAGTTGAATCAGTACTGCGGCCTGGTGTTCCCTGATATTTGTTTATCTAATAACAGTTTTAGTCGGGTCTATAACTTGTCCAATGAAGACAAGGTATATTTCTAACCCTTCCATCTTTGGTTTGCGACGTTAATTTGTTCATACGAAAGGATTAATGTTACGCGAAAATCTTCAGAATCCCTATTCTTAGTTTGGGCAATTCGCCCCGTATTGTTAAGCCTCATTTTTGCGGGTACCGAAGAACACCCCGTCCCCTTCAGTTAAGATTTGACATTGAGTTGATGCGGGATAAATTCGTGTAAACGGACTCATCTTTAACGACCTTGGAAATTCGAGTGAGTATTTGGGTTTTTTGTTGAGTTAGCCTAACCGCCAGCGTCGAAAACCCGACGACTAATTAATGATTTGAGGAACGATACTGCGATGGAGTATTTCAAAGTAATGCAATTTTTGAAGACTAGCAAAAGCTTAAAAATTGTTGCCTATTTAGTACTGATTTATTTTGTTGGAGGCTATATTTCCAGCGGAATCGGTAGCAACCCGTTTCTTGAATTTAGTAATGGGCAGATCTCCGACATTAGTCCCAACAAAGAACCAAGCGATCCAATTACCGGATTAGCCTATAGCGTCTGCAAAGATCGCATATTGAGTGATTTGGCTACGACCGAAGCACACGAATTTTCAACCGATACCTACGATGTATGGGATTTAACCGGAGGCCGATATTTGATTCGGTCGGTTATTTATACGGCGAGCGACGGCAATACTCCGGTCAGGCGAAGTTATGCGTGCAGAATACAGAGTCTAGGTAGTGATACTGATGATCCAAGCAACTGGGATATACAGAGCATAGACGTGCAGTCCGCTTGATCCTTCTGCGCAATTGGCTTCTTGGTTGTTTGCTGAGGGCGAAGATAGGTCCAGAAGCTTAGATTATAAGATTCAGTGTTAATAACAACTATATAGCTGGGCGCATGATCAATAGTAATGTTTTGCTAAATACTGGGGTTTTCCGTTTGCTAAGGAAGGTGCCTTTGCAGCGTAAATATGAGCATTATGGTAGAAAACGGGTACCACTAAGATGTTTAACCGTATTTCTGGTAATGCTATGTGGGTGGCGAAGCGCGCGTGCGACTGAACTTGTCGTTGAAATTTTTGATATAAGAATCGAACAAGGGGTGTTGCGTATCGCGGTCTGCAATACGCGGGAAGCGTTTGAATTACGAGATTGTACAACATCTATATTAGTCGAGCCGAAAATCCCGAGTGTTCTAGTTAGGTTTTCGGATTTGTCAAAATCTTCCTACGCCATATTGATCCATCAAGACTTGAATGAAAACGGTCTGTTGGATAAATCCTTAATAGGTATTCCGCAAGAGCCGATCGGCTTTAGCAACGATCCTGAGATCATGTTTGGTCCGCCGGATTTTAGCGATGCCTTGGTTACCCTAACGGGGAATAGAAAAATATCTATTAAATTACACAATGAATGATCCACGCGGAAATTCGATAGCAATCGAACAGATTGAAGACTCGAGTACACTCACCGGGCTATGACAACCAAAATTGCGATTATGGGTGCTGGGCCGGGCGGATTGGCCGCAGCTATGCTAATGGCGTCGGACGGTTTCGATGTGGATGTTTACGAATCTGCGAATGCCGTAGGTGGACGCACGTCTCAAATTCACCAAAATGGTTTTCGTTTTGATACCGGCCCAACTTTCTTTCTGTACCCGGCTGTACTGAAACAAATTTTTAGCCGCTGTGGGTTTTGTTTTGAAGACGAAGTGGAGTTGATTCGGCTTGATCCGCTTTATGAAATCATTTTTGAAAACAGCGATAGCATAAAGGTATACAAAGATTTGCAGCGTTTACGCGCTGAGATATCGAGATTCTCAAAACATGATGCCGCTAATATTGAGCAATTCTTACGCGACAATGAACTAAAATTTGCACGCTTCTTGCCGGTGCTGCAGCGTCCTTTTTTGGGATGGTCCCAGTTGTTTTCCATGGATCTTCTAAAATCCTTGGGTTCACTCAGGCCGTTCTCCTCGGTCGATAAGGATCTTAGCAAATTCTTCAGGAACGAAAAAATCCGGCTCGCTTTTTCATTTCAAAGTAAATATTTGGGCATGTCTCCGTTCAATTGCCCGAGCTTGTTTACGATTTTGGCCTATATGGAACACGAATACGGCGTTTATCATCCGATTGGCGGATGTCATAGGATTATTAGTACTATGGCACGGCTGGCTCGCCGGATGGGGGTCAGGATTCACTTGAACGATGCGGTTAAGAATATAAATTTTGCCGGACGGCGTTTTCAAAGTCTGAATACTCAAAGCGGCCGAAAAACTGCTGATGCGCTAATTGTTAATGCAGACTTTGCGCATTTTGTAAGTCGTTATGTACCGCAGAAATTATTGTCGCATTGGAATCACGCAAAGCTTAAGAAGAAACAATTTTCTTGTTCAACTTTTATGATGTATCTGGGCATAAAAGGAAACTATCCTCAGCTTGAACATCACAGTATTCTGTTATCGGAAGACTACAAGGCAAATCTGGCTGACATAGAAGCGGGCGGCGAGCCGCCAAAATCGCCGTCGTTGTATGTGCAGAACGCGTGTAGGACGGATCCGAAGTTGGCGCCTGAGGGTTGTTCGACTTTGTATGTGTTGGTACCGGTTGCTAACCAAGTCAATGCGGTGGATTGGACGAAACACCGAATGAGCTATCGGAATATGGTGATCAAGCGGTTGGGCTTACTGGGGATAGAGGATCTGGAGCGACGCATTGTATTCGAGAAGATTGTTACGCCGCAGGATTGGCTTGAGCAGCACGCAATATATCAAGGTGCGACTTTCAACTTGGCTCATTCGATGGATCAAATGTTACATAGACGTCCGCAGAATCGGTTTTCTGAATTAGAAGGAGTTTATTTGGTGGGCGGCGGCACCCATCCGGGCAGCGGACTTCCGGTTATTTTTGAGGGCGCCAGAATTACTGCCGATCTGGTTCGTAGCGATTACGCAAGTGACCGGGTTAAATCATCCGGATTAGCCAAGACTGTGGCTAAGGAAGCGGTCGGCTAGTTTTTTATAGAGAATAATATGTCAAATTGTCAGGAACAAGTCGGCATCATCGGAGCCGGTCTCGGTGGATTGGCCGCCGCGTGTACCCTTGCAGCAAGGGGATATTCGGTAACCGTTTTTGATAAGAATGAATGGACTGGCGGTAAGGCGGCCGTTTTGAGTGAACACGGTTTTCGGTTTGATATGGGGCCGACGATATTGACGATGCCGGAGGTGTTAAAGCGATTGTTCCTTGAAGCAGGCAAGGATATGGAACATTATTTGGACCTGACCCGTTTAGATCCGCAGTGGCGCTGCTTTTTTGGAGATGGCTCCAAGCTGGATTTAATCGAAGATATTTCTGATATGAGCAGAAATATTGAGTCTTTTTGCGGTTCAGGTTCCGATAGTGACGGATATCAAAGATTCATGGCTCTCGCGCAACGCCTGCACGAAATATCCGAGCGATTTTTTTTCTGGAAACCGGTTGAGGATCTTCGCGACACCTTCGATTTTAAAAAGAATTTGGATTTGAAAACCCTACGAGATGTATTGGCGTTACGCATGGGGCATTCGGTGGCTGGTACGATACGTTCGAACGTTCAGGATCGACGTCTCGCGCAGATGTTAGATCATTTCACCCAGTATGTCGGATCATCACCTTTTTTGTCTCCAGCTGTATTATGCTCTATCGCTCACATACAAACCCAAGGCGGGGTTTGGTATCCGAGTGGTGGAACCAAGGCAGTGTCTCAAGCGTTAACACAATTGGCCAGGGAATTGGGTGTATCGTTTAGACCGGGTGAAAATATTCAGAAGATAAATACGATTTCCGATCGGGTTACTGGGATTAAGTCCGATAGCGGGATCCATAAATTTGATGCGGTGGTATCGAATATGGACTCTGTTAGAACTTACTGCGAGCTGCTAGATACCCCGAAAAAGACCATTGATAAGCTGCAAAAGCGCGAACCTGCGTGTTCCGGGGTCGTGTTGTATTTAGGCTTGAAACAAGGTTACGAACATTTACTGCACCATAATTTTATTTTTTCGGACGATCCAGAACAGGAGTTCGAAGCGATTTATCGTAACGGCGAGTTGGCTCCCGACCCAACCTGTTATGTCGCAGCGCCAGCTCGTACCGATAGCAGTGTCGCACCCCCGGGCGGTGAGGCTTTGTATGTATTGGTGCACACGCCATATTTACGGGATCATCACGATTGGAGTGAAATGTTCCCGAAATATCGACGGACAATTTTACGCAAATTGGCCAAAACTGCGAAACTGGATGACTTAGAGTCGCGTATCATCTATGAATCACGACTTACACCGGACATGATTCACCAGCGCTATAAGGTTCTGAATGGTGCGATTTACGGTTTGGCGAGTCACGGTAAATACATGGGTGCATTCAAGCCTGGAAATCGTAGCCGTAGTCTGGAAGGATTATATCTTTGTGGTGGTTCAGCGCATCCCGGACCAGGTATGCCAATGGCAATGATGTCGGGGTGGATTGCCGGAGATGCTTTGGATAAAGATTTTCAAAAACCCGATATGCGCAGCGCTCAAGTTTCTGCTTAAAATATAAAAATATTCCGATAATGCTTAAATCGGCTGACAAAATTTACACCAAGCGCTCTGCCGGGTTTACCCGGTTTTTTGCTACCTATTCTCAGTGGCTTTTGGCAAGAAATTTTCACGCGATTAGGAGTAATGTGACTAGCGAATTCTTTGTTTCTCTGAAAGGACCGGTGTTAATTTATAGTAATCATAGTTCCTGGTGGGATCCGCTGGTTTTTCTATTTGTGGCTAGACATATATTTCCCGGTTATGTTGGATTTGGACCAATGGATGCGATCGCGCTGCAGAAGTACTCGTTTATGCAACGCTTGGGTATTTTCGGCATAGAGTCGGGAACTTTGTCCGGCGCACGGCGTTTTTTGCATGTCTGTGAAAATTTGCTGGCGCGCCCTCAGGTTATGCTTTGGGTGACCGCTCAGGGGCGGTTTGCCGACCCCCGTAGAAGACCTTTGGTCTTGCAGCCAGGCATAGCGCATCTTGCAAAACGGTCGCCTGGTTTAACGATGATTCCGCTAGCCATAGAGTATCCTTTTTGGGTGGAGCGCTGTCCGGAAATTGTTGTTCAATTTGGCGAGCCAATGCTGGCTGAGGAATGCACAGATATGACGGTTAGTGACCTACTTATGCGGCAGACGACTAAATTGAGCATGACTATGGATCAATTGGCTGAGAACGTGATCACTCAAAATCCCGAATCGTTCAATACGCTGCTTTGCGGGAGTGAGGGTGTTGGCGGTGCATTTGATGCGTTCAAACAGTTTAAGGCGAGCTTAACCGGACAAAGTTATACAAAGGCGCATGGTGACGTTGTTCATGATTCAGATAATTAGCTATACCGGGTTGGCCTTATCAGCGATTTCGGCATTGCTTATCGTTACGAATCTATTTTTGTTTAGGAGATTACCGGATTTACCGGGCAATTACGGACCCGCTATTTCTGTATTGATTCCGGCCCGCGACGAAGCTGCAAATATCGCCGCGGTCGTCCATTCTGTGCTCGCAAGCGAAGACGCAGATTTTGAAGTGCTCGTGATGGATGACGGGTCGCAGGATGCCACCGCGGAGATCGTTACAAAAATTGCGGAAAAGAATCGGCGGGTAAAATTATTGCACGCGCCCAAGCTCGAAACGGGGTGGGTGGGGAAGCCCCATTGTTGCTACCAATTATCGCGCCACGCTCGATTTCCGGTGTTGTTATTCATCGACGCCGACGTTCGTTTGCGAAAAGACGCGTTGAGACGTGTATCGGCAAGCATGAAGAATAACAAGTACAAATTACTTAGTGGGTTCCCAAAACAAGTCACCGTTTCATTTGCGGAAAAACTTATTATTCCGCTGATCCACTTCTTGTTGTTGGGCTATTTACCCATTTTGGCCATGCGAAAAAGCGGATGGGCCGCATTTGCCGCCGGGTGTGGTCAGTTTATTGCGGTGGATAGAAAGGCCTATCAGGCCGTTGGTGGGCATCGTATGATCCCGGAAAGTATGCACGATGGTTTAACATTACCCCATGTATTTAGGCGAAAGAATTATGTTACCGACATATTTGATGCCGGTGATATTGCAGAATGTCGCATGTACGATTCCCTGAATAGTGTCTGGTTAGGCTTTAAGAAAAATGCAACAGAAGGTATGGCCAAGGTGTTGGCCCTGCCGGTTTGGACGATATTGTTGGCTGGTGGGCATCTGGCGGCTTTTATAGCGTTGCCGTGGCTTTTAATCAAGGGCACGGATCATTCCGAAATATTGCTTTGCTTGGCTATCGCCTGTGCCCTGTCGATTTTCCAGCGTGGACTGTTGGTTTTGAGATTTAGTCAATCTTGGCTTGGTGCGTTAATGCATCCTTTGGGGGTTGCTTTTGTGCTGATGATTCAATGGTCCGCATTGTTCGGTAAAGCTCTGGGTAAACCCAGTGGGTGGCGTGGCCGTAGCTATGTCAGTGGCGCATAGTGTTGATGATTGATAAAACATTCAATAGGACTATAAATGAACGATACAATCAAGATATTTTTTAACTTGCTTCTTAAAGTAGCGAACTAGAGAATTTTTCGTGATTACCACTGATTTGGATCGGGAAACGCGTAGCTAAAATTGATGCTGTGGCAAATTTTATTACTATCAACTTGCTTAAAATGTTCTTCGGAGGACTTGAAATGGGGTTTTTCCAAGCCCAATTTGTCTGCGGCGTCGGTATAAAGCTGCGCCTTGGTTGGGTGTATTGGCGCACAAGCGTTGAAGATTTCTTGCCAAGGCTCATATTCAATTAGCCCAACCAAGATCGAGACAGCGTCTTGTTGATGGATCAAGTTAACTGGATTTGTGCCGCCGCTTAGATTTTTTCTGCCCGCCAACAAACGTCCCGGTTCGCGGCCAGGTCCGCAGAGCCCGGCAAATCTGACTACGATGCTTTTTATGTTAGGATTTTCAACAACGACAAGTTCGGCTGCTCTGACGAGCTTACGTGGATTATCCGAGTCAGGAATGAGTTCAGTTTCGTCGACCCGCCGATTGATCAATGGGTAAACGGACGTAGAACTGGCAAAAATGATTTTGTTGACACCATATAATTCCAGCCCGGTTACAAGGTGTTCGATTTGTTTGGGATAGTTAGTTTGTCCCTGTCTTGAACGCGGAGGAATAAGGATAACCGCAATATCAGAATTTTCGATTTGGGATAAGTTCGGCGCATCTAACTCTGGTTTTAATGACAGAAGTATAGCCTTGATGTTACGGGACAATAATTCTTCGACGCCGGTTTCGGTAGATCGAGTTGCGATAATTGGGATGTCTTTGCTAAATAGCCTGGCCGCTAGGGCTAATCCAAGCCAACCGCAACCGACAATGACTATGGATTTTTTTACAGGCACTAGATTTCAATTAATTAGTAATAGGATCTAACGGTACAACATTGGGACAATCGAAAAAATAATGAGCATGTTTTAATAATGTACGTTTTGCCTTACTCTCAGTTGTGTACCGCTACGCTATTATCCATATCTTATCGATTGGAAAATGCCTGGGCACAATCTCCTAAATGTTTAGATTGGTAATGATACTTTATCAATTCCCCATATCCTATTATTGCGAAAAAGTACGTTGGGGGCTCGAATATAAACGTATAGATTACCAATCAATTAATGTTATGCCAGGTCTTCACAGATTGGCTATCAAGCGTAAGGCACCTAATTGCACCCAGCCCATTACGGTCCCGGTTTTATTAGATGGAGATGTTTCTGTGCAAGGTTCGGATTCCATTCTGGATTATTTGGATCAGTCTTGCGGCCAACCCTTAATTGGTTTTGATGTTCCCGAACTTGTCGAGAAAGCGCGTGTCGTTGAAAAATTTTTAGATGAGGAAGTAGGCGTTCCGTTAAGAGCTATCCTGTATAGCACGCTACTTGATCACCGCCAGGAATTATTTGCTATCTGGAATCACAATGATTCTTGGTTTTCGAGAATGTATTTGAGCTTGGCTGCACCCGGATTAAAATCTTTGATTAGACGAATGTACAAAACCGATGCGAACAGTATCGTCGAACACAAAAAGCTGTTTTGCGATTCGCTAGATCAATTGGATAGCTTGTATAGTCATAGGGCGTTTTTGGTCGGGGATCGTTTTAGTCGTGTTGATTTAAGCTTTGCAGCTTTTCTGGCACCGTTGGCTTTTCCCGCAGAACACCCATTTCCATGGCCTATAGCAATGCCCGAGAGTTTTTGCGAGTTTTGCCAGGAGCATTTGAATCGCTTGTGCCTGACAAGAGTTGCAGAATTATACCGAGACTATCGGCATCATGGCGTTTCGGTCGAGTAACAACGACGGACAAATATCGCCATTGAAAACTAGATAAGTTTAGTAGGATAAAAATAGCTGCTATTTGAAATATTTTTACTTGATATCTAATAAATTCAATCGTTGGTAAAACTCATCTAGGCTAGGAAGGATATGGCAATTCGTAGGTAGATTCTGGTCATTCAACTGAGTAGACGCCTCTCCACCGATCCAGATTTCGGTTTCCTGCGGTATCTGGTCTGATAAACGGTAAAGTTCTTGTATTGTTTTCTGGTCCACCGGTTGGCGTACAATGCTGAGCACAATAACCGCCGGTTTTATAAATGATGCTGCATGTATTAATTCGCGTCCTGGAAGATCGGGGCCAAAATAATAGCAACGCATGCGCTGTCCTGCCGCCAATAGGGCGCACATCAAAATGCCGAATTCGTGCTTTTCCGCGCTCAGTGTACAAAAAAATATTTTGGCACCGGACGATTGCTTCTGATAGGTATGGATGAGTGACAGAATATGTCTTTTTATGCTGGAGGAAAGTAAGTGTTCTTGGGCAACCGTCAAATGACCGCTGTGCCATAATTGCCCGATTTCTTTAAGCGTAGGCCCGAATACTTCGCGGACCAATGCGAGCGGGGATAGACCCGTTGTTGCCAACGCCAATATTTCTTCGCAAGCATCAATGTTATAGGAATTTATCTCATCAACCAGGCGCTCTATAAGATCGGAAATTCTCAGCTGTGCAGAATTGTTAGAATCGTCTCTGATCAATGCCTCTAGTTTGTTGTTCGGCAATGTGGCAAGTTTTCCGATTGGATGACCCATATCGGAAGCGTTGCGTAGCAAGCGCAATCGGCCAATGTCAGAGGTGGTATAAGATCGGCGCCCATTTGCCTCTCTGAGCGGGGTTACCGCACCGTATCGACGCTCCCAGGCTCGCAGGGTGTCCGCTGTGATACCAGTGAGTTCGGAGACCGCTTTTACCGAATACATAGTGATTAGATATCCTTATGAATCAAAGTTGAGAAATTCAATATATAAATTGTACAATAATTATCCAATAAAAACATTGACAAAACATAGACAATTTTTTAATATAAATTCCGAGAATGCGAATTTTGGAGCTTAGGTGAATTTTGTCTAGTTACTAAAGATTTAAGAGGATATCGCCTCTGGGTCTTAATGTTTTAACACTATTTATTATTGTCTTTTTACGCGCTTCCTAAGCAATGACCAATTACAAGTTTATAGTGTCATGCGATTCAAACTGAATAGATCTTTAGAATATTTTTTAACTCGGATAGTGATCGCGGCATATTGTCGCAACTCGCTGTAATTCATTATTCTTTCGCATATTATGTAAGCCAGTCTTGTCATAAATCAAATTTTAGATAAGACGTTCCGACTCAAGGCAACGCAGTTTAAAAATAAGTGTATTTGTCGATTCATTGACCGAGAATGTCCTTCGGCTTGGCAGTCATGATATCGATCGATCCAACTCAATAACTCAAAGAGGTGCAATTTAATGCTTAGACGAGTTATGGATAAATCCGAATACGGAACAAATATCGGTATCGATAATTCCGATTTGTGTCATGAAACCTACGTTCGAGCTAAAGCGGGCGAATCTATTGATCGGATGACTGATACCGATATTAATGTAGAACAGGTGCCATTTAGCAGTGAGGATTTAAAGACTGATCAATTCAAGCCTACAGATCTATTCGCCTCAAGTTTCGATAATAATATTGGCGAACTTGATGATGGCCTAGATAGACCCGATGGATTTGTGACATTAGAGGCGTCTGAGACAGCCCTAGATAAGGAACCATCGCACGATTTGTTACGAATCTATTTGCGTCAGATGCATGAATACAGATCGCTTGATGAAGAGCGCAAACTGGAATTGACTGAAAACCTGCGCCAAGCAAACGAAGAATTGAATCGTGCGTTATCGACTTTTCCAGGGGTCTCCGCATGGTTTCTGGAAGAGCGACAGAAGACTGAAAGTGTTGCTTCCGATGCAAAGCAACGCATACGGGGCAATTATACTGTACAGCATTTGTCCATAAAAAACTTAGAAACTAAATTTAATGAGACTGATCAAGTCTTATTCACCAATAAACCGATTAAAAAGTCGGGTCTAGGAATGAGCGCTGGCGACATTTTAGATGCACAAGTGGCTGACTTGACTGCAAGTTATGAGTTATTGTGCGAATTAACTAAGCTATATGGTGTTCACCACATTGTTTGTAAGCGTCAAAGGCAGGTGTTGAAATCTGCATTTTGTCGAATCGATCATTCTCCTAGTGCGCTGATCCGATTGGTTGAGTCATTTTTTGATGTGGAATCAGATTATAGGGAAGATCCTACTCAATGCGGTCTCGAGCTTGAAAACTCGCGAATGCGCCGCGATGATTTATTTGAAGCCCAATATGCAATTTCTAGGCGGGATTACGAGCAAATCCTGGTGCAGGTTAGAGAAGCTTATTCCAAATGGCAACGAGCGCGTAACAAATTGGTAGAAGTTCATCTGGGATTGGTTATTTTTTTAAGTAAGCAATATTTTAACCAAACGGTCGATAAAATCGATTTAATCCAAGAGGGAAATCTCGGGTTGATTAAAGCTGTGGAGAGGTTTAATCCGGAATTGGGTTACAAATTTTCAACATACGCCAGCTATTGGATTCGACTGGCGATTTCTAGATGTACGGTTCGTTATGGCAGAACAGTTCGATTACCCTTTAGGGTCAATGAAAATATTGTGTCTATTAATCGACAAGCGGCTCAGCTACGCCAGAAATCGGGA
Organism: uncultured Methylococcaceae bacterium; assembly: GCA_964619885.1. Lineage (GTDB taxonomy): Bacteria > Pseudomonadota > Gammaproteobacteria > Methylococcales > UBA1147 > CAZUGA01. The sequence goes on from CAZUGA010000002.1 coordinate 92,269, forward strand.
CATGTGCTCGGAGAATCTGAAATAGCCAAGATGATTAATGTTCCAGTAGCGGATTTACAAAAAGTCAATTTGATATCGCAATCCGTGGCGTCGATAGATGCGCCGTTTGATGGTGACGAATCTGGTAATAATCTGCATAGCCTGTTGAAACAAAAAATGATGCCCCCACTTCTGGATACAGTCGCACACCAAAATCTCAAAGAGGCGGTTTCAGAATCGCTCGCCAATTTGAATGAACGGGAAGCATTTGTCATTCGGCAGCGATTCGGAATTGGAAATTATGGTGAAAAGACACTACAGGACTTGGGTAATGCGCTCGGATTAACGCGTGAGCGGATCCGTCAAATCGAAATGTCGGCGCTAAAAAAGCTGAGGCGACGTTTGAAAGCGTTCTATAATGAGAGTATTGAGTGAATATCATGTTTGTAGTCGAAAGATTTGTGGTTTACCAAATTTGTGAAGGCTATGGGTACTAAGCTTATGTTTACTAAAATTTTAAAAGTTCGGCGTAGATATTGATGATGGCTGTCGCGCGAAGATTATTGCAGTCCCGGTTTATGCATGGTGAGGAGTTATAAATGAAAGAAAGAATTAAAAGTATATTGTTTTGGGGGGTTATCCTGGTAATTGGCTTCTCACTGATGAACAACATGAAACCAGGGGCCCAAATTGATACCTCAAAAGCATATTCCGAATTTTTGGATATGGTCAAAGCTGGCCAGATTGCGAAAGTAGAGATTGAAGGATCGACAATTACCGCCAAAACTATGGGTGGTAATCGCTTCTCTACCTATAATCCGGGAGACGCTCATTTGGTGGACGATTTATTGGCTAATGGCGTAGAAATTAAATCGGTACCCCCGGAGTCGCAGTCTTTATTAATGCAGATTTTTATCTCATGGTTTCCAATGTTGCTATTGGTGGCCTTGTGGATATTTTTTATGCGTCGGATGCAAGGCGGGGGCGGCATGGGCGGTGCAATGAATTTGGGTAAGAGCAAAGCGAAGTTGATCGAGGAGGATAAGATCAAGGTAACTTTTGCGGATGTTGCCGGCTGCGAAGAAGCTAAAGAAGAAGTAACCGAGATGGTTGATTTTCTTCGCGACCCAAGCAAGTTCGAAAATCTAGGCGGAAAAATCCCAAGAGGTGCATTGATGGTGGGGCCGCCGGGAACCGGAAAAACATTATTAGCGCGAGCGATTGCCGGTGAAGCGAAGGTTCCATTTTTTTCGATTTCAGGTTCTGATTTTGTCGAAATGTTTGTTGGGGTTGGTGCTTCTCGAGTACGCGACATGTTTGAACAGGCCAAGAAAAACGCGCCTTGTATTATCTTTATCGATGAAATTGATGCGGTAGGCCGCCAGCGCGGAGCCGGTTTAGGTGGTGGCAATGATGAACGCGAACAAACGCTTAACCAACTGTTGGTCGAGATGGATGGTTTTGACGGCAACGATGGTGTTATCGTAATCGCGGCGACCAATAGGCCTGACGTATTGGATAAGGCGTTGTTGAGACCCGGACGTTTCGACCGTCAAGTAACGGTTGGTTTACCCGACGTTCGTGGCCGCGAGCAGATATTGAAAGTACACATGGGTAAAGTGCCAGCAGCAGATGACGTGGAACTAAAGTACATTGCTCGCGGTACTCCGGGGTTTTCTGGCGCCGATCTCGCTAATTTGATTAATGAAGCCGCGCTATACGCGGCTAGAACGAATAAAAAACTGGTTAGCATGTCCGAATTGGAGAAGGCGAAGGATAAAATCATCATGGGGGCTGAACGCCGTACCATGGTGATGAGTGAAGAAGAAAAGAAAATGACCGCCTACCATGAGGCGGGACATTGCATTGTAGGGCGTTTGGTGCCGGAACATGATCCTGTTTATAAAGTCAGCATTATGCCAAGGGGCCGTGCACTTGGGGTGACGTTGTTTCTCCCGGAGCGAGATCAGCATTCGGCAAGCAAACAGAAACTTGAAAGTCAGATCTCCAGTTTATTTGGTGGCCGATTGGCAGAAGAACTGATTTTTGGTGTAGAAAAGGTCACCACCGGTGCTTCTAATGATATCGAGCGAGCCACTGAGCTGGCGCGCAATATGGTCACTAAATGGGGTCTTTCTGAGCGTTTAGGACCATTATCGTACGGAGAGGATGAAGGCGATGTATTTGTCGGACGTTCGGTGACTCAAACCAAATCGGTGTCCGAGGGCACTGCACGCAAAATCGACGAGGAGATACGATCATTTATTGACCGTAACTACGATAGAGCTGAGAAAATACTCAAGGATAATATAGGTATATTGCACGCGATGGCCGATGCTCTTATAGAATGGGAAACGATTGACCGGTTGCAGATTGATGACCTGATGAATCATAAGGATCCTCGCCCACCGGCGGATCATGATGACGGCGCTGCTGCTGCGAAAGTGGAGTCAGATACCAAGGATTCCAATCCCTCCGACACTGTCGAAATAAAACCGGCGGTAGGTCCTGCAGCGTAAGCAAACAAAGTTCGATACGGGTATACAATGAAACAGCTGATTCGACGATGCTATCTTATCTTTATCGTTTGCCAAATTATGCTGGGTATAGGGCTTGTTCTCCACCGCGAGTTAATGTTTGACGGGGGAGTCGATTACGGGCCCCTCAGTAGCAACCTTGTCATCGTCGTTGCGTACATCACCGCGATGCAATGCCTAATGCTTTTATGGTTTGTTTTACGAGGTGGCTTCCAAGAGATTGTTTTGATGGGGTTGATCGTGCTTTCCGCCGCTTTCGGCATGGCCTTTTATGCCAATGTGAATCAAATATCCCTTAATAAACTAATTTGGTTGGTAGGTGCGGTATTTGGCGCGATCCAGATTTCTTATGGTTTGTTAAATTTAGCTCGCGGTAATCAGTCCGTTGCGCATTGATTGATTTCGTTTTAATCCTGTAATACTAAAGTTTGTAGGTTTAGATTAAAATCGCCCCGGTTCGAATATTTTTTTCGGCCGGGGCGATTTATTTTATAGCTGACTAAATTGCAATGCCCTTCGAGGATTTAGCCAAACCGGTTTCGAATCCAATAATCCAGACTTACATAGCGGCCCGCGCCTATAAAGAATAATACCAGCAGCATTAAAAAATAGGTTGCTGCGAATTCGATTCCATTGTTCAAAATAACAATATTGCCGTGTTCGGTCAGCCAGTCGTAATTTCCATGTTCCCTGAGAATCGATTTTGAACGATCCAAACGTTCAATTGCTCCCATTGTGCGTTCAGTTGCAAAGGGTCCAGTGCCTTCTGCAATCGCGAGCCAGCCATTTTCTAAATGTACGGACGTAGCGGCGACAATCATCGTTATCATTAACGGGATCGAAATCCAGCGTACCGCAAACCCCAGAAATAGGCAGATTGCACCTATAATCTCGGTCCACGTGGCCAATCCGGCCATAATAGTTGGGAACGGTAGGCCCAATCCCCACTCGGCATTACTGAACCATTCAACAATACTTGGGAATGTATCTAATTTCTTCGTGCCGGCCATCCAGAATATTGGAACGAGATATAATCGCAGCGCAAGCGGTCCCAAAAAATCTAAGCTTCGAGTCGCGTCCAACATATTTTGTAAATTGAATAGCAAACCTTTGTCCGGTAAGGGGTTTTCCTGGTTAGGCTGGCGTGAATAATCTTGCATAGTGCGCTCCGTTTTTGATTTGTTGTGTGATGTTAGACCCGATCGTGGCGCTAAAACTGACCAACCGGATGTGAGCAGGGTGAAATATTGTTTTATATGGACCCGTTTTCTGAATTTTTTGAAGCTGCGCCTTTTTAAGATAACGCTTTGTGTAAATCATCCAGCTCAGTTAATACTGGTTGGCATCCGCTAGCTGAACAAATGTACGCAACGGTATTGTTGCTTGTTTTCCGATCTTTTAACTGGCCGGGCAATTCAACACAATCCTCGGGTATTGCAATGCATATGCGCCTTGGAGAAAATTCGCGGCTTATAGAGTTTTGCCAAGCTGTCATTTCAGGCCCTCTAAGAACTATCAATTCGAGTGAAAAACGTGAATCCTCCAATGCCATCAACAATGCGCAATGGGCATGGGGAATACGCTTCAGCGGGGTGGCACATGCCTTTAATGTCCGTTCGGCGGCATCCCTATATTTGGTCTCGCCCAGTATCGTACTCAAGCGGAACAATGCGGAAGCTGCGACGCCATTGCCTGCGGGGAGGGCTTCGTCGATCATTGGTTTGGGGCGATAGATCAATGATTCATGATCGTTCGGCGTGAAATAAAAACCTCCATGGGTTGGATCTTCAAATGAATCGAGCAAAATATCGGCCAGTTGCTGTGCCCATTTAATATTTTGCGATTGCCATCGGATTTGCGATAGCTCTATTACGGCGTCGATCAAATAGGCATAATCGTCCAAATAGGCGTTTAAATGGGCTTTCCCGTCCTTGTAGGTGGCGAGTAGCCTTTTACCATTCCAAAGTTTGTTGCGTATAAAATTCAACGCGGTTTGTGCCGAGTCGATAAAATCTGATCGCTCAAACACACGTCCTGCAGTAGCCAGGCCTTTGATCATTAGTGCGTTCCAAGAGCCCAGGATTTTATCGTCGCAACCGGGATGGGTTCGCTTGTCGCGGTATTTTTGCAACTTTCGTATCGATGAGTCGAGCAGGATGTTTGCTTGATTGAGAGTGATTTCACACTCGGATGCCGCGACAGCCAACGGCATCGCTACGAAAAAATGCCACTTGGATTCAAAATTTGCCGGTTGGTCAAGGCCAAAATACGTTTGAACCAATTTGAATTCGGTGTGATCCAAAATTTTCTCTACTTCAGGGGGTTCCCAAGCGTAGAATTTTCCTTCAACACCCTCGGAGTCAGCATCCAAAGACGAATAAAATCCGCCTTCAGGAGATTGCATTTCGTCAATGGCCCATTGCGCGATTGCGATCGCGGTGCGCTTGAACAATGAATGACAGGTAATTTGCCAGGCATAGGTATAAAGAGATAGTAATGCACCGTTGTCGTACAGCATTTTCTCAAAATGTGGGATATTCCATCGATCATCCACTGAATAGCGGCAGAATCCACCGCCAATCTGATCGCAGATACCGCCCAAGGCCATTTTTTCCAGAGTGTTTTGTGCTATTTCCAGGGCTCCATGGTCACGTGGGTTTGAGCGAGACCCAAAGCGAAGCAATAGTTCAATATGGGTTGGGTGGGGGAATTTCGGGGCATGTCCAAACCCGCCATTATCAGAGTCATATTGTTCAAATATCTCCGATCGCGCTTGGTCCAGTATCGCGATGTCTGGTATGTCGGACGGTGTTTCCGAGGTTATAGAATGGATCGATTCGATGAAGGTGGTATTGTGCTGCAAGAGCTGCTCTTTTTTATCCGCATAATAGTCCGCGATTTGGGGAAGAATGCTGGCGAATGACGGCATATTAAATCGAGGTTGCGGAGGGAAATAGGTGCCACCAAAAAAAGGGATATGCTCGTTCGGCGATAAAAACATATTGAGGGGCCATCCGCCGGGTTTTTGGGTTAGCATTTGGTGCGCTAATTGATATATTTTGTCTATATCCGGTCTTTCCTCGCGGTCGACTTTAATATTGATAAATAACCGATTCATGATTTCGGCGGTTGCGGTGTCTTCGAAGGACTCATGCGCCATAACATGGCACCAATGGCAGGCCGAATAGCCGATAGATAGTAAGATTGGCCTGTCTAATTTGCGGGCTAGTGCCAAAGCGTCGTGGCACCATGGATACCATTCAACCGGATTTGTGGCATGCTGCTGCAGGTAGGGGCTGGTTTCTTGATTGAGTCGATTGAATTGTTGATCAGTCATAATCGATTCCCTGACATTGGGGGGTGAGGTGAGGTACCATGAAAAGGATGGGGCGTCTGATTCAATCAGAGTGGTTCGATTAATATGATCCAGGCTATAGGGTAATGTCAATCATTGCGAGGATTCGTCAATGACAATGTTTTTATTCATCGCACTTGCGGTCGTCTTGATAATTGGCAACGCACTGATTTTGTTGCGTACGGCCAAGAAGCCGTATATACCTAAAGACCTGCACGATAAACCGTTAGATCCCGAAGACAGTTCAGATTGGTAGATCAAACTTGCAAATGTAATTTTAGGGTAGGATTATTTATAGCGCCAAATGAATTAATTGTTTTTTGGATAGAGCCGGTATTATTTTTATTATTTTTGGGGTGTCGATGCAGATACCGGTCAAGTCTTTAATCGTATACAATTTTGCGATGATGCTTTATCAGTTACGGGTTTATGAGGATTGATCTTTTTCTTGATTCTCATCGGGAATCACGTTAAAAAGCTGCTTCGAGGCAAGCTGCACACCTCAGGAATGTAGACAAATATGAGGGTTAAATTTTATGCCGAATACATACAATAATAGCTTTAGTTTTAATCCCAAAGATATTGAGCTGATCGAACAAGGCTTGAGAGCATTAAGCAAACACAACAATCTTCTCGCTGATCTCAAAACGGGAGCTTCTCATGAATCTGAATCAATAAAGAAGAAAGATCAGAAGTTAAAGCAGATTAATGAAGTCCTCGGTAAAATTCATAATCAAAAAGTCTTTTTTAGCCAAACCCACCCGCACAAGGGTGTACCGTTGGGTTAGATAGTCTCTCGTTGACAAGATGAGGCCAGTACCAGCACGGCTTCAAAACGTGTTGCGATGCCGCGAGTTGATAATTTGTCCGCGCAATTATAGTGTTAGTAGGCTCGATTGGGTTTGTCGCATCAAGTATGACCTTTGATAGTACTGGGAAATGATGGCTTCAATGATGGTTAGCAATTAGTTTCTTAGCAGTAATGAATTATTCAGCCCTATTGGGGAGAAACTGATGAAGATAAACGGTGTTCCTATCGATGATACATTCGCGGAAGCTTTTCCGATGAAGGCCACTCGCATTATCATTACTGCGATGAATCTGAAATGGGCGTATCGGGCGGCTAATTCGATTCGAGGGTTTGCATCGTCGGTAATTGCGTGTGGTTGTGAAGCTGATATCGAACGCGAATTGACACCCGCAGAGACGCCGGACGGTCGTCCTGGCTATTCGGTCATGATATTTGCGATGTCGACAAAAGACTTGATAGAACAGGTACCAAAGCGCGTTGGACAATCGGTAATGACGACACCGACCACAGCATGCTTTTCGGGAATGGAAAGTGACCTAAAAATCCCGCTGGGACAAAATTTGCGCTATTTTGGTGACGGCTACCAAACATCTAAAACTTTCAATGGTCGCAGATTTTGGCGTATTCCGGTGATGCACGGAGAATTTATTTGCGAGCATACCACCGGCGTTTGCAAAGCTATAGGGGGTGGTAATTTTTTGGTTTTAGGGAAGAGTGCGCACCATGTTCTGGGTGCATGCGAAGCAGCGGTAGAAAGAATTAAAACTGTCGCCAAGGTGATTACAGCGTTTCCGGGGGGGATCGTGGGTTCGGGGTCAAAGGTTGGCTCAAAATACGGCTTTGTTCCGGCGTCAACCAATCACGCTTATTGTCCAACTCTCAAGGGATTAGTCGATAGTAATCTGCCGGCGGAAGTTGGATCCGTGGTAGAAATTGTGATTGATGGGCTTGATGAGCAAGCAATTCGAAATGCGATGCGTATCGGTATCGATACGGTATGCGGATATTATGGCCCGGAAAGGTCGATATGCAGCATAAGTGCGGGTAACTATGGAGGAAACCTAGGGGATTTTCACTTCCATCTTCGTGAAATTATGCAATAGAGCTAAATATATGCTGCTAGTGGATCACGCTTTCTAATCGTATTTTTAATGTAATTGACGTTAACTGTCTGTGTTTGGAAAGGGTTGGCATTGACAATCTGGTCTAGAATCGGATACAAACCCCTGTCTAAATGCGATAGAATTATACGATTGTAGTAACGCTTAGTAGTTTCGGGTCGTGAAAAATCAAACCTGTTCCGGGAGGCGCGTTGGCGCAATTAAGTGCATGCCTGTGTATCCCAATAATCTACAGAATCTGGAATACGCATTCCTATAAAGACTTAGGAGAAACAAAATGAGTGATAACATTTCGATTGTAAAAAACGCGACCTGTACTTTTTGCGGCTGCGTATGCGATGACATGGAACTAACTGTAGACATGGATGAAAAGCGAGTGACTAAGGCTAAGAATGCCTGTGTGCTGGGTAGAGCTTGGTTTACGGAACACGTCGTTGAAGACTATCCGGTGGCATTGATCGATGGCAAAGAAGCGACTTTCGAAGAAGCTGTAGAGGAAGCGGCACAGATCTTCGTCAATGCGAAGTTTCCACATATTTATGGTCTGAGTGATACGACTTGTGAAGCGCAAAAACAAGCGGTTGCAATTGCCGACTATGTCAATGGCAATGTCGATACAACAACGTCGGTATGTCACGGACCGACTGGAATGGCTTTTCAGGGCGTTGGCGAAAGTACTGCCAGTCTGGGGGAAGTAAAAAACCGGGCTGATTTTGTGTTGTATTGGGGAGGCAATCCAGCCGAAGCGCATCCCAGACACTTTCAACGATACGCCGTCGCACCAAAGGGTTTGCACACGCCCAATGGTAAAGATGACAGAACCATAGTGATGGTTGACGTACGAACTACACAAAGCGCATCGGTCGCAGATATATTCCTGAAAGTTAAACCTGGTAGAGATTTCGAATTGTTATGGGCGTTGCGTGCTTTGGTCAAAGGCGCTGCGCTAGATTCTTCGGTAGAAGAAACTGTGGGTATTCCGCTGGATACTCTCAAGGATCTTGTCGAACGCATGAAAAGCTGCCAATTCGGTGTGTTTTTCTTCGGTATGGGGCTAACCATGACGCGTGGCCGCCATTTCAATGCTGGGGCGCTCTTAGCGTTAGCTACCGATCTAAACGACTATACCCATTTTGTGGCGATGCCGACCCGGGGTCACGGTAACGTGACGGGTGCAGATAATGTTGTGTCTTGGCAGACGGGTTATCCGTTTGGGGTGTCATTCAATCGAGGCTATCCGCGTTTTAATCCGGGTGAATTTACTACCGCAGATGTATTGGGTAGAGGCGAAATTGACGCATTATGCGTTATTGCTAGTGATCCAGGATCTAATTTTTCACGCAAAGCAATCGAACATTTGCACAAAATTCCGGTTATTACATTGGATCCGAAACCTTCGGAAACAAGTAAGTTGGCGCGCGTCGCATTTACTACGGCAACCTACGGTGTGAATGTACCGGGAACTGTATACCGTATGGATAACGTCCCGCTCACACTGAGACCGGCGTTTGAATCACCGTTCCCGAGCGATGAGAAAATTTTAACAGCGATCAAAGAACGAATAAGCGAATTGCGTGGATTGGCTAAAGAGGAAAATCGGGCCACCCAACCTACCGCGGCCGCGATTTAACAATAATAACAAGGGGTAGTAATGTCTTCACTTCGCATTAAGAACGGTAAAGTATATGATCCGATCAATAATATTGACGGAGAAATAAAGGATATATGTATACAAGACGGTAAAATTGTTGAGAGTGTTCCAGATGACAGTACGACCATAGACGCGGGCGGTATGGTAGTCATGCCGGGTGGAGTTGATATTCATTGCCATATCGCCGGGCACAAGGTCAATTTAGCCAGAAAATTTCAACCCGAGGATCATCGCCTGGATGCACATCCGAGGGTAGGTGAGCTGCGGTCCGGAACAGGTGGAATGGTACCATCGACATTTACGACGGGTTACCGTTACGCAACTTTAGGATATACCACGGCCATGGAAGCTGCGGTTACCCCGCTGGGTGCACGACATACTTTGGAGGAGTTTCACGATACACCGGTCATTGACAAAGGGTTTTACGTTTTGCTGGCCAACAATGTATGCCTTAATCAGTTGCTGGAAAAGGGGCGGATGGATGAGTTTAGGGAAGCGGTCGCATGGTGGTTGAACGCTTCTAAGGCCTATGCAATAAAATTAGTTAATCCAGGTGGTGACGAACCGTGGAAAGGCCGTAAAAATTCCAACGTCACGGATCTCGATGAAAAAATTAGCGGTTTTGACCTCACCCCAAGAAAGATTATCAAGGCGCTGGTGGATGTCAGTAACGATCTACGCCTACCGCACCCAGCCCATATTCACTGCAACAACCTCGGTCACAGTGGTAACTACCAAACAACCTTGGAAACGATGCGGACGGCTGAGGGACGCAGGGTTCATATTACCCATATTCAATTTCATAGCTATGGCGGTGAATCGGGCAAAAACCCGACGTCTAAAGCCGCAGAAATTTCTGATTTCGTTAATGATAACGCGAATATCAGTGCCGATGTCGGTCAGGTCATGTTTGGTGCTGCAACGATTATGACTGGCGATGCTCCGTTGACCTGGTTATTGCGTAATCTTACCGACAATAAATGGATCAATTCAGATACCGAATGTGAAAGTGGTTGCGGTATTCTTCCATTTTCTTATCAAGAACAGATTTATACCCACGCATTGCAGTGGGCGGTGGGATTAGAGCTGTTTCTGCTGTCCAAGGATCCGTGGCGTATGGTGTTGTCCACGGATCATCCAAATGGTGGTTCGTTTATGAACTACCCGAAGTTGATCCGACTTTTAATGGACCGTGAGTTTCGAAATGAGCAGGCCAAAAAGGTTAATCAAAAGGCCATTGCAAAAACCGGGCTATTGGACATTGACCGAGAATTAACCATGCAGGAAATTGCGATCATATCAAGGGCTGGTCCCGCTAAATTGCTCGGTTTGAAAGACAAGGGTCATCTTGGGATTGGTGCCGATGCCGACGTTACGTTGTATGATGACCTGGAAAATAAGGAAGAGATGTTTAATGCGGCCCGATATGTTATCAAAGCGGGGGAGATCTTTATCAAGGATCATGAATTTTGTACTGATCAACACGGACGTATTTATCACGTCGAGCCTGAATATGATGTTGCGATCGAAGATAAGATTCGTCCATTTTTCGAAGATTATTATACGATTCAGTTTGATAACTATGCGGTGGATAAGAGCTATCTAGGGGAAAGTGGGATGACGACTCCAACTTCGAGCTAGTATGAAAATATAAGAAAAATTTAACTATTCCGATTGCCACGGTTTGATTTTAGAACCAGGAATAATCGTTCAGTTTACTCGGTCACTATTGATTAATTACCCCGTATGTTTAACTGTACGTCTCCATTCCGATTCCTTCGAGTCGATCCTTAATTGTGTTGAGCATTTCTGAGTACACTGCATTCGAACAAATCATAGTTAACTGGGTAGTCACAAAAAATAAACTGGCAGACAAGAATGTATATTCAATCTACGGAAATTATCGATACTTTTGCTGAAGCCTTCAAAATGTGGGCCGCGAGGATTGTCATTACCGCGGAAAACGAAAAATGGGCATTGGCAGCCGGGCGGTCCGTGACGGGGTTTGCAACCTCTGTTATTGGGTGCAAATGTGAAGCGGGCATAGAAAGCGAGTTGTCTGCAGACGAAACACCCGATGGCCGTCCCGGCGTTAGCGTATTGCTGTTTGCGTTCAGTGCGAACGGCGTCGGAAAACGGTTGATCGAACGCATTGGGCAATGTGTAATGACCTGTCCGACAACAGCTTGCTATAACGGTTTGGATAGCAGCGAATCGGTTATAGTGGGTGGAAAATTACGCTATTTTGGTGATGGATACCAAGCCAGCAAATTGATCGGTGATCAGCGTTTATGGCGAATTCCTGTGATGGAAGGTGAATTTTTAGTCGATGAATCATTTGGTGTGCAGCCGGCTGTGGGTGGAGGCAATCTACTGATATTGGGTAAAGATTCTGCGGTAACGTTGCGGGCCGCTGAAGCAGCGGTGGAAGCGATGAAGATCCCGGGAGTAATCTTACCTTTTCCAGATGGCGTGGTTCGTAGTGGGAGCAAGCCGGGTTCTAAATATAAAGCCTTACCGGCATCGACCAATGATGCTTATTGTCCTGGCCTTCGCGGTTGCGCGCCACAAACTAATTTACCGGAAGACGTTACCTGCGTTCTCGAGGTCGTGATTGATGGGTTGGATGAAGAAGTGGTAAAAGAATCCATGCAACGAGGTATTAGAGCCGCTGCGCAAGATGGTATTGCGCAGATCTCAGCCGGGAACTACGGTGGAGATTTGGGGCAATATAAAATTAGACTTAATGACCTAGTCCAGGGGTGAGCATGAAACTGAGTTTACACACGTTACCCGAAGTTCCTCTTGAAGCGGAAGTAATTGCACCCGACCAGCTGAAAGGACTTAATGAATCGGAAGCCGCATCTCTGACAGTTTATCACGGTAATCGAAAGGTGAATCTAGGTGATTTTTTTGCCGTCAGCGGTAAAGTGGATAGTAGCGATGGTTTGGTTGAGGTTGAAGGTGATCTCGCCAGTGTAAAACTGATCGGTCATTCCATGACCTTCGGGCGCTTAATGATTGCCGGGAGCGTTGGTTCTCACCTTGGCGCAGCGATGTCTGGCGGAGAGATCTCGGTAGAAGGTAATGCCGCAGACTGGGTCGGCAGAGAAATGTCCGGTGGGCGTATCGTTGTTCATGGTGACGCTGGACACATGGTCGGAAGTACCATAAGAGGCAGTTCAACCGGTGTGCAAGGTGGCGAAATCATAATTCACGGCAACGCATTAAACGAAGTAGGCAACGGTATGCGCCGTGGTTTGATCGCGGTAGGTGGCGATACCCAGGATTTTACCGGTGTTAATATGCTCGCCGGGACTATCATTGTTTTGGGCCAAATGGGGATGCGGCCGGGTGCTGGGATGAAGCGCGGTTCTATTGTAGCGATGGAGCGTACGGAGTTGTTGCCGACTTTTACCTATAATTCAACATTCAAACCTGGTTTCTTGCGCAACTATTTATTTCACCTGCGTAAACTCGGGCTTTCTATAGCCGATACCTGCATCAACGGAAGTTATGAACGTTGGAGTGGGGATTCGATAGAATTAAACAAAGGCGAGATATTGCTTCGTGCCGGTTAGGGTGCGTACGCTCCAAAACTTGTCAATTCAGTTCCAGGATTTGCACAGAGACTAAGTCTTCTGTGGTCAACGGTTGGTTATTGACGTCCCCTTATTGGAACCAACCCGAGTTTGGGGGATTTTTGCGTGGTTCTGGGTCACAAGCGGCGGTCTACTGAAAGTCTATTAGAAGGCCTCGCCCGACAATTTCTGTTTGAACCTACAATTTAGATTTTTGCCGGATTCAACGCATTAATCTGGAACGTATCCTTCGCATACCGGATTCCAAATTCACATGGTGCTTTATAGTCTAGGTCGGCTAGTTTCACAATGTGATATTCACGTTTTGTTTGTGGAATAGTTACCTATGCTCGGGGGTCTTAAAGCGCGATACTGCATCTGTTAGGGTCCCCTGCGACGGCAGTACTGTTTATCTAAATCATCAACGGTCTGGCGAGTACTAGTCTTGAAGGGTGAACAAGGCAAGATACTGGTCGAGGGTGTCCTGATATCTTCAAACGGAAATACGGTTTTCGGCCGTGGAAAGGTGATTGCTGACCATAATTTAATGGATGCCGGACCTGGCGCTTTGGTCGAATACTACCTCATCAGACAAAAGGGATTTAAAAATGGACTTAATAATCAATAGGGTGTTTCGAATATTTTCGTGCACCATCTTAATTTTATCCTCGGCAAACGCATTGGCATTTCGAACCGATCACGGATTGTTGCCGGAGGGGACTTCTAGCTGTGATGCGCACGTGCCGGTCACGTTGGAAATTCCGAATAATGCTCTACCTGTTCCAGATCCATTCCGTGGGGAATATAGCGGGGGATTTTTTCATGTTGAAGAGCTAAGCGAAGGCCTCTTTTATATGACCGATGGTGCCTACCAGGCAATGTTTCTGGTCGCTGACCGAGGTATCATTTTGGTCGATGCCCCCCCCTCTATAGGTGTGAACCCTATTGATCCGTCCTTGTCCGTGAGCTTATTGGATGTGATCTACAGTGTGCCCGCGACCCAGGGGAAACCAATCAAGAAATTGATTTACAGTCATTCCGCGCTCGATCACATCGGTGCCGCGGGCCTGGTTAAGGAAAGATTTCCAAACGTAAAAATTATCGCGCACAAAGCGACCAAAAGAAAAATTCAGAGTAGTAGTGGACGCTTATTGCCATTCTTGCAGGGATCTGCGGCTGTGCCTCCGCCAGTGCCAGACGTTGGTTTCCGGTCCACGAAACGCGTTCACCTGGGTGCGCAATCACTAAAGCTTTCCTATCGTGGTCCCATACACGAACCCGGTAATATCTTTATTTACGCGCCGCAGCAGAAAGTACTCATGATGGTTGATGTGTTTTTCCCGGGTTGGGCTCCATTCAATGATTTGGCTTTAGCTGAGGATATACCGTTATATATTAAAGCGCATAAAATTGCGCTCAACTTTGATTTTCAAACATTGATCGGGGGGCACGTCAATCGATTGGGGACTCGAAGTGATCTGGAAACCGCGATGTCATACTTAGAGGATATAAGAGCTAATGCGACTTCGGCGCTTTTTGATCCTAAGCTTTTTGCGATATTCGGAATCGTACCGCAGCATGCATTGGGCGCATTTAACATTTATCTGGATCAAGTCGCGTGTTCCTGCGCGAATCTTACGCTAGACGACACACAGACCCCGTCCGGTATCGATTGGCGACAGGAAATTGGCGCTGCCGATATCAATACGGTAGGCCATTGCTGGTCCATGGCGAAGGCATTGCGCGTCGATCCATCGTTCTAAAAGTTAAAGTCATTGTCTTAATCGTCCTTTCCGGTCCAACGTGTGTCACCGGGAAGGACGGTAAATTGCTTGCTATTGTTTTGATTTTAGTGAGTGTCTTATCAGCCGTCATAAATAGATCGTTTCGTTTTTGGCTGGTTCCGGTCTTTTTCAATGTCAAACTCATCCGCTCAAAATATTTGGTGTTGAAATACCAAGTCATTAATCAGGGTCTTATCCAAAGACTGCTGTAATTCGGGCGGATGACGTTTTTTGAGTGTCAATATTTTTAACACATCGGTCGATTCATGAACGTTGGCTTCGCTTAGTATTTGAAATAAATATGAAAATTTAACTGGTGTGAATATTGCATAATTTGAAAGGGGAGAAAATTTCAAATTTGATGTTAATAGTTAACGGTAAACCGAGCGTGTTATCGGTAAATTAATGTTTAACCGTACTTTGGCGGTTCGCGGCTTTGATCAGTTCCCAGTTGCCGACCGCGAGCCGAGGTACATCAATTTCCGATTTTTGAAAACACAGGTAGGCTACATATGGCCACAAAAGATAGATTAAAATATCGATTGTTCGCGTTAATCGCGTTACTGATATTGCCCAACACCCAACTACTTGCGGCAATGACTACTGGTGCGATACCGGTGCAAGTATTATCGGATAATCAACGATTTACGATGATGAGAGGCGGCGAACCGTATTACATCAAAGGTGCCGGTGTTAGAACGCAACATATGGAACGGCTTGCCATAGCGGGTGGAAATTCCGTGCGCACATGGAGCGCGGCGAATGCAGAAACAGTGCTTGATGAGGCCCATCGTTTGGGTTTGACCGTCACATTGGGTCTTTGGGTTCAAACCGAACAATCGGGTTTTGATTACGACGATGGCGAAGCTATCGCGCAGCAATTGCGGCGCTTTACGGAAACCGTCACGAAATTCAAAGATCATCCGGCGTTACTGATGTGGGGTATCGGTAATGAGGTTAATCTTGGCTATTCAAACAGCAAAGTTTGGGATGCGATAGAAGAAATTGCCGTGATGATCGATTCTTTGGATGGAAATCATCCAACAATGACCGTATTGGCCGGTATGCCGCGTGATGATATTCAACTTATCAAAGAAAAATGTACTCATATCGATATCCTTGGGATTAACGCTTACGCGGCGTTGCCCAAAGTTCCGGAAAAAATTAGAGAATACGGATGGGATCGGCCTTACGTTGTGACCGAATGGGGGCCAAATGGTTATTGGGAAGTGTCTACCGCGAGTTGGGGTGCGGCATATGAGCTATCTAGCACCGATAAAGCAGCAATTTATCGCGATAGATACGAGAATGTTATTTTGGACGACAGCGACCGCAACTTGGGTTCTTATGTATTTTTCTGGGGATTCAAGCACGAATGGACTCCGACTTGGTTTGGATTGTTTATGCAGGACGGCGTTAGTACGCCGGTTGTGGATACAATGGAGTATTTGTGGAGGGGGTCTTGGCCGGAGAATCGTGCACCTCAAATCGGTGCCTTGCAGTTGGACGGTTTAGTGGCGGGGGATCAGGGTATTCAATTAGATGCGAGCAATAGCTATCAAGCCAATGCATCTGTAATCGATCTGGAAGGGGATAGCCTGCGGTTGAATTGGGCGATCCACCGAGAATATGTAGGTGCTGGTGCTGGAGGCGATTTGGAAAAACTGGTTGAGAAACCTGCTTTATCATCAGTCAATGGGGAAGGCGTATTACGGTTTACCGCGCCGACCCAGCCGGGCGCTTATCGGTTATATCTGTACGCGTACGATAACAATAACCATGTTGCGACCGCCAATATTCCGTTTTACGTGAACTAAAAGCTTATTTGGTTAAGAATGATATTGGCTGCAAGCGTCCCTAAACACTGCAACCAGATAGCCTCTAAGCGTTATCCTGTACCGGTTTTGGTTCCGTATAACTAATTGCGGCAATATAGTAATTTATCAATCCTGCTGGTGTTTGAACTGAAACTTCCTGGTCGAGGCTTTTGTTGAGCAATGCTTTGGCAAGCGGTGAATCTACGCTGATCCAACGTTTTTTGGTATCGATTTCATCGGGTCCCACAATTCGGTAAGTTGCTCGAATATCATTCTCGTTTTCGATGCTTACCCAAGCGCCGAAAAAGATTCGGCTGGAATCCGTTGGTATAGCCGATACGACTTTGAGTTCTGGCATTCTCCGCTGTAGATATCGTATGCGACGGTCGATTTCCCGCAATTCTTTTTTTCTATAAATGTATTCAGCATTTTCAGAACGATCACCCTCCGCAGCGGCAGCAGTTAGCGCGCGAGTTACGTCCGCGCGCCGTTGCCAAATTTGTTTGGTCTCATTTTCTAAAGCTTTATAACCATTGTCGGTAATGTATAGCGATGGTTTTTCTGTTGGCGGGCGATATCGTCCCATTTTAGATCGATTTTCCGATATTTTTCTGGATGGTTGGGATAATCCGGCGGGTTACGTTCATGTAAATGATCGATGTCTGAGGTAAGCGTGAAGATATTATACTGGATTGGCTATTGACCATATCTATAACGCTAGGGATCAGCAAGTGGCGCAATTTATTCGTTAATCAGTAAGAATTGTCTTCTAGACATGATCCGGTAGGAAATATACGCCCTGGTATCAAAGAGCGACGCGGTGAGACCAATGGATTGACGTAGAAATACCTTGGTATTCGGGTTATTTGGATTGCCGGTCGGCTCTTCTAAATGGATCCAGCGTTAGTTTTCTTTGATGCTCAATTATCTATTTAAATGCCGCTGCTCATCTTGAATATCACGTGCTAATATCGCATAATACGCGGCCTCATTATAGATCCATTGAATTGCGTTCGACCAAAGTTTCATCCATTATGGTAAGCCGTGTCGGTCCCCCCGCAACGATACGCTGTGAATCCCGTCAGACCCGGAAGGGAGCAGCGGTAGCAGCGGATTCGTGTGCCGGGGTGTGGCTGGCACGGTCTGCCGCCCAATTTAGACTGGCAGACGGTTATATCCCCAATATAGAACACTAGTCAGTGTATGAAAGCTCCTAACGCTTATCACCGTGAAGCGCGTCTTATTGGCTCTATCGTACTGTTTACGCGTAAAATTAAAGATAGCGATAGTGTGGATAAAAATGCCATTGAATTATTGAATAGTTTGTTGAGTTATTGATGGGCTATCTGGTACTCGCACGCAAGTGGCGACCGCATAATTTTAGTCAAGTGATCGGGCAAGGTCATGTCGTTACCGCATTAACGAATGCGCTAACAAATGACCGTATACACCATGCTTATCTGTTTACCGGGACCCGCGGCGTTGGTAAAACGACGATTGCACGTATTCTTGCCAAAGCTTTGAATTGCGAGAATCGCGTCGATTTCGATCCTTGTGATCGCTGCTCGGTTTGCCAGGACATAGACGCTGGGCGATTTGTTGACCTGATTGAAGTTGATGCCGCGTCGCGGACCAAGGTTGAGGATACGCGGGAACTGCTGGACAACGTCCAATACGCACCAACCAAAGGTCGTTTCAAAGTTTATTTGATCGATGAAGTGCATATGCTATCTGGGCATAGTTTTAATGCTCTACTCAAAACCTTGGAAGAGCCGCCACCGCATGTCAAGTTTCTGTTGGCTACGACCGATCCTCAGAAAATACCAGTCACGGTTTTATCCAGGTGCCTGCAATTTAATCTCAAATCTTTACAGCCTAATGAGATAGCGCAGCAGATCAATGTCATATTGGATGATGAAAAAATTGAATGTGATGAACGTTCTTTATATTCATTAGCCGACGCGGCGCAAGGTAGTATGCGTGATGGTCTTAGTTTGCTGGACCAAGCGATAGTGTACTGCGGTGGATCAATAACAGGTGACAAGGTTGATGTTATGTTGGGGGCTGTTGCCCACCGTCCTGTTTGGGAATTGCTGGAGTATCTGCATAATTCCGATGCGGCCGGTTTGCTCGATAGCATTAACGAGTTGGCTGACTACTGTCCTAATTTCGCTAACCTACTACAACATTTGTTGTCGACGTTACACAAAATAGCGTTGATTCAGGCTGTACCCGATATTGATCGCGAGCAAAGAGATTCTCAGGCGTTGTCGGAGTTGGCGACCCGTATGAGTCAGGAAGATGTTCAGTTGTATTATCAAATCGGCTTGATTGGACAGCGGGATTTAAAATGGGCTCCGGACCCTCAAAGTGGCTTTGAAATGGTGCTGCTTAGAATGTTGGCATTTAAGCCTGTTGATGAGTCGAATAACAAAATGGAGAAGCGCCACAACTCGCACGACCGTTCTGTTCCAGAACCGCAGGTCAAACAAGGTGCTGTATCGCAAGAGATACCGGCTAAAGCAATTTCAAATGATAGTATCGAAAACTCGGAACCCAAAATTACTATAAAGAGTTCGTGGTTTGAAATCGTAGCGGCCATGGGGATTACAGGAATGGCTAGAGAGTTGGCTAACAATAGTGTATTGCGCAGCATTGATGATAAGCTTTGTACATTATTGTTAGATGCGGGCCACGAGCAATTGCGCAGTAAACGGGTTGAAGACCGGTTGCAAAGCGCGCTGCAAGCATACTATAAAAAGCCGTTAAAGCTCGTTATCCAGGTTGGTGATAGTGTTGGCGAGACGCCCGCAATGACTTTGTCTAAGCAGCATGAAAAGCGGCAGCGCAAGGCCGAGACCGCGATGACTGAAGACGCCAATGTGCGTGCGTTAGCGGAAGCATTTGATGCACAAATTATCCCTGGTTCCACCGAACCGCTGGGTAATGATTAAACCATCTGTGGAGTAAAATTATGAAGAATCCTTTGGGAAATATTATGCAGCAAGCGCAGGAAATGCAGGAGAATTTTCAAAAAGCGCAGGCCGAACTGGCGGAAATGGAGGTGTCGGGTGAATCGGGAGGCGGATTAGTAAAAATCGTAATGAGCGGAAAGCGCCAAGTCCGCAACATCAGTTTAGATGACAGCTTGTTGGGTGACGATAGAGATATGCTTGAAGATCTGATCGCGGCAGCGTTTAATGATGCGGTGAATAGGGTCGACAAAATGAAACAAGAGAAATTGGCTGGCCTGACCGCAGGATTACAAATGCCCGGCGGTTTTAAAATGCCGTTTTAAGTCATTGACGTGCAATCAGGTTTAGTACAACAATTGATGATGGCTTTGCGTTGTTTGCCGGGTGTAGGTTCGAAAACCGCCCAGAGAATGACTTTTTACCTGCTGCAGCGTGACAGAGAAGGTGCAAGGTTGTTGGCCGAAAAATTGTTGGAGGCGATTGAGCGGGTGGGGCAATGTTGTCGTTGCAGAACTTTGACTGAAAATAGTGTGTGCGCGCTGTGCAGTGATGTTTCGCGAGATGCTTCGACATTGTGTATTGTAGAAACGCCGGCGGATGTTCTTGCCGTGGACCAAGCAACAATATTCAACGGTAACTTTTTTGTATTGCATGGTCATCTGTCTCCGTTAGATGGGATCGGGCCGGATGAATTGGGTATGGATTTGTTGGAAAATTTGATGAAGTCGGATGGGCTTAGCGAGCTGATTCTGGCGACAAACACAACAGTTGAAGGTGAAGCGACCGCACACTACATCAGTGAGATGGCGCAACGTCACAACTTGAAAGCGACACGTATTGCGCATGGGGTGCCGTTGGGTGGTGAACTGGAGTATATTGACAGTGGCACTCTGTCTCATGCATTTAGTGGGCGCAAGGTATTTTGATTGCTGCGTAATTTGGGTTGTGGCAGGCCACTTGATGGATGTTAAAACTTAGATATTGCCACGGCTTCGAGGTTCGGATATGACAGATTGTTTGTTTTGCAAAATGGTTAGTGGCGAGATCAAACCTGATTTAGTCTACGAAAATGGTCGAATTCTGGCTTTTAGAGATATCAATCCTCAAGCGCCGGTTCATGTGTTGATTATTCCCAAACAACATGTCGCAACAATGAACGAATTAAGCGACCCTATTTTGGCCGGTGAATTGCTGCTTGTAACACAAAAAATAGCCGAATTAGAGGGTTTGTCTGAGGATGGATACAGAATCGTCGTTAACTGCAATTGGGACGGGGGGCAGGAAGTTTATCACTTGCATTTACACCTGGTCGGTGGCAGACGATTAACCTGGCCACCGGGCTAGAAAGTTTGCATAATCCAATCAAGATTCGCTTATTCGATTTTATCCGGCATTCGTCACCAGTTTACTACGCAGTTTTCTGAATCGATCGTAGCGGCTAATTTCTATTTTACCGTGGTCAATCGCAGCGACTACCGCGCAGCCTTTATCGTCAAGATGGCGACAGTCGTTGAACTTACAGTGTGGGATGTAATCTTGAAATTCACGGTACCCGTAAGCCAAGTCTGCTGCTGAGATATTGCTAAGTCCAAATACCGAGACTCCCGGGCTATCGATAAGGCGTCCCCCGTCTGGAAGATTATAGAGCTTAGCGGTGGTGGTGGTATGTTTGCCGTGATGACTGCTATGGGATAGTGTCCCTGTCTTTAGATTTTTGTCTGGAAGAACCGCATTGGTTAAAGACGATTTTCCGACGCCGGATTGTCCGGCTAACATGCTTGTGCGGTTTTTTAACGTGCGTTTAAATTGGCCAAGACCAAATTTGGATTTGGCGCTAATGGGGAGAACTTCGTAACCGATTCGATGATAGAGATCCAGTGCGAATTCCAACTGTTGATCCTTAATATCCAAATCAATCTTGTTGTATACGAGAAGGGCTTTTATCGAGTGGTTTTCACAGTTTACAAGGTATTGGTCGACTAATAATAAGTCACACCTAGGTCGAGCAGAGAATACGACTAGAACCTGATCCAGGTTAGCTGCAACCGGACGGGATTTGCTGTTGCCGGAGGGGCGGCTTAGCAACGATACGCGGGGTAGAAGTTTTACGATTAATCCTAAATTACCCTCCGTGGGTTCCCATAACACCCGGTCTCCAACCGTCATTAACCCTAAACGTCGTCTTGTATGACACAAGACAACATCGCCATCGGCGGTTTCTACGGCAAGAGATTTACCTAAATGACTCACAACCAAACCCTCTGCCATATCGTCAGTTTTGGTTCGGTTATTCTTATTCGTCTTCGAACGTTTGACGTTCATGTTATAAAAATTGGTGCGACAATTGCGATAGGATCACTCGGTACGTATGTAGTGTATTTAAGCGTGCTGAATAGATAGTAGTTTCTCTAATTGACGGGTTTGCTCGACAAATTCGCGATTCGTACCGCAGCCGGTGGGTGGCTATAGTGAAAGGCGGTATAAACTGGGTCGGGCGTCAATGTGCTCGCGTTATCCCGATATAGTTTTACCAAAGCGCTTATTAGTGCGCTAGGTTTGGCAAAATTAGAGGCGAAATCGTCTGCCTCAAATTCGTGTTTACGTTGCACATAAGTTCGTATCGGTTTAAAGAAAAGCGTAAATACAGGGGATACCAGGGTGAATAGTAATAGCGCCGAGGCGTTTGACGGATGGAATACACCGAGTCCGAAATAGAACCACGTTTGTGTGGATAACCAACCCAGCAGTGCAAATCCCAATAAGCTGTAGAGAGCGCCAGCTACCAGCATTTTGATAACATGTTTGCGCTTAAAATGGCCCAGTTCGTGGGCGAGTACCGCCTCTATTTCTTCTGGTTCCAATGCTTCTATCAGAGTATCGAAAAATACGATACGTTTGTTACTACCAAAACCGGTAAAGTATGCGTTACCGTGGCCAGAACGGCGCGAACCGTCCATCACAAATATCCCATTACTGCTGAACCCACAGCGCTGCAAGAGCGATTCTATCCTAGTTTTCAAGCCATCGTTGTCCAGCGGAGTAAATTTGTTGAATAATGGCGCGATAAATGTCGGGTAGGCCCAGCTCATTATTAGCGAGAAAGTGATCAATATGGCCCATGCCGGTAGCCACCATAGAGGTCCTACGTTTTCCATAATCCATAGGAGTGTTATTAGTAAAGGCGCACCAATTATAAATCCTAGGCTTACTTGTAGTGCTTGGTCGACAAAGAATTGTTTGGGTGTGCTCCGATTAAAGCCATATTTCGATTCCACCGAAAAGGTCTGGTAAATGTCCAAGGGAAGTTCGGTAATATAAGAGATAAAAAAAATAGTAAGTATTACCCCGGTACCGATGAATACCGGTGGTAGCTGTAATTTGGACCATACAAGCGATACCAGGTCAATGCAGCCACCCAAGGTGAATACCAACAACAGTAACATGCCGATAGCTCCATTTATTTTGCTCAATTGAGTCTTTTCTATCGTATAATCTGCTGCCTTGTGGTGGGCGTCGAGGCTAATCGTGTCCTTAAATGCGTCGGGGACTGATTTTCGGTTTAAGTCGATATACTCGATTTGACGCCGCGATAACCAAAATTGAAGGGCGTATGAAACAGCAATTGCAAATAGAAAAAGATATGTCAGTGTATTCATTTTCGGTTTTGTATGATTTGGGATCCGCTCTACAGGTTAGCGTTTGCTACAATGGCTGACAAGCCCAATAACGATGGATGTGATATGCAACATGACCCGTTGAACCTAATATGGATCGATCTGGAAATGACCGGTCTTGATCCTGATAATGATTTAATCATCGAAATCGCAACCGTTGTGACGGATAAGCAATTGAATATTTTGCAGCAAGGACCTGTTATTTCTGTTAAACAGTCAAGGACTGTTTTGGACAAGATGGATGCATGGAACCAAAAACATCATGGTCAGTCGGGTCTTATTGATAGAGTCTTAAATAGCAATGTGACTGAACGAGACGCCGAAATTCAAACGCTTGATTTTTTGAGAACATGGATCCCTGATGGAAAATCACCCATGTGTGGCAACAGTATTTGTCAAGATCGTCGATTTTTACATCGCGGTATGCCGGAATTAGAAAAATTCTTTCACTACCGTAACTTGGATGTGTCCACAATAAAAGAATTAGTGAACAGATGGGCACCCGATTTAAAATCTGGTTTTAAAAAACAGGCGGCCCATGTAGCACTCGATGATATTTTAGAATCGATCAATGAACTGAGGTATTACCGAGAACATTTTTTTGCGGTTGATGGTTTTTAGAGTGGACTCAAACTCATAAACCGGCTAGACCTAGAGATATATCAAACATACCCTGCCTGAGCATATTTCACACGCTTGAACTTGTTAACCTATGGAGACGCGGGGTAGTGCAATGGCAATTTGGTCCTCGAATGTATCCGTGTTTGACATGACTGACTCAGATTTGTGCATGCTGTTAGTGGTGGGGGTGACCAAGGTATTGAATATTATCTAGTTTTAGCTTTTATGGAAAATATTGTATGCAAATAGATGAGTTTAAAACCGCAGACTGATACTATTGCATCTACCGAAACAAAGACCTTAAAAAATGGATTGTCAGATGCCAAGAATCAGATTGATTTTGAGCGTGGGTGTTACATTGTTGTTGTTTGTATTGGCGAATTTTTCGCCGGTCAATGCGTCCGAAGAGGCCGGTGCCCGGCAACTGGTCGAGGATGCGCAAGTTACTTTGCAGCATTTTATGGGTGATCCGGAGTTGGAGAAATTTCGGATATTGGCCAAGCAATCTATGGGCTTATTTATTGCACCGCAAGTCTGGGAAGTGGGTGTGGGAATCGGAGGATCCGTTGGCAAAGGGTTGTTGGTTATTCGAGATAAGGTAACAGGCCAATGGCGCGGCCCGGCATTTTATTCGCTTGGTTCGGCGACCTTGGGGCTGCAATTGGGCGTAAAAAAATCTGAAGTTGTGTTGCTAATTATGAATCAAGGCGGGGTCAACGCAATGTTGAGTTCCGGACTGAAATTGGGGGCTGGTGCCAGTGTAGCTGCGGGCCCGGTAGGCAAAGGAGCCGCAGTCTCAACGGCGGATATTTTGTCTTATTCTCGTGCAAAAGGTGTGTTTGGTGGTCTTTCATTGACTGGGGAAGTCCTGTCGGTGAATGTTCCATTAAATAAAGAATATTATGGTCGTACGGTTGATTCGGTCGATATATTGATACGCGATGATCTGGCCAATGAACAGTCGATTCCGTTGTTGTCTTTGATCAATGATGCTACGGGGGGCTAAAACGAATTTTATTGGGGGTGGGTACGTCGACTTAAGTTTTTTTATTACAAATTGTATTTTTGAAGAAATTGCCTTAACAAACCGCTCTATAGGGTTTATTTACAAGCTAAACCAGGATACAATCTGTACGAAGCGAAGCATGCTTGTTTCTCTTAGGTTCGTTAGTACAGACCGGTTTCTTCAAAATAAAGCAAGAGAAGGAGTGCAAAAGTGAAAAAAATTATGTGTGTTGTTGGGGTGGGGGTGGCTTTGGCCGTTAGTGGTTGTTCCCATGTACCGTCTGGTCAAATTCAAGAATTAGAGAATTCTATCGCAAATACCCAAGGGGGGAACTTTGGGACATTTATGACGCAGGGTCATAATTGTGCGGATAATCTATATCATGCGAATTTGCATCTTTCGGAAGGAAAGCGTGTAGATGGTAAATTCATGAACAGTGCAGGCAATGAAATTAGTGAAGGCACGACTCATGCGAATCAAGCCTCTGGCGAGTGCGCTAAAGCCGAGCAAGCGCTAAGCGCTTATATCGATGAAAAGCTTTCTCCGTTAGAAGCTCGTGTAGCCCGTCTCGAAAGTTTTCATAAAGAAATCGAAACCAGTATCCGATTAGAGGGTATTTTCTTTGCTTTCAATAAATCTAATTTGAATGCAGAGTCTAGAGCGTATCTGGATACGGTGATTTTGCCAGAACTGCAAAGCAGGGGACCGAACACTCAGGTTGAGATAGCTGGCTATACCGATAGTATCGGGTCTTATGATTACAATATAGGCTTATCGGAAAGACGTGCTCAATCTGTTCATGACTACTTGGTTTCCAAGGGCGTTAACGATGCGAATATTAGTGCAAAAGGTTTTGGACCGGATGATCCGGTTGCGACCAACGATACTGATATTGGCCGCGCGAAAAATCGTCGTGTAGAGCTGCATATCTTCAAATAAATGCTGTAGCTGTTATCGCAGCAACGATTTGAAAAGGGTGGGGTGCAAGGCACCCCACCCTTTTTTAGTTGTCTATTAGAAAATTACTGAAGTATTTCTCTTTTACTGTAGGGATTTGGGGGCAATCAGTGTATTGTTCAAAAGTGCCCATACATCCGCAAATTTTTGTACTTACAAGCCCAGTTTCGTTATAGGGCTATCCACGTTAATCATATCGCTATATTCAATGCCCTTTGTGACCAGAAGGTAGAGATATTGCCAAAGTGATAAAGTCAAAAGTTGAACCACTAGCTTGTCAACTTTTATTGTCTTGTGTCAAAGACCGGATTTTGAAATTAGATTTATCCGGTAGCTGGATTATTGGCAATGAAATTCCTCAAGTAACCGAAGTGCAGAGTGAAATCGAGCAAAATCCGGCTATTCGGGAAGTACAATTCAATAGTCAAGATCTTGCTGATTGGGATAGTATCTTGTTGACTTTCCTCATACGCTTGTTTCGGTATTGCAATGCCAATGAAATCGTGTGGGAGCCTAAAGGCTTACCTGATGGTGTTGTTAAGCTGTTAAATCTAGCATTTGCCGTACCCGAAGCTGAGGGCGTAAAGCCAGAAGCCAAGCAGTATTCATGGTTTTATAGAATTGGCCGCAGCGTCATAGCCAACCGTGATAGTGCGGCAAAGCAACTTGAGTTCGTTGGGGAACTCTGTTTAAGTTTCTCGCGATTTTTTCGGGGTAAGGCACGCTATCGTCGCTCTGATTTATGGTTATTGATCGAAGATTGCGGTCCAAAG
The DNA here is from genome assembly GCA_964619885.1 of uncultured Methylococcaceae bacterium. Taxonomy (GTDB): domain Bacteria; phylum Pseudomonadota; class Gammaproteobacteria; order Methylococcales; family UBA1147; genus CAZUGA01. The sequence continues at coordinate 118,911 of CAZUGA010000002.1, forward strand.
GCGTTACCGATAGTTACTTTGATTAGTGTTTTAGTTGGATTGATACTGGCGTTTGTTGGAGCCGTGCAGTTATCAATGTTCGGTGCGCAAATTTACATTGCGAATCTGGTTGGCTTGGGGATGGCCCGTGAGATGGGGGGAATGATGACCGCGGTTATTATGGCCGGCCGAACTGGCGCTGCGTTTGCGGCTCAGTTGGGAACCATGAAAGTCAATGAGGAAATTGACGCGCTAAAGACCATGGGAATCGCACCCATGGATTTCTTGGTGCTTCCGCGGGTTATCGCCCTGGTATTGATGATGCCAATTCTCTGCTTGTATGCTGATTTTATGGGTATACTGGGCGGTATGGTTGTCGGTGTTGGGCTTCTCGATTTATCTCTGGTCGAATACTATACGCAGACCGAAGCCGCATTAGCGATGCGGGATTTTAACGTCGGGCTATTCAAGAGCTTGGTTTTTGGCGTGTTGGTTGCGATCGCTGGCTGCATGCGTGGAATGGAATCCGGTCGTAGCTCCTCAGCGGTAGGCGAGGCTGCAACCAAAGCTGTTGTTACAGGAATCGTTTGGATAATCGTTTCAGATTCTATTCTTACAGTGATTTATAACGCGATAGGAGTATAGCTTTAAGGATTATTCTTGATGAACGATGCACATATCGTCGTAACAGACCTTACCATGGCTTACGGTCCGGTGATCATTCAGCAGCATTTGAATTTTGCTATTATGCGGGGTGATATTTTTATCATCATGGGCGGTAGCGGGTGCGGCAAAAGTACATTGTTGAGGCATTTGGTCGGGTTGATTCGTCCGGCCAAAGGAGACGTCTGTTACGATTCGCAAAATTATTGGGAAGCGGATCAAGCGACCCGCGATCGGATCATACGTAGAACAGGAGTGCTTTACCAAAGTGGAGCGCTGTGGAGCTCATTGACCCTAGCGGAGAATGTAGCCTTGCCGATATCGGAATACACGCAATTAAGTACCGCGGAAATACGTGAAATCGTACAGATGAAACTAGCTTTGGTTGGTCTGGGTGGATTTGAGAATTATTATCCTTCGGAAATTAGCGGCGGTATGCAAAAACGCGCTGGGCTTGCTCGGGCGATGGCCTTGGATCCCGAGATTCTTTTTTTTGACGAACCCTCGGCCGGTTTGGATCCGGTGAGTGCCAAGCGACTCGATGATTTGATTATTGAATTAAAGGAAAGTTTGGGTACTACAATTGTTGTCGTTACCCACGAATTGGCCAGTATATTTTCTATTGGCACAAATTCGTTGTTTCTCGATAATGAAACCAAAACAATGATCGCTGGCGGTAACCCTACAACTTTACTTAGGGAATCGTGCGATCCGAAAATTCGAACCTTTTTAACACGGGGCTTGGAATAATGTGACCATCGAAGCGTATTTTTTTCGTATGATCTGGCGAATTTGGCAGTGGAATCATGAGCAAACAAGCTAACCCAGCAGCGATTGGCGTTTTTGTAGTTGGTGCGATCGGATTAGTCATTGTAGCGATTCTAGTGTTTAGTAAAGCCCAGTTTATGACACCTAAAGATCGTTTTGTGGTGTTTTTCAAGGGGTCGGTGAGTGGCTTAAAAGTGGGGGCACCGGTTAAGCTCAAAGGAGTGCAAGTTGGGCAAGTAACAGAAATTCAAGTTCAGTTTAACTTAGATAAAGCGGAGGTGCGCACACCGGTTTATTTGGTTGTAGACCTCAGCCAGGTAGATTTTGAAACCACTGATTCTCGAGATATCTCATCGGATTTAACCTACGAGTCTTTGATTCGGCATGGTTTGCGCGCGCAATTACAGTCCCAGAGTTTATTGACAGGGCAGTTATACGTAGAGGTTAATTTTTACCCAAAAAGTCCGATTAATTTAGTTGGAGGAGATGTAAATCTCAGGGAGATCCCGACGTTGGGTTCGGAGACGGACGAAATTATCAACAACGTTGGCACCATCGTATCAAAGCTTAAAGCTTTACCCTTACAAGAACTGTTCAAAACTTTGTTAGATACTTCAAAGAATATCGAGCAATTGGTTAGTTCTCCAGAAATTATGGACAATGCACGCAAGTTGGAGAAGATACTCGATAGGTTGCAAAATATTATTGTTAAACTTGATGGTCGAATTGACCCGGTGATGAATGAAATCGAAGGGACTATGGTCGATACCAGAAGTTTGATTAACAATGTTAATAATCAAGTTGTACCGATAGCCGAGAATTCCCAGCAGATACTGGTGCAAGCCGAAAGATCTTTGGCAGCACTGGAAGAAGCAACTAGCCCAGATTCTCCTATTTATAGTGATATGACCAGTACCTTAAACGAATTAACCGAAGCAGCGAGGTCGATCCGTGTTTTGGCTGACTATCTTAAACGAAATCCAGAGGCATTACTCTACGGTAAGCGGGAGAGGTCGAGCGACTGATATTGCAAATCAGTTGTAGCGTTGGTCTAAAACTGTTGGGGCCAACGACGTCTAAATTTGATAAGATGGAGTGATGCTTGATACTTTGTTATCGGAATAAATGTTCAGCGTTTTGGAATTGGGGCGAGAATTTTCTTTATAGCTAGATTTAATTTGCTATTGTCCGTTTTAGAAGGATTTGGCGAGTAGTTGATTTTATCTCTGGCGACGCCGCGCCAGAATGTTTTTTGAGTTGATGGGGTGATAAATTCAATCATCAATTCCCCCTCTTCATGAACGTAATTGATTGTTCCGGGGTTAGCGATGGATAATCGAGGACGGTATTGCGAAGTCCAGAGCTCGGTCTCGGTCTTTTTGTTCAATTTTCCTGTATAGTCGATCCAGTTTCCTGTATAGTCGATCCAGAAATCTGCGGTGGATGCATTTGATGATACGAATCCTTTGGCTTGCATTTGGAGATCTATCGCATTCTCAACCCGAAGTCGAAACGCTTTGTCGTTTTCGAGTTTAGGATTCCGAATTTTTTCATTTCTAGGCGCCCAACTATTTCTAGGCGCCCAACTATATGTATGTAGATTTGCAAAAACAGATAAGATTGGTTGTTCAGTGTCAACTTCCATGCTGCTTTGCGCGCACGAAGCAAGCGTGATAACTAACGACAGGAGAATAAAGTATCTATTCTGTAGGGTCATTTTGAATCCTAATTTGCGAAGTCTTCAGATTAAAGCGCGAATTATGATTCTATTCAATAGCCAAATTAGCCAATTCAGAGCAACGCGTAATTCTCAGTGGTCGTACAGAAAGCCGCGTTTATGGTTTATTTCTGTACGACTAAACTTGTCAAATTTCCTTTTTAAGGAAATGTGCCAAAGTTGATACCTTCCATTTTGCTATATTCGAATCCGATCAATTTAATTCCAACAGGGATTGATTAGCCAACTTTATTACGATTAGCGTTGCACATGCGATAGAAAGATTTATGGTTAGCGATTCTATTTTGTGGACGGTCCCGGTAAACCTGCTGATCGTTGTGTGCCTCATTTACCCATTTTTTCAGTGGTTTAAAAGACGCAAAGAAGTCGCGCTTCTTGGTCTTACTATAGGAACGGTAATGGTATTGTTAGGGTTAACCTTAATATCGTTTGCGTTCTTGCGCGATTTTGTATCCTTAATGCTCAGTGTAATTTCGGAGATTGAATCCGATACAAAAGGACAAATTGAAAAAATACGTCCAATTCTTCCCTGGTATGGCGTTATTACCGGTGTCGGCGCGATAAGCATTGGAATGGCCTATTGGCTGCGTATAGCAGTCCCTAAGGCTATTACCAATGTTATGGAAATGGAAAGTACGGTTCACGCGGAAACAGAGGATTTGTCGGATACCAATACGCGTTTGAATCAAGTTTTGGCCGTACAGCGAGAAATGCAGGAAGCATTGGTTCAGAGTGAACACCGGTTTCGTGAGTTGGTAGAGTTGCTCCCCCAAACCGTGTTCGAAGTTTCCGCAAGGGGTGATTTGATCTTTGTGAATCGGGCTGGGTATGAAATGTTTCAATTAACCCCTGCAGACGTAGTGGATGGCGTCAATATTCGCGAATATTGCGTTGCCGAAGATCGGGAACGTCTGGCAAATAATTTTAAAGCCATATTGAACGGAGAATTTATCGGTCCAAACGAATATACCTACCAGCGATCGGATCATAGTACCTTGCCTGTGATTATTTCAAGCCGACCAATTGTTCGTGATGGGGTTATGGCAGGTGCGATCGGTGTGATTTTTGATATAACTCGACGTAAACGTATCGAGCTAGAGTTAGAAACTTCCAGAACCATGTTGCGAACTGTGCTTGATACTATTCCAGTTCGAGTATTTTGGAAGGATACTGAATCCCTATTTTTGGGTTGCAACAAAGAATTCGCGAAAGACGCGAACCTCGATTCGCCATCCAAGCTGATTGGAAAGAGCGATTTCGATATCGCTGATCCCGTAAAAGCGGAACGTTATCGAGCGGATGATGAAAGTATTATCAGATCCGGAAAGGCGAAGATAAATTATGAAGAAACCCGGTTTTTACGGGACGGGAGTCAGCGATGGCTTAAAACCAGTAAAATACCACTGCTTGGTCCGGACAAAAGCATTATTGGGATCCTGGGTTGTTACGAAGATATAACCAATACCCGGCGTTTATCTCAACAACTAGAACATTTGGCCAACCACGATTCTCTGACGGGCTTGGTTAACCGCCACGCGTTTGAACAAAGAGTGAGTCGGGTGGTTGAATCAACTCGAGTTGACGATTCTACACACGCGCTGTGCTACTTGGATTTAGACCAATTTAAAGTTGTCAACGATACCTGTGGTCATGCGGCTGGTGACGAGTTGCTCAACCAATTGGGTACTTTGTTACAACAGCAAGTGCGTCATCGCGATACGCTGGCGCGGCTCGGTGGTGATGAATTTGCGGTATTGATGGAGCATTGTTCGATGCAACAGGCGAGCAGGGTGGCGGAAGCACTGCGGCAATTGATCGCCGAATTTTGGTTCACCTGGGAAGGCAGAAGCTTCAGTATAGGAGCGAGTATAGGGGTGGTTCCAATAACGCAGGCAACTTCGAATGTAACTGAACTGTTGATGAAAGCTGATTCTGCGTGTTATTCGGCGAAAGAGGGAGGACGTAACCGTGTGCATATTTATCGCGAGGACGATTTGGATATTCTTCAACGGCAGGGAGAGGTTCAATGGATTTCAAGGCTTACCGAGGCTTTGGAGCAAAATCGTTTTGTGCTTTACGGGCAACCCATCGTGGCATTGGATGGTTTGGATAACGGTTTGAAACATTATGAAATCCTTATCCGAATGATTGGCGAAGATGGTCAACTGATTCTACCGGGAGCATTTTTTCCTGCAGTGGAGCGTTATAATATTTCAGCCCGGTTAGATCGGTGGGTTATCGAGCAAACTTTTGCATGGTTGCTAGGGTTTCCCGACAGATTAGAACATTTGGGTCTTTGTTCAATCAATCTATCGGGGCACTCGTTGAGTGATGAGGATTTTCAACTGTTTGTCGACGAGCAGCTTCAGAAAAGCAAGATAGCACCGAGCAAGATTTGTTTCGAAATTACAGAAACTGCCGCAATTTCCAATCTATCGCGTGCAGTGCGGTTTATTGCGAGGATGAAAGACAAAGGCTGCCGTTTTGCATTGGATGATTTTGGAAGCGGACTGTCTTCATTTGCATATCTAAAAAATCTGCCAGTAGATTATTTGAAGATCGATGGCATGTTTGTGATGGATATTCTGGATGACCCAATTGATTTGGCTATGGTTAGATCGATCAATGAGATTGGACAACTAATGGGCAAGAAGACAATTGCCGAATTTGTCGAGAATGATCGGGTTGGTGAAATGCTCAAGGAAATTGGCGTGAACTATATACAGGGATTTGCAGCGGGCCCTCCAAGACCTATTGACCAAATAGGTTAAGCTTGTTCTGTCATCCAGTATCGAGCGGTTCTATCAAGTTTTACCATCTTCTAACCCGACCGGTGTCTACGTGGATAAAATTCGAGGTACGATAATAGCCTACTCCTCCTTGTTGAAGTGAAATGGCCATGTTGCGTAGCCGTTTAGTGTCTACGCCAGGTAATCTAATATCGGCCGCTTGTCCACGCATGTGAAAGCTTTTCTTGGCAACCCGTTTGCTGCGCCTTCTCAACAACGCGTTGGTTGCTGGAGAGCGATAACCCGATATAATCTGGAATGTTTGGCTGTGTTTCGTCAATGACGAAAGTCCGTAAAGTATATCAAACAGACCCGGGTCTATGGGGTGGACTTCATCGGTTCTGTGATCTCTAAACAGTTGATCGATTTCTGTTAAGGCGTCTGATATATATCTTCCGCCGGAAAAATAAACAATATCCAATTTTTCCGAAGTATGCGTATTATAAAAAGCCAAGTGTCGTTCCGGAGATATTTTTGCTAAAGCGTTGATTGGATTGAGCAGCAATACCGTAGCTGAGGCAGAACCCAAACTAGTCAAGAATCCGCGGCGTGAATGGGTAGATGATGAACTTCTAAGTCGTTCGTCACTAGAATGATTTTGAAGATTGGCGGTTTTAAGTTTTTCAAGCAACATTTTCAGGCCTCAATAGAAATACTAGCAGCGAAACAGAACTTCGTTGCGCAATTTTTAGTCATGTTTAATTTCGTTTGTTACTGAATCGGTACGGGGGGCGTCAGTGTTGGCGGTATTTATCGTATAACTTCGAGCTATATGGGCGCCAACCAAGCCTGCAACCATGACGGCAAGATAGAATTGGCCGGCGATGGCTTCGAAATATGCCAGCGTACGTGCAATCGGTTTTATTGGTGCGATATCTCCATAACCCAAGGTTGTTAATGTAACGAAGCTAAAATAGATCAATTCGGAATGCTTTTCGTCAATAGCTGTCGCGTTCAGCCCGCGGAACGAACCGGGGTCGATGATGTCTACTACGGAATAAGCAATACTCCAGATGATGCCAATCAATAGATAAATGCAGATGGTGCCTACTATCCTGTTGAGATCGATTCGATCGCCGAACATGACATGGCCTAATGCAATCCACAAAGTTAGGCTGAAGAATAAAAATTGAATTGCAATTCGTGTGAACATAAGTAGTTGGTGTTCGAATTGAAGTTCAACTAAGTTAATCAAAATAGAAAATCCGGCCAATACAATCCCAAAAATGAAAGATTTCTTTTTGCCAACCAAGCTCCAAACGCTCAAAATTAACGTAATTGACGTAGCGACGTGCAGAGAGATAACACCAAAAATTTCACTGCGAATTAGAAAAATGGGATACGAAATCAACAATATCGCTAGCCCGCCCAGAAGAAACAGATAGTTGCCGTGGTTATCCCGGTTGATCATTATTGCGTGATTAATCGATGATGAAGCTCGTATCCGTTGGGTCCTTTCCGGTTTCTGATTTGGTCTGCGACGATTTAAATGACTCCAAGTATTACCAAGTTCCAGCAACCCATGCCATCACTTCGTTACCACCAAATTTTCCATTGCGCACGACACCCCAATTATGGGTATAGGTTAACGTGATTCTGGTATTACCGAGAAATCCGGTGACCATTTGTGCGCCGACGAATGGATAAATGGTTTGTTTGCGTTTTATACCCTGACTGGTTCGTCGCTCCGGATTTAGTGTACCTACCCCGCCGCCAACACTTAGATAGGTGAAAAAGGTGGCTTCCCAGCGATATTCGCCCGCGGCAATAGCATAGTTTTCCGGATAATATTCGAAGACTTGGGCGCCCGGTAGCAAAGGCCGCCAAATATCCGAGTAAGAGTCACCTTTAGGGTTCGGCCCACCACCTACTCGTTCAGCCGAAAATCTGTCTAGATTGTGACCGACGCCAGCATGCAAATAGCCAAGAAGCCGATGGCGAGTGCTTTCCACTAGGGGGAGTTGGGTGGCGCCAATCCAATAGGCTTCAAAATTTATATAATTACGCCCGTCGTCGTCTTCTTGACCGTTAACTCCCCAATTGTCCCAATTTGTCCGGTGACCATAGATCAAATTGGCGCCACCTGCGTAGCCTGAGTGTGCCATGTTGAGAATATTTCTTGCCAACTTATCCCAACGTAATTCCATCCGTGTACGAATTTCAAAGGTATTTTTCGGGGTTACATAATTTCTGCCCGTACTGTTGCTACGTCCAAAATATAAGAATCCCGGTTCGACGATAAAATCAATTGCAAACATGTTGTCGTTGTAAGGACCGATATGATCACGATATCCTAATCCAAGCCCGGGACGCACGTAGCCCCAATAGAGTGAACCTTGAGAAAATTCCGTTCCGTCTAATACTTCAGTCTGGGCGACTGGTATGGTATTGGAATTGAATGTTAAGACCCGCTCAAATCGACTTGATGGCGTGAGTGGTTTGGCAAAAAATAAATCGTTGTAGACCAATACCGATGTACCGTAGAAAAGTTTTTCGTCCCGCTCAGGGTTTTCCCACCAATAAAGCGCAGCGATGGGAATGGCAGCGCGGTTTTCCGGTTCCGGGAAGTTGAATTGAATGCCCAGTTGCCAGGCACGTAGCGACCGGCGATTCCAGGCTGGGACCGTCTGCTCCTCTCCTAATATGGTTGTTCGAAACCCCGTCCCCGACACTGGCGTGTGTTCTACCGCTTCGTCGGGTGTTAAGTAGGGTAATTCGTCTGATACAAGCGTGCTATTTTCATTTGCGCTAACACTGCTTAACGCCGAGAAGCTAATTAATAATATTATCGCGAGTCGCGATTGTTTTAGAGAAAATCTAATTGCGTAATGCATGGTGAATTTTTATCAATAAAGGCTAAGATATAGTGCAGTTCCCCGCGGGTCTTTAGAATCATTTCGGGTCTACTATTCTTCGGTGCGAATTTGCTGCGTATAGATAACCGACGAATTTTTACCGGTAGCCTTATTTAGTACGTTTGATCTAGGGAATAATGAGCATTTTTAAAATGAAACTTTAATGCTCGGGGGTTATAACATAAAATTGCCCTGCAATTATACTTTCGTTTAAGAATTGGGGTTTTTTTTTCAAATTTTCATACTGATGGGCGATAAACATCAGGCATTCTATTAAAATAATTCAGAAACACTCTACGATTGATTTAATTCGTTATATGCTTAGTCAAGGGAGGTCACGGAATTGGTGATCAATTTTTGTTGTTTTCATTTTAGTCGGAAAGGGACTATGAAAATATTGTTCGTACTATTAGTGGCTTTGATGAATATTGGCGAGGGCTATGCTCAAGATGAAGCACAGCGCAGTGATTTACAGCAAATATTTGAGCTTGCGCTGGAAAATGATCCGACCTATAAGGAAACTCGTGAATTACGTGACGCGGCATTCGAAAAACGTCCGCAGGCGATTGCGCGGATGCTACCATTTTTTAGCGCTGCGGCTGGCAGCAGTTGGAATTACCTGAACAATAGAAAGGTCGGCTTTCAAGGGCAGGGCATTCAGAAGTTTTGGGATAGTCAGGTCGGTTTCGATTTGAATCAACCAATATTCAATTTGGAGTTGTGGGCACAGCTCAGTCAATCAGATAATCAAATTGCGCAGGCAGAAGCAGAGTACGCAAATGCTCTACAAGATTTGATGCAAAGGACCATCAAAGCCTATTTGGATGTTCTGTTGGCCAAAGATACGCTGCAGTTTGCTATTTCTGAAAAAACAGCATTGGCAAGGCAGTTGGAACAGGCTCAACAACGGTTTAACGTAGGACTTATCGCAATTACCGACGTTTTGGAAGCGCAATCCGGTTATGATCGGGCGCGATCCCGCGAAATATTTGCCGACAACGGGGTTGATAATGCAAAGGAAGCTCTCAGAGAAATAGTCGGCGAGTTCGATGGCGATGTCGTGTTGCTGCCCAAAACGATCCCCTTGATGAAACCTGAACCTATGGATATGACAGCGTGGGCGGTATCCGCTGACCAGCAAAACCTGGGTATCGTAGCGGCGCAAAATCAGGCCGAAGTGGCGCGTAAGAGTATTGAATTACAGCGAACCGGTCATTATCCAACACTAGATGTGGTCGGTAGTTATTCGATTCAGGACAACAGCTCTTCATTTGGCTTGCGTGGTGATGTGGGCCAGATTGGTTTGCAGCTGAATTTACCCGTATTTGAAGGTGGTGCGGTCAATTCAAGGGTGCGCGAAGCGCATTATAATTTCAATGCGTCAAAAGATAGTTTGCAGGCTGTACGCAGAGCGGTTCGGCGCCAGGTGAAAGATGCTTATCGCGGGGTGTTGTCGACGATAAGCCAGGTTGAGGCACTGCGTGCTACCGTTAAGTCATCCAAGAGCGCATTGGAAGCGACGGAAGCTGGTTTCGAAGTGGGAACTAGGACTATGGTTGATGTAGTCAACGAACAGCGGAATCTTTTCCAAGCGCAAAATAATCTTTCGGAAGCACGCAACAACTATTTGCTCAATTGGGTTTCGTTGAAGGAATCGGCCAGTAGTTTATCGGATAAAGATATCCAAACCTTGAATAGCCTATTGGACGAATAATCCGTCATAGGTCGAAGGATTTTTACCAAGCATGAGGTAGTTTCGCTGTATCTTCATCAATCACTTTCGGTTATGCCTAGTTGAACGCGATGGAATTTGATATTCCCGGTCTTTCAATTCTATTGGTCGAACCGTCATCGACGCAGAGCAGGGTTATCGTAAACCACCTTAGAAAAGAAGGCATTCTTAGTATTGAAGGTGTCAATTCTGGTGCCGGCGCTTTGGATTCATTGAATAGCTATCCGCCGGATTTGGTGATCAGTGCAATGTATCTACCGGACATGACAGCGACTCAATTGATTACCGAGATTCGCCAAATGGAAGAGTTCAATGCGCTGCCTTTTATGTTGATTTCCAGCGAATCTTCACTCGATATATTAGACCCTATCCGTCAAGCCGGGGTTGTCGCGATTTTACCCAAACCGTTTGACCATACTGATCTAAAGCGCGCATTGAGAGCGACGCTCGAATTTGTAGATCCAGACGATATAGAACTTCAATTTTATAATGCAGAGTCGTTGCGGGTACTGGTTGTAGATGATAGCTCCATGGCACGAAACTATATTTCTCGCGTGTTGGAGAACATGGGTATTAGGCAAATTGTATTAGCTCGAGACGGTAATGAAGGTATTACCCAATTTGCGCAACAAATCTTTGATCTTGTTGTTACCGATTTTAATATGCCCGGTTTGGATGGTAAACAGATGGTTGATATTATTCGCAAAGATATGGGAAATTCTTACGTTCCAATCTTGATGGTGACCAGTGAGCAGGATTTAACCCGGCTAAGCACGGTAGAGCAAGCTGGTGTGTCGGCAATCTGTGACAAACCGTTTGAACCACAAAATGTTAAACAAATATTAGCCCGGATCCTCAATGAATAATTCCAAATTACGATGATTAGGTGGCGGGCTACGGTGATTGACTTGATATCAATGGATTAGGTCAAAACTTAGGCAATCAGCGCTGATTTATACCATTCGATCGAAGATCTTCTAATTCTAGAACAAAGCCAAAACGGCCAATAAAGCCCCTAGCAAGAATAAAACGAATAGTGAGATTAGGGAAAATATAGCGAAGATCAATGAAATCGGATTTATCAGTATGCCAATGTTGAAATATTGCTCAAGAATATCATCAGCGTTGCTTAGTAGTGAGCGAATTTGAAGTAGTTTTTTAGCCTGACCAATAATGTTCAGCGCACCTTTTTTACCCGATTTTACAGCGTGCCAAGCTTGACCGGCATCTTCGCTAACATCGTCGATGAGTTGTTCGGCGACTTTGGGAATATCTTTTAAACTGCTCAGTGCGAACCAAAACCTAAGTAGTAAAATCCACGGTAAGGCGGCGATGATGCAGCCAGTCGACGCCGTTTTTAGCGAGAAATCTTGCAAATAATGGATTGAGTAGAATATCCAAGCCAATGTAGCAAAGGATATGATCAGTAATACGCCTAGTTTATCTGCAACATCATCAACCAGCGGGAGTAGATTTTGGAACATGGTCAATAGCCGCTGTTGAATAGTTTCGGATTGAGGTTCGGGCGCCATAATTCTTAAAGTGATTGGTTCAGCGAGGTCAATTGCATTCTAAATATGTTTTTCGCTAATTCAATAGTTAGTTTGATGATAAATCAACATATTCATTGCGTCATCTATGGGTAAATTTTCGGCGTGGAAATTGTGTTGTAAAAATAATCAGTCAAAGCGTATTTAACAATCGGAGCGCGGTGGTCAAAGCTTAAGTGATTTTATCGAGCATCCTTTGATTCCGCGTCAATATCGCCCAATACTTTCCGGTGAAAAACCAATGCAGGAAGAATGCTTCGCGTATACATTTGATTAGGCTGCAAAGATCCAGCGAGAAAGCTGTTTCGGCGGCACAAAGTGCGTGCTCCATTCCTAAACTGTTTGCCAATACACTGCAACGTGCTAGATGGTAGCGGTTCGAAATAAAGATCGCCGTTTGATTGGGTTGTAGCGCGAGCAGAAGTCGAGCTTGCTTAAGATTTTCCAACGTCGTGCGGGAGGATTCTTCCAGTTGTAACAAGTCGTTCGGATAGCCATGGGCCAAAAGATAATTAGCGCCGGCCTGAGCTTCGCTCTGATTCTGATCTCCTGTTTTTCCGCCCATCAATAATGTCAGGCGCTTGGGTAGTTGGCACAAACGAACAAGTCGAATTTGGAAATCTTGATCTATAGCGTGGTTAATCAATTTTTTTCCGAATACCAAATAACTGCCAGGAATTCTAGTCTCGCAGTCTGAAGCTTTTGCGCGGTAAATTACAAAGCTGAATAATAGCCATAAAAACATGCCTAGACTGGCTGTCATCACGACAATGGATATCGCCAATACCAGTAAAGCATCGTTGTCTATTGCGGGCTCGTCGTTTTCGGTTGTCATTTAGATCAGTGGCTAGTGTTGGGCTTTATCAAATACGGTGCGTGCCCATCGTTTAACAAACTTAAAGTTCTGTTTGATTCGAAGAAGGAAAAGCAAATAATAATTGAATTTGAAAATCATGATCGGTCCAGCCAGCGCGGGTTGGTCTATAGTTTCACCGGAAAATACGGAGATTACCGCAGCTTTGACGTTTAGATAGTATTTTGATGCGTTGATCCCGGGGTTGTGCATCAACAAATGTCGTAATCCGTACGCATTGAATCGATAGATGAACCATGAAAATGAATTGAGTCCTCGCTTAACCTCCGATTCTAGATTTTTCTCAACGGTATATTTGCGCTTCGAATCTCGCAAGTGACTATCGACCAATTCTGCGCCCAGTAGCGAACTTTTCATTGCTAAATAGACACCGCTGGAGAAAACCGGGTCTATGAACGCGTAGGCGTCTCCAACCAACAGATAACCGTCTCCGAACATTTGTGTTGATGAATATGAGTAATTTGCCGCAGCATTGACTGGCGAAAGTGCGTTTGCGTAAAACATACGGCTTTCCATCTCCGGGACAAATGCAATAGTTGATGATAAAAACTGGTTCAGATCGGTGGTCCTGGTTTTTAGGTAATCCGGCCAACACACTGCGCCGACGCTCATTACATTGTTTTGTAGCGGTATCATCCACATCCAGCCGTGCTCAAACCAATAAATACTGATATTGCCCTCATCCGTTCCCGTGCGACGCGATACATTCTCGAAATGCCCGTAAATCGCAGCCATTCGGTGGCGCGGGTTCCTGCGTTTAAGGTGTAGTTTGTTAGAAAGGAAAGTGTCTCGGCCCGAGGCGTCAATCACGTAGCGGCAAGAAAACTCGTGTTCCTTATGGGCACTGTCGATAGCTATTATTTTTTTTGAATCTTTGTGGCTCAAATCGCAGTTATTCACGGTAAGGCCCTCGATTACCTCAACGCCCTTTTTTCTGCTGTTGTTGAGTAGTAACAAATCAAATTCTGAACGTCGTACCTGAAATGCGTAGGGCGGGTTTTTTGTAAGTGAATCGCCAAAATAAAATGTATCTTTAGGCCGGCGCGTATCGAGTGAGTTGAATTCCGCCGCATACTTTTTAACGCCGATATGCTCGATATCTTCCATCACGCCTAGTTGTTCGAGAATGGGTAGATTCATTGGCAGCAGAGATTCCCCGATATGGAATCGAGGGTGGTGGGCTTTTTCCAATAGGCATACAGACCATCCTTTATCAGCCAATAGACTGGCAGCAGTAGACCCGGCCGGACCGCCGCCGATGACGATGACGTCGTGTCGATTCATTTTTTCCGCCTAGAACATGGCGCCATTGACGGACACGATCTGCCCGGAAATATAGCCCGCGTCATCCGAGCAAAGGAAATCCACTAATGCGGCAACATCGTTTGGCGTGCCGGCGCGTTTCATAGGTACGATAGTTTTTATCAATGCTTTGTCGAAGTTGGCTTCGCTCATTTGACCTTCAATAATCCCGGGAGCTATGGCATTGACGGTAATTCCCCTTGACGCCAATTCGATTGCAAGGGATTTGGTCGCACCGTGTAACGCAGATTTTGCGGCGGCGTAATTGACCTGGCCTCTGTTGCCGGCTATCCCAGCAACAGATGACATATTTATAATGCGCCCCCAGCGGGTTCTGATCATTTGCATTAACAATGGGCGCGTTACATTAAAAAACCCGTTTAATGATACGTCGACAACGCTCTGCCAGTCTGCTTGATTCATTCCGGCCATAGGTGCATCACGGTGTATGCCAGCATTGTTGACAAGAATTTGAATAGGACCCTGCGCCATAATCTTTTTCAGTGCCCGTCCGGTTGACTCGATATTCGTCAGGTCAAATGAAACGGTTTCGGCGCTGCCCCCATGATCCATGATTGATTGAGCGACGCTGGCTGCTTTTGTGATATTCGAATTTGCGTGGACTAAGACGTGTATCCCTCGTCCTGCAAGTCGTTTACATATAGCGGATCCAATGTCGCCACTGCCTCCGGTAACCAAAGCTTTTAGTTCAGACATAAACTCAGGGAATGTGCATTACCGTGGCCCGGGCTTCAACCAGTCTTTGTTTGCCGTTTTGACCATGGATGGCGATTGTATAAACTGCCCCGGCATCGGAGCGTATTTGCAACGAAGCAAAGACAACCAGTTCAGCAATATCTTGATCGACTTGATCAATATAAAATTTGGCCTGATGGATAGCAGCGAGATACCCAGGTTTTAAAACTTGTCGATGGGCTTTTGCGAGTAATCCAGCGTGTATCGCCATCGCTTGCGCGCCGTATTCGATAAGGTGAACGGCCAATAGTTTGCCTTTTATCCGCAGTGGATTGCCAATATCGTGATGCGAGATAGACGCACACTGGATCTGGGTTTGATCCCATGATATGACCTTGTCCAATAGGCACATGTTTCCACTATGTGGTATCAGCCTTCTAATTTCGGCTTTATTTTCCGGCGCGTTCATCGTTCCAAAAATCGAAAAAGTTGAACCAATTGTACGGCGCTTCATGCATTTTTGCTTCCAACCGTTTGGCAAAGAGCTGGGTCCAACGTTGCAGCTCTTGTTGACGGTTTTCTCGGTCTATTTCAATGTGATCGGCTAACAGTTCAAAATTAATTTCATAGCGGTTACCGCCAAGATAAACCCCGAAGAAAAGAATCACCGGTACGTCCAGCGCAGCTGCGATTACAAACGGTGCCGTTGGCAGAATGACGGGGTCGCCCAATAGGTCGCATTGTGCGGTTTTATCCTGATCCATCGCCCGGTCGCCCAGCATACCCACGGCAAATCCATTCTCGATCGCCTCCTTGACCGCAAGAAAACTGTCCTGTTCACCCAAATTAATGACGCAGTCCATCGCATCAGGATTCAGTTCGTTTAGGATTCCGATAATTGTTGGATTGTGGTCTTCGTACATGAGGATTCTTATCGGTATCGGGCGATGGTTTGTCGCATAGCTTCTAAGAACTTCGAAACTGCCCAAGTGACTTCCCAGTAATATGCATCCTCTACCTTTATTTGCGTACTCCAACGGTAGATTAACCCGTGGAAAGCTGATCTCCAGTTGATCGAATTGACCGCTAAGCAAATACACGCGGTCCAGGATAGTAGATGCAAAATAGTGAATGTGTTTTGCAACTTGGAACCAGTTTGGCTCTTTTTGCAGAACTCTCTTTAGATAATTACGCGATGCTAAGCGTTGCGAATTGGCAAACAAAAGGTAGTAGAGTGTAATCGGATAGAGTACACCTCGGGCAGGTGTTCGACCCAGGTATTGGGCAATCCAGCGGATAGTATGCAGCGCCAACCGATTGCTGCGCTCGTGCTGTTTTCGCCAGTTATGGGTCATGCAGTTAATTCCAAGTGCAACATACCGCCAGCAATTTTTTCACCCAATTTTGAACATTCGAATCTTACGCAATATGCTTTAGTTTGGGTCAACGAAATCATGAATTCTTCATTTGGTCTGAGTGGTGAGAGAAACTTGGTCTGCGTGATGCCAATTATTTTCATTTCAGGCCGCCATTGCGCAAGCAATTGCACAACGTTGTCCAGCAGAACAACGCCGGGGACGATCGGGTCGCCTGGGAAATGACCGCTGAGACTGGGGTGGTCCGCTGAGACGGTCAATAATCTATTTAATCGGGATTCCATTTTTTAATGTGGAAATAAGTTGTTGTAATTCCGTATCTTTGATTTTACCAACTTCTGTTCGTGGTATCTGTGGGACTTTGTATAGGGGACGCGGGAGAAAAACCGGATCGATCATACGCTTCAGTTCAGACAATATTTTAGATTTGCAGACATCGGATACTACTAATGCGCCAAGTCTGCGATTTTCCGCGTTATCCTGCGGGACATAAAATGCACCGTCATGAACACCGTTGATTTGATTCAAGTGATTGTTTAGTTCACTTAATGAAGTTCGTTTACCGACGACTTTTACCAAGTCCGAGCGCCGTCCAACGATGTGGAATGTACCGTCTTCACAGAGCTCTAATTCGTCATCAAGTTTTATCTCTCGTTTGAAATAGTTAGTTTGCAGTGTTTGATACCTAGTATTAGTTTTCAATTTGACCGATGGATAAAGCGTCCAATATTTGGTTTCGGAGGGACGGCGGCTGGCAAAGGACATGGTTTCCGTGCTGCCAAAAAGCTCCAGCAATGGGGCTTCAAGTTGCTGTTCGATACGCTTGGCAAGATCGTGAATTAATGGAGCGGTAGAGCAAAATACCGTCTCAATGTTATTCCAGCTATGACCGTTTTCGATTAGCGCTTTTAGGTGTGCTGGCGTGGAGAATAACAGACAGGGGATGGTGGCTGACATGATGGCTCGTCTGATATCTTCAGGGTAGAAGGTTTCGCCACTATAAACCGACAAATTTGAATGGTACGGCCAAAATACACTGGTTTCCAAGCCATACATATGCTGCGATGGAACCGTGGATACCACCAGGTAGGCAGATTCTTTGAGCTTGAAATGATGTAAAGCCAATTGGGCGGCTTCACACAGCACACCCCAGCTTTTTTCGATTGCTTTAGGCGTCCCGGTACTGCCAGATGTAAAATTGATCGCGGCTGTTTGCGTTGTTGAAATTTGCGGAAATTGGTAGTTGAGCTCATCGTTAAATTTACCATCTATAAGTATTTTTTGCGTAGGGAATGGATCGTCAATCTGGTCGAAGATGCAGTAGGAGTTTGGATATAATCGGCTGAGTTCGAACAGCGTGTTCTCAGTTTTATTCGGTGGTAACAAGTTGGTTTGGCCGCGAAGTAGTAGCGCGAAAAAACTGACGCAAAACAGATATCTGTCGTTGCATAAATTGACCGCGAATTGAGCATCGGGTAGTTGCTGGCTAAATTGGTGGACGTGAGAATAAAATGTTTGTCTGGAAATGCCACGGCCCTGCCAAATAGCGAATAGGTTCCGTAACGGATCTGGCGCTATATTATTGTTCAATGCGTAAATATGTGTATAGTTTTTCAATATGCTTACGAAGAAAGTTTAATGGGCTAAATGTTTTATAAAATAATGCCGATATTTAGCCCGTTATTATTTTGTCTTGCAGGGTGAGTGTTTACGGTCGGTTCGGATTTCTCCAAGCTAATCTGGAGCGCTAAATCGGAATATGGGCATGATTATTTGCTCCATTTTAACGGATCCTGTTAAGTGCTCACAGTGTTGCTTTATTGTCGGTCGGGGTTTTAAATAAAATTTATCCTAAAGTGGCCCAATCGGCGTGGAGTTTTCTTTATTGCGCAGTCAGCAAAGACTTGTCCGAAACGATCAAATTGATTCCTAAGAGATCGTTTTTCGGCTTTTAAATTTGATGGAGTGACGACCATAAAAAAATCAAAACTTGCTTATGTCTGCGACCAATGCGGTGCGGATTACTCAAAATGGAATGGCCAATGTCTTCAGTGTAAAGCTTGGAATTCGATCCGTGAATTTAGTTTGAATAAGAGTCGCTCGGGACGGGTATCGGCGCGAGAAGGTTACTCGGGTCAAAAAAATGATGCGCGATATCTTAGCGAAGTTGGTGAAGAGGAAGTTGTTCGACTTTCGTCAGGGATGGACGAGTTTGACCGGGTTTTGGGGGGAGGATTTGTGCCAGGCTCGGTCGTATTACTGTCAGGTGACCCAGGTTCCGGAAAAAGTACCATTTTGCTTCAAACACTGGCCCATGCCGCAGAGCAGAGGCCGGTATTGTATGTTTCGGGTGAAGAATCGTTGGAGCAAATAGCGGGTAGGGCTAACCGTATCAAGCTGCCAGTCAAAAAGTTGCGGATGCTGGGTGAAACATCGGTTGAACGGGTCTGCGAGATTGCACAACGGGAACAGCCGCAGATGCTGGTGATTGATTCGATACAAGTGATGTATTGCGAGAATATCGAGTCGGCCCCCGGGGGTGTATCCCAAGTTAGGGAGTCCGCGGCAATATTGACTCAATTTGCCAAGCAAAGTGGATTGGTATTGCTGTTGGTTGGTCATGTTACCAAGGATCAAAATATTGCGGGTCCCATGACGCTAAGCCATATCGTCGATACCCAGATTATGCTCACGAGCACAGAGGATTCACGTTTTAGGATATTACGGGCTACCAAAAACAGATTTGGAGCAGTCAACGAGATCGGATTGTTCGCGATGAGCGAACAGGGTCTTAAACAAGTCAGCAACCCATCAGCGATGTTTCTGAGCAGAGCAGAACCACCCGGGCCGGGGAGTATTGTTAACGTGTTATGGGAGGGAACACGACCGTTGTTAGTGGAGATACAATCGTTGGTCGTTGAATCTCAATACGGTAATCCG
The DNA here is from genome assembly GCA_964619885.1 of uncultured Methylococcaceae bacterium. Lineage (GTDB taxonomy): Bacteria > Pseudomonadota > Gammaproteobacteria > Methylococcales > UBA1147 > CAZUGA01. Next base: position 138,173 of record CAZUGA010000002.1, read on the forward strand.
CGCCGGTTAGGTGTTGGGATAGATCAAAACAGGATCTCTATGTTGCTGGCGGTATTGACCCGCCATGGTGGATTGGTTACATCGGATCAGGATGTTTTCGTCAATTGTGTTGGGGGAATTCGGGTTAGCGAAACCAGCGCGGATCTAGCCGTAATCTTGGGTATTGTATCCAGTCTTCGAAATACTGTGATTCCTCGTGAAGTTGTAGTATTCGGTGAAATTGGTCTTTCTGGAGAAATCCGCCCGGTAGCCAATGGAGAAATCCGCGTCAATGAGGCATTCAAACATGGTTTTAAGCGTGCTATCGTACCACTCGGGAATGTTCCCAAGGATTCGAATTCAGAAATTGAGGTTGTCGGCGTGCGGAATCTAACCGATGCGATCGACGCGATTTGAATCTAACACCTTAGTGCCTGGGTTCAGAAATTATAGACGCGATTGACCAGATTATTTATCCGCAGTGGAGAGCGATTCCAAATCGCGTTCCAAAAGACTGGAGTCACCAAGGTTTAATTCAACCAGTCGCCTTAATCTGGAAATACTATCCAGGTCAATATGCTCACATCTAAATCCCGCACACCCAGAAGTTTGATGGGCCAGATTTGTCTGCATGGTAATCGCGACTGATTCGGATAATTTAATTTGAATAGTGAATGATTCACCCATCCGAAGATTTGGCTCGCTAGGAATTCGTATTAAACAGCCTTTCAAAGAAAGGTCGATCATTTGGATGGGCCACGATCCATCTGAATTCGATAGCGTGGCGTCGGACTGATATCCTATTCGGTGATAGTGCCGTTTTTCATTAGAATGAATTTTAGGCGACATTACAAACCTTAGTGATATTGGCTTTAAGCGTTGAACTCAGCGGTTTAACACATGAAAAATTGCATTTCGGTTTTCTCAATTTCCAGCAAATCACCGTCTTGCAATTGCACGGTCTTTTCTTCAACTAACGAACCGTTGATTTTGATTTCCGGATTACCCTCCAAAGCAGAGGTGTAATATCCATCTTTTCGTTTTACGACGACGGCAACCCCTACCCCTGGTTTGCCTAATCGGTTAAGACCACCCTTCAGAGAAATGACCCGACCGATATTTTTTCCTGACATGATCTGGAGTTGCGCTTCGGTTGCTTGAATGTTTTTTTCGATTTGGAGATTTAACGAATCCAAGTCTTGCTCAAAATTGCTTACCTGCACCGGGATTGGATTTTCAATCAGTGTGCTATCTTCTGTGAAATGAAGCACATGTTTGCCAACTGATACCCGGTCACCATGTTTTAGGACCTGCTGTTGTACTTTTATGTTGTTTATTTCAAGCGGAAACTCGGTTGATCGCGATGTTATGGTACTTTCTTTTTCATCAAATATGATTTCCGCATGAACGGGGGCGACCGCCAAGCTATCGATTATGATGCCGTTTGAATCGTTTCGACCGACAAAAGTCGTGTTTCCAGATTCGAAGTGATACGCGCGTATCGGCTTGCCTTTAAATGTGAGAGTAATTTTCGCCATTCGACAACAGGTTTATATTGATTATCCAGATTGAAGCTAAGTATAGACCCAAAAGTACAGATTTAAACAAGGCCAAAGCTCGATTTTCTTAGCTGAGTTTTAGACAGGTCTATGCTCTGGATAAAATTTTACTTGTTTGACCGCGTGGTCATTAACCTCAAGGACTTCCAAACGATAACCAAATAGTTCCATACCGGTTCCCGGTTCTGGAATGGTTTCGAGGAATTCTATGATTAATCCATTAAGTGTTTTAGGTCCCTCGATAGGCAATGTCCATTGGGTTACACGGTTTAATTCTCGCAACGTAACACTTGCATCGACCAGATAGCTGCCATCTTTGTGTCGCTGGATGTCGGGTGAACTGGTGGTTATTTCACCGACGATCTCTTGCAGTAAGTCTTCCAGAGTGACCAATCCTTGGACTTCTCCATATTCATCGACCACCAGTCCCATTTTCATGTTTTCGGTCTTGAAATTCAGCAATTGGCGGTGCAACAACGTGGTTTCTGGGATGAAATAGGTTTTCTTGAGCTGAGACGACAAAGTTTTTTTATCGAAATCGTTGGCATTTATTAGGGTCAAGATTTGACGGAGGTGCAGAACGCCGATGACCTTATCAATGGTTTTTCTATAGGCTGGGAGTCGGGTATGGGGACTGTTTTTGATTTGATTAACGATCTGTTCCAACGGCCCATCCAGATCAACACCGACTATCTCGTTGCGCGGAACCATGACGTCTTCGACTGTTGCGGATTCCAAATCAAGAATGCCGATCAGCATGTTCTGATAGCGTTCGGGTAAAAGTGCGCTTGCCTCACTAACGACTGTTCTCAGTTCTTCTTTGCTGAGATTGTTCTCGTTCAGTTTTTCAAGATCTACGCCTACGATGCGCAATAACAGGTTGGCGATTGTATTGACTATCCAGACAAAGGGGTAAAGTATTTTGAGTAGCGGTAGAAAAATCCATGAAGCTGGAAACGCAAGTCTTTCCGGGTGGGTAGCAGCCAATGTCTTGGGCGCAACTTCGGCGAAAATTAGAATCACTAAGGTTAGTATGAAAGCGGCAGCAGCAATGCCTGCTTCGCCGAACATCCGCAACGCAATAACGGTTGCAAGAGATGACGCCAATATATTTACAAAGTTGTTTCCGAGCAAGATTAAACCAATCAATCGATCGGGCCTACGCAATAGTTTTTGCGCTCTTAGTGCGCCCCGGTGGTTCAGTTTTACCAGGTGTTGCAATCGGTATCGATTGAGCGCCATTAACGCGGTTTCTGAACCCGAGAAAAAAGCAGATAGTACGATTAATATGCCCAAGACACTGAACAGAACGCTCAATGGGATATCGTTTACGGACAGAGGAATAATGTGCTCCGGTGGTTAGGTCAATGTAATTTCTAAGCGCAAGGCGTTAACTTGTCAAGTCAAGATGCTCAAAGTGCGTGATTCTCTATTTTGGTTATTAATTTCCCGAGAATTTTCGAATATTGGTTGTAATGACAATTTTTTGACATATCGTGCTATCGGTGCTTAACTTCTTGGCAACGGAACCTTTATAAGGGTGCATCGTGGCGATTTTGTAAGTGAACACCGAAGCGAGCAATAGTTTATCTGTTGCGTTTAGTCTTTTCGATAGTTTTCTGGTCCGTATTATTTGGGTACTTCCTTTTGATAGTAACTAATCACCCATCTTAAAAGTGTCTAACTATTTAATAACAAATAGGAATTAGAGCATTCTATGGCTGCGCACCAAATTCTTGTAGTTGATAAATCGGCAGAGTGCACGCAAGAAGTAGAGACTATATTGCGTTTCCTGGAACATGAAGTCTTTTCGATAGGGCCAGATAAACTTCATGATCACGTGGATGTGGCGCGAGGATACACGGCTGTTTTTATTAGTCAATCGATAGAAAAACTTGCATCGGTCGTAAAAACAGTTATAGAGCAAATTCCCGAAGTACCTATCGTGTTGTTGGTCGATACAGATTGGTCCGGTTCCTTACCGACCATGATCGAGGAGAATGTCCTGCAGACTCAGGAATGGCCGACAAATTACGCTGAATTGACGAAAACCTTGGCCAATGTACAGCAATCGAAGGAGATGGATAGGCAGAGCAACCATCGCTCGGTCGAATTGTTCCGAAGTTTGGGTGGAAACAGTCTGGTCATTCAAAAAGTTCGTAAATTAATACAACAAGTTGCCGGGTCTGACGCGACCGTTTTAATATTAGGTGAATCTGGTACCGGAAAAGAGGTTGTTGCGCGCAACCTGCACTACAATTCTTCACGCAGAAACAAACCGTTTGTTCCGGTCAATTGTGGGGCGATTCCTGCGGAGTTGCTCGAAAGCGAATTGTTCGGGCACGAGAAAGGTGCGTTCACTGGGGCACTAAGCGCACGCCAGGGTCGATTCGAAATGGCCGAGGGCGGAACGCTGTTTTTGGACGAAATCGGCGATATGCCGTTGTCGATGCAGGTGAAAATTCTTCGCGTTTTGCAAGAGCGTAATTTCGAACGGGTTGGAAGTAGTAAAACGATCGATTGTGATGTTAGGATCGTTGCGGCGACCCATCGAAATCTGGAAGATGAGATTCAGCATAATCGTTTCCGTGAAGATTTATTCTATCGTTTGAACGTATTTCCTATAGATGTACCAGCGCTTCGTGAGCGGACTGAAGATATTCCAGTCTTGGTGGGTGACCTCATAGCCCGTATCGAGAATGAAAAACGTGGTTCGGTCCGGTTGACTTCGGGGGCATTGCAAACCCTACAATGCCACGCCTGGCCCGGCAATGTTCGTGAGTTGGCAAACCTGATCGAACGATTAGCAATATTGCATCCTTATGCGGTCGTCGACAATATCGATTTACCCGACAAATTTCGGCAATATGAAACATCCGAAATCAATTTCCAAGCAGGACAAGGTTTGGAGTTGGCCAATGAATTACGCGTCCAGGACGGCGATCTCTCGGGATTGCTACCCAAAGATGGTATTGATTTAAAAGAGCACCTTAGTAGTTTGGAATGTGAATTGATACGTCAAGCTTTGGATGAATGCGATGGTGTAGTGGCGCATGCAGCAAAATTACTCAAAATGAGACGGACTACATTGGTTGAGAAATTGCGGAAATATGGGCTTCAACGCAATGTTGAAGCGTCAACTAATTGACCCTTTTCCAATGAAGTTTGCACTAAGGTGCAGAAACTGAAATAAATATTCTTATTGGCGTATTTGTTGCTAGTTTTCGTTGCTAACATAAGGCAACGATGGTCGCAACCTTGGCAAGCGTCGAAAAAATCCAACAAGCAGAACAGTTACACGACGCGTTCCAGCGTTTTAACGAGCTTTCCCAAAATCTATCTGATTCTTACCAGGATCTGCAAGCGCAGGTTGCTAAGTTGAACCAGGAACTCCAGGAAGCGCGTAGTGCCCGGTTGCAGACATTGACGGAAAAAGAACAACTGGCAAATCAGCTCCATAGTTTGTTGGAAGCGCTGCCCGGCGCGGTCATTGTGGTTGACGTGGATGGTGACATTGTGCGCGAAAACGCAGTGGTTGGAGAAATGTTTGGGCATAGTTTGATCGGTCGCAAATGGTCTCAGGTCATGTACGAACATTGCGAGGCCAAAATCGAGAATCCACACGAAATAAGGCTAAAAAGTGGTAAGTATGTCAACCTGTCGCTTCGTTCATTGAGCCCGGATCCGGGTCAGATTGTGTTGTTGACCGATGTGTCTGAATTACGTTCCTTACAAGAGTTGGTCCATCGGCAAAAGCGTTTGTCGGCAATGGGCGAAATGGTCGCGGGTTTGGCGCATCAGGTTCGAACTCCGTTAACGACGGCTATTTTGTATGCATCGCAACTTGGAACTGAAAAACTTGAGCGCAAGCAACGCGATAAATTTTCGAAAAAATTATTGGAACGCTTGCATTTTCTAGAGCGTCAAGTCAATGACATGCTGATTTTCGCGCGTGATGGACGATTGACGATGGAAAAAGTCGGACTGTCTCATTTGGTTTCGCGGATTGAAGAAGCCGCAAAAATGGTGGTGCTGGAATCCGAGCTCCGTTTTGAATGTGACCATAGGGTGCCGGATGTTGTTATTTTGGGAAATGAGGATTCGTTGACTAGTATCGTAATGAATCTTATTGCCAATGCGGTTGAGATGATGGATGGAAGCGGAGAGATTCGACTATCTTTTTCCGAACAAGTCATTGATAGCGTTCAGATCAGCGTTATCGATAATGGGCCAGGAATACCCGAACAACATCAGGATCGTCTCTTCGAACCTTTTTTTACCACACGTACTAGCGGAACTGGCCTGGGGTTGGCGGTCGTTGAGAGTGTTGTGACCGCTCACAATGGACGAGTATGGTACGAAGCGCAGCGTCCGAAGGGAGCAGCGTTTCATATTGAATTGCCTCGGGTGACGGATGCTACACCGTTGTCTGGGGGAATTTTTAGGCATAAGCAAGCGGTGGGAGTCATTTGATATGAATCAAGCAGATGTCCTAATAGTGGAGGATGATGCATCGTTGCGTGAAGCGCTTTGCGATACTTTAGATATTGCCGGATTTAGTGTGATTAGTGCGGCGAATGGTTTGGATGCATTGGAAGTTCTATCGAAAAATTCGGTAAAGCTTGTGGTGAGTGATGTGCAAATGGCAAACATGGACGGTTTGGAATTGTTGCAAAATATAGAAACGCGTTTTCGAGATTTGCCGGTTTTATTAATGACGGCTTACGGAACTATCGAAAAAGCGGTTGGTGCGATGCAATCGGGCGCGGTTGATTACATGGTTAAACCCTTTGAAGCGGACCAATTTTTGGAGCAAGTCAAACGATATATCGATCGTGCCCCAGACCACTTTGAGGATAGCGTGGTTCAAGACCCCAAAATGCTTAGATTGTACGATTTGGCAAAGCGGGTCGCGAAAACCGAATCTACCGTATTAATCCAGGGTGAAAGTGGTACTGGAAAGGAGGTTATCGCACGGTTTGTTCACGAAAACTCATGGCGTAATTCTGGACCATTTATTGCGATAAATTGCGCTGCCATTCCGGGGAATATGTTGGAGGCAGTGTTGTTCGGATACGAACGGGGTGCTTTTACCGGTGCATACCAAGCTTCTCCCGGAAAATTCGAACTGGCTCAGGGCGGAACGTTGCTGTTGGATGAGGTATCCGAAATGGAAATGGGTTTGCAGGCCAAATTGTTGCGTGTACTGCAAGAGCGGGAGGTTGAAAGGCTCGGCGGTAAAAAAGCCGTAGATCTCGATGTGCGGGTTGTTGCGACGACCAATCGAAATTTACCGGAAGAAATTGCACAGGGAAATTTTCGTCAAGATTTGTACTATCGTCTAAATGTATTGCCAATGGTCATTCCTCAGCTAAAGGAACGTAAAGACGATATCCTGCCATTGGCCAACGCTTTGTTGGCGCGACATTGGCCTGGCGGCAAAAAACTGCCGCATTTTGACGAAAACGCGCAAAAATTTTTGCTTTCCCACGCATGGCCCGGCAACGTTAGAGAATTAGAGAATCTAATTCAACGGGCGCTAATATTCCAATCTGGTGATTTTATTTCCGCGGATGATTTGTCATTCGATGAGGCGACTTTCGGTTCAGAATCAGGCCCGGACCCGGACGGGCAAGACCCTGGCGCGTTGGGCGCGGGGCTAAGATCTGCTGAGGAAAAATTGATACTTGAAGCGTTATTGGAAGAAAACGGCAGTCGTCAATCAACAGCCGAGCGACTGGGCATCAGTCCAAGAACATTGCGTTATAAGATCGCCCGGATGAAGCAGGCCGGCGTCACTATTCCATGTTGACGATATAGATTGGTATGAATTGTGCTTTAAATAATGAATTGGGAAAGTTGATGTCAACCCATACGATACCAAACGGTCAAAAAATTCACGGTTTGATTGAGGCGAAAAAATGAGTGGTATGGATGTAAATCAGGTTTTGGCACAAATGCGGTCAATGTCTGCTCAGATGGGTAAAGATTCTGAGCCGGTCGAAAATAAAAGTGATTTTTCGGAATTGTTGGCACAGTCGATTGATAACGTCAACGAAGTTCAACACGATGCTAAGGCAATGGTTGATGGTTTTGAGACTGGTACTTCAGATGCGAGCCTTGCTGAAGTCATGGTCTCCGTGCAAAAAGCCAACGTATCGTTCCAAGCGATGGTTCAGGTTCGGAACAAATTGGTAGAAGCCTACAATGACGTGATGAAAATGCCGATGTAGCTGATCGGTTTTTTCTAAAATTGAAGATTGGCGCAGGTGGATGAGTGATCATCTGTGTCGATGAAAGTGAAGCACCAGAAAAATAATATTGACACCTGATGGGATCAAATCAAACTGACAATTTAACCAATTCTGCCAACAATTTGACGACGGTGAACAGCAATATGCCTGCAGTCCGGCAAATGGCAAATTTGCCGATTACCCGGCAAATTGGAGTGATGTTTGGGTTGGCATTGAGCGTAGCAATTGGCGTGGCAGTTGTGTTGTGGTCACAAACTCCTGAATATAGTCTGTTGTACGCCAGTGTTGCCGATAAGGACGTGTCCCAGGTCCTGGATGCATTGGAAAAACTCGACATCCAGTATAAGGTTGAAGCAGGATCTGGAGCTATCATGGTTCCAGATGAGGCAGTTCACCAAGCCCGTCTCAAGCTGGCCGCTCAGGGATTACCAAAGAGCAATAGCTTGGGATTCGAAATATTGCAAAACGACTCCGGTTTCGGAACCAGCCGTTCTGTAGAGTCTGCACGATTTCAACGAGCCTTGGAAAACGAAATCGCTCGGTCGATTACGGCTATCCAAACGGTCAAATCGGCCCGTGTTCATTTGGCTTTACCCAAGCAATCCGTGTTTGTCCGTCAACGCAAGAATCCTACTGCGTCGATCATCGTTAATTTGTACGCTGGTCGCTATTTGGAAAAAGGTCAAATTGAAGCCATCGTGCATATGGTGGCATCCAGCGTTCCACAATTGGAACCGGAACATGTCACGGTAGTCGATCAACGAGGAACCTTGCTTAATAGTCGCGATCGTTCCAATGAAATGTACCTGACATCCAAGCAATTTGATTATAAAAAGCAAATGGAAGACCATTTGATGCAGCGGATTATCAATATTATGAATCCGCTGGTTGGGGACGATGGTCTGCGAACCCAAGTGACTGCGGATGTGGATTTTACTGTAACAGAGCGGACACAAGAGCGGTTTAATCCGGATTTGCCCGCGTTGAGAAGTGAGCAAATATCGGATGAGGCTAGCCGTTTGCCGGGTGCTCAGGGGGTTCCGGGGGCTTTATCCAATCAACCACCAGCTGCGGGCACAGCACCTGAGAAAGCAACAGGTAGCACAGAAGAAATCGGTAACGCCTCTCCACTAAATACCAGCAAGAGCTCGACGCGAAATTATGAACTGGATAAAACCGTAAGTCATACGCGTATGGCAACGGGTGTATTGCGGCGATTAACCGTGGCTGTTGTGATCGATGACCGCCATCTAATTCAGGAAGACGGAACCACGATAAACAAAGCCTATAGCCAAGAAGATTTGAACCGTTTTACAGAATTGGTTAAACAGTCGGTGGGCTTTGATGTTAACCGGGGGGACAGCGTTACAGTGACTAATTCGACATTCAGGATTCCAGATGCCATTGAGGCATTGCCTGAATTACCCATATGGGAGCAGGCGTGGTTAAAGAGTTTGATCAAACAACTGGCTGCTGCGCTAGTTGTGCTGATGTTGATTTTTGCGGTTATTCGTCCGGTTATGCGTGGATTAGTCGCGCGCGAACAAATCGATACCGGTACTGAAGGTCAGAATGGGATTCGCCAACTTTCAGCATCCGAAAATGGTGAGGCCGGGACGGGTGGCTTGACTGACGACCGTTTGAGTTTGAGCGGTGAAGAGGACCCGTTGTTATTGGAAGCACCGCAAAGCTATGAGAAACGACTCGAATTCGCGCAGAAAATGGTCGACGACGATCCCAAGCGGGTTGCTCAGGTACTAAAGAACTGGGTGGGAGCCGATGGCTGAAGAAGCCAACCAACTGGATAGCAGTGAGCGGGCTGCGGTTCTACTGCTTGCATTGGGTCAGGATCGCGCCGCAGAAATACTCCGGCATATGGGTCCCAAAGAGGTCCAGACCGTCGGTACCACTATGGCGAATTTGAGCAATATTAGCTCCGATACCGTGAATACGGTTCTCGAGGATTTTGTTGGAACGATCCACAAGCAAACGGCGCTAGGTGTTGATTCGGATCAATATATACGCAATGTTTTGACAGATGCTTTGGGATCGGACAAAGCCAGCAGCGTGATCGACCGAATATTATTGGGTCGGAACAGTAAAGGTATCGAGCAACTAAAATGGATGGACCCGCGCTCGATAGCGGATTTGATCCGGCAAGAGCACCCGCAAATTATTGCGATTATTATCTCGCTATTGGATAGCGATCAGGCAGCGGCTGCGCTTGGATTTCTATCGGAAAGAACGCGATCGGATGTAATCATGCGTATTGCTACTCTGGAAACAGTCCAACCCACTGCGTTGCGAGAACTTGATGAAATCATGGAAAAGCAACTCACCGGCAATGCAAATGTTAAATCATCAAGTATTGGCGGCATCGATACCGCAGCCAACGTACTCAACTATGTTGAAAGTTCTGTTGAGGGGGCGATTATGGAGGAAATTCTCGAAGCTGATCCCGATTTGGGCCAACAGATTCAGGACAAAATGTTTGTCTTTGAGAATCTTGCCGATGTTGACGATCGGGGCATTCAGACTTTGCTCAGGGAAATTTCAACTGATTCTTTGTTACTCGCATTGCGCGGTGCGGATGATGCATTAAAGGAAAAGATTTTTGGGAATATGTCGCGTCGTGCCGCAGAGATGTTGCGCGACGATTTAGAGGCTGCTGCCCCGGCCAAATTGAGTGATGTCGAATTAGCGCAAAAGGAAATACTAACGGTAGCGCGTCGATTGGATGAAGCCGGTGAAATATCTCTGGGCGGCGGCGGTGGTGACGAGTTTGTCTAAGGGATTCTCTAACAATGAATTAGGTGGACTGTCTTTATGGGAGCTTCCACCGATTAGCGATACGTCGGATGCTTCCGTGTCTTTTGCGGGGGGAGCTGTACCGGTATTGACGGTCGATGAACTTGAGTCGGTCCAACGTCAAGCCTACGATGAGGCTGCGAAAACAGGACATGAGCAAGGTTACACTGAAGGTTTTGAACAAGGAAAAATTGACGGATACAAAGTAGGTATTGCGCAGGGAGATGCGGATCTAAAACAACGGATTCACGATGTCGGAGCATTACTCGATATCATGGCTCAGCCCTTGCGGGAATTGGATGCCCAGGTAGAAGAGGAGTTGGTGGTTCTGGCTACGGCTATCGCGCAGCAAGTGGTCAGGCGTGAACTAAAAATTGATCCCGGTCAGGTAATATCGGTGGTGCGTGAAGCCTTAGGCATATTGCCAGTGTCTTCCCGAAACGTCAGATTATTTCTGCATCCAGACGATGCTGATCTGGTTCGCTCGGTTTTCGATGTAGCTGACGACGCGCCGACGTGGACTCTTGTTGAAGATCCACTGCTATCGCGGGGTGGCTGCAAAGTCGAAAGTGAATCATCTAGGATTGACGCGACGGTGGAGAAGCAGCTGGCCGCGGTTATCGCGACCGTGTTGGGTGGCGAACGAGACCGTGATTCGGTGTCATAGTTTTGGCTGAAATGTTAGATACAGACCGTTCCCAACACTGGATCGAGCGGCTCAGGCCCTATAAGAAGCGGTTGAATGGAGATATTCCGTTAATCGTCGAAGGTAAACTTTCCAGAATGATCGGGTTGACTCTTGAAGCGGTAGGTTGCAAGTCTGCTGTGGGAAATCGATGTTTAGTTGAAGCATCCGATGGAAATCGTATTGAAGCCGAAGTTGTTGGCTTTGCTGGTGAACGTCTTTATCTGATGCCAACTGGTGATATTCGAGGGTTGGAGCAAGACTCCCGGGTAATACCAACCGGAAAGAGTTGTTCGGCGCGGGTAGGTCCGGCCTTGTTGGGGCGTGTAGTGGATGGTGCGGGTAAGCCACTGGACAGCAAAGGACCAATTGGTACCGACTCGTCCAGACCACTGAACGGCATTTCTATTAATCCATTGTCGCGTAATCCAATTCGAGAACCACTCGATGTAGGAATCCGTGCAATCAATGCGGTAACTACTGTAGGGCGGGGGCAGCGACTGGGATTATTTGCTGGGAGTGGCGTTGGTAAGAGCATGTTGTTGGGCATGATGACTCGATTTACCAATGCAGATGTCATCGTTGTTGGCCTTATCGGCGAACGTGGGCGAGAGGTCAATGAGTTTGTGCAAAAAATTCTTGGCGAGGAGGGTCTGGCGCGAGCCGCTGTGGTTGCCACACCGGCTGACGACCCACCACTGATGAGAATGCATGGCGCAATGCTGGCGACTAGCATTGCCGAATATTTTCGTGATCAGGGGCTGAATGTTCTATTACTGATGGATTCACTGACTAGATTTGCACAAGCGCAGCGCGAGATTGCATTGGCTATAAACGAACCCCCAGCCACCAAAGGTTACCCACCGTCCGTCTTTGCAAAATTACCGCATTTGGTTGAACGAGCAGGTAATGGCGAACATGGGGGCGGTTCAATAACTGCGTTCTATACGGTGTTGACCGAAGGCGATGATCATAATGATCCAATCGCAGACGCAGCCCGGGCTATTTTGGACGGTCATATCGTATTATCGCGCGAATTGGCTGAGGCTGGTCATTTCCCGGCCATCGATATTGAGGCGTCAGTGAGTCGGGCAATGACCGATGTCGTCGATGCTGATCATTTACAAACAATCAGGGAGCTGCGAGCGATATTGTCAACCTACAACCGAAATCGAGATTTTATAAGTGTTGGCGCCTATCAGAAGGGAACCGATCAGCGGGTGGATGAAGCGATAAAAATGCATCCCCGAATCATGGGTTTTCTGCAACAAGGTATGGACGAGGCGGTGAGCTTTGATAGAAGCGTTGATGAGTTAAAAGATTTGTTTAAATCCAATGACGATTCCACCGTCCAAGATTCATCTGCTCACATTTAGCAGGGCATTAACCGGTCATGGGTCGCTCAAAATCGACGCAATTTGGCAACTAAATAATTTGAATCAAATTTGAAGTGAATTTTTGTGATTGTTTTGCATTCGGTGGGTCTCATATTTGGTGACAACCGTGTCGGTACGGCGCAATTTCAATGAGTTTAATCGAGTTACAGGTATTTTTATGATCAAATCTACACGGTTGGAATCCATTACTGAGCTTGCGGTTTCTAAAGAAAAAAACGCGATACAAGCATTGGGAGATTTCTTTCGGAAAAAACAGGATGAGGAAGCAAAATTAGATCAACTTATTGCGTTTAGAGATCAATACGCCAACCAGCTTAATCAGGGCTCGGAAAATTCTATTGCCGTGAATACGTTATTAAGCTATAGATCATTCGTCGCTAAATTGGATCGAGCTATTGATGAGCAACGTAACAAAATTTCTGAGATAGAGACTCAGTTGGGTTCCCGTCGATCCGCGTGGAATGCTGCACGCACTCATAAAATGGGGATGCAGAAACTGTTGGATGTTTCACGCGGTAAAGAATTGCAAATGCAAAATAAACGAGAGCAACTAGAAATCGATGATAGAAACAGTCGTATCGCTCCGTCAGGAAATGGCCCGAAATCTGCTTGAAATATCAGACCGATTGCTAATTATAGGTTTTTTAGATGACGCGGAATTTGGATGGGGATTTAACGATAAATGGATTGATCAACGTTGTTCGGGGTATAAATGAGCATTGATCATCTGGCATCGTTGTTAATGCATCCTGCGATTGGAGGAGATCTTCAGGCACTTCTACTTGATGAGCCTGCGGTGGCGGAAAATCCTGAACTTTTTCTAGCGCAATTGTCTGAACAGCTGCAAAAAATCAATGGCGATGATGGGCAAGAGGTTGGCGCCGATGTTTTGGGGGAGTTAGTGCAGGAAGTGGAAAGCTCAGCCTCCGCCGAGTCTATTGGGATAGGCAGTATTTTGCCGGTACCGGCAATTTCTGACCCGGTTCCACAGATTGATAGTTTGCCTAAGGATGTGGAATCCCAATCGTTATTACCCAAGGTTCTTGTCAAACCCCAGGAAACGGATGCTAGTGAAATCGTTGCCAGGGATGATAATAGCGAAGCAGGGGATTATTCAACGCGCCTTTTGTCCAGAATGGGCGCGGATGATTCGCCATCGCACAAAGCCATGAATGTTCCTCTATCGAATGTTCCGAATAGAGAAACTTTAGAAATTTATCAGAATCTGGGTAGTAACCAACCTGTTGTTGATAGGGTTGCGGATTTCGTGCAACTTTCTTCGAGTCCTAAACAAACCGTTGTTGCGGTGGAGCGACCGGTTGGACAATCCGGATGGAGTCAGGAATTAGGTAATCGTATTGTCTGGATGACCGGCAAAGAAGTAGACTCTGCGCAGATTCGCGTAAATCCACCCCAGTTGGGCCCGGTTGAAGTTCGCATCAATTTGAATCAAGATCAGGCCACAGTATCTTTCGCTGCTCAGAATGCTAATGTTCGGGATGCTATCGAAGCGGCTGTACCGAGATTAAGGGAGATGTTGGGCAGCCAACAACTTAACCTTGTGAATGTAGATATATCGCAGCAATCTTTCTCAAATCAACAGCAGCAGGAATCGCGGGAAGAAAGCGGATATTCAGATTCTCAGAATCACGCATCAGTGTTGCCCAATTCCGAAGATGAGGTTACTGATAAGGCGGATAGTGTTCCAAATTCAACATCGCAGGGACTTTTGAATTACTACGTGTAATCACTGCAGTCCCGTTAACTTTCAGAATAAAGCCATCTGATATTCGGCAGAGGGTTTGTTACGCATGGGGTCCCCTCGTAGTAATGCCATCCGGTCTCGCTTCTCAAATAGATTGAGCTGCAATAGCCGTAAAAGTTGTTGCCTACTTTTCTGTAACTTTGATTGGAATTTGATAATTGCCAGAAGTAGATAAACACACACCGCAATCCAGATTTGGGTCAACACAGCATTCTTACTGGTTCCAATGAAAGATTTGATTTTTAGGTTCTGTTTAATCCATTTGAGCAACTGGAAAAATACCCTATTATGGTGACTCAAGGCCTGCACTACTTCTTGTTTTATAATGACTTTTCGCAACTTCATTATATCAAAACAAGTGGGTTTTCAGGCCTTGCTTTTTACTCCTTAACGGGACAGTAGTGACTCGATTTGGGTTTTTAAGCCAACGTACCTGAACTTCAGCGCTCGATTCTTTATGCGCTTCCTTATTTGTCACTTTCATAGCCCTGGGTATGAATCCTGAAGGAATTGCGGATTCACTCAAGTGCCGTTAATTCTAGTTTCTGACCTAGGTGTTCCAGTGGTAAATTGCAGACAACCCTTTATCTTGTGGATCTTGCAGTCGTTAGACGATGGCCTTAGGATATGGAAAATCGCAACGGGTATGAAAGATTGTACGACGCAATAATATGTATTGGATTTGGTTTCGATCGATTTTTCGGGCTATAGCTGAGGGAATATTGAAAGATGCAACAGAAAAATGTGTTTGGTGAATTGTTGGAAGAATGTTCGTGTAATCCTATGACTGGTTTTACCCGTAACGGGAGTTGTGAGACCGGACCCGAAGATTTTGGATCGCATACCGTTTGCGTACAAGTTACCAAAAGTTTTTTGGAATTCAGCCGTTTTCGCGGCAATGACCTGAGTACGCCTATCCCTGAGTTTGGTTTCCCCGGCCTTAAACCCGGGGATCATTGGTGCTTATGCGCGGCTCGTTGGCAGGAAGCGTTTGAATTTGACTCTGCGCCGCGGGTTTTTATGCGCTCGACCAATGAATTAGCATTGGAAGTCGTTAAACTGGAGAATTTAAAGTCCAAGGCGATCGATCTAAGTTGATTGATGAGTTTGTATTCTTCATTATCCCTACAATGCCTGAAATTTTCGATTTATGGTCACTTGATTGTACTGGATGATAATGTGAATCAAGAGGTTGCTTCGGTAGTTGGGGGTTGACAGTCTAAACTGGCAGCGGTAGCCTGAAAACACCCGGATTGCAAAAGGAATTTGGTTGGATGGGCTTCAATTTTTTCAACTTTTTTAGTCATAGCCGTTTCTTGGCGTGCCTTTGTTTTCCCTGATGCTTCGTTTGAGGTGCTACCTAGGCATCCCGGTATACTTTAGAACATCAAACGTGCACCAGTGTTCAAGTTTCACCGTATCCGACTTTTATTTAGCGATTGGTTGTGGGAATGATGTCACGTCAGGTCCGCCAATAAAGGCGTTGATCAGGCGATTAATTTAATCTACCAAGCTTAAGAGGGATGTCTGCGCTACTTGCTTGATAGATTTGGACTGAATGTCAGAATACGGACAAGCTATTTCTGGCGTATAAAAAAGCAACTAAAATGAGCCCTTTAGAGACGATAGTAGGTTATTTTGAAGCGTGGAACCGACGTGATCCTGAGGCGGTGGTTGCAACAATGTTCGAAATGGAAGGTTTTGTTGGGGTGTTTACGGCATTTATTGGCGGCCCTGGTTCCGGCCGAGCTATTAGCTTGGGCAAACCCAAAGCAAACCAGATAAATGTTTAAAGCTCCGAGTTATGTGGCGTTAATGAGGAAATTTCTGGTCTCATATTGGTGCTTAAGCCTAAACCAGTGTTCGGATTTCGGAGCGTATCAATCCGATGTAGGTCAGGTGTGAAGTTTGCCAGAAGATGATGGATTATTACGCCCGCGACGGGCGCGGTCAATGCGGGAGCCTTTTGCCGGATGTCGAGGTTATTGGTGTTCGGTTATTATTGAGCGGATTTGTTTGATCAGCTTAATTGGTAGAGGGTATAGAGAGTGTCTCGGTCGTTAACTGTAGGAGAAATCAGAATTGCGCAAGTTTTGTTCAAAAATGCCATCGATTACCAACGTGTCAAAGTCCACAATGGCAAATATATTTTTCTTCAAGTTGATAACAGCGCGATAGCACCTAATGGAGAAATTTATGCACATGGGATTTATAGCATAGATTACGCCAAAGAAAGTGGTGCAATGCGTGGTTTTTTCATCCATGAGATGACTCATGTTTGGCAGTATCAAAATAAGATCTGTAATCTTATCGTCAGAGCCATTTGGGATTGTGTTAAGTCGGGATTGAATTATAAAAAAACATATTGCTACACGTTGGAGGTGGATAAAGACCTTGTTAGCTATGGTATGGAGCAGCAAGCTGCGATAATTGAGGATTATTACCGTATCAATGTAGAAGGATTGGTTTGTCGCACCGCTCGAATTAAAAATAATGAAACCGAGGCGGCATTAAATAAGCTTTATGAACAAGTGCTCGAGCAATTTTTATCGAACCCTAATTTGTGAGATGCCTAGGATTATTTCTAGTAAGAGTAACTATTATGGGTTTATCCCCGTCCCATGCCGATTTCGTCTGTACGTGACTGTTGGTTTGATTTTGTTGCTGACTGTCGGGTGCCAACCCACGAAAAAACTTGACGTTTTTCTGACCGAGGAAGGATTAACGTTTGGTAATAAAGAAATTGTGAAAGAAGTATTGGAAGGGCGCGGATATATGTTGTCGAATATAGAGGTTAAACAACTTGACTGTGACAACGACTGTATCATGTGGTCTATGGTCCGTAAACGTGATCCAAAATATGCAACGCCAGACGATATGCACGCCGTCATGGGGGAGATTTTATATGGCAGGCGCGCGGCAGGTATGATTGTGCCGGTGGCGGCTAAATCTCTGGTGGCTGGTGAGTATGTGGTCACGGCAGCTGTGGAGGTTGCGCGTAGCAAAAGACGGCCGAAAGGAATGTTGTTTTTAAAGCGGCGGTTTGGGATACAGCGTTTGGGAGTTGGCCAGTTTGAAATCGTTTATTTGGATTAAGAATGACCGGTGGCATGCTCAAGATGTCAAAAGCGTGCAGCGAACAATAAAAGAGAAAATAATTGGAGTGTATGCTTGGGGTATTTGAGCATTTTGAGTCTAATTTTAATGCGGTGATGCGAATATCAGCCAAAATTTAGATTCGCATTCCAGAAAAATCTAGGTTAGTTCTTTAACGTCATCAAATTTTCCGGTTGTCTAGATGTTTGCGCCGCTGTAAATTGGGGCCCGCAAAAATCAATTTGTCGAAAATAGAGAGTAACTAAATGAAAAATATCATCTCAATCCTGTGTATGTCTGTGTTTTTGGTGTCTTGTTCGGAAGAACGGGAAGTGACCACTTTGCAGGATAGAAATGGATTGATGTATCAATCAAACCAAGAAAAGCCATTTAACGGTACCTTCGTTGAATATTCCGTGTATGGGCAGGAAAAGAAAAGGGCCGAAGAAAACTATAAAAATGGGAAGAAAGATGGACTTTCGATTCTTTGGACTAGGACCGGCGAGAAGGCATCAGAAGCTATCTACAAGGACGGTAAACAAAACGGTCGCGAAACGGTTTGGTACAAGAATGGGCAGAAGGCTGCGGAAGGAAGCTACCAGGATGACAAACGGAATGGACTTTGGACGGAATGGTATACAAACGGCCTGAAATGGAAAGAAGGGCACTACAAAAACGGTAAAAAAGATGGACTTTGGACCGCGTGGGATGAAGTTGGGGGGATCGCTAAAAAGGAAACCTTCAATAAAGCTTCTATAGCGAAAGAGTAGTCTGAAATGGTACCGGTTCTAACCAGTAACGTTCGCGTTAAATTTAATGTTTCCAGGTGATTTTTGCTGTAGTTGTTGGGAAATCCAGGTTGACGATCTTACGCTGAGAGCGCACACTAGAATAGAGTTCCAGCCCCGTGCCTAAAGCCCCCTTTACAAACTATTTGAGGTCATAACAATGAATAAATTACTTGTCGCCTGTTTTTGCATATTGCTCATTTCGGCATGTAGAGCGCCTGATGACGAGCCAGTCTATCGATACAAAACAAAGACCTACAATACACCTTATACGTTTGGGAAAGAAGATAAGCAGGCAGCTGAAAAAACTGCTAAAAAGGAAATTAAAATTGAAATGAAGAGTGCGTGCCGAAGTTTTGGTACCGGGTGGTATTTAAAGGAAATTAAAAGTGAAGGCGCATTGAGCTGTAAAGAAACCTCGGAAGGGCATCGATGCAGATTTGAAAATGTTATCCTGGAATGTCGACAATTGGATGAACGTTTTTAGTGGATAAAATATAGCGCCCTATTCTTGTTTATCTTGAAGTATTTACTCGAGCAGGCGAACGAATTTGCATAGTAAAAATGCGGGTAGCAAGCGCAAAGCCAGCTACCCGCGTTAATCTCTGATCCGTTAAGCCGCTTGTTTTACATTGCCGCTTCTTTTTAATTTTTGTTTTTGTTGCAATTTATTCAGACCTTCCCAGTCGTTTTTTTGCGCAAGTTTGGCTTGTTCTATCCACATAGAGGGGTCATCTTGACGAACTCTAATTCCGGAATTTTGAACCAATAAACTAAGCTTTGATGGATCGAACTTTGCCAATCGTTGGAATGTTTTGACGCCGCTGTCATTAAGATATACAGCGATTTTTGGCCCAATCCCATTGATTCGAGTCAGATCATCAGTTTTCGCGCTTCGGTTTTTGGTTGTTGATTTCTTCGTTGCCACGATATTCTTCTTTGTTGATTTACTTTTTTTCGCGATCACTCGTTTTGTAGTTGTTTTTGGTTTGCTGGGTTTTGTTTTTCTTCTGGCATTGGTGATTGGTTTAGCAGCGGTTGTTGATTTTTTCGCTGTTGATTGTGCAACCTTTTTAGAAGTATTGGTCTGCTGTATCATAGGAGCCCGATAAACTGAATCGTCGAAATCGCTCTTTAGAAATCTATACAAAACGAAGCAAGCGCCGACTCCAAATATTATTCCAAACATACTACTCATAATGATGTCCCCTTAATTTAAAAAGAAAAATTTGCATTGTTCCAGAACAAGAATAGCTGAATCGCCCAAGCTGGCAATATATCCGGTATTTTGTATTGACAAAATGTTATTTTTGATGTCCAGCAATGTGTTGATTGGGAACGAGCCATAAAGGTAGAAAACTTTAGCTCATGGGTTCTTTATATGATTGCCGATTTGGTAGGGGTGTAGGCGACGTATGGCCGCATTGCGGGCATTGAGCGGTTCGTTTGGTTTCTCGCATGACCTGCCTGAAAATTAGTGCCGCATCTTGCTCGCTAATCCCAATTTTCTGGCGTGTCAATTCCATGACTCGGCGTTCATCCGGCGTGACCAGACCGTCTTCCAGTACTTCGTCGACCAGATCGATATACGATTCCCGGCGTTTTCGCAATTCGTCGCTAAAGCCAGACGCCAGGATCCCGGTTGGGATTGCGACCATGCCGACGCCAATGAAGCTTATACACGACCCGAACAGCTTACCACCCGTGGTAATTGGTGTAACGTCGCCGTAACCCACGGTAGTTACCGTGGCGACTGCCCACCACATTGCTGCGGGTATACTCGAGAAGACTTCCGGTTGCGCTGAATTTTCGAACAAAAAAATACCGGATGAGGCAAAAATTAATACAAGAAGTAATATAGAGATAGATGCATTGATAGCCTGGCGTTCTTGACCAATCACGTTCCACAAAACGCCGATTGCCGGTGAATAGCGCGCTAGTTTCAGTAATCGAAGCAGCCGAACGACGCGTAAAAATCGCAGATCCACATTGATCAGCATAGAAACGAGCGTGGGTGCTATCGCGATTAGGTCAATCAATGCGAGCGGCGAAAAGATGAAGCGAATACGGCCACCAATTTGAGTGCGAAATTCTAACCGTTTACTTTCAACGATTGACCAAACCCGTAGTCCATATTCTATTGCGAAAATCATAGTCGACATCAATTGAATCCATTCGAAAATCCCCTGATATTTAACCGACAAAGCGGGGACCGATTCGAGGACTATGGCGGCTACGCTGATTAAAATGGTAACCATCAAAAGATAGTCGACAGTCCGACTGCTCAGGTCGTCGGGATGGCCTACTTCTAAAATTTCATGGACCCGTTTACGCAATTTGCAATAGCGAGTACTTGTTGATTGTGATTCGGATAAATCCATAACTGCCGCCCGGAGCGGACAAATAGCAATATTTCTATTTGTCGATTAATAACATAGAAATTATAGAAGGCGTTGGTTAAAAATTCCGAGAATAGGGTTTGCTGGCGTTGGACGTGGGTCTAGCGGACATCGATTAATGCATGCGATGCAGCTGCTGATTATTGTTTTTCTTTCGAGTTTCAGGTCGCGTCGGAACTGATATTTCAGTAGACTCTATATTCCATTCAGTATTTAAAATCAGAGGTTTCATGCTTTCCCAACCCATAATTTCTGAGCTAGAGGCGTTATCATTCGATAACCGGTTTGTTCGTGAACTTCCGGCCGATGGCGAGACCAAAAACTATACACGGCAGGTTAATAGTGCTTGTTATTCCTTCGTATCACCATCACCAGTTTCGCAGCCAAAGTTGGTAGCCCATGCGCGTGAGGTGGCTGAACGCTTAGATCTAGACGATAGCGCCTGTCTTTCGGAGAAGTTTGCCGAGATTTTCTCTGGAAATAGGCTTTTGGAGGGTATGCAACCCTACGCGACTTGTTACGGTGGGCACCAATTTGGCAATTGGGCTGGACAGTTGGGGGATGGCCGTGCAATCAATTTGGGTGAGGTGGTCAATCGAAATGGTCAACGATCGGTATTACAGCTCAAAGGTGCGGGCCTGACACCGTATTCTCGAACCGCGGATGGATTGGCGGTTCTTAGATCCTCAGTCAGAGAGTTTTTATGTAGTGAAGCAATGTACCATTTGGGTGTGCCGACAACCCGGGCGCTGAGTTTGGTTTTGACCGGAGATCAGGTTGTTCGCGATATGTTTTACGACGGTAATGCGCAATTTGAACCTGGTGCCATCGTATGTCGTGTGGCTGAATCGTTTATCCGATTTGGCAGCTTCGAAATATTTGCTTCGCGCGGAGAACTCGCCGAGCTCAAACAATTGGTCGATTACACGATCAAAGTGGATTTCCCCCAGTTGGGCGAACCTTGCCCAAAAATCTATGCAGGATGGTTCGAAGAGGTCTGCCGCAGAACCGCAGAAATGATCGTCCACTGGATGCGGGTTGGGTTCGTTCATGGCGTGATGAACACCGATAACATGTCGATTCTTGGTTTAACCATCGATTATGGTCCCTACGGATGGTTGGAAGACTACGACCCAAATTGGACCCCGAATACCACCGATGCAGAGGGCCGCCGCTATCGGTTCGGCCATCAACCGCAAATCGCGTTGTGGAATCTGGTGCAACTGGCGAACGCGATATATCCGTTGTTTGAAGCCGTCGAACCGCTAAAAGCCGGAGTGGACTTGTATTTGGAATGTTATCAACGAGGCTATTCGCGGATGATGGCAAGCAAGCTTGGGCTTGCTGAATCGGTCAATGCCCGCGTGGATGATTTGATAGGTGATTTGCCCGCGGTATTGCAGCTAACCGAAACTGATATGACAATATTCTTTCGACAGTTGGCGAAAATAGAAATTCCTGCTGCAGTCTTAGCAGACGATACCGAAGCACAACTACTTGATGCAGTTCAGCCTGCGTATTACTTGCCGGATCAGATTACGGAAGAAATTAAGGCTAAAACCGCCGAGTGGATTAGGCGTTATATAGCAGCTTGCATTGATGATGCTAAGCCCGATCACGAGCGCCGAGCCGCAATGAATGCCGTGAACCCCAAATATGTGTTGCGGAATTACCTTGCACAACAGGCCATCGACAAAGCGCACGAGCATGATTATTCGATGATACATGAGCTATTGGATGTCTTGAGAAAGCCTTACGACGAGCAGCCCGACAAAGAAGAGTTTGCCCAAAAACGCCCCGACTGGGCGCGGCATAAGCCGGGTTGCTCGATGTTGTCGTGTAGTTCTTGAGGGGTGTTGAGGCTATAGCGGCTTGATACGATCTAAAAAAGTCTCTGGGACTACCCGCGACAGTTCAACTGATCACTTCTATTGGCGTCTTTTACATCCTGGGCGTAGAGTGCTGCACTTTCATAGTTGGCTTCACCCCAAATCTCGAACACGTCTTTCTGTTCGGCAAGAATTTTATTTACAAATACCGACTCAGTGTCGCCCCTAAGGTCAGCATCGATATCAAACTGGTCAAATGTCATCATGAATAACGTGACAATCAAAGCAATTACGCGGTTGTAAGCATAAGCATCGGGCTTATCGCCACCGTGATATTCAGAAACTTGAGGAATTAGAAGATTAACAAGGTAAGTCGTGCCAAATGTTGCAACGAAAAAAGCATTCCATACCTGATATAAGTCATCCCAAGACTCCACTAGGTCTTGACCTGTCGCAATAGCGCCATTTGTCACCCTGGTGGAGCCCGCTCCGGTTTTTGGATTTGCTGCGCCGCCGGTGCCGTGTTTTGCTAATTCAAAACCTGCATAGGCGTTGTCGAGGTTGCCTCGAAATACGTCAAAAATTACTGCTTCCATAATATTAAGCGGTAAAAGAAATTTTGCGAAATCTTCAGGGCACTCGCCTTTTGAGACATACTCGTTATACTTCTTTGCTGGATACATAATAGACTCATACTTGACACGAAACGGAATCGACATGTGTTTGGTCAAGTCCTTCTCGTCTACTATTTTTAGCCAATAAGTCAGGCTAGCGGATAAGAGCTTGACGTCCTTGAACATGGCTTCTGTCAAGTTCTGAAGAATGACGGCGTAAGCGATAAACACCGGAAGCTCGTCAGGGCCAAATTCATCGAAACGTTTCATCAGATCTGACCAATCGTCTTTTTGGGAAACTTTTTCGAATAGACATACGGCATATTCGTTTTCGGTCATCGCCACGGCCATTCGATCGATCAGTGCATCTATATCCTTAAGTTTCAGTTCAGCGGGTAAAATGCTTTCGCCGATTGCCTCCATCTCAG
The DNA here is from genome assembly GCA_964619885.1 of uncultured Methylococcaceae bacterium. Lineage (GTDB taxonomy): Bacteria > Pseudomonadota > Gammaproteobacteria > Methylococcales > UBA1147 > CAZUGA01. The sequence goes on from CAZUGA010000002.1 coordinate 161,774, forward strand.
GTACCAGAAATATTCCACATTCGTCGAACAACCGCATCTTTTTCATTAGCCCTACGGCTTTACAACGAATATTCCCTAATCCGGTTGCCCGAGTCTGAGTTTTGAGGGCAGCAGCCATTGCGTTGATGATCGTCTTAGCTCCGGGTGTGACTTCATGCTTCGGCCGATGGAGATTTCTGACGACTCTTAACTCAGGAATTGCAGATACGGAAGAATTTACCAACCCAGGCTCAAGTGTTGGGAGTCCTGGACGCATTGTCCCCGGTCTAATTGGTTGATTTGATAGTGCCCCGCCAGCTATAAAAAGCCAGTTTGTAATAAGATCTTTCATATTCGTATATTTACGGGATTTAACCTGTTCGAGGTTTAACGTTGATATCAGTACTAGCGCCTCGCGATAGACTCGAATCGTTTAAATTAAAATTGCTGTTGTTCTGAAAAGGGAGGCTGATCAGATCACTGACTGAGTTTTGTGTCGCCACACCGATTAAAATAAACCTAAGGATCAACGGACTGAAACGATTTTGGCGCTCTACTAAACCAGCGGATTTGAACGAAGCTTCTTAACGGAAACTGCGAAGGTTTGCTGACCGGTACCCAGTCAGCAGCTTTGTACGTTCCAAATATCCTGTCCCAAATATCCACGGAAATTCCAAAGTTGTAGTTCCACATGTTATCTTCGTGGTGCAGATAATGGACCGGGCGCGGAAGCCAGAAAACCAATTCAGGTTGCTCGTGCTGAAGTTGATGTGCATAAGCGGAGAATGCCGCGGCAAAGGTTCCCCCAATTGCGAAACTTAGTCCGGCGTAAAACGAGTATAAAAATCCGACCCATAAAACCGAACAGGCCGGGATAAAATAGTTAAGGAACTCCTCAAACCAGCTATTTCCAGTACCCTCGCGGTGATGCATCGCATGTTGATCGCCAAAGACCAGACGAGCATGCATCAGCCGATGCATGGTATATTCTGCAAACGTAGCGTAAACAATCGCGACATGAAACGCGACCAAGCCCTCAAACCAATAGTTCATCTGTACTAGACCCCCTTTCAATTGACCCCCGGTTTTTCATTTCGGAAAGTAACCACGGCTTTTTTCCGTTGATTTCGTTACGGTCGGCTCACAATGGAATTAACAGAGGTCTGATAAAGTCAGATCTTCCTGCGGTACAAGGAAGCGCCGCCAAAATCGATCGCTGTAGGCGATTGATTTTGTGATAATCGCGCTTTGCGCGATGCGTGCTCTGACAAGTCATGGACCGGCTTGTTCAGAGCTTCCTTAAATGGATTTCCATTGAATTCCATGTGGGCCGTGTAGTGGCGAAGAAAGATATCAGGACGGTACAATTGGAAAGTTGATTTAGATCAACTGGAATTCATAATGCTGATTTACTGCGACCCGCAATCCGGGTATGGATCGTTGATTTGGTGTTAAGTAATCAATTTATAGATCTGATAGGATTATTCGAATAGTGGTGTAGACAGGAGTATGGCCGTTAGTCAATCAGAATAACGGTGGGCAGGCGTTACAACGGAATGCGCATGTTACATGCCATCGAATTTAGTGCCTGGATTTAGTATTTTTCTGTCAGTTGACGACATTCCAATTCGATATCCTTTATGCGGCAGTGAAATCCTTCCGCTGTTTCCTCGCAACTCATTTGGCCAGAGGCTTTAGTTTTATATAAGGTCCATCCATAGGCAATTCTTCTGCAAGCATCTTTGGAATAGAAATCGGTTTCGTATTTCACTCTTTTTTGAGCAGAGGCCATATTCTTTTTCCAATCCGTATAGGGCAAATCGGCTTTAATCGTTTTGAAAAGATATTTGGGTTCAGCGTTGGGTGGTTTACAGCCGATAAGAGCAAGCAAGCAACAACAGCTAAGAAGAAGCTTTTTCATTTTATTCTCCACTATCAAAAATAAGTTTTGGTGTCTGGTCGCAAACGAATCTAAACTATTCAAACCCAAAATTCCTCCGCCCGAAAAAATCGTAAACGGTATTCTATCTGGCTGAAGGGTCGAGGTTTTTTCGTTTGGTATGGGAAAGCTTAAAGCCTTAAGACTCTACAACGTATGATCTGGATCAATTTTGAGAAAGACTGTCGTCGCCGACTACGGTACAGGGAAGTCAATTAGCAATTTCAGGGTGCGGAATTATCTTTTGCATCCGTAGGTGGAATTGATGCCTTTGGGACAGCAATGCACAATGGACGGAATTGTTATTCGGTCATCAGTTTGAGTTTGGGTTCGTTTCCCATTTTGATTTGCCAGGAAACTTCAGCTCGATCGTCACGGCTCTTGCCGCCAGGATCAGCCGAAACCGTAGCGTCCACTTCGACCACAAAACTGTCTCCTTCCTTTATATTTTCAACCCATGGTTTTATATCAATCGCATAGCTTTGGTCCTTGATCCCATTTGCGATCTTCGGAGCACAACCTTGCTCGTCAAGAGTCTGTGAATCTCTATGAGAGCCGTCGAGATGACTAATGAATACTTTAAGCTTTGCGTTGTAACACGAGCGACCCTTGTAGATAACTTTGAGCGATCGGGTCGTTTTCAACTGAATCGTAGCTTTTCCACCCGTCTGTGTTATGTCTCGCATGATATCCAATTTATCAACATCGATTTCGAAACTATAACGGGCTTTACCGCTATCCTGATTGGCTGCACCGCTATTGTTCGAACCCATTGCTTTGGCGGATACTATGAAAACGTCACCCGCAGGTTCTATCGCAAACTTACTCACGTAATGCTTTGCAAAAACATTATTTACAAACAGCATTCCAACCGATGTAATCATAAGCATGAGCAGCCTGGAACTTATTTTCGGAAACACCATCAACTTGGCCTCTTTGAATATTCCACTGGGGTTAAGAAAAATTACAGCAAACGATTACAGCTAAATGATCAGTATTGGAGCTACAACTCCGCGAGTGACTCATCGACGCAACGCTTTCTATACATTGGTTGGTTAGTGCAATAATTCAACGATACAAAATTTGGCCGAGTGACACTCTCGTTCAGGATCCGGTTCATGATTAATTTATAGTGTTACAACAACGGATTTTGGAAGCATTACTGGCGTAGAAAAAAAAGAAATCCCTCCGATTTGGTGTGTAACACCATCGAATTGCCTTCTTTTTCGATCAATTCGTACGACTCAAATTTTCCTGGCCTTCCCACAACTGAAACCAACATTTTTCCCGATTCAATCTTGAGTGGCATCGGCGGTACATCGTAGGTTCCGCTGCGGGCCAGAAGCACGTCCTTTTTCTCCAATTGCCCGTTGCCAATAATCCAGGTTTCTCCCCGACTAACCCGGGGACCGTCTAACGTAGTGGATGACTTTTCCAATAACCACGATCCGGCGATATCGCCTTCAGCCTCGATTGAGATCTCTGCATTGGCAATAGTTGCAAACAACCCGAACAGAAAGAGGGCGCTGATAAATCGAACCGTACATATCTTTTTCATTTGACTCTCCAATAGTGAATAATATTTAAAAATGGGTGCTGGATAAACCCTCTACGCCCGACAAATCAGCAAAACGATTGACCCTTTGGGTCGTATCGAAAATAGAACACCATTTCCGTGTATTTGTTCTTAAGCAAAAGTTAGGTGGTGGCAATTTGTATCATTTGGCGGTAGTGGCCTTATTGACCTGAATCAATTTGTGAGCTTATTGTTAGTAATAACGATTCTTAAGGGGTTTCTTGGTGGCCGGATAACTTATTACTTTTGAGAATGCCTTCCAATGTCGAGTCGTGGGGGACACAAACGCAAAAAATGAATAGAGCGATCTATATAAATGCGGTTTCCGGCATTTGTCGTCAGAAGTCCTTTCCAACGGTATGATGCGAGGAAACCGACAACGATCGTAACAATGAAAGCCATGCAATCTCCATCAAAAACCCTCGGCGATGAGCTGCCGCTTGCAAGCGGAAACGCCTGTCAGATTATTCGAATTCGAAATGAATGGATTCCTCGGTATTATTTGTTGGCCTTTGCTAAATCCCAAGGTGAACCCACACCGGCCGAGGTCGCGGAGATGCTGAAGCTCGGCGTCGAACAAGCGCGGCAGTTTGCCCAAGAGGCGATAGGCGATCCCGAAGCCTTTGGCCTAATCTACAGTGGCTACAGCGCGCGCAGAGAAAAGGGTTGGCATGTTCATATTATTCTATTGGGAAATCGCTGGCGCAAAGCGTGGTTATATTTTGTATTAGCGGGTAAAAATTTATTGCAGGCATTTCACTTGCGCAGAGATGATGCGCCGACGGAAAAAGATTGAATCAGTCGCGTTGGGAGTCTTTAATGAATCGGTTGTCTATTTCCCAGAATCTAGATGTATACCAGGCGTTGTGTGAGAAGTATTCGCAGCCGCACCGGTATTATCACAACAAGCAGCACGTTAGCCATTGCATCGCGTTGCTAGACCAATACACGGGTCTTTCCGAAAAACCCGATGAGGTTGAGATTGCGCTGTGGTTTCACGACGCGATATACAACCCACTTGCTAACGACAATGAAAGGCAAAGCGCCGAATGGGCCGCGCAATTTTTGAACGACAACGGCTTTGGTCAATGCGGTGCGAGTCGTGTCTACGAACTAATAATTGCAACAATTCATGATACCGCGCCGGTTAATCCGGATACTCGATTACTGGTTGACATTGATCTATCCATACTTGGGGCGGATGCTCGTACCTACCAGGAATTTGAACAAAATATACGCCGAGAATACCGTTGGGTTCCTAGCCTGTTGTTTAAAAAAGCGCGCCGTAAGATTTTGCAGTCTTTTCTGGATCGACCGTCGATTTATTCTACAGTGCAGTTTCAAGTGGCATTTGGAGAATTGGCCAGAGCCAATATTCTGGCAGCGATCGTGAATCTTTAGATATTGTTCTAATTCAAGCTATTTTGAGTAGGACTATTTGTTAAAGACAACTACAGAAGCTTCGCCAACTAGAGACAACAAAGCAAGGGAAATGGGGTGCTATCCATTAAAATCGTAGTCGATTCTCCACAACTAATAAAAAATAGAGCAAGTAGAATTTTCTCGATTTGTCCGATTTCTAACATAAATTTTCAATGTCGCCGAATAGATCTTAGATTATAGTCGCTATGTTTCGCCGTTCTGTCGGTTGATCAACTGGCGTTTTTTTATCATCAAAAAAACTATCAATGCACTGCCCGAAGCCAATACGTGTTTGATAGCATGGCCGCTTATATTGAGCGGCGCGTATATTTCTTTATCATATGAGCCACTTGCAAAACTCATCAAAGCGAGTGGACTTAGTAGCTTGAATAGCT
>CAZUGA010000003.1:0-162478 GCA_964619885.1 uncultured Methylococcaceae bacterium
CGCGCCGTATCCGATAAACAGGCTGTTCCAACCCACCCCCGGTTTGAAATCCAATCCCCACAGAGCCTTGTCCTCCAGCCGGATCTCCGTCTTTTAGCCGCTAAAAAGAAAAATCCACAGTCAACAATCCTCAATGTTAAAATCAAAACCGCACTAGGGGCTAAAAGTGGAATTTGGGAGGTGTATCAGGAAAACTGGGTTGCTAAGCCGCTGAGCGAACTAGGGAAACCGGAAAGTTAGCCGAAACCGATCGTAGAGCCGATTAGTTTATATCAGTCCTCGCTGCGCCCGTATATTTTGGTCCAATACTTGAGCCGACCCACCATTTCTTCACTGAGTTGATCCCAGGAAAAACGCCAATTCCAGTTGCCCTCGGTCGTCCCGGGTGTATTCATTCTATGACCGACACCCAAGCCAAGCACATCCTGCATGGGTAATACCGCCAATTTGGCCGTAGACGCCAAGGCGCTCTGCACTAATGCATATGGCATTGCGACGCCAGGCACCCCAAGATAATTCAGAACTCGAGTTTTGAGTTCATCAGACAAAGCGTCGAACCAAGCTAGCGTGGTATCATTATCGTGGGTACCGGTATATACCACACAATTAGGTTGGTGGTTATGCGGTAGATAATAATTATCAGCACCACCGTCGAACGCAAATTGCAAAATCTTCATCCCCGGTAGAGAAAATGCATTGCGTAGCGCCTCAACTTCGGGCGTAATAATCCCCAAATCTTCGGCAATTAGAGGAAGACCTTCAAAAGTCTTAAGCAGAGTTTGCAATAAACTTTCTCCTGGGGCTTTAACCCAACGACCATTGATCGCAGTCTGTTCCGAAGCCGGAATCTCCCAATACGCCTCGAATCCGCGGAAATGGTCGATGCGCACCCAATCAAACAATTCCAGATGTGAACGCAAACGATCGATCCACCATGAAAAACCGTCGACTTGCATACCCTTCCAGTTATATTGGGGATTTCCCCAACGCTGACCAGATTCGGAGAAATAATCGGGTGGCACGCCGGCAACAACCCGGGGCCGTCCATCGTCATCCAGATTAAAATATTCTTGTTGGGCCCAAACATCCGCGCTATCTTCAGAGACAAAAATTGGCATATCACCAAACACCAACACACCCTTTTCGTTGGCGTACTCTTTCAACTGGCGCCATTGTTGATAAAAAACAAATTGCTCAAACTTCACCTGCGCAACCGGGCCAATGAATTCTTGTTTAACCCGTAGCAGCGATTCCTTCTCGCGTCGTCTTAATTCGGTTGGCCATTCTTGCCACGAACAACCGTTAAATCTATGGCGTAGTGCAGTATAAAGCGCAAAATCCTCCAACCAATAATCATGCGCCCGACAAAAGGCTTCGTAATCCTGCTTTGATGACTGATCAGCGCAATCTAAAAATCCGTCACAAGCCAACCGCAAACAGGTACTACGATAAGTCGAATAAGGCGCCGCGTAATCGGTCAATTTGGGTAATTCAAGCCAGCCTTTATCCACTAGCCAATCCAGGCTTATTAACATGGGATTACCCGCATGGCTCGATAAAGACTGATACGGAGACCCATCCGAATGGGTTGGCCCCAGTGGCAACACCTGCCAAACCGATACACCCGCAGCGGCAAGAAATTCAATAAAACGATACGCAGAATGGCCAATATCGCCATTACCCAGGCTATCGGGCAAAGATGTAATGTGTAACAAAATACCGGCGCGCCGCCGATCCAGCACGCTCGACGTTCTTTGCAATTCAATTTCCATTTTTAGACAATCATCAGCACAATTCGCTGGAATCTACGTCTGGTTCATCAGTATAGACCGCCATTACCGAGGATCGGTACTTTTGAATGTCCACCGCTTCAGTTTTGACCGAATGCGGGTCATTGAACGCAAATGATAATTAACTATCGGAAACCTCAGCACCGCGGCGCATCGCACCTCCCATCGGGGGTGCACCACTACCGTGGGTAAATACTTCGGTCAGATAAGAGGGCGGCTCTTCGCCCAATATTTGATATAAATTCGCCAGATTCATTCTGAACTGCCGCTCAAAAGTACTGACGGCTTCTTCAGGATTATAATCTCCGAACCACCAAAACCAATCGGACCCTTCACACACGGCAAGTTGTAATTCGGCTCGCCGCATTTCTGCGTCATTCAACCGTCCGGTCGCGACAATCTTGTCATAGCACCACTTGGCATCACCCAACATATCCCAACCACGATTTTTGTCCGCATCGCCAATCCAAGTTGAGAATGTTCCATATACCCAACTTCCGGCGACCAGATGCTGAATTTCGGCAACATCCCCTTGACCGTCCAAATAATCGCTAAAGGTCGTGAGTTCAATCTGGCGATGCTCTACTAACCTTGAATACAACGCGTTCAGAAAATAATAACCATTATCCGGATAATGCTCCCAAGCATTTTCCCCATCCATTATGATCGATACCAAACATTCCCGGCCCTCACCGCAATCTTGACGTATGTTATCCAAATGCTGGATCAAATCGGAAACCGCATCATCTGCATGCCAATTGGAATACTCAAAACCAATCAAATCGGAAAGACCGTCATCCCGGAAAAAACAAGTGATTGGCCTATCGACTAACTTGAAGCCCCGAAAATGACTGGATGCGTCTATTGAATCCGATTGGCCTAAGCTGTTGTCCAGCACTCTGCCGCCGCTCGCCGACCATGTGTAGCCGGCCTCGGCCAGCAATTCGACCGTGGCATCGCTGATACTCCCTTCGGAAGGCCAACAACCGCGCGGCTCAAATCCAAAAAACCTTTCAAAGATTTCGCGGCCTTTTTGCAAATGCCATCGAACCCGCTCCTCACCGCCTGGATATCGGTCCATCGAAGGTAACGGCGCATCGGGCATCGCTTCGTGGGCCGAATGTATATCCAGCATCAGCGGCATTATCGGATGAGCGTACGGCGAAACCGATAGTTCAACCTGTCCCGATTGAGCCAATCCTCTATACCGATCAATCAATGATGCGCAAGATTCGTTAATGACCTCCAGCAATTCGCGACGTTCGTGCAAGGTATATCCACTACCTTTTTCCAACAACCGCTTAACCCGTGGATCCGATCTTTTGACTGTTTCACCCATCCAAGCCAGATGGTACCAAACCAACAGGTCTGCCATGTATTGAGAATTAATATAGCCGGTCGCGTCAGGGTGCAGGCAAAGCCAATCGGCAATCTGAGCCAATTTCTTGTAGCATGGATAGCGACCAATCTGACGCTCTCGATGCGCCTTAAGACAGGCTTTGATCAGCATCATGCGCTTTTCCAACGACGCGGGTATCGCGGCCTCGACCAATGCTGCTAACAACGGATCACGAATCGCAATACCGTCGTGCAGAAAGCCATTCGTCTGCTTGGCATAATCTTCAATTTGTTCCAAAAGCACCGGGGCAAAATTGACCACGGCCCTCGCTTCGGGCACCTTTTCCAGATGGGCTGCCATATCCACATAATCTTTGATGATATGCAGATAGGTCCACGGTAATTCGTATTCACCCGTACGCAAATCACGATACTCGGGTTGATGCATATGCCAGCATAGAACCAGCTTGAGTTTGTTTTCAGCGGACATAGTGCAATCGCTGACCGAACATATCGCCGGTTACTAAGACAACTCCACCGGGACTTACATGAAAACGTCTCTTGTCCTCCTCAGGATCCTCGCCAATTACAGTTCCCTCCGGTATGACACAACCTTTATCCACGATGACCTTTTTGAGCCGGCATTTGCGTCCTACCTCCACATCCGGAAGCACTACAGCATCGACGATTTGACTATAGGAATTAATTCTGACATTGGAGAACATCAGAGAGTGTTTGACCTGTGCGCCGGATATGATACAACCGCCTGACACCATCGAATCCACTGCCATTCCGCGCCGTTTATCGTTATCGAATACAAATTTAGCCGGTGGATTTTGCTCTTGGTAGGTCCATATTGGCCAACTTTTATCGTACAGGTTCAGCTCCGGATCAACACCAATCAGCTCCATATTCGCCGCCCAATAAGCATCCAGCGTCCCAACGTCGCGCCAATAACTCTGTATCCCGCTTTGCAAATTCAAAAAAGGATAGGCGAACCCTCTGTAGTTCTTGAGCGCGGCCGGAATAATGTCTTTGCCAAAATCGTGGGTTGACGTCGTTGTATCGGCATCTTTATTCAGCTGTTCGAACAAAAACTGGCTGTTGAATATGTAGATTCCCATCGACGCCAACGCCATCTCTTCGCGGCCAGGGATTCCAGGCGGTTGCTGGTTCTTTTCGCTAAATTCGCGTATCCGCCTATCCTGGTCAATCCCCATGACACCAAAAGCACTGGCTTCCGCCATCGGCACCTCAACGCAACCAATAGTCAAATCCGCATCATTGGCAACATGGTCGGCCAACATCGCACCGTAGTCCATTTTGTAGATATGATCTCCCGCTAAAATCATTACATACTCGGGTTCTCGACCTCGAATGATATCCTGATTTTGATACACCGCATCAGCAGTGCCCTTGTACCAGGAATCCACCATGCGCTGCTGGGCCGGCATCAGATCTATATATTCACCGAATTCGCCACGCAAAAATCCCCAACCGTTCTGTACGTGCCGGATCAATGAATCGGATTTGTATTGGGTCAATACGCCAATCTGACGGATTCCCGAATTCAAACAATTTGAAAGGGTAAAATCTATGATGCGAAATTTTCCGCCGAACGGAACCGCGGGTTTAGCCCGCCAGGCGGTCAGTTGTTTGAGACGTGTCCCGCGCCCGCCTGCAAGTATCAGCGCTAATGTGTTTCGTGTAAGATGACTTACGAAACGTCCGGCAGTATTAGAAACGATCACTAAACGTTTTCCTTCAAGCTAAGTTGCATCCCATCTTCCAGTAATTTTGCTAACATTCTGATCAACGGACATTTTACTACCCGAATAAGCGCCAAGTGAACCGCAAAAGCCGTCCCGCAACACATTTCGATAGATACCGAGCCTTTTCCGAAGAAATGCAACGTATTGCGGACGGGCGTCATCATGACCCGTTCTCGGTGCTGGGCCGTCAGCCTAACGGTGACAATGACCTGATTACGGTATTCAACCCCCTGGCCGAATCGATCTTTGTTATCGAACTAGACCAGCCGATGGAACGCATTGAAGGTACTGATTTTTTTCAAACTCAGGTCCAACAAAAACCCAGACAAGCTCCCTATATGTTACGCTGGCAGGACAAATTGGGCAGCACTCATAAAAGTGTAGACCCGTATTGTCTAGAACCACAAATTTCAGATTACGACCTACATTTGTTCAATGAGGGCAAGCATTGGCATATCTATCGAATTTTGGGAGCACACCCGCACAGCGCCGACGGCATTAACGGAACACTGTTCGCAACGTGGGCACCAAACGCAGAACGGGTTAGCGTCATCGGAGATTTCAATCAATGGGACGGCCGCTGCCACCCTATGCGAAGCCATGGAATAAGCGGGGTGTGGGAAATATTCTTACCGACCGTAGCACCGGGCTCGATGTATAAATTCGAAATTCGCAACCGACACAGCGGCCAAATCCAATTAAAATCCGATCCCTACGGCCAACAGTTTCAACTCCGACCTAACACCGCTTCGATCGTTTGCTCCAATTCATCGTACACGTGGCAAGACCAAGCCTGGCTGGAGCGACGCAAAAAAAACGATTGGTCGCACCAACCGATGAGTATCTACGAAGTTCATCTGGGGTCGTGGCGCCGGGGTCCAAACGGTGAATTCCTCAACTACCGAATTTTGGCCAAAGCGTTAACCGACTACGTTAAAGATCTTTGCTTTACCCATATTGAACTGCTCCCGGTCAGCGAACACCCGTTGGATGCCTCCTGGGGATATCAAACAACCGGTTATTACTCACCGACCAGTCGCCATGGCAGTGCAGATGATTTCCGTTATTTTGTCGACTATTTGCACCGCAACGGTATTGGTGTGGTACTCGACTGGGTACCGGCTCATTTTCCCAAAGATGCTCATGGTTTAGCAGAATATGACGGCACCGCGCTTTATGAACACGAAGATCCCAGACGCGGCGAGCACCGCGACTGGGGAACCAAGATCTATAACTACGCCCGCAATGAAGTTAAAAATTTTCTGATCGCCAACGCGATGTTCTGGTTAGAGGAATACCACATCGACGGTTTACGCGTCGATGCCGTCGCGTCCATGTTATACCTGGACTATTCACGGGAACCCGGTGACTGGGTAGCCAACCAATACGGCGGCAACGAAAATCTTGAAGCGATAGAATTTATTAAACAATTGAATTCAACCACGCACGAGCAACACCCCGGCACATTGATCATAGCCGAAGAATCTACCTCGTGGCCCCAGGTAACCCGTCCAACCTGGACCGGCGGCCTGGGTTTCTCGATGAAATGGAATATGGGATGGATGCACGACAACTTGAATTATATGAGTCACGACCCGATCCATCGCCATTTCCACCACGGCCAGCTAACTTTCGGAATGTTGTACGCGTTTACCGAAAATTTTATTTTACCCTTCTCGCACGACGAGGTGGTCCATGGTAAGTCTTCGCTTCTGCACAAAATGCACGGCGATGAATGGCAACGCTTTGCAAATCTACGCTTGCTCTATACGTTTATGCTGACCTACCCGGGCAAAAATCTTTTATTCATGGGCTGCGAATTCGGCCAGGACAACGAATGGGATTTTGACAGCGAATTGGATTGGTACCTATTGGACTATCCCTACCACCAAGGTATAAAGACCTTGGTTCGAGACCTAAACCATTTATATTGCACCGCCAGTCCATTGTACCGATTCGATTTTGAACAGCAGGGATTTGAATGGATCGATTGCCACGACGCATCGCAATCTGTATTGAGCTTTCAGCGCCAAGACGGCGAGAAAAGATTGATCGTTATACTCAACTTTACCCCGGTCCCGCGGCATAAATATCGAATTGGGATACCGCAAACCGGCGACTACCATGAAGTATTTAATTCCGATGCCATCCATTACGGCGGCGGTAATATGGGCAATCCGTGCGTAAAATCGGAAAACATCCCGTGGATGGGGCAGCAAAATTCCATCGAGCTTAGCCTGCCCCCATTGGCTGGAATCGTGCTCTCACGTATTGAAACCCAGCCCAAATAACCCTCGATCTATATGCGCCGAATATTGTTTGCCACAAGTGAAGTATATCCGTTGATGAAAACGGGTGGACTGGCCGACGTTTCCAAGAGTCTGCCGCAAGCCCTTGGTGCACTGGAGCACGATGTGCGAATCGTCATGCCGGCTTATCATGAAAGCTTAACAGAGCTTGACCAGATCAAACCTGCCGCATCACTGGTCATCAACCGGCGCAAAATTACTCTGCACGAAACCCGGCTGCCCGGTTCAAACATTACCGTCTGGCTGGTTGATGACCCGCAATACTTCAATCGGCCCGGCAATCCCTATTTGAATCGTGTCGGCAAACCATGGGCCGATAACGCGGCTCGCTTTTTGCTGTTTTGCAGGGCAATTGTCAAGATAGCATTAGATAAAAGTGGCTTGCATTGGCGTCCGGATATTTTGCATTGCAACGATTGGCAGACAGGGCTGGCACCAGCACTGCTCTGTTACGAAAAAACCCGGCCTGCATCGGTTTTTACAATCCACAATCTGGCCTACCAGGGACTGTTTCCGTATTCGACCTACAAGGCTTTGCGCCTGCCTAAAAATTTCTGGCACTTTAATGCATTGGAGTTTTACTACCAGTTATCCTTCATCAAAGGCGGTCTCAACTTCGCCGACCAGATCAGCGCAGTTAGCCCCACATACGCGCAAGAAATCCAAACCGAAAAATTCGGCTGCGGCTTAGAAGGACTGCTGAAGTACCGTCAAAAAGATTTGACCGGCATTCTGAATGGTATTGACACCAACACCTGGAATCCTGAATCTGATCCGCACCTGATGCGCAAGTATTGCGTCCATACGCTGGACGAAAAACTGCACAACAAATCCGACCTGCAACGCCGCTTCGGTTTGCAGCAGGATTTGGATATCCCGCTGATCGGGTTCATCGGCCGATTGGTACAACAAAAAGGTCTGGACTTGATTCTGCATGCCATGCAGCAGCTCAGCGAACTACGACTGCAGTTCATTTTTATCGGTACCGGCGACATAAAATTCGAGCAGGGCTTGCTGGGCTGGGCCGAACGTTATCCAGAGAAAATATCGGTGACGATTGGTTATGATGAACAGTTCGCGCACCGCATCGAAGCTGGCGCGGATATGTTTATGATGCCCTCGCATTTCGAACCCTGCGGTCTGAATCAGATGTACAGCCAGCGCTATGGAACAATCCCGTTGGTCCATCGGGTTGGCGGACTGGCGGATAGCGTGGTTGATGCAACGCACTCCACACTGCGCGATGGCTGCGCAACCGGTATCGTTTTCGAGGGTGATTCATCCGGCGCGTTGACGGAAGCAATCAAACGCGCGATCCTTCTTTACGAAAACAAACGCCATTGGACGCAAATGCAAAAAACCGGCATGGTCCAGGATTTTTCTTGGAAAAAAAGCGCTCAACAATATTTAGATCTTTATCAACGGGCATTGGCTGACAACACTATAACCGCGAAGAAATCTGATAAACTCGATACGGAATCATTAACCACCTAAGGCCGAAAGTTTTAACCACTGGGAAGCACCACCATGCCAAATCAAGCCGTCTACCGCACCGATAATAATCATGCTAATTCACAAGATTTATGCACGATAGATGCAATACGACAACGCCCTTGTAGCACTTTAGTCGCCGTGACGCTGATGATCATAATGGCCCTATTCAGTACCGCTCCGCGCGCGCAGGACCTGGAGGTCATTCAACTTCATAATCGAACCGCTAACGAAGTTGTTAACCTGGTGCGCCCCTTTGTCGGCCCTAATGGGACTGTAGTCGCGAATGGCAGCCAATTGATTATCAGAACCGATCCGCAAAACATGGCGCAGATCCAGGAACTGATCGCCAAACTGGATAAAGGGCTAGGCCAGTTTCGTATTTCGGTGTTGCAGACCAACAAATTGTCGCTGGACGAATTGAACGCGCAAGCCAATGTTTACGGCACCATTTCAAACAAAGGCAGCCGCATCAGAGCAAACGGCAATTTTTACCAATCAGATTCCAAAACCGACGGCGAAATTACCCAGCAAGTCCGTACCATGGAGGGCAAAGCCGCGCACATCCAGGTCGGCAAAGCCTATCCTATACCCACCTACAACGTCACACCCTACGGAAATCAGTATCCAAATGGCGGGATCAGCTATCAGCAGGCCACGACCGGCTTCGCCGTAACCCCAAGGATGGTCGGTAACGAAGTCATGCTCGATGTAGAACCGTGGTCGGACCGCTTAAGCCGGCGCGGCGGCGGAATCATAGAAACACAAAGCGCGCACAGCACCATACGGGCGCCATTGGGCCGCTGGGTTCGTTTTGGTGGGATGGACGATCAATCCTCCGGGCAACGATCCGGCATTCTGCAAAAATCCTGGCAAACCGGGAAGCGTACAATGAATATCTATATCAAGGTTGATAAGCTATAAACCTTGATATAGAAAGCCAAAACACAGCGTCTGGTCGATTTTAGAAAACTTTTAGAATCTCTAATATGATCCTTAAGCATCCGGATCGGCACTACACCACCAGCGATTGCAGGGAAGAGATTCTTCATTAATACCGGCCCGGTCTGCAGTGGAAAACACGTAGGGCAAGGAAATCCATCGATAAACGAGTCCGCTAAGCAGCACCTGTTCGGCGCGCCCGGACTATAAATTCGGCCTTGTTCAATAGTCACCTTGTTCGGGTATGCTAAAGGTGATAGTTTAGAACTGAAAACTTAATGACTTTTCTATAGCACAAAGCTCATTGAGTTGGCGACAACACGTTTCGACACAGGGGCCCTACTATGGATAGAAAAACCCGAACCAAGCTTCAATCAGAATCGGTCAACGAGATCCGCAAGCAGAGCGACGCAGGCGAGCAAGGCCCGGGAGAAGTCACCGAGCTGATCAATATCGTCGAAAAGAAAATTACCTCCTCAGACGTGGACGACCAGGTGCAGGTCGAATTGGCGACGGTATTGAATCTGCTGGCCAAAATGGAAAAAGAAAAAAGCATCTCCAGCAACAAGCGCAATCTAAAATTGGCGTTAAAATCGCTGGCCTCGGATCAACCCAATCTAAGTTTCGTACGTGGACTGCGATCGGAATTGGAATGGAATTCCAATGCCTATTCACGGGGATTGCCAAAATTGTTAAGACTTATCGCCGGCCCATCTCCAATCAGTGCGATGATTTCCGGCATTCTCGCTTCGTTAATCTTTTTTCCGCTGATCTACGTATTTATAGTCACTCAATTTGAAACCGGCTTATCCAAGCATTTTAATCTATCCACGCTCAATATTTTGGTCGGTGGCGCCTTCGTGGGCGGTGTGGTCAGCATATTGTCGCGGCTGGATAAATTTGGAACGCTACGCTTATACAATCCCAATTTGGTTTTCCTGACAGCCTTCTGGAAACCAATGATCGGCGTTGCGCTCTCCATGTTTACCTACTCGATTTTCGCATCCGATTTTATACAGATCTCCGGCTTTGATTTCGATACCGCACCGCCTGTCGAAGTTAATGCCAGCGCAAACAGCTCGGTAACCGAAGGTGGGAGCAGCAATCTAGCGAATCGAGATGCGCACCACAAACACTACCTGATTGTATGGGCGCTGGGGTTTTTGTGCGGTTTCAGCGAGCGATTTACCCGCGATTTGGTTCGCGGGGTGGAAAATAAAATAATTCCGGGTTCGAGCGATACGCCCGGGTAATCAAGCTACCGCATTATTTTATTGCGGCTATCTACTGAAATCCATGCGATGCCGGTGTACCAACCCAAACCGCAATGGCTACAAAGTAATCACTCGAAATTGTTCCACCCAAATTAGCTCGCAAGCATGGTTCCCCGTGTCGTTGCGGCTCAGCGAACTGACCCAGTGCCAACCGTCATCCGCATCGACTCGAACCAGATTGCCGCTCAGCTCGATAATATCTCCCTGCCTGGCCTGATCGATCAACGATTCGATCTCCTCGTTGGCCGGTATCAGGTGCATATTTGCGCTTTGCGTCTCGATCTCGCGCCTGGGTATCGGAAAATCATCCACACGCCAATGATACCAACGGTTAGACTGCGATATGCGAATATCCGCCAGTACGCTCTCATCCGACATATTCTGCCACCCCAGGGTTAGATCCACTGGCGACAATTCCGCAGGGCGCCCCATCACGTAGCTTTTCTTGGACAAGACTTTGGCCTTGATGTCGAAACTCGCCAACGGGGTAATGGTATATTGATCGAAATCGAACGGATCCGGCTCGATGGGGTCTTCTTGCACGGGCGGATTCTCGGCCATGACCCCCGGCCCAAGACTGACCGAACCCGGCCCCGAGAACAAATTCCAAGCAGAAAAAGCCACTACCAGTACGATCAGCAATTGTTTCATCGTCAAACACCGCTCCAATTTGTCAAAATAAACGCGTCAATCTAGCTTTTATTTCGGCAAAGCGATAAAAAACTTAAAAATCATTTTCGTTAGCCAATAAAACATATCGGGTTCAACCATACCGATTCGGTTTTCGGATGCGCCATCGACGTATTGGCCGGGACAGTACCCAGAACCGCCTAAATGCAGTTCCGGGACGCCTTACCATCCTCAAATTTGATATCGACCCTACACTACAACGGTTATACCATCGATACGATGACTCGATTAGGAAGGAAACTCTTCAATAACCTGACGGCATTCCAGTTCCATTTGCGATTTGCGGCAATGGTGCCCCGAGTCAGTCTCTTCGCATTCCATTGCACCGGTGCTTTTCACCTTAATCAAAGACCACCCCTTGGCGATTCTTTCGCGGCACGCAGATTTAACAAATTTCTTAATATCCTTTTCGGCCCGTTCCATCGCGTCATTTTTATCTTTTTTCCAACGCGTATAGATTGAATCCACCTTTATTGTCTTATAGTTATAACTGGCCTGGGCCGGCGCTGATGATTTTTTGTCCTCACCACACGCAGATATCAGCAAGCAAAAAACCACGAAAATTATTTTTTTCATTTCGATTTCCTCATTTGTATCACTTTTTTAGATGAATACGGCGGAGCATCACCCAATGCGGCATGCATTCCCCGATCCAGGCACCGATCATAGTATCTATCCGGATTGTCCACTTTCGTTAGCAAAAGCATTATAAATCACACATAAAAACCAGAAGCGTATTGTAAAGCGAGCGTTGAAAATATTGCAGATTTTTATTGAACCAATGTCAGATCCTACACAAAATTAGACGGCAATCCAGCTAGGTGTGTGAATGATTCACAGCGAATTTGTGAATTAATTACAGATTCGGCTTTTATATCCGATTAAACTGGCTGCAAACTACAGCCTACGCCCACTTTGCCAGCCTATATCAAGACCTGGGAATCCATAAAAACCAGCAGATTCCCAGAAACGGACGATTACAAATTGACGGAGATCGTTATGGATAATTTCCACGATAAAACACCCAGTAAGCTATTCGCTAAAATACTAGCCTGTTTGTCGCTCTCATTTGCAGTAATATCTCCAACCACGTTTGCTGGCAATTTAAGCGCAAATAATTCCGCGCTGACTGCCGAAATCGACACATTACTAAACGATGGAACGACTGGCGGGGTCTACGGATTCCGTCTAAAGAAAGTCAATGGCCCGCAGTTGGCAAATCAAAACGCAAATTATATTTTTTACCCGGCAAGCACAATCAAGGTGTTACACCACGTTCACGCGATGCGATGGATTCAAGCGAATGGCTTCACCAAATCCCTGACGCCCATTAACGTTTATTATCTCAGTTGCAGCGCTACAAACCTCGCTGCAAAAATACCGTTGGCCACGGTTCTGAACGATATGATGTTCAAGTCAGATAATCAAAAAACCAATGCAATACAAGATTGGTTTGATCAAGCCGCGATCAACACCACTGCGCATAAAGTGGTGGGTCTAAGCCTAGACACGCAACTGCACCACAAATTTGGTTGCGGCGGACCGACTAACATTCCGGCCAATCAAATGACCCTTGCCGATATCACGTTGTTGTACGAGAAATTGGCTCAAGGTTGGTTGCTGAAACCACAATATCAGACACTATTCGAGCGGCTCATGCGCAATGAAACAAACAGCAATATTTTCAGTAGCGTGATTGCCGATGAAGCCGACTCGCTCGGTCTAACAGCGTCACAAGAATTCAAGTTTAATCAGGATTACGCTTTAGCCTACAAGGCCGGCAACATCCCAGCTTCAACAGATGGCACCCTGTACTATTCCAGAGCGGGCTACGTCACGTTGCCGAAAAATACCTGTAGCGGTATTGTTAAAAATAAGTTCGTGTTCAGCATGTTTATCGACCAGGCTGACAGCGTTGACGTTGGATTAGACCTTACAACGGTTAGAGAACTGTTGCGCGATCAAATTCGTGTCGCGTTAAAAAGCTATAAAATCGTTGGTCCGGCAACTTGCTTGAAGGTCGCCCCCTAAACCAACGCATGCCGAGTCTGATGTAAATTCCAGCGGGGGAACATCGCTATCAAGCGTCACAGAACGTATTCCGGGCGTCTTGTGGCTGAGCACTGCTAAACCTGATCCGAAACTTGAGATCATGGCATATCCGGCAAGGCCGCGTTCAAAAATTCGATCAGCGGGAATGCCAATCGATAACCCGCCGCCGCTTCATGTACGAAATCTGACGCCAACAGCTGATCATCGTCGAACCCATGGTAGGCCAGAAAACCTTTGCGCTTTAGCCATTCGGCGTTAGGATGATCTTTGGCGTAGCCGCGCGGGACGGTTTTGAGCATATCGCCGCGCAGCTCGTCGAAATAAGCTTTGAATACGGGTTTTTCGACGATAGCGGTTAGCGCTTTGCCATTCACCGCGATCTCGGCTCGAATCGCGTTCAACCAGGCTCGTGGTGGTTGGTACGACCCGCAGGCGATGCGCGTCGCGCCGGGTTCCACGTGGATGTAATAACCGGCCAGGCCCTTATCCACCTTTCGGCCATTCGCGACCAAGTGCGCGCCGAAGCCGCTTTTGTACGGGGTTTTGTCGCGGCTAAAGCGCAAGTCGCGATGGATGCGGAACATGCAGTCCTCGGCGACCAGCCAATCGACACTGGCATCGAACCGGGCCGTGGCTTCGATCAATGCATCCAGAAATTCGGCGAAATTATCCCGTGCCTGCTGGTACTCAGCCTTGTGCGCGTTGAACCACTCGCGATTGTTGTTACGCTTGAGCCGCGCCAGAAACTTCAGTGTTTTTTTGTCGATGCGCGCACTAATCACGAGCCGCCAAACGCCTTCAAACTGCCACCGTGCCCGGTCCCGCCGGTGTCCAAATCGTATATCGGTCCCTGCGCGGTGTAGCCGCCTAGTACCGGGTCTTGTTCTAACAGCAGCGGGGTATCCAGATCGATCCAATCGAAACCGCCCAAGCCGGCCGCAAAATGCGCGCTAAACCCCATCGCCAGCCGCGTTTCAACCATACCGCCGATCATCAGGCCCAAGCCCGCAGAGCGGGCGATCGCGGCGATATCCAGGGCCTGCACCACACCGGACTTGACCAGCTTGATATTGATCACCTGCGCGGCGCACTGCTCGACGATGCGCAACGCGTCTTGCGGCGAGCAACACGATTCATCCGCGGCAATCGCGACACCGGTCTGTTCGTGGACACGACGCAAACCAGCCAATTCTTCGCGCGGCACCGGTTGTTCCAGCAGCGCCGGGTCTATACCCAAACCATGTAGCCGTTCGATCAACTCAATGGCTTGATCCGCATTAAAGCCGCCATTACCGTCGAGCAGCAATCGGCAATCGGGATACCCAGCGCGTATCGCGGCGAGGCGCGCGCAATCTTGGTCCGCATCTTGACCCACCTTGATCTTCAAGGTCTTGAAGCCTTGGCTTCGGTAATTGGCCGCCAGCGCTTGAGCATCGTCGGGCGAGCAGATTGGAATAGTCATGTCGGTTTCAAGCCGGGAACCGGCACCGCCGAAATATTGAAATAGCGGTACACCGCAATGCTTGGCCAGCGCGTCGAACACCGCCATTTCTATACCGGCGCGCACCGACGGGTAGTCCGGGAATTGCGCCAACAAACGCTGCGATATCCGGCGCCAGGCTGTGACCGGCATGGCCGCCAGAAAATCTTGGCTGGCTTGGATTGCATCGATCGCCAAACCTTGGTCTTCTAAGGTCAGCGGTTGCAGGATCGATGTTTCGCCCCAACCCACGATGCCGTTTTCAAGCGCCAGTTTGACCGCGACGTTTGTAATGCGGGCCAACGACGAAGACGCGATGCGGAATTCGGCGGTCAACGGCACGTCGAACGGGATCGCTTGGATGCTGGAAATGTTAGCGTTGTTGGGCATCAACGGACATACGCGTCAGTCAGGTTTTCAATCGGACGTTTAAATTTAAACATTGAATCATTCTGTTGACCCCAGCCAACGGCCGGGTGATCGCTTTCCTGGCCCGCTGCAACGCGACATCCAACCGCTCTTGCCTGGCAATCGCGTCGCAAAATTCCCGGCTGAGACGCGTCCCAGCCAGGTTCAAAATAGATTCGCGCATGCCGATCACGTGTGGAATACCGTGCACCGCCAGACGCTGCGCGAGGCCCGAATTGAGCCGGTCCGACGCCGACATGCCCGATTCGCAGGCCGATAGCACCACGCATTGCACCGGTAACGCGCCAAAAGCTTGCGCCAAATCCGCACCCTTGACCGGGTCCGCGCCGTCACCATCGCTTTCAAACAAAAATTCGGCGTACGAGTCTTGATCCACCGCGGAACGATCATGATATTTACCGTGCCCGCTCAAAAATACCAGCAGCGGTTCGAAATCTTTGAGCATTTGTTTGAAGGTGTCAAAGCGCCCGTCATCGGGCATTTCCAGCAGCACCCGGCCGTCGGGTCTCCCTTGCTTATCCGGCGGGCGAGTCCGCCCGGCCGCATCACCATTCATTTTCCCAGCACCTCCGACAAGACTACCGGTTTCATTGTGCCCAAATTTCCCCATATCGGCAATAAACTAGACCGAACCCGCACCAATCTTTGATACCACAGTATCTTTAATGACTATGAACATGATGTTTCCTATCTGACCTTCAAGACGGCCGACAGCAGGGATGCTATCGCCAAGGCTACCTGGATGTATTTACGCCGTGTCTTGAAGGTCAGATAGGAAACCACCTGTGGTTTGTATCGAGTCCTATTAAATTATGCTGCTGTAATTGAAATTCAACGTGCCTATAGGTTCTACATGCTCGGAGCTATTTCATTTCTTCCAGGACGCGGTAGTTTTGGGCAAGCGTCCCAAATCGTCGATCGCCTGGATACTGCATGGTCCGGTAGTGTCCCAATTCCACAGCGACAGATTCTGATTTTCGTCGCTGCAGCCTGGCGCGTAGCTGCGTACCCGTATACCGTTAATGCCGTCCGATTGCAGTCGTTCGGCCAACCGCCAGGTTGGCGGTATCCCGCCCTGCGTGGCGATGTCTTCCCAGGCACAACCCAAATCCGCTGCAGAACATCGCGCGGCGCGGCGCACTGTGCTCTTGGTTAAATCCGCGATACGCTGGCAATCGACCTGATAGGCAACCAAAGTCAGCGGCTGCGGTTTAAACGGAAATGCTTGCTGCGCTTCCATCCAAACCGTGGTCGGATCTAAGGATAGGTATAGCGCCCCGCTACCGGGCCGGTTGAAGCGCCCGCCGTATCGTTTGGCGCCGTCGCCGGACAGCGGTGCAAAGGCCCACTTGGGATGGTGCGCGCGGTAGGCGGTACCCGAAAACCCCGCCAGTGGAATTTTCAAGCGTAGCCGCCATCGGCGATACGCGATAAATAAGCTTTAACCGCATTAGCGCGGCCTTCTTTGACCAGGTCTTGCGCGGTTTTGTCACCGAATGACGGCAACGGTTGCGAGCGAAACCACGCAAACGCGCGTCCCGGCCCGCCAGCCCATTTGGACACCCGGTTGATAATATCCACCGTATCGCGCAAGCGTGATTGGGTCGCACGACTTTTGACCCGTGCTTTTTTTGAAACCGAATCGCGCGACAAACCGGTGACCTCAGCCAGATCAGTTTGGGTGATATGCAGACTTTTAGCCAATGCGTTGGCCGCGACCAAACCGTCGTCGGTCAAAACCTGTGTTAAAAAATCCAATTTTGGCATAGTCGCCTCTATAATTAACCGTATATTGGGTCATATTATGGGGCGTAGTCGCGTAAAATTCAAAGTTTGGTGATTCTCGCAATTACAGTAATCCAAAATCTGAATAGGAAAATAACAGATAAATCGAGCGGACAAAAAAAAAGCCATCCGCCGACCCATGGCCGGTAGTGGCTTTCAGCCGGGAACGTTCGGGAATTATCCCAGCCTGGTTTTTATTTGGCGCCCGGATTATTGTTTAAAAATTCTTGCGTGGGGATCACATTAAATCCCGACAAAGATTAACTTGCTCGGTATCTATTGTAGAGCATTTGCAGCATTTTGATTTCGCCTTCATCGGGTACGCACCAATTGTTGATTTGAATGTCCTCTAACACCTGCTTACCTTGGTCATTATGCTCCATTTCGATCAATAAATCGGTTAATGGCTGATGCATATCGCTCAAGTACGGCGCCGCGCAAAACAAATGGTAGGCAAAATGCGTGGCGCTTTCATCGATCACCTGGGTCGCGCTACGGGCAAAAGAAGACAGGCCTTCGTAGGTCTTTTTCAGCATGAATAACACGTCGGCTTTCTGCTTGACCAGCATCTGTAACGCCTTGATTTCATTTCCGGCAAATTGGTACCCGAAAGCCGAAGAATCCATACCGCTCTCGTCACAAAGCGAACGCCCCAAGATATAAACGAAGCTATTCTGAGATACGGTGACGACCATCGGCTTGTCCAATTCATCTAATTTACGGTCATCCTCAGAACGCATCAAGATCACCACTTCGTCGGCTTCGCCAACGGGTCGCATTAATGGCACAAAAGCCTGGGTTTGCATCATCGAGCACGCATCGAAAGGCTTGGAAAACAGCAAATCCGCTGATGCCTCGGCAACATCCTGACCCAACTGTGGCTGTTCCAGATGGATTGGCCGCTCCAATCTACGTTGCAGATAAGTATTCAACAAATACCATCCGCTGAGCTGTTCGCCGGTTTGCAGATTGGCCATGAACTTGAGCGTGGCATTGGCCGGGCGAATCGATTCTGACCCCCGATCCGCTTTGTTGCTGTTGAGCGGTACCGCGGGTTCCGCTGAATCGGCTGCGCCTGGCGCCGTAGTCGCCGGACTATTGCCGTGAATAAACCGGCCCAATCCAGTAATTTTGAAAAGCATGTTGGTCATGCGGTTTAAATTGCAGACCTGTACTTTTACCCCGGCCGCTTCGCATTCCTCAAACAGCTTCAGCAACAACGACAGACCCATGGAATTAACCCGTTCCACTTCCGCAAAATTTAGCAAAACGGAGGTCCCTGTCACCTGTGAACGAAATTCATTGAGCACTGTTTCCGCGTGAGCATCAACGGAACCGACCAATTCAAATGATTGTAGCCCGTCATCATCGCCAGGAACCGGATTGATTGAAAATGTATCGACGATAACCATTAGCTCAACGCCTCTTCTTGTTCACTGTGATATAGAAATTGGAAACCGGTATCAGATTCCATCGCGAAGGGTTTGCTCAGATCCCACAAAATCGTCACCTGGGTTCGCTTATGTGGATGAACGCGTATCTGCAGGTAGTCGGAAAGCCGCCACATCATATACAGCCCCCCCCCTCCTGTACCAGCTTGTATCCCTTCCTGCATCGCTCGCGAAAGATTTTGCAGGAAATTGGCCGGGGTTAACGTACCCCAGTTATCGGTAACCATCAGACCCAATGTCTCGTTACCGACGGCAACATCGATCCTGACATCCTCGTTGGCGGACAACTCACGTACCTGGCCTTTTTTGTAGTAGGTCGTATCCTGACCATCACGCGGCGCGGCGTACAAACTGTTTTCCAATAACTCATCCATCAACACCATCATGCTTTCGAGATAATCGCTATCGGAAAGTCCATGCTCCGATACCCAAGCCATTATTTCTTCCATGACGAAGCTTTTGTCATCGGTATGGGTTAACTGAAACTGGCGGTGCATGGAATTTTTTGGGATTAAGCTGTATAAATCAGCATCAACCGCCTCGTGGTGTTGCCCCATCAACGTATCCATACCAATTTTCTGGCAGAACGGATTATTTTTCGGCAAGATCCGGCAGACACCATCATCCTTGAAACGCGGTAACAAATCAGCAAACTGCCCGTTGGCAAAGAACACTACAAACTGCCGCGAAATTCGTGGGATAG
This sequence comes from uncultured Methylococcaceae bacterium, assembly GCA_964619885.1. Classification (GTDB taxonomy): domain Bacteria; phylum Pseudomonadota; class Gammaproteobacteria; order Methylococcales; family UBA1147; genus CAZUGA01. Next base: position 19,507 of record CAZUGA010000003.1, read on the forward strand.
GATGATCACCCTGGCGGTAGAAGTCTTCCGATACGCGAATGATGTCACTAGCTTCCGACGCACTCGCCACAGCCTGTACGACCCGGTCGGTATGGTTGACGATCACTACCGTGACATCGTCTTCCAATGCGCGTCCACCGCAATGCTGACTAAGCTCTGTCATAATTCGCCCGCGCAAAACCTCGGGCTCAGCATCGCCGTACTGCTCCAATATCCTTTCCAGACGCTCATAACCGAACGGCTCGCCTTGCGGCGATTCCTCTTCAACCAAACCGTCGGTGTACATGAACAAGCGATCACCGATCTCTAACGTAAATTCGTTTTCAGAGGAACCGTATTCGGAATCCAGGCTTTTGCCCAATGGCATACCGGAAGCTTCCAACATGCTCCATTTCCGATCAATCTTCCGGCGAATATACGGGAGAACGTGACCGGCATTGGCGAACTGCAATTTGCCGGACGTCGCATCCAGACTGATGCAAGCCATGGTCATTAACAGCGATTGATGCGCTGTCGCAAACATGGTTTCGTTGAGCGAACGCAAAATTTCACTGGGTCTACTGACACCTTCGTGGATCAGCGGATAAACACCGGCTTTGGCTGCACTCACCATAGTACCCGCCGCTACACCGTGACCGCTGACATCACCTACCAACATCACGGTTTTTTGGCCACCCACCTGAAAATAATCGTAATAGTCGCCGCCCACCTCGCTGGACGTCACCAAATTTGCCTGGCCTTGCATACCGGGTAGATCGATGACCGGGCTTGGGATAATCGCTTTTTGCAGGTTCGCCGCCAGCTTGACTTCGTCCTGCAGTCTGGCGCTGATTTTTTCCAATTCAGACAGGGTTTTTTGCAAATCAAGTTCGGCCTTTTTGCGTTCGGTAATGTCAATCCCGGTCGCCAAAAACAGCACGGGCAACCCGGAACCCGCGTCGTTGACAACCGTCATGTGCCAACTGACGCGCAGCGATTCACCGCTACGAATGAGGATATCGTTTTCGATTTCCCCCTCGCTGACACCATTTTTCATCATATCGCTGAACAATTTGTACATTGATTCACGCTCAGCATCGGCAAAAAACGGTTCTATAAAATCGCCGCCTTTTACCTCTTGTTCATACCACCCGGTTATTTCCTGAGCGTATTGATTAAACAATATTATTTTGCCATCCGCATCCAAACCGATTATCAACGCCTGCGAGGTATCGAGTACATTTTCGGTAAATTCTTTTTCTTCTTTGAGCAAACCCATGCTGTCGCGAAGTTTGAAAACCAGGGGTCTGAGAATCAAACCGCCCACAATCAACAAACTACAAAGGGTTATCGTGAACATCAGGTGCTGCATATCAACGGTTCGGCTAAGCTTGTATTCACTTTCTTGCTGATGCAGCGATGTCACGTTTCGCAACCCCTCGATCAATTTCTCTTTGTCGTCGTCCATAAATTTGCGGATAGCTGGATTATTACGGGTAAAATCGGCAGCTTTGATTGACAACAGTTTTTTGGTCGACGCGATATAGGCTTTTACTCTATCGTCCAGGTTATAAGGAGATCCATAGTAGAAATCGGCCATGGTCCGCGACATTTCTCCAGGTACGTGGACCAATCGGTTACCTTCTCGAATGAATTTATCGCCGCGGCTGAGGGTAATATGGGTATCTTTCATCACCGTCAATTGACTGATAATCTCCCCGCGAATCTTCTGTTGGGTTTTTGCATCTTTTACAATCAATAGGCGGGTTGTGGCCAAGTCGATTTCGCGGATTAATCGCTCCTGCTCCGCGCTGATGCGTATTAACGCCGAATCGCCTTCGTGATTCTTTAAATCGTAGATCAAAACCAAATAGGTCAGGCTGGCGACGCTGGCCATTACGATCAATACGGTCATGTACTGATCCAGCATGTAAGTGAGAATTTTTTTTAATAATTGATTCATTCGGTACCCCTGTGCCTACTCGTAACAAGAACGCCACCGAATAACCCAACTCGAGGTCTAAGAACCGTAGATTTTTCAGATGGCTGTCTATCAAGTCTAGATTAGACGGTTGCCGTATCAATGAACGATTACAAAACTGTGAACCGGTTATCACTTTTGGACTTAAAGTTCGCAATTATTCGATTTCTCGATATTGATCGTTAGTGCCAAACCTATTTTTGCCGATATCGCTAGAATCCATTCGCTAAAATTGGGGAATAGGTTGACTGTTAACATTTGTAGTTTCCGAACCGGATAACTGGATATTCGATTGCCCACTAAGCACAATGACCAAGGTCGTATCAGACTTGGCAAATCGTAGCTGAACCCTACGTTCGACCAAGATCGTCAACCAAACCCAATAAGGAGGCCTACATGGCTATCGCAAGAGTGACAGAAATTACAGCGGGATCGACAAAAAGTTTTGACGATGCCATCAACAAAGGTATCAAACGCGCCAACAAGAAATTGCGAAAAGTTGAAGGTGCTTGGATTCAGGACCAAAAATTGGTCGTGAAAAACGGAAAAGTGTCAGAATACCGGGTCAACATGAAGATCAGTTTTGTCATGGACGAATAAACCATCGAACCCTATCCAATCAAATAGCACGAACGGGAGGTTCGACTTTTCTCCCGTTCGATTATTTGATTTGGGATAAGTCAACGCAAAATAAAGCCACTCGTGGCAAAACCGAACGTATTTAAAGTTCACTCAGATCATCCAGGGTCCGGCGCATAACCTCGACAAACTGCGTAAAAATTTCCGTCGTAGCCCAACCCTGGCCATCTTGGATTGGTCTAAACATCGATTTTCGAAGGCCAAGCGTCAATTCCAGTTGCAACCCCTGCGCCGTCAAACCACTATTGCAAATATTGCTCGCCCCGCGTCCCTGCCGCGATGGGCTGGGATCATCTTTTGCGTCAAATCCCGCTTGTTTTAAAGCGCCAAGCACAATTCGGCGAAGCTCCATATCACGACCACCGGCATAAACCGCAGCGTACATACCCTTTGCCCCGTGGATTGTAACCACAGTTTTACATTTGGAAACCAAAGATCGAGCTCTCGGCTCATCAAAATTATTACTGGTTAGGTGCAGTATACGGTTGGCTCGAATCGAAGACTTGATACCCTCGAAACTATAATAAGAATGGTCAGTACCGGCGATCGCGTTTGCCAGCGGTAGAGTGCCTCGCTCAATTTTACCGCCGTGCGGCGCAACAATCGCAATACCAGACCCACCATGACGCAGGTGTATACGAAAATCCACTCCTTCGACTTCCTCGCCCTGCAAATCGGAAAAATTGGCGTATTTATCCATAAACGGGGCTTATTCCGCCCGATAAATCATCGGATAGCAGCACCGCGGTATCCCGGTCAATTCGAACGGGGTGGCAATGCCTGGCTTGATTCTTAATTTGAATGCTTTATATATAAGACGACAATATAGAACGATATTAAACCGTTTCGGTTGTTTTCATGGTCCACCCCCATAGATACAACTTAAACAAGTGCAATAATTTCACCGGTTTTGATCGCTTAATCTCTCCACAATAATATTTTATATCGAGCTCCATCAATTCGGTTTTACTGGGTTCTGAATCGAATAGGCCTTCTTCCTCCCACCTCGAAGGATCCAAACTAATAGCGTAAGGATTCAAACGCCCGTGTTGTTTCACCGCGGCAAGACGTTCCGGCATAGTTGCTTCTACCGCGCGTAAAAACCACACCCTGGCAACATCTTCCAGCATACGGCAATTTTTCTCGATATCTTTTAACGCACGTTGCTGCGATTTATTGCGGGATAGTTCGACGTGAGCCCGGGAGAGGTACGAATATAAATGCGGGTATTTGGTAAAATCCGGCACCATCGTCGTCGAATTCATTCTCCCCCAATCCTTGAACATCTGTTGCATTCGAATATTCAGCGCCAGCGTATTCTTCATGGACTCCATGCGCGAAAGCAATTCAGGGTTTTTGTAAACCTGGAAAAACGACAGCGGCGCGAAAAATCCCCAATAAAAGCCAGTATCCCAATATAACTTGGCCATCATCACGTGCGGCTTGTCAAAAACGTGGTATGAACCATTGAACAACTGCATCAGATTATTGGCCAGCGTCAAATAGAAATTATTGAAATCGTCAACCTCCTTCTGGCTGAGTTGATTGTTAAATTCGCGCGTGATTAATTCTACCGTTATGCAGTTACTCAGTGCGATGAAGTCCAATCCATAGCTGTATAACGGATCCAGAAAAACGCCCGCTTCACCTACACACGCCCATCGATCCGAGGAAAAGGTCTGATTCGATCCATAGCTGCAATTTTTAAAACACTTAAAATCTAACGGTTGTTTTCCTTCAAGGTGTTCGGCGACCACCGGCTCATGAGTTTTAAGCCAAGCCAATGACGTTTCGTAGCTACTGCGCTCTTTGATAGGGTGCAATTCCTCTGCGGCAACAATACCGACGCTGGTATGCCCGGAACCCAGTGGAATCAGCCAAACCCAATAACCGTGGCCCATCAAATGATTGGTCGAGAAATAACGAATACCGTCCGGATCGCGCTGTACATGCCACTCCCCTTTGGGTACAAAATCATTGATATCCAAACGCCCATCGACCCTGAACCAAGATGCCCCCAACTTATGCTCCCACCGGTTTTTCAGCTTTAGCTTGGATTGAATATAAAACCGTCGCCCGCTTGCGTCTACCAGCCAACGGCACTTCAGAGTCGCGGTCTCCCCGGTATCATTTTTATGCACTTGAATTTGGTGCTGCGAATCGGGCATTAATTCGAAATCCCGCAATCCGTAACCTTCCAAAAGATCAATATCGGTTTGTGACACCAATTCGCGCAGATGATTTTCAAATACACCCCGGTCCATCTGGTAGGCAGGCAACAATGGCAAGCAGGGCGGCCCCATTTCCGGACGTTGATCCAGCGGTAACTGCGAGCCGCCTGGGAAAAAACGCAGTCCATTTTTGAGAAAATGATACTCTTTCAAATAATCGTGCAGACCCAGAACCCGGCCAATGTAGTTGGATCCACCCTCCACCGACGACTCACCCACTTTGAAACCCGCTTCCGGTAATGGTCGCTGTGTTTTTTCAACAACCGCAACGGATAACTCCGGGACGCTTTGTCGCAAATGCCTTGCTAAGGTCAGACCGGCCAACCCCCCGCCACAAATTACGACATCGTATTCTTCTTTATGCATTACCAGCACTCCACATGGTATTAAGACCGCGATTTGCGGTCAGCAGCGGATAACGCCTCCTTACCCATCAACCGCAAATTTTGTTTCAAAAAATCAGACCCAATCCAATAGCGGGCGGCGAATACATTAACGGTCCGCTACGCAAAATTCAATGGGGCAATATAAACAGGGATGTCAAGAATAAATTTATTCGGCACCAAGCGCTAGTCACCGTCGCCAATCCAGCTTGACGCGCTGATTTTCAATGTCTTACCATAACTACTCAGTTGTCCGCAAACGGAAACCCCTATGTCAGCCCGCAAACCGATTGCACAACTCAGGACCCACACGGTTACCAACCAACCTCCCCCGCTGGAAAATTACAATCCATACAATCGGGACAAAGCGCTATCCGAAGGCCTCGCCAGAGAGGCCAGTAAATCAATCCAACAGCGGGCAGAAAAGCTTGGCGCAAGCGTAGGCAGCGAGACTATTATCCGGCTCGGAGAACTTGCCAATAAACACCCACCAGAATTACGCAATTTCGATGCTTACGGACACCGGATCGATGAGGTTATTTATCATCCCGCGTATCACGAATTGATGTCGTTAGCCTTCGATCAGCAAATTCACACGCTACCCTGGACCGGCCGAAGCGGCCACGGTCATGTTGCGCACGCCGCGCTAATTTTTCTTTTGACCCAAGTCGAAAGTGGCGTTTGCTGTCCGGTAGCAATGGCTTACGCAGCTGTACCGTCGCTCAATCATAATGCCGATATCGCCAAGCTTTGGCTTCCCAGATTATTCAGCCGGGAATACGATGCGAGATCAATACCCGCAAGCGAGAAAAGCGGTTGTACTATCGGGATGGCCATGACCGAAAAACAAGGGGGCTCGGACGTCCGTACCAATAAAACCCGTGCTGTGGCGTTGCAATCAAACACACAAAACGGGGAATTTCATCTAACCGGCCACAAATGGTTCTGCTCGGCACCGATGTCAGACGTATTTTTAACCCTGGCGCAAACAGACAATGGAATTTCGTGCTTTCTGGTGCCACGCTGGTTACCCGACGAAACGCGTAACCCGTTTTATATTCAAAGATTAAAGGACAAACTCGGCAATCGCTCCAATGCTTCTGCGGAAATCGAATTCGACAACACCTGGGGACAATTGGTCGGCGAAGAAGGCGATGGCGTGCGAAACATAATCGATATGGTTCACCATACGCGATTGGACGCTGCCGCGTCAGGTGCCGGTTTGATGCGCGCCGCCACAGCGCAGGCTATCCACCATGCGGCATACCGTTCGGCGTTTTCTAAACGCTTGATTGAGCAACCCTGTATGGCCAATGTATTGGCCGATCTTGCGCTCGAATCGGAAGCTGCAACCGTATTATTTTTGAGAGTTGCCCGCTCGTTCGACGAAGCGAAGAAAGATAAATCAGCACAATTATTCGGACGGCTCTCAACGGCAATCGCCAAATACTGGATCAACAAACGCGCTCCTTACCATATTTACGAAGCCTTAGAATGTCACGGAGGCGCCGGCTTTGTCGAAGAATCGATCATGCCACGACTATACCGGGAAGCCCCGCTCAACAGCATTTGGGAAGGCAGCGGCAATGTGATCTGCTTGGACATTTTGCACACTTTACAACAGTATCCCGATACCACCGAAGTCTTTCTAGACGAGATCCAACGAGCACAAGGCCTTGATCGACGCCTAGATTTATCTATACAATCCGTTCGGCAGCGTTTGACTTCGCGTTCATTCGAAGAACCCCAGGCTCGACGATTGGTCGAAGATATGGCGGTGTGTTTACAAGGATGTTTGCTTGTGCAGCACGCACCCGATTATGTTGCTGAGGCATTTTGTGCTTCCAGAGTCTGTAGAGATTGGGGCTACGCCTTTGGGACATTAGGAAGTGGGTTAGCTCTGAATGATATTATCGAACGGGCTAAACCATAAACAATTTTCGCCTATGTTGAAACGACCGTAAGCTTGGATTTTGGCCAAAATAAAATTCTCAATGCTTATTCTGTTTTCAATTTAGCGGATCAAATTGACGCATTGATAGCCAACCCATTGATTGGATTGGTCAGGACTTATTTTCACTAATTCATAGTGTAATCGGTTTAGAAATCGGGATCGTTATTTCTAACCCAATTGCAGAGGAATCAATAAATGACCGCTACGAGTACATCGATTTCGCTGGATAACAGACTTAGGCACAATCGAGCCAAGGATAAGGTCATAGAATTCTGCAAACACGCAGGGATTGTACCGAATGGAAATCGGCCGTTTGACATTCAAATCCATGATGACCGGCTTTACTCTAGGATTGTAGCCGAAGGTTCGCTAGGCCTCGGCGAAGCCTATATGGACGGGTGGTGGAATTGCGAACAATTGGATGAATTTTTCTATCGATTGGTCGGTACGCGCCTACATTATCAATTCAAAACCTGGACCGATTACCTGGCTGTTGTTGAAGCCAATATCATCAATAGGCAAAGTAAATCGCGTGCCTACCATGTGGGTAAGCGCCATTACGATATTGGTAACAATTTGTACCGCTGTATGCTGGATAAAAATTTGATCTATAGCTGTGGTTATTGGCGGGAAGCGTCCGATTTAGATGCCGCCCAAGAAGCCAAATTGGATCTGGTCTGTAAAAAGCTGATGCTGGAACCCGGAATGCGCGTATTGGATATCGGTTGCGGTTGGGGCGGAACCGCCAAATTTGCGGCTGAACGCTATGGTGTTGAAGTGGTTGGCGCCACCGTATCCGAACAACAGGCGCTAATCGCCAAACAATTATGCAGTGGCCTTCCCATAGAAATAAAACTACAAGACTATCGGGATATCGACGGCACCTTCGATAGAATTTATTCATTGGGAATGTTCGAGCACGTCGGCTTTAAGAATTACCCTGGTTACATGCGCTTTATCGCCGATCATTTAACCGAAGACGGATTATTTTTATTGCATACAATAGGGGCCAATTATACCGACAAAGTGGGAAACGCCTGGGTTGAAAAATATATTTTCCCCAACTCTATGCTGCCATCAATCGCGCAGATTGGAAGCGCAACCGAAAATCTGTTAATCATGGAGGATTGGCAAAATTTCGGTTCGGATTATGACCGTACCCTGATGGCATGGTTTGAAAATTTTGACCATCACTGGCCCTCTTTGAAAGAAGGTTACGACGAACGATTCTACCGCATGTGGAAATACTACCTGCTGGGCTTCGCGGGCACATTCCGTGTGCGCGAAAATCAATTATGGCAAATCGTATTTACACGCGACAAACGGCATCAGCGCTACGATGCTCCACGCTAGAAAGTTAAAAATGGCTACCGCATTGCCAAAAAGAACCATTAGCAGCGTGGTATATCTCGAAAAATTTTTCTAGCAGCGTTACCGTATTACAGCGCCGTCGGAGCACAAAGAACCAAATTATTAGTGCCTAGACAAAGCTATCTAAGTTGGTTCGCTCTATCGCTAGGGGTTGCATTCAAGCACGGACATTATTTGTCCAGGGTAAAACCTATTTTCAGCGATACCTGCCAGTGGGCGATAGCGCCATTTTCTATATGGCCGCGCGCGTCTGTCACCTCAAACCAGCGCAGCGAATGCATAGACTCTGCAACTTTGGTAATCGCGTTCTCGATCGCCGGTTGAATGCCAGCCGGAGAAGACCCGGTGATTTCGATGGTTTTGTATACGTGCTCACTCATTCGTTTACCTCTAATTATTGATTGATAGCAAAACTAAACGTTTCAACATTGCAACTTATCAAGTGACCTCACAAACAGCAATCAACCCGGTGAGGAAGTGACAGGCCTTGATCTATCTTGACTGAACTTAACAAACAAAAACTAACGAGTCGATGGGCTCACTCCAGCACCCATTTTCAAATTATTTTTCGCATTATCCAAAGTCATCTTTCGATCGACTAGTTCAAGCCGTTCTATCGTGCCGATATCCATCCAATAGCCCTTGTGTAATTGACCGCTAACCGCTTGTTGATCCATGGCCAATCTCAACAACGGCGCCAACGGATAGCTGCGTTGGTTGCACGGCTCGAAAATTTCGGCCCGGAATAGACCAATACCGCTATAGGTATAAAAATTATCGCCTCTATAAGATACCGCGCCGTCCTCCAGTGTAAAATCTCCATCCCTATGGTGAGACGGATTGGGTACAAGAACAACGTGGGCTAATTTAGAGTCCGACAGGTAAAGCTCGCTAAAAACAAAATCGGTTGCAATATCCCCATTTACCACCAAAAACGGTTCTGATCCAAGCATGGCGAGCGCATGAATTATGCCACCTGCAGTCTCCAGACCAGTTTCACCTTCGTGTGAATACTCAATATTAACGCCAAATTTATCACCGTTTCCCAGAGTCGATTCGATCTTGCCGCCCAGATAAGCAAGATTGATGATAAGCTCCTTGAATCCAGATTTGGCCAACGCTTCGATGGTATGTTGAATGATCGGTTTCCCACCAATTTCTAACAGCGGTTTGGGCACCGTATCAGTCAATGGCCTAAGCCGTTCACCGCGGCCAGCCGCAAGTATCATCGCTTTCATATCAGTCCGAAATCATTTTCAACGCTGGCAATATTTCAGACTCTAACAAGCGGTAAAACTCCTTCAATTCGGGGTATCTTTGGCTTACCGAGCAAATATAACGCAAAGTTCTGGGTATATCCGCCACATAGCCGGGTTTTCCATCACGCAGATCCAACCGCGAAAAAATTCCGATTGCCTTCATATGCCGCTGCATACCCATCAAATCAAACCAGCGAAGCAACTGGTCAAATTGCAACGACACACCCAAGCCATTCCAACGGCGATGAAATAATCTGAGCCACTCATAGACTACGGATTCGGGCCACTCGATATAGCAGTCTCGCAATAACGAAACCAGATCGTAGGTAATCGGACCGACTACCGCGTCCTGGAAATCCAGAACACCCGGATTAAGATCGCCGACCACCATCAAATTACGTGAATGATAGTCCCGATGCACGCAGACCCGCGGTTGTTGTAAAGCAGATTTGACCAATATCGACCGTACATCTTCGAGAATCGATCGCGCGCTCTGGTCCAAGTTCAGCGCTAGTTTTTTTTGCAGGAACCACTCCGAGAATAAACCAATTTCCCGCGTCAAAAGCGCCTCATCATAGGCCGGCAAACCGGCCGTTTCGATATCCACACCTTGTTGAAATCGAAGCAACGTATTCAACGCATCTGCATAAAGGTCCGCTACGGTGATGTGATTCAACTGATCGAAATAAGATACAACGCCAAAGTCACCCAACAACATAAAGCCTTGTGATCGATCAACCGCAAAGATTTCGGGTACATTAACACCGGTGTCGGCCAGTAAACCGGCAACCTTTACAAAGGCTTGAACATTCTCCCGATCCGGCGGCGCATCCATAATGACATAGCATTGTTCAGCTACAGCGATTCGAAAATAACGTCGAAAACTGGCATCACCCGAAACTGCGGCGATTGAATCCGCTCGCAAATCGACGTCCGCCCGCAACCATTTCAACGCCTGTTGTGCTCGCGCATCGAGCGCGCAATGAATTTTTGTCATACCGAAACTATTCTGCTTGGTACGCTCATTCACTATTGGCATTCAATTTTTCTGCGATGATAATGTAGAATACGGCCTTTGATAAACACACCATAATAATCACAAGCGAACAACCGCAAAATGTATTTGTTTTTAAACGCCGCATCTATTCAGAGCAATTGCTGTAAGACTAGCCCCAGAAAACAACCCACGGCGTGAGCATTCTGCGACAACAGCTTCCATACGTCCCCTATTTTCAAAAATCGCGACAAATGCCGGGAAAAATCGGATTCTACACAATTGCAACCCATTTGGCTCGAGCATTTTCAGTATGGGCCGGTCTATTCATATTGATTGTCATTTCCGCCAGCGCAACTTCGCCATCGTTCGCCGCATCCTCCAACAATGGCTGGGATTGCAAGCAAGTCAAAGGCAGCAGCGAATGGGATTGCTCAAACGCCGATTCCAAACCCACAGATTCAAAAACAGGCGACTCTGCTGCCGATAGTAATCCGCAAGCCGAATCAGACACTATTAATTCGAAGGAAACAGCAATAGAGACGGACAATAAAGCCAATACAGCTGCCGAACCCGAAGTTGCGGAACAACCATCCACCCGGGCACCTGTTTATGACAATGCCGATCAGGTGCCGACCGAAGATTCTATAAGCGGCAGCGAAAAATTCGATGAACAGTTTCTCGATGGCGCGTACGAAACGGATGATGTACTAGAGCAAACGGAGCTACAATCGGATAAGCCGGCGATTGCCGAACAACCGGGGTGGTCCTGCGAATCCGACGCCGGCGACGTCGGTTGGAACTGCAAATTGGTCGGCGCCGACCCGGCCGGTCAACAACACCCTGTCGAAGAAACCAATGCACCGCTATTTGCAACTCCGACCTTCAGCAACCGGGAGGAAATGCTTTTTCGCAGCATGATGACAAAAATTCCACGCGACCCCTGGGGCCAATGCACCTACAAATTGGGACCACCCGCCGCGCGGATTTCAAAGGAACAGCGCAAAAAAGCGCCGGTCGATGCCAACGCAGACTATAGCGATATTTACCAACGTGAAATCATCACGCTTTCCGGCAACGTCGATGTAACCCATGCGGACCAGCGAGTATTCGCTGATTACGCGACGTATAATTCGAATTCGATGGTTTTAAACGCGCGTGGAAATGTGCATTACCGAGACCAGGATTTTTCGTTATATAGCGATCGGGCATTCTTGAATTTGGACAAAGAGCAAGGCAGGATGCGCAACGTGCAGTTTATTTACGATACGGTACCGGCAAGAGGCCGGGCAAAATTGACCGATATTGAAAGCAAAACCATGAGCCGTTATTGGGATGCGTCGTACACGACCTGCGCACCCGGCAATCAGGATTGGACATTGGAATCCGGGACATTGGAACTGGACCGGGCAGAGGGCATCGGTACCGCGACAAATGCTTGGATAGAAGCGTCCGGTTATCCGATGTTCTACGTACCCTATATAGAATTTCCAATTGACGATCGGCGTAAATCAGGTATCTTAGCGCCGTCGTTCGGAACACGAAATACGACCGGATTCGATTTTTCAATCCCTTATTATTTGAACATTGCACCAAATTATGACGCCATCATCGAACCCCGGATTATGACGCGTCGTGGTTTTCTATTGGGCGGAGAGTTCAGATATCTGGGCGAATCAACCCAAGGGCAAATTAACGCAGAAATCATCCCGTACGATACGGTAGACAAGAAAACCCGCGGGGCGTTTTCAATGTTGAATGCGACCCGATTTAGCCAACAATTAAGCGCTGATCTGGATGTCAATTATGTATCGGACCAGGACTACATAAACGAAATCGGCAACGCCCTTAGTTTTACAAATTTTAGCCATTTAAGAAGTCAGGCCAACCTTAGGTTCGCGGCGCCCGGTTTGTCCGTATTAACGCGTTTGGAAAATTATCAAACCATCGACCCGAACATACCCTCAAGTCAAAGGCCCTACCGCCGGCTCCCACAGGTTCTGGTAGGCGCGTCGCACTCATTCGCCGGTACCGATGGAACTTTGAGGTTTCGGGGGGAATACGTCAATTTTCAACGAAACAATACGGTTACCGGTAGCCGCTTCGATTTGAAACCAAGCTTCAACTGGCCGATCGAAACCGCGGGTGCCTACGTCAACCCAGGGATCGCTCTGGATTTTACGCAGTACCTGCTACACGGCGAAGCCGCAGGCACGCCAAGCACCATCAGCCGCTTCCTGCCAATCGTATCCCTGGATAGCGGGATGAATTTTGATAGAGAATTTTCTTTGGGTGGTTCCAAGCTTATCCAAACCCTTGAACCCCGGATTTATTACCTTTACGTCCCTGACACCAACCAGGATGATATTCCTTTATTCGATACTTCCGCGTTCGACTTTACGATCCTGAGTCTATTTCGCGATAATCGCTTCAACAGCGCAGACCGCATCGGCGACGCCAATCAAGTTTCAGTAGCGGTAACCACGCGTATACTTGAACCCGAATCCGGCCGACAACGATTGGATGGAACCCTCGGTACAATCGTCTATTTTTCTAACCGCAACGTTAACCTGCTACCCAACCAACAGCCAGAAACCGATACTACGTCAAATATCGTTGCCGAATTGAATGGCCAAATCACCGATGATTGGGGTTTCCGTTCCGGCCTACAGTGGAATCCATACCAAGGAAGGATCGCGCGTGGGCTGGCATCGATGCATTACCAAGACACGCAAAACCGAATTTTGAACTTAGCTTACCGATTTAGGCAGGCACAAAGTATTACCAATCAGGTATTGAATTTTCAAGTCCCAAGAGGGGTGATCGAGCAAGCCGACGGTTCATTCGTATGGCCTTTGTTTGGCGGATTGAGCGCGGTAGGTCGAATGCAGTATTCATTACTGGATAATAAGATCACAGAGAGTTTTCTAGGCCTAGAAAAAGAAAGCTGCTGCTGGCGTTTGCGCATGTTGGTCCGCCACTGGATTCAAACCGTTGGTGGTCAAGTTATCGCCGACTCGAGCGCCAATACCGGTGTATTTTTGCAAGTCGAATTGAAAGGCTTCACCAGCTTTGGCGATAATCTTGATCAGTTCCTGGAACGCAACATTTCCGGCTACCAAGCACCCCAATAAATCGCCGGTTATGAACTTAAGCGGTGATCCGAACTCTGTTGCTATGAACTTCAATATAGAAATCTACATCTAACAAAGTGCCTGGTTAAACATCATTCCGATAAATCTACAATATTCCTATGAACCACCAAAAGAACCTAAAGTACCGCTCAATAGTAAGCGTGCTTTTTATGTCAATTGCATACGCATCTTATGGATTCGCGATGGAGGTCAACCGTATCGTGGCCGTCGTCGAAGACGGTGTCATCCTAGAGAGCGAATTGATCACGCAAATATATAACATCAAAGCCAAAATTTCCGCATCGGGTACCCAGCTTCCGTCGGATGACGTCATTCGGCAGCAAGTGCTGGAACGGATGATTATTACCAAACTGCAATTGCAGCAAGCGGAACGCGCGGGAATGACTATAGACGATCAGACCCTGCAACGATCGATGGTACAACTGGCAAAGCAAAACAATATGTCTCCGGAACAATTTCGCGAAGCGCTGCAATCTGAAGGCATGAGTTATGCTGAGTTTACTGCCCAGATGCGCGACGAGTTGATTATGAACCAACTACGTAACCGATTAATCCACAGTCGGATCAAAGTTAGTGACCGGGAAGTCGATCACTTTCTGGAAACCCAGGGTAAAGCAGGGTTGGATAAAAATATTCAATATCATTTAGGCCACATTCTTATCGGAACGCCTGAAGCTGCATCGCCAACCCAAACCCAACTGGCTCGTGAACGTGCCGACAATTTGATCGAAGAACTCAGAAATGGGAAAGATTTCTCTGAAGCGGCGATAGGTTCATCCGATGGATCTCAAGCCTTGACCGGCGGGGATCTAGGTTGGCGCCGACTGGGTCAGGTTCCTACTATTTTTGTGGAATATGTTTCAAACATGGAACCTGGCGATATCGAAGGCCCAATTCGGAGCGCAAGTGGTTTTCATATCATCAAAATTCTGGAAGCCAAAGGGGTTGGCAAACACGTCGTGATACAAACCAAGGTTCGACATATTTTACTAAAAACCTCGGATCTGTTCAGCGATGAAGACGCACGAAAAAAATTGGCAGGATTGCGTGAACGCATTATCGACGGCGATGATTTCTCCAAATTGGCCCGTTCTCATTCAGACGATAAAGGTTCCGCCCTGAAAGGCGGTGAGTTGGGATGGACTAGCCCTGGTGCGCTGGTCCCCCGTTTCGAAGAAGCGATGGCCAAATTACAACCCGGTGAAATGAGTCAACCTATTCAAACTCAATTTGGTTGGCACCTGATCGAGGTACTGGATCGCGCGGAACGCGACAACACATCCGAGTATCGAAAAGATCAAGCGCGCGAAGAAATCCGCAAACAAAAAATTGAAGAAGAAACCGAACTATGGCTGCGCCAACTGCGCAATGAAGCTTACGTTGAAATTCGGTTGGATCGCGTTTGATTCTTGGCTAATTCGCGATACCTACCGCAATCAATTACAACCAGGTGCCTGCTTCGAAAATTCTTAGAATTGGGCTTACCCCGGGCGAACCGGCGGGAATTGGGCCAGATTTGTGCGCACTGATCGCCGCCCAAGAAATGCCCTGCGAGATGGTCGCAGTATGTGATCCAGAATTGTTAGGAAGAACGGCTGAGCGCCTGGGCATTAATCTCGCAATTTCGCAGTTTAATCCCGATCAACCGGCTCAGGCTCATATTGGTGGAACAATTAAGGTTCTTCCGATCACTTTGGATACACATGAGAAGCCTGGAATACTCAATTTGCGCAACGCCAAATATGTTGTCAAAAGCATTGATCGCGCGAGCCAAGGTTGTATCGACGGCCTATTCGATGCCATGGTCACCGGGCCAGTGCACAAAGGCATCATCAATGATGCTGGCATAGGCTTCACTGGACACACCGAACACATCGCCGGAATTACCGGCGGTCAACCCGTCATGTTGCTGGCGACACCCGGCTTGCGGGTAGCCCTCGCCACCACACATATTCCGGTTGCAAAGATCAGTCAAGCAATCACTAGCGAACTGCTAACCGACATCATTACGATTTTGAATCGAGATCTGATTGATCGCTTTGCTATCGACCATCCACAAATTTTGGTCTGTGGGCTGAATCCTCACGCAGGAGAAAACGGCCACCTTGGACGAGAAGAAATTGTCGTGATCGAGCCGACATTGGCACAACTTCGAAAACAAGGCGTCAATCTTATTGGCCCACTACCGGCAGATACCCTATTCACGCCCAAATACCTGGATAACGCGGATGCAGTATTGGCAATGTATCACGACCAGGGCTTACCGGTCCTAAAGCATCTAGGCTTCGGTAACGCGGTCAACATTACGTTGGGCCTACCCATAATTCGGACCTCGGTAGACCATGGCACAGCCCTTGACCTGGCCGGCACAGGCGATGTTGATACGGGGAGCTTGATCTTTGCGATTAAAACAGCAATGACCATGGCCAGCTCATCACACCACTCTATCAATTCAATCCCGAGTTAAAAATTAGCAAAACCGAACAAACTCAACCCAAGTCAACAATTAGCCAATCAACAAAATCTCGCTGATCGAAAAAATCGGTTAACACAACACCGGCAATATCAAATTATGATGCACCGTCCTCGCAAACGATTTGGCCAAAACTTTTTGCACGATAATCAGGTCATCGATGAAATCATCTCGATGATCAATGCACAACACACCGACCATATCGTGGAAATAGGTCCGGGTAAGGGCGCATTAACCGAATTTCTGATTGGACAGTGCCGTCAACTGGACATTATCGAACTTGATCGCGACCTTGTTGCAGTACTTAACGCCAAATTCAAGCATGCCAATGATCTGCAGATTCACTGTGCCGATGCTCTAAAAATAAAATTCGACGATCTACTGGCAGGTGCTGAGGATAAACTTCGGATCGTGGGTAATCTTCCGTACAATATTTCGACTCCACTCTTGTTTCATTTGCTCGATTACAGTCCTATTATTGACGACATGCACTTTATGCTGCAAAAAGAGGTTGTGAATCGAATTTGCGCACAACCCGGCAGTAAAACATATGGCCGGTTGAGCGTCATGATTCAATACCACTGTAGCGCGCGAAAGATTATTGACGTCGAAGCGGAAAGTTTCACCCCCAAACCGAAGGTTTCATCGGCTGTATTGCGCTTAGTGCCGCATCAACAGAGCAACATCCGGGTTAAGAATTTGGCAACCTTTCAAAACCTGGTCGGACGCGCATTTTCGCAACGGCGAAAAACTTTAAGAAACTCTTTGCGACCGCTTTTGTCAGAAGATGAAATTCGGTTGGTTAAGGTTAATCCCAACGCGCGGGCAGAAACATTGACAGTTTTGGAATTTGCACAATTGAGCGATTTATACGATAGCAGGACCGACCGCGAAAATACTGAACCGGTAAAGTAATGCTTAGATTCCGCCCGAAGCTTAGATTTATTAATCTGGAATAATCGTTCAACAGGCTCTTACAGCCCACCCGTAGTATAATGATAGTTTGGCTTAGCCGGTGCCCGAATTCACTCTGCTAGAATCCGATTTATATTAAAAACTAGATCTTATAGGACAACGAATGAAACAAATTATGGTATTGCTACTTGCGGCTTTTATCGCCGTGGGATGCAGCAAAGAAAAAGATGAGTTGAAAGCTCGCCTGACTGCAAAGTTTGAAAAAGACCAGGATATCGCGGATTATAAAGTTGATCCCTCGACAATGGCCGATTGTGTCAGCGATAAGATTTCTAAAGAGGCCCCAGGGTTTCCTGGATCACCTAGTCATTCAAAAGTGCTTGGCGCCTATGCCAAGCTAGTCCAGGTGGATCCTTTAGAAGATTTCAGGCCGGCACTGGAAGAAACAAAAGAAATATTTGGGTCAACCAAAAAGGCTTATCAGGCAGCCACCAATATAACCAACCATGTGATGTCATGCATGGGCAATATTATGGGCGTCGATACCTAAAACCCATTCTGTTGCAATATCCGCACAAGGACGTGCCGTGTCAGAATACTCAGTTAAAAGCCTAATAAAACTTAGGTTACCACAAACAGCGATGCACTTCGTTCGCGCACGTTCTTGGCGAAATAAAATTGTTGCGATCAATACTTGAAAATTATGCTGACCGGTAGGATGCTTTACAAAGAAATTAACAACGGAGAAGCTTAACGTGCGATTACTACACACAATGATACGCGTAGGAAATTTACAGAAATCCAAAGATTTCTACGCCGGTATTCTGGGTATGCAACTGCTGCGCGAGAAAGATTATCCAGATGGGCGCTTTACGCTGGCGTTCATGGGTTACGGCGGTGAAGGCGAAAACACAGTGATCGAACTGACCCACAATTGGGACACCGATAGCTACGACCTGGGCAACGCCTTTGGCCATCTGGCCATTGAAGTTGAAGATGTCTATCAGGCCGTTGAACGAATACGGGAGCAAGGTGGTAAAATTGTACGCGACGCAGGACCCATGCAACACGGCAGTACGGTCATCGCCTTCGCCGAAGATCCAGACGGCTATAAAATAGAACTCCTGTCGAAATAACCTGAATCGAATTATTTTATCGATAAATCGGAAACGACTGGCACAAGCGGTGTACTTCGTTGCGCACGCATTGCTCGGATGCAGTATTGCCGGTCGGATTGGAGACTAAACCCTGCAATACTTCTGCAATCCAGCAGCCAATTTTCGAAAACTCGTCAACCCCAAATCCACGCGTAGTGCCGGCATTGACCGACAAACGCAATCCCGAAGCAACATCCATGGATAAAATAGAATCGCCATACCCCAGCAGTGCCAGAAACACCGCTTGATTCGCATTGCTTCCGGAATGTGGCTGGACGTTAGCGTATTTGCAACCAAATAGCGCTTTAGCCCGGTCGACCGCAAGCTGTTCGATACGATCCGCGAAATCTGCACCGCCGTAATATCTACCCCCCGGATAACCTTCAACGGTTTTATTGGTCAGAACCGAACCTTGCGCCTGCAAGACTGCTCGACTCACCAGATTCTCTGATGCAATCAATTCAATCTGGTCCTGTTGGCGATCCAGTTCGCCGCGAACGGCCTCAGCCAACTCCGGATCAGCTTCGTCTAAACTGTCTGAAAAATAACCATTGGACAACCACGACAGCCCTGCAACTTCGGTGTTATTCGTATCCATCAATCATCCACCCTGCAATTCCCATTTTTGTGAACTATTACCATTGAGTGAAACCATATTCGGCATTGCACCGTATCTATAACCGAAGGCCAAGACCTTCAAGCAACACGTTCGGAATGGTGACCATTACAACCACCTATCCATCTTTATTGGAATGAAATTACGAAAGGAGTTTACCATGGTAAATTTGATTATTATTGTCGTTTTAGGTGTGATTATTGTACTGATAATTGACGCGGGACAACGTTTGATTCGCACGATTCTGCTGGCTAGGGCTCCCTGTCAATTGGTACGCGCACTCGTCTTACCCGACGTATGTGCCGGCACATGCGGGCCCGGACAAATTTGTGGGCCAATCGCTACACGCAATTATTTTTTCGGTCTATTCGGAACGCAGCCAGCCGCTTGTGGGTGTATCGCGGCACCGGGTCTGGGCGGAGGCCTAGGGGCTGGCGGTGGTACCGGCGAGTCGGAAGACCAATAATAATAAGCTTAAAAATTGCGAAAAAATTGTTCTTCTCTAACCGCGGAGTTTAATTCCACACCCTTCGCGGCCTAACTCTGGTCCGGTGCCACATTGCCGGGCCAGCTCAATTGAATGAATCCGTCCCAACAAATTAAAGAATTATTGGACTGCCCCCTGAAAATCCAGGATCAACAAAGATTACATCTTACGATATCTACCCGCGTAAGTTGGTACGATTGACTTTTGGTGGGAAAAATACAGCCTAATTTCACATCTCTATTATTTTATAAAACTAGCGAAATCTCGGGCATCAACTATCGTATTAGTTATTCGGGAGAATACTATACGCCGCGCCATTCGTATCAACCTAATTACATTCTTAGTCAGCGACAATAGTCGATTGCTCAGTATTGGTTTTTAAATTTGGATTATGTCTATTAGGTACACCTGAATCCGCTACTTCACTGCGGAGAACAGGGCGCGAGCCATGGGTCTCCATGGGGAATAAAATAACTTGCTTTCAGCTAGCCGTTAAGCGGGTATTTTTTGACCGTTGTGAGATTCAGAGCTTAAACGCTGTACCGTATTGAAAAGACCGATTATTCGATTACATTTGAACCGGGCAGTTACACAGAATTATTTACAGGGTCCAAAATAATACCCAATACCGCCGTAATACAGTCTCCCTAGCTGGCGAGATTATTCCGATGCAGATTGGATTGGATCATCCGAAACTTCAATTTCATCAAGATTATATATTTTGCTCTGTTGCTCGGTTTCATCAGTTGCATCATCCAAGCTAGGCTCATCCCCGGATTCACCGGTTTCTTCGGATTCCCCCGATCCGTTAACTTCAGTGGCAATATACTCATCCTCCACGATATTGGCGACAAAGGAATCAAACTCTTCGCTATCATCGGCGGCGTCAGCCCGCGATTCTTCGCTCGCTGCAATTTCGGATGTTAATTCAGCCTCCGACTCATCAAAATGTTCGATACTACTCTGATCTGTTCTACTAGATTCCTCTAAATCTATTTCAGAATGATCAATCGGATCTGCTTGTTCCTCGATTGAAGTAATTTCATCGACCTGGGTTTTTGAAATATCGGCATTATCTTCTTCGTCACCATCTAGCTCGTCATTCTGCGTCTGTGGTTCTATATCTTGCGCCTCTTCAACCGGTGTATCTAACGTAATTTCCAGATCGCATTCAGTTTCGTTATCTTCTTTATCCGCCGATCCTCCTGCAGGTATCGCCACAGTATTTTCCGGCTCTAGAGTGTCCGCAACACGGTCTACCGGCAATAATTCCCAATAGGGCGACAATAAGGCATACACATCTTCGTTAAAATTCGAAATTGCGCCCCTATCCATAGACATTAACAATTTAACAACTTTTTGAATAAACTGACGCTCCGAACGAAAAATTTCGTCGCTCATTTCTTCGGCTCTTGCCTCATCAATCTGGTATCCGTTTTTTAACCGCCCAGTCAAAGTTTTTTTACGCTCGACCTCCGCGCCTTGCAAATTTGTCAAAAGCAGCTCGAGGGCGGCTACCAATCTTTTCTTCTTACGCCATTCGTAGACTAGACCAACAACAATCAGCGCGCCTGTGACCACGCAAAACTCACCTAATAAGATCCAAGTTGCCGCATTCATAGTGCAATTACTCTCTGGGTATTTTCTAAAATAAGAAGTGAAACGAGAATTTATTGGGAAGTTCTAGTCCGCCGACTACAACACTTCAGTCTCCATTTCTTCGATTTTCTGTTCCATAAATGCTTCCCTCATCTTTTCCTCAGCCCGCTTATAGGTATTCAGCATACGCTTCCGGCTAATATCCAATTCCTCGGAATCCTTGGACGAACCAAACATTTTGGAATATTCACTAGATACCTCATCCATAGTTTGCATCGCCATTCCCAATTGCTCGGACAATCTTTCACTTTCCCCTCGCAAACGTAGGATCTCGGAATTGGCGGTTTCGATCGCGCTAGTCATTGCCGAATCGACCTTTTCAACCGCCCCCATTTCCGACAACAGCTTGCAAAAAGGATCAGACAGGGCTTGTACACTCTTATCGATCTCGGCCAATAAAGTTGCGTCCCTTCCCAGGAACATTTTAACCAGCTGCTGATAAAGATATTTTTCTTGGCCATCTATTTCAGCGAGCACATTGTCAATGGCGGCTTCATCCAAATCGCAAGACTCAGACAGCTGAGCTCCCAGGCTTTCTTTGCGCGAACTCTCACCATTCTTTAGTTTATTGACCAAACCTTTAGCCGCCGAGCGTTCTTTGCTTTTCCTACGTGACATATAGAACGTAATACCGGCAACCAGTAGAAATAAACCGGCAAGCGCTTCTACTACGAAAATTGCAACCAAAGAATTAACTTCAATCATTCTGCCAACCTTTCAAGAAGTTTGGATTGTTGGTCAGCAGTTCTTTTCTTCATCACCTTAAAGCCAAAAAATCCACCAATAAATAATACGATGTTAACCACGACTGCGATCACCGCGGTCATGACCCAATCCGTTTGATCTTCAGCTTCAGTATCAGCATCGGTTTCTGTTTCTTCCCATTCTTCCTCATCAAGATCCTCATCGGATTCTTCGTCTTGCCCGGATAACAAATCCGCAATACTATTTTCGTCTAAGATCACCGGCTTGATCTTCGGCGCCACATCGTGACCTCGTAAAGTTTTCCCCGCTACAGAAAAATTGATAACCAAACGTTCTTTTTCGGGTGGCGCGTTCATTCGTAAATACCACGCGCCATTGTCCTGCTCCAACAGCAAATCTTTGCTATCACCGGCAACATTGGTAATGACTGCATTAATTTCAACGGTCGGAACGTCAATTACTTCCGCATCAGGCAACAAGCTTATTTCGATCTGAACCGGATCGTTTTCAACATCTGCCGATACATCAAGCTTTACCGGGTTCTCCACCACTTCCAAAGTTTGTTGCATTTCTCGTTGAAAGGTATGGCCATCGGCCACAATTCGAAAGCTGTGTTTACCCGGACTCAACGTGTCGCCAATAACTCGAATAAATTCACCACTGCTCTCAGGATCAGGCTTCATAGGCCATTCGCTCTTGCGGCCCAATTCATCGGTTTGCAGCAGTTCCACACTGACCAGCTTTAGAAAATCGCCGCGCATTACGCGTTGTCCCTGCTCTTCAAACCAAACCTTAATATCCAATGCTTCGTTTTGACTGACATAATTCGGCAATTGATCTATTTTCAGTTTAAGATCGGTAACGATCATCACCTGATTATCCGGGTCAACATCGGCAATCAACTGCCATTCACCGAACACAGGTTCTTTAATCGTAACCAAATCGTAACCGGTTTCGTGCAACCAATTCAGTTTTTCACTACTCTCCACTTCGGAAAATTCCGTTCCATCCGGACCGATCAATCGTGCCGCGGGAACACCAGGTTTTTGGAATACCAGCAACGAGAATTCGTTCACGCTGTTGTCTATATTAAACTTGTTGTCTTTAAGCGGAACGCTCTCGCGCGGTACCGCCTTATTAAACATTTTCAAAAATACCCGTTGCAATTGCTCTGCCGTATACACCGATTCGTTCCAACCCCCGGTATCAAACGCTAGTTTATGGAGCAACTCATGATCGGCATTTTTGGATAACGCGATGGTATGCACCTGAGCCGATTGCTGTTGAATTTTGGGAATCAGATTCTTAATAATACGGTTTCGGGATTCTGTACTTTCGGTGGGATCCTTGGATACATCGACCACGCCGTCGGTAAGAAGTATTACGCTGCGACCGGCACTAGTTTCGGTTTCGGACCAACCCTCCAACGCATTTTCCAAAGCCGTTTCTATATTCGTGTACAATCCCCTGGAATGAATTTTACGTGTCGATTTCAACGTAGCACTCTTCCAATCCTGATCCACTGGCCCGGTTGGGGCCAACACGACAGCGTCAGCGGCAAACAACCAGATACCCGCATTGCTGTCTACGGGCAGCAAATTCACCAATAGCTTAAGCGCCGGAATGCGCAGGTTAGCTGGGTCATTTTGCTTCATACTCCCGGAAACATCGATTAAAACCCGAAGGTCAATATTCGATTCATCGCTCTGCTCCACGGCAAAGACAAGTTGCGAGCCAACCAATAGACCGGCCGATAACAATGCCATCCCAATACCAATACGCCACATTAATATCGCGATTTTAATAGCGCGGTTGAATCGATATAGCCTCGCATTCGGGCCTTGTTCTGCATTTGTCACTTTTATATAGGATTTTTTAGCTAAAAATCTGATTAAAATATAGCCTATATCCAGCCAATAAGACGGATTTCATGATGTTTGCTATTATCCGCGTAATTTATAA
Organism: uncultured Methylococcaceae bacterium; assembly: GCA_964619885.1. Classification (GTDB taxonomy): domain Bacteria; phylum Pseudomonadota; class Gammaproteobacteria; order Methylococcales; family UBA1147; genus CAZUGA01. Next base: position 43,427 of record CAZUGA010000003.1, read on the forward strand.
ATCGATGAGTTTGGAAACCGATATCCGGAAGTCGGGGCGTTACGATCCAAATTCTAATAATAAAAGGTATACAAATGGCAAGAACTGAAACTCCAATCTGCGACACCGGCAAACCCGCGTTCGATTTTTCGCTACCCGGAATAGACGGAAAAAATTGGACACTAGAATCGTGCAGGGGCCGCAACGGACTGCTGGTGATGTTCATTTGCAACCACTGCCCGTATGTAAAGGCGATTCAGCAGCGTATCCTACGCGATGCGCGTGAACTCAGTACCCTGGGTATAGCATCAGTCGCAATCATGTCCAACGATACTTCTAATTATCCGGACGATTCATTCGCCAACATGAAACAAATTGCCGAAAAATACGATTTTCCGTTTCCCTATTTGTTCGATGAAAGCCAGGAAGTCGCGAAAGCCTACGGCGCCGTATGTACACCAGATTTCTTCGGCTACAACCAAAACCTCCACTTGCAATACCGCGGACAGTTGGATGCGAGCAGAAAGGTCACTGCGCCCGATTCAGCCCGCCGCGATTTATTCGAAGCCATGAAACAAGTCGCCGAAACAGGCTGCGGACCCAGCGAACAAATACATAGCATCGGCTGCTCGATTAAGTGGAAATCCGATTAAACCCTATTTGATCTTCTCTTTTGTCTCATCAGGAGTAAAAAATGTCTATCAAACGAATGACGGAACTGGACCTACGCAACAAGCGTATTTTGATCCGCCAAGACTTGAATGTACCGGTTAAAGACGGCCGGGTCACCAGCGACACCCGAATTCGAGCGAGTTTACCCACAATCCAACACGCATTGAACGAGGACGGTCGAGTAATGCTGATGTCGCACCTTGGACGACCTAGTGAAGGTGAATATTCCGACGAATTTTCTTTGGCGCCGGTTGCCCAACGTTTATCCGAATTACTGGAGCAAAACGTAAGGCTGGAAAAGGACTGGCTTGACGGCGTATCAGCCGAACCGGGTGAAGTTGTGTTATGCGAAAACGTTCGCTTCAACTGCGGCGAGAAAAAAAATGATCCGGCATTGGGCCATAAAATGGCGGCATTGTGCGATATTTTTGTAATGGACGCGTTCGGTACCGCGCACCGCGCCCAAGCCTCCACCCACGCCGTTGCCGAATTCGCGCCTATCGCCTGCGCCGGGCCACTGCTGGCAGGTGAATTGGATGCTTTGGGCAAAGCCTTGAAAAACCCGGATAAGCCTTTGCTAGCGATTGTCGGTGGATCAAAGGTCTCGACCAAGTTGACCGTGTTGGAATCGTTATCATCCATAGTTGATCAACTCATCGTCGGCGGCGGTATCGCCAATACATTTATAGCCGCGGCGGGCCACCCAATCGGAAAATCACTGGTTGAAGAAGAGTTGATTCCGGAAGCAAAACGGTTGATTGCCGCGGCAGCGGATAAGGGTGGCGAAATCCCAGTTCCGGTGGACGTTGTCTGCGCCAAAGAATTCTCGGCATCCGCGGCTGCGACGGTTAAGGGCGTGGCCGAGGTTGACGACGACGATTTAATTCTCGATATTGGGCCCGAAACGGCCGCGCGTTATGCCCAGTTACTGACTTCGGCCAGCACCATCGTGTGGAACGGGCCAGTCGGGGTGTTCGAAATTGATCAATTTGGCGAGGGCACCAAAACTTTGGCGCATGCAATCGCCGACAGCGCGTCATTTTCTATCGCCGGCGGTGGAGACACACTGGCTGCGATAGACAAATACGAAATTGGCGACCGAATTTCGTACACGTCTACCGGCGGGGGTGCATTTCTGGAATTTTTGGAGGGCAAAATTTTGCCCGCAGTGGCGATGCTGGAACAGCGCTCGGATTGATCGATTGCGGTCTAACGTTTTAGCGCCAGAGTTAGCCCATCGGCCACTGGCAGCATACTCAGACGTATTCGATCGTCTCGATGCAAAAACTTGTTAAAAGCACGGATTGCCGATGTAGCCGGATCTTGTTCGGCCGCATCTGCGGGCCTGCCGGACCACAGCACATTATCAGCCAGGATCAAACCGCCCGGGCGTAGCAACAACAGACATTTTTCGTAATAATTTAGATAATTTTCCTTATCAGCATCGATAAAAACCATATCGAATTGGCCGGCCTGGCCGTCGGCCAACAATTCTTCCAAGGTTTCCATCGCTGGGGCCAATCGCAAATCAACTTTGTCCTCGATGCCTGCTTCGCTCCAATAATGCCGTGCAACCTGCGTGGTTTCGTGGTCAGTATCGCAGGCGACCAATCGCCCGCCCTTCGCCAAGACCAGCGCCATCGATAACGAGCTATACCCGGTAAATACACCAATTTCAAGGATATTGCGCGCGCCGGTCAATTCCACCAATAGCGCAAGAAATTGACCTTGTTCGGGTGCAATCTGCATTTCCGCCCACGGGTGAGCCGCCGTTTCTTCTCGCAAACGCTGTAGTATCGGTGCTTCGCGTAACGAAACCGATAACAGGTAACTATACAGTTGGTCGGTTAAATTTAGGCTTTGTCTTGACATGGTCTACCTAACACTCCTAATGTTGATGTGACGTTATAATTCCGATTAAGGTCTATTTGATCCGCATTACCCCGATATTTTCAACATGTATATCATATTAATCCTTTTGTTAATCGTTCTGGTGTTCGGCCCACAGCTTTGGGTTCGACGGGTAATGCGACGCTATTCGGATGAATCCGATACAATTCCCGGTACCGGCGGAGAATTGGCGGTACATTTAATCAAACGCTTTGGTCTGGAAGATATCAACGTTGAAAAAACCCACGAAAATAACGACCAGTTCGACCCCAACAGCAGAACAGTTCGCTTGAGCCCGGCAAACTATGACGGCAAATCGCTAACCGCCGTTGCGATCGCGGCCCACGAGGTCGGCCACGCCATCCAATTTGACCGCAACGAACTGTCAATGCGTCTGCGCACCACCATCTTTAGGTATGCCCAAGTATTCGAACGCGGCGGCATCCTAGCATTGTTCGCGATTCCGATCGTCACACTCATCACGCACGTCCCACATTCCGGCCTGATCATGTTTATCGCCGGATTCGGCAGCATGATTGTCGGAATATTGTGCCACCTGGCCAACCTTCCGGTTGAGTGGGACGCCAGTTTTGGCAAAGCCCTACCCATCCTGGTCGAAGGCAACTACATCCCCGAAGGTGAAGATCTAATCATTCGCAAGATATTAAAGGCCGCCGCTTTTACCTACGTGGCCGCCGCGCTCGCCGATTTACTCAACCTATGGCGCTGGCTGATCATACTGCGTCGCTGACTCAGAATTTGAATAAGATAGCGCCATCCTAGGATACGGATCCGCCGCTATTCCTCAATCTTCAGTAGCCAACCCGCAGTGCCATCGCAGGACCGGTCGGTTTTGGCGCTGATCGCAACCCGAACAAAACCTTGTTTAACGTCTTCGGGTAGGTTTCCGCTCACCAGATAATTACCCAATTTTTGCTTTTCGGTCACCAACGCCACATTGTGGCCTTTGATATCGACCTTAATCGAATTGGGCTTGGTATCGCGCGACGCAACGAAAGAAAATTCGGAACCCGGCGCCACCACTGTGCTTTTGGGGGGTGTCATTTCGGAAAACTTCGGTTTCTTGCACGAAGTTGACGCCGTCGCACCGCCTCCATAGGCCATCGCGCCGATTGAGAAAGTTGCCAGAACCAGAAAAATCAAAACTTTTGCCACGTTCAAAGAAATTTTCATTGTCGCCCCCTAGGCGTTAGGATCCAATTATGAACAGGATCGCAATAGTTGAAGTTAGAGTTAAATCACCCCGACGAGGATCAGTCAAGGACTTTCTAAGGTCAACAACACGTGTCTGTCTACTTCGGTGCCACCGGTTATTCGGTACCAACCATGCTTGAACCACTTCGGCGCGCCGCGATCGGCGGTTTTGTAATATTCCATTTTGCCGCATTGATTTTATGGGTCTTTCCACCCTACGCGCCAATGGTACTGAACCAACCGCAAAGCGGGAATCCGCTGAAACAATTCGAACGGCACCTGTTTGATGGGCTCCAGCAACTGCAAAAAAAACCAATCCCACAATTTATTAAGGCTTATATAGACGTTATCGGCATGCACCAATACTGGGATTTTTTTGCGCCCAGTGTTCCCAAGGTACACCGCTACCTGAGGGTCTGCGGCTCAATAACTCAAGGACCCGGTTCGGATCAATTTGAATGTCCCAAACTACGATACAAAAGTTACACCGGTCGACTGGGTGAAACCACAAAACCCCACCTGGGCCAAAACAGCCGTTCGTACCGGTTGGCGGAAAACCTGATAAATCTGCAACGTGATGACCTGTTCGAAACTTTCACACGCTATTGGGGCGCCGCCAATTCAATAAATCCCGAAAACTATTTGATCGTCAGCGAATATTTGCTCAGCCCCGATCGGCAAGACACACAACCTGAACCCGAGCGGCGTGATAAGGTGATCTGGATTTGGCCATGAGCCTCAAGCTTTTGCTTAATCACTACAACCGGTTTTTATTCGAAAAAATCGATCCCCGTCAGTATGCTGCGCTTCGGATCGGACTGGGGCTTTGCATCAGCGGTTATTGGCTCAATCTATTGCCACTGTACCCGCTGCACTTTGGCCCGAACGGCTGGCTGGGATCGACGCGATCGCTCGATCTGTACAATTCCGGCGATTGGTCGCTGCTGTTCGTGCTGGACAGCGACGCTGCCAGCAACGCGTTTTTCTGGTTCTCCGTCATCTGCTCCGGCGCATTCACGTTGGGATTTCTAAGCAAAATTTCCGGTTGGGCAAGCCTTGTCGCGCTGATATCGTTGTGGAACCGCAACCCGTTGGTACTGGACGGCGACGACGCAGTTTTGCGCGTAATGCTGTTATACCTGCTGTTTTCACCGTGCGGCCGCGCCTGGTCCATCGACAACATGCTCCGGCCCGGCCGAAATGAAGCAGAAATCTGGCCGCTACGGCTCATACAAATGCAAATGGCGTTTATTTATTTGGTCTCAGGTTGGGTTAAATTCCACAGCCCGGAATGGCTGGATGGGACGATATTGCAATATGTTTTGATCCACCCGGAATATACACGCTGGAATTTTTCCGCGATGCTGACCCACACCTGGTTTTTGAATGTTCTCTACGTCGTCTCTAGCTTCATCATGTGGTGGGAATTGCTGTTTCCGCTACTGCTACTGAATCGCAAAACCCACACTTTTTGCTTGCTGGTGGGAATCCTATTCCACGTTGGCCTGCTTATTTTTATGCAGCTCAGGGGCTTCTCGCTGATCATGCTGACGCTGTATATTGCATTTATCCCCAGCGAAATATTCCACCGAGGATGGCGGCACAAAATTAAGATTGGCACAACCGCGCCGCGCAATATTGAAGATCCCGGTTAAATTGAAAACCCCGGCTAAGCCAAAAATTCAAAACCTTTTTTGCGGACGGCGGGTCGAGGTTTCCGCTGCCGCAAGCGGTCCGAAACAACCAGGTAAATGCAAACCAAAGTCAAACCCAGATAAAACCAGAACTTGATCATCAACAACACCTGCAGCAACGACAGCATATCGGTACTGTTCATGATCATGGCGTTAAACCGCTCTAGCATTGCTACACACTCCTATAGGACTAAACGAACGCACGCGAAACCATAATAACGAGCTTACAATTAGCAGTATATACCGGTCCTATGGAATTACGAGTAGACAATTACCAATTTCAATCCGCCCTCCCCCATGCCAACAAATGCCGGTCGCTGACCGCTTCCACCGACAAACCCTGCAAGCCCGCCAATTTCAGCTGAAGCCTAAGCTCTTCCAGAGTAAATGCGGCCAATAGCGAATTATAAAAATCACGCTGTAAAACCTCCGGCTCCCCGGCGGCATAGTGGCCGACAAAACTCCTCGCCATCTCGATGTTATCGGGCCGCATCAAATCCATCACAAAAATTTGCGCAGCGGGCGCCGCCCATCGTTTAATGCTGCTCCAGAGAATCTGGGCGTCGGGCAAATGGTGCAGCAAACTATTGCTGATCAACGCAGAATAGTTCGGCCGAGGTAATTCCACGTCTGGAAACAGGCCTGGTATAAACTCGATACGCCCCCGGTAATCGGGTGATCGAACCAGACGTTTGTTGGCATAATCCAACATGCAAGCCGAACCGTCGACACCCTGCACCCGGCATTCCGGAAAAGCCCTGGCAAATCGAAACGAAATATCACCCGGCCCGCAACCCATGTCCAACACATTCCCAGCAACGCTATCGTTTGGAAATTTCTCAGCAAACAATTGCACAAAATGATCGTGCGGTTCGGAAAAATCGGCTTCGGCATATGCCAAAACCTGTTCCTCGTCTTCCATCAATTCAGGTTCCAATACGCGTTCCAACCCAAAACCTCCGCTATCCAATAATCAATAAGACCGGTAAATTCTTATATAAATTCCCACGCAGCAAACATCGCCGCCTGCCCACAAAACCGCTGTTCATTATCGATCAGATTCCACACCACCGCACGATCGATTCTAAAGCGCCTACCGGTACTGGATATTCTAACCCCACGGTAATTATCAATATAGCCGTTAGCACTCACCTCGGCCAGCAATCGCGCGCGCTCGTCGCGGTTGACCGGTTCCGCCGACAGACGCGATGGCAGCGCGGTATATGCATCCCAACCCAGCCCGAACAATCTTTGCGCGGTCAAATTTGCGTAATTGAATACCGGATCGACCGCGGTATCGTGCGACATCAGCGCGAACCGGGCCTGGTAGAGTTGCTCGGCGTAGGATTTAGTACCCGTTTCAACGTCCAATAGATCCCTTTTAGTCCAATGGTACAAACTATTACGCAAAATTTCCGCGTAGTTTGGCAAAAACGCGTTCGACTGATCCGGTTCTGTAAACATACCCATGGCATTATTATCGCGGTTATCGCACAATGCTCCAACAGCATCGCCAGGATGTGCGGTCAACACCGTAAAAAACCCGATAAATGGAGCTCCCGATGAAATACACATACACAACCGCCATAGGTTTGCTAGCTATCTTATTGATCAGTAACAGCGCGTTTTCAGCCGGCGACCGACCCGCCGAAGCCAATGGGATCCAACTACCCAAGGACTACAAAAAATGGCGCTTGATCGCGGTTTCACAGCGCAACGACAAACAGTCTTTGCGCGCGATCATCGGCAATCATACCGCCCACAAAGCCGCACAAAACGGCCAGACTCAACCATGGCCCGACGGCGCAGTGCTCGGCAAGTTGGTTTGGCGCGACCGTAACCATGCACAATGGCCGGACGCAATCGTACCCGGCGATTTAATCCACGTTGAATTTATGCTCAAAGACAGCAAAAAATACTCATCAACCGGGGGCTGGGGTTTCGCGCGCTGGCTGGGTATGGACCTCAAGCCGCACCCCGGCGATGGCGCAGAATGCTTTGCCTGCCATACCAAGGTCAAAAACAGCGACTACGTGTTTAGCCGGCTGGCACCGTTACCTTAGCATTCGCGTAGCGCCTTCCATGTTCAGAAACAGTCTGGTTAAATTGGTCTCTCTTTCGGGTGTTTGCAGCCCATATCGCTTTTAACCAGACCGCTTCTCATAACCAATCAACAATATGTCTGAATCCAAAAGCAATCTAACCCTCTACATACTTGCGGCCATCGTACTCGCGATTATCCTGGCGCTGAGCTTCCCGCTGTTCGCGATGGATTTCAAAATAGGCGGCGAAATTTTTCTGCGGCTATTGAAAATGATGGTGGTGCCTCTGGTCGTGGCCAGCGTCATGAGCGGCATCATCGGACTCGGCGATATCCGCAAGCTACGGCGCCCTGGGCTTTACGCGATTGTCTACTACATGAGCACTACACTGATCGCGGTCACCATCGGATTGGTCGTGGTCAATCTGATCCAACCCGGTGTCGGCGTGGTCGATGATTCAACACTGAGCAGCATGGCCGAGCAAGGCAGCGCGCTGATCAGCCAAAACCAGGACCGCATCCAAACCATGTCGATCGTCGATTCACTGCTGCTGATGCTGTTTACCGACAATCTGATCCTGGCTGCGGTCGAAACCAATCTATTACCGTTGATCGTATTTTCGATCATTTTCTCCGGCATGCTGACCACCATGGGCGAACGCGTCAAAACCCTGACCGACATGATCGTGCAGGTCAACGATGCGCTGCTGTCGTTCGTGATGCTATTGATGAAGCTCGCGCCGATAGGCATATTCTGCCTGGTCACCGCACGCTTCGGCGAGGCTCAGGCCGAGGGAAAATTTCTGGAAGTGATCAGCCAAACGGGGCAATACGTGGCTTCGGTACTGACCGGGCTCGGTCTACACGCTTTGGTCGTCCTGCCAACCCTGTTGTGGATTATCACCCGGCGCAGCCCGCTGCGCTTTATTTCCAATATGTCGCAGGCCCTGCTGACCGCGTTCTCCACCGCCAGCTCATCGGCGACGCTGCCGGTTACGATGGAATGCGCGATCGAAAACGCCAAGGTCTCCAAACGCTCGGTGGAATTTGTGTTGCCGCTCGGCGCCACCATCAATATGGACGGCACCGCATTGTACGAAGCCGTGGCCGCGATTTTTATCGCGCAAGCCATCGGCATAGACCTGAGCCTGACCCAGCAGATCACTGTAGCGGTCACCGCGACGCTGGCCGCGATTGGAGCGGCGGGTATTCCCGAAGCCGGGTTGGTCACGATGATCATCGTACTCAACGCGGTCGGTCTGCCGGTCGAATACATCAGCCTGATCCTATCGGTCGATTGGCTGCTGGATCGTTTTAGAACTGCGGTCAATTGCTTTGGAGATTCGGTCGGCGCGGCAATTGTCGAGACTTCGTTTGATGAATCCGACCGCTCAGCGAATCGCAACGCGACCTAAAACCCAAGCTTTTAAAAATACTGGGCGGCTATCACCAAACCTTGGATCGAAGGCACTGATTCGGCGCACCCAGTTGCAAGAAAGTCCGCGGTCCCAGGTCGACCGCGCACCCTGTGGCAAAAACTGACTAACGGAGACTGATACTGGAAATGTTTCTAGGCCCCATCCCATTGTCGCCCCCGCTGCAACCGGCCAGCGACAAAGAAACAACCGCAACCAACATCAAAACCACACTAAATTTTTTACTCAATAATTTCATAGATCTGCCCTCACTGTGAGCTTGGCGGCAGGCCAGCCCATCATCAATTCCAAAGCCCGGAATACCGAAAAGCCGCGCTGAATCCGAACATCAAATCAGTCCAACCCGGCGACCTACCGTTTTCGAAAACGGCGTGCGTAGACTAACAAGCAGTTAAACCAGAGAATTTGATCCAGATCAATCCGCGCTGAGATCGCGCGAAACTATGCGTAGATAACTTAACTAAAGCGGAGTATGTTGGGCTCACGGGAATGGAATTGAAGGAGATCACATTGAAATCACCAATAGGGTTAAAAACCCTCTCAAACCTCTGGCACATTAAACCCGCAAATCGCTAAATCCATCAATGCCAACCCCTGCCCTACCCCGAAGATATTCCAAGCGACTCAGATCACTGGATCAATTCAGACCCTGGCCCGCAGTTGTGCTGGGGCTGGGCACCGGTGCACTGCTTGGGCTGGCGTTTGCAACGCAATCCCCTTGGATCGCGGGTCCTGCGTTTTTTGTATTGCTGGGATTATCGGGTTGGCTGGCACATAGCGGCGAACCGGTGGCCAAGGTTGAGGACGAAGCGCCCAAACAGGACGACCCGTTATGGGCTGATATTCCAAGCGGTCATTTTTTAATGGGGAGTCCCGCGGATGAAGAAGGGCGCAGTGAACGTGAAGGCCCTATTCACGAAGTCAGGATTTCGGCGTTTCGGTGTATGCGTGCACCAGTAACCCAAAAACTATACCAATCGATCATGGCCGATGACCCCAGTCTGCCCGATAGCCCACCTGATGATCACCCAGTTACGGAGATCACTTGGTTCGATGCAATCGAATTTTGCAATCGCTGGTCCACCAAAGATGAATTGCACCCCTGCTATATCGTCAATGGAAGTTCAGTAAAATGGGATAATTCAGCCAACGGATACCGGCTGTTGACCGAAGCAGAATGGGAATACGCCTGCCGCGCCGGTTCCAAGCATAGATGGTACTTTGGCGACGGCGAAGAATCGCTATCGGATCATGCTTGGTTTGAACAAAATTCCGATAACAAAAAGCAATTTGTCCGGCAAAAAAAGCCCAATCCCTATGGGCTTTTCGACATGCACGGCAACGTTTTCGAATGGTGCTGGGATTGGTTCGGGGACTATTCTGATAAAAACCAAATCAACCCTAAAGGACCATCTGAAGGAATATACAAAGTGCTTCGGGGCGGGTCGTTCTACTTTTCTGCGCGGTTCCTGCGCTCGGCGAGCCGGGGCGGGGTCCAGCCCGGGGACGCGAGCAGGGACGACGGATTCCGTTGCGCGCGTGGCCCGCGCCGCGAGCTTTGATTGTTGACAAATTGACGCTTGGGATTTCGCGCTCGAAAATGACATTTTGTTAACACTTTGTCGCCATAATGCCGGGGTTCTGTCAATGCGTATCACCCAAGCGTCAAAGCCAGCCCCTTCAATGCTTTCAAACTGCGCGTCAAAGCCTCAGGGTCCAAATCGTGCGCATCGCGCAAGCGCTGTTTTAACCGGCGCTTGGCCTTCGGACCCAAGGCCAATCCCGCCCTGCTCACGCGAAAACCAAGATAAGTACTCGACTGAGCCGTCGGCTGTACACGGTGATATCGGCCATTGAGTTCCAAATTGCGCTCCGCTAACAACCACTCCCGTATATATTGGTGGGCAATTTCCAACACCCGCCAATCATCGTGGAATAACGTAAAATCATCCATGTACCGCTGGTAGGCTTTGATTTTTAGATCACGTTTGACAAAATGATCGAGCCCGTCCAGGTACAAACCACCCGACCAATGACTCAGATAACCACCCAGCGGCAAGCCGCTATTTGGGGCTAATGGGGCGGCGGCCAAGCCCAAAGCATCTATGGCCAGCGGGGATCGATACACCTCGCTTCCGGCACGCAGCATGTCCCTGATCAACGCAGCGGTATCCTTATCTCGCAATCGATGGGTGAATAAAGTGAGCAAAATATGGTGGTCTATGGATGCAAAATAACGCCGTATATCCAACGACAAACGGTAGCGGTAACGGCGTGTATGCCGCAGATAATTTAATACGGCTCGGTGCACGCCTCGCCCGCTGCAGCAAGCATAGCTTTGATCGATGAATCCGCGTTCGTAGACTGGACCAATATCTGCCAATAGCGCGGTTTGGACAATTCTATCCACGATTGCGGGTGCCGCGACCAGGCGGATTTTCGGATCCCTTTCAATATGCAACCGATACGCGGAGGGCCTAAAGCTAGCCTGACGCAGGCTACGGTAAAGACCCAGAATGTACTTATCCGCATCCAATTCAAAACGCGCCATTCGGGGTTGATGACGCTTGGATCGGCGGCAATCCAGCCATGCCGACCACAGCGATTTCAAACTGGTGATACGCTGATAGGATCCTGCTGTAACAGAACGCATAAAGAAAAAATTAGGTGACCCGTCTGGACGATCGCGCGGGCGCTACTGGAACAGACGGATCGGGGATGTCGGGGCACCGGCCCCGGCCAGACCCTGCATGGCGCTATCGCGGCATGTTCGCGGCGCGGGCCACGCGCGCAACGGAATCCGTTGTTCCTGTTCGCGTTCTCGGGCTGGTTCCTGTTTCGGTTCGCCGAGCGCAGGTTCCGCGCAGAATTGTTGAACGACCCGCCCCGAAGCACAGATCTAACACTCAAGATTATTAAGGGCCTGACGGCAGTATTATAAACCATCGAGATCGATCGAACAGTCCAATCTACCGAAAACATACATCGCCTAAACAGGACCCAATGATTTCATCCATCCGCCCAATTGCCGTCCAACTGCATCGCAACGTTCTAACGCGTGGAGCATTTGGCTGGTTTCGATCTGGCTACAGGTCTCCGCCAAACGCAAATAAGTGCGCAACGTAATCAATAGCTCGTCAGCGTTGTCCAATTGTTCGTCGCGTCGACGTCCCTTCAACGCCAGGGTGACGGCGCCCAAAAGATCCAACGCACATTGGCAAATCTTGGCATTTAATGAACCCGAATCGCCATCGAAACGGTCTAGCAGCCAGGCGCACAAATCAAAAGTGTCGACGTATAACGGCGCTGGAACTCGCTGTTGGGTCACCGGGAACGCTTTCGTTCAGTACGCCGAATCAACCCCGCCAGCGCCGCCATTAAATCCTGCTCCAACGTTTGCAACATCGCCTCTGAAGCCTCATTGTCACTCAACACCAGTTCACACGCGGCCAAACTCGCTGCATCCCTGGCGGATCGATAAGCTTCCGCTTTATCGCGCAATTCGTAACGGTGACAACCCCGGCTTAAACAATCCAGTGTTTCCCGCAGCGCAACACCCGCAGCATGCTCGGCACCCAAACTCGCCAAGATTTCGCGGTATAGCGGCAGCGCGATTTGGAAAGCTTTAAGGTCGCACACCGAAAATCGCGGAGGACGCTGTTCCGATTCCGCCAAACCCAGGCCCTCCTCCACCGCGTGGCGCAATTGCCGTTCTTTGCGGTCCAGCGTTTTGCGTTGCCCGTCGGAAAGTGGCAAGTCTTTGGATTCGATCACCCAGCGCCCACCCACCTTCTTCGCTGCCAACCGTTCGGATTGGATCAAATAGCGAATCTGGCGCGCAGTTTTGCCGAGTCGGGTTGCGGTTTGATCGAGGGTCAATTGCATTTAATAATCGTGTCACTCGTTGACATCCAGGTGACATTAAATGCTTGATTTCACGATTTTGTCAACAAAACGTCTTTTTTTGTCGCGACACTCCGTCCCAACACCCCATCAAACTTTCAAATTCGAAAAATCAATGATTCAAAACTCAAGGCTCGCGGCGCGGGCCACGCGCGCAACGGAATCCGTCGTCCCAGACCGCGTACCCGGGCCGGACCCCGCTACGGTTCGCCGAGCGCAGGACCCGCGCAGAATCGAAGAACGACCCGCCCCGAAGCACTTTGTTTTCGCCTTCAGACGGTCCTTGAGGATTAGTTTGGTTTTTATTTGGATAACCTCCATACCAATCCGCAACCCACTCCCAAACGTTGCCGTGCATATCGTACAAAACCCAGGAATTGGGTTCTTTGGAACCCACAGGCTGCGATTCAAAATCGGAGTTTTTGTCGTACCAGGCGTATCGCGATAAATCGGCTTCATTGTCACCAAAGGACCAGCGTGTGGGCGAACCCGCCCGGGCCGCGTACTCCCACTCCGCTTCGGTGGGCAACCGATAACCCAAGGCCTCACAAAACTCCTTGGCCTGCATCCAATTGATGCCGGTTGCGGGTAATTCATCCGCACCCTCATGTTCTAAGAGGAACTTACGGTATTGCCCATTGGTCACTTCATACTGCCCAATGTCGTACGCCGACAATATGACCTTGTGTTGCCTCTCATCCGTACCCCGATCAGGCTCGGTCACCGGTGAACCCATCATAAATTCCCCCGCGCAAAGCGCGACAAATGCGAAACCATTTTTGTCGGTATACGGCGTTGGTTGGCAGATTTTATCGTCCAAACCCTTTAGGTAGACTTGGTTAATATCACCGGCTAGGGTCGCTACACTCGCGTTCCATACCTGCCCAACCGGCTTTAATCCTTTAAATTCTAAGGCCTTCGCCAACTCGGACCAGCCCGTACCGTTGACGATTACGGCTTGCGCGCCATGTGCTCCTGTCCCAATCCCTTTCGATTCACCAATATCAACAAAAATCGATTGTTCGTAAGGCTCCAGGTGATGGTTGTCCCCCAGCAAATGAATTTTGTGTTGCGCCTCATCCAACCCTAACAATACCTGGTCCACACTGCCGCTATCCAATAACACCCGGGCCAGCGCCTGCGCTTCGGGGTTATCCGGGCGAGCCGCCAATATCGCCACGCTATGCGCGATGCCGGGCCTGACCCGCTGCGGCGCGCCGCGCGATGGGCAGCGCCACAGCTCCGCCTCACCGTCGGCCAGCGATTCGATACATGGCCGATCCTGCAACGCCCAAATTATCTCTACCTTTCCGGGCGCCACCCGTTGATACGCCGAACCTTGTGGACCCGCCACGCTCAGCGGCCACCGCCCATCGATTGGCGGTTCATAAAAATGCCGGGCCGCGGCGGGCCGGCCCGCCGCGTGGATAATTTCCGGCGAACCCACCGGTTGAACCCACGGGCTCAAAAATGCTGCCGCAAGCGCGCCCGCCGCAAAACCCAAACACAGCCCTAATCCCATCCACAACCGCCCGGGTCGCCTCAGATTTACCGCGGGTAACGCACCCCCGGCAAAACCCATTTCCAGTAACATGGTTTTTTCCAGATCACTGGGCTGATCCCACGCCCACGGTAAGCGTATCTTTTGATCAGATTGAAAAGTTTTGGGCGCAAGTTCGGCAAGCTGGTTGCGAATTGTCTCGCGCAAAGTGCCTGCAAAAAGCTTATAAAGCTGCGTTATCGCCGCACTCGGTTCGCGCCAGATTTGCAACAGCGCGAGCTCCATCTGCCGGTGTTGATAAGCGGGTGTATCACGCCAAGGTGTCCGGTCCTGGTCTTGCTCGCGGCGCCGCATTTCCGCGCGGTATTCGTTTTCCCAGAAATCCAATGCGCGGAATAACGTTGTAGCGCTTGAACCAGTTTTGTCAACGCATTCGGAGTCGGTCAACCAATTCAATAACGCCGCACGCTCGGGCCCAGTCCACTGCAAGCGCTGAGGCGTTGCTCGGGCATTTTCCGAAGCCTGTCGCAAACGCCACGGCGAAACCTCCAAACCCAGCGCATCACGCAATCGGAACGCGCTTATTTCATTCACCGGCGACGGCGCCAGCGCGCACGCGGCAGTCCAGGTTTGGGCCGCGTCGGGCCGCTCGGGCTGGGGCCCGGGTGCGCTACCGACCAACCGCGCGACCAATTCCCGTGGTCCAATATGCGCAATATTGTGCGGCGCCAATAAAGCGGCCAGCCCGCTATTCCCAGCGGCAGGGTCGACGAACCACAAACGGGGCCAGTATGACAGATTACGCAACAAAGCTTGAATCCGCATTCTGCGGTCGTCCGCATCGTGTTGGCGCAGTAGCTGGCGGCCATCGGTCAAAATGACCACCAGCGCGAAATCGCGGCGTTCATCCACCTCGCGCGGCGCGAACAACTCGCCATCGGCGTGCATCAATTGCAGCGGGATTCCGCGAAAACCGGCGCGCTCTACCTGCAAGCCATAGGCGCTCAACGTCATCTCGATCTCGTTGGCCAAGCGCGCCAGGCCGGTATCTGAGGCCGATTCGTCCAGCCATAGCCACAGCTCACGGTGGAAACGCGCGTACTCGAAGCATAGCTCGGGTAGACCCCCGGCCCGCGCGGTCCGGTCCACCGTTTGCGCGACATCCAAACGCCGCGTTGGCGTTTCCGCGATATAGCGTTCAATGCCCCACACCAAACTATCCTGCTGCGCGCGATCCAACAATACCAGGTTTTTTTGCGGCAAACTTTGTAAAAAGGCGCGCGGCGCACCTTTAAACTGTGGCGGAGGTTCCGGTTCCGGCAGATAGCGGCGGCGCTGAAGATGCCAAGCCAAAGCACCCGCGAACAGCAGCGAAAAAAATGCTAATCCCAGTTTAAACCAGCCGGTCCACAACAATATGGCCGGTGTATGTTCGATACGCGGCACGCGCACTTTGACCTTACGTTGGCGGAGATTTTCTATCCAGGATTGCTCAGGTTTGGGGCTTTGTATTTTTAGTTGGCCAGTTTCCTCAGAAACTGGGAGATCGATCGGCGCAACCTTCGGCATCGGTGAACGTAGCAAAAATACGCCGTATACAATCAAGATCAATAATATTACCGCGCCCAGCGCTCGCCAGCCCATGTCCCGCCTATCTGTTTGTGGCGATCGTGCGGTCTCAAACCGGCGCTGCGGGATAGGTACCAGCGCCGCATCAGCTTGCTCGAACCAAGCATCGAATACCCGGTCGAACGACGCCTGGCCGGGCTCATCTTTGACCAGTATCGCGCGAAGCATGGTTTTGAGTTGTCGCGTGGATGGCTCGCGATCCAGTTGGGGCGCCAGATCGAATACATGCTTGAGCCGCGCCAGTTCCACCACGCCGATACGCAGCCCGGCCTCGCGCAGCGCGCGCAGCAGGGATTGCAACCCAATGTCCGCTTGTAGCCGCCGCGTCGACACGAATCGACTCAGTTCAGCACGGCCCGGTCGTCGCGGTCTTTGATTAAGGTCGATACCGCCGGCAGATCAGCCAAGCGGCAGTTTTGCAGCGCCGCGCTATCCGCATGGCCACGCGCCGACAACACGGTCAACCACACCAGCAGTTCTGCGGTCGCCGGGCGTTTGCGCAATTCACGCCCGCGCAATTCCAGAAAGCGCGCGATCGCGGCTTCGCGTACTTCAAGGCTCAAATTCGGAAAATCCCCCACACGCGCTTCAACGGCACGGCGCAATAATTCTTCGGTAAATTCGATATGGTGAAAGATACAGCGGCGCAAAAACGGCTCGGGCAAGCGCCGTTCGCTATTGCTGGTAATCACGATAATCGGCGGCGCTTGATCGCCGCGGTCCACGCGCAAATCTTTTTCCGGGACGTAAAATTGGTGCTGGTCCAGTACGTTCAGCAGATCGTTTGGAAAGTCGCGCGAGGCTTTGTCAATCTCGTCGATCAGTACGACCGACGGTTGCTTGATATCGTAAGCCTGCCATAGCGGACCGGGCTCGACAAATTCACCGCGCGATATCGTCTCACCTTGCCGGGCCGGATCGTTGGCCGAATGCAGATAAGCCACCGCGTCGTAGCGGTATAGCAAATCTTCGGCCGTGGTATCGCTACGCACATAAAGCGGGAACAGGTTTTTCTCGATTCCGAAATACCAGGCCAAGTAATGCGCAACCTGGGTCTTACCGGTCCCCGGCTCGCCGGTCAGCAGCAACGGCGCACCCACCGCCAGCGCCACATTGACCGCATCGACCAGGTCCGGGTCGGGCTGGTAGTGCTGCGCGGCTTGGCTGTGGTTGCCCAGAGCTTCGGGAAGCTCGCGTTGATGCAGTGCATCGCGGCGCGCATCGCTGCGGTCGCCAGGGTTGAGTAGTTCGAAGCCGAAAGCGGGTTTGGATTCTGGCATAGGGCTTACTCCGGTTGAATTATTCGGGTTGCGTGTACTTGTACATCGCGCACTTGTCGGATGGCGCTTCGTGTGCGACCTACACATTGGGAAACGTAGGGTGGATAAGCGCAGCGCCATCCACCGAAAACAACGAAGCACCAATCCTTATCGCAATCAAAACGCATCGTCGTCATCCTCCCTCACATCCCCTTGCTCGCGCCTCAGCTTATACAAAATATCGTACCACGAAGACTCCGATTCGGCGCGCCGAACCAAGGCCAATAGAGCTTCGAATCGTCCTGCGGTCACCTCGGTCATGCGTTGGGCTAATTCGCCGATCTCCTTGGCGTTAGCCAGCTGCGCCCTGCCCTTCAAAAAATCCAACAGCTCATGCTCCTCCACATTATCCAACGGCTCCAGCATACGCAACCAAAAAGACGGTTCGACGAAGCGGCGGTGATGAATGCGTAGATTGTCCTTGAGTTTGGGATACCGAGCGCGCTGCACCTCGATCGCCGCGTAACAAACAATGCGCAAATCGGCGGGACATTGCCGGGTCAAATAACCGGCCGCGAAATTGAGCCAGGCTTCCAATTCCGTCGGTTTGAGCGCTGCATTGCCATTGCCGAACAAGCCCCAATTGAGCCACAGCACCGGCCGGGTAGCACCCGAAGTTTTGGGTGCGTGGCGGCGCAGCAGGTGTTGCACGGCCTCACCGGAATCGGCTTCGAGCTGCAAAACCAACTCATGCTCCAGGTCTCGGCCCAAATTTTCGCGCGATACGGGGAATTGCAGATTTTTGGTATCGATCGCGAGTTTATCGGATAATTGGAATTCGCAGTGATCGCGCAATTGTTCGTGGAGTAAATCCAGACGGTTTCCAGGCTCCGCGTACGGCACCAGAACCATGACCCGCAAGCTATCGCTGCTGACAAACTCGGCCAGCCATTTGGCGGTCATACTCTTTTGCTTTTCGCGGTCGATCAACAAGTGGGAAAATCGTTGGCGCAGATCATCTACTGGCAGATCGGTTTGCCAATCGCGAAAATTGGCCAGCGCCCCCAATGAAACCATTTCCGCATCGGCCGCATACTGTTCGGTCAATACCTGCTGTAAGGCTGCGGCCGGGTCGTCAGCGCATTGCAACCAGCGTCTGAACCACGCAACGGCGACTGATTTTGCCGCATCGCCGGGGAAGCACAGGCGGCGCCAAATGAGTAGCGGCAACGCTTGGGTGAAGGCTGAGTTTGGTGGAATAGTTTCTGTTTCCGGCGCGGGTACGTTCAGATAGATCACGTTGGGCGAAACATTGTGCGTTACGAGTAGTTGCGCGAGTTTCTCCAACGTGAGTGGATCGAAACCACTGTCCGTGCGCAGGTACAATCGCTCAGTCCCATTATGAATCCGGTCTGCGGCAAAAAAATAAACGACCTGCGGGCTAAAACCTGCTAACGCATTGTCCAATTCTCCCCGGGTCGTCACGACACGCACATAATTGCCAAGTTCGGCTTGCGGCCACAACTCTTCGAATAAGGTCTGAAGGGTTTGGCTATGCGCGGCGTCATCAGGAACGATCAACAATACACTTAAAGGTTGCGCGCTTTTGATACCCGTCCCCGGATCAGTCTCGATACCGGTTAAAAATAGCCAACCCCTATCAACCATCAACGTACTGTTCCACGTAGTCAATAACCAGGGTAGCTGCAAAAGATTTGGGTCGTTGCTGGCAATTCGCAGACGCAACGGTGCCGCCATCGGTGTTGGTTCGGGTTGGTCCGCGGATCGGTAAAAGGCGCTGCGGAACAAAGTCGCATGGTCCTTGGAATTTTCCCCGAACAAGATCTTGAATAACACCGCGCCCCAATGCTTTGATGCGGTCGCGACAAAACCCTGAACCATAGCGCTATCACCCCGTACCAAATCCAATAACGGCTGAATTTGTTTTTCGACATCCGCCCACGGGCATTTTCGCGGTAGAAAAACCGGGTTGCCCGGCAGGCTGTATTCCGTGTAAAGATCGTCGCCGTCGTGTTTGAACTCGATGTTCAGCAGGTAAATTTTGTCCGGCGGCGCTTGCCGGGGAGAAACCAATCTACCGGGCGATGTTGTTGCCACGGCTATAGGATTCTGCTCGGCTAATTCGCGGATACGCTCGGCGATCTCGGCGTAGACACGCTCTCGATCCGACCACGACTTTTCGCTCAGTGGCTTGTCTGGCGTGTTGAATCCTTGATATTTGTCCAGCGTTGCTTCCCGCTGTCGGCCATTCCCGCGTTCGATAAACGGTATAGGGGTGGATTTTACCGTTGACGGGCTCAAAAATACCGGCAGCAACGTCACTCGTTTGGCCTCCGCTTCTGCAAGAAGATGCGGTAATTCTTGTTCGTAGATAAACTTAGACGCGAGAAAATCCTGCGAAACAAATAATACCGCCACGTTAGCTTCGCGTAGCGCCCGTTCAATTTCTTTGGCCCAGTCCTCACCGGGCTTAATCCTATTGTCATGCCAAACGTCGACCAATCCTTGTCGTTCCAGCGGCTCCACAAAACGTTGGAACTGTTCCAGATTCTCCCGGTCCTTACGACAGTAACTGACGAAAACCTTGTTTTCCATTATGCGACCTCCTTTGCCAAGCAGCCCCGCATAAGCTTATCAAAGGACACTGTTGCGCTGCAAAGAAGTGGGCGCTGAAATTGACCGACTTAGCCGTCCATGGTTCACCGAACGGTCTTAATACCCGCTTGGGCAGATAATATTCACGTTGGGTTCAAAATAAACTCGGTATACTTAGAAGCTGCCAGGTCCATATTGGCAGGAGACTGGGCCGGAAAACCTGGGGTAAGAAAGGCGAGCAAATGATGAAAGCTTTATTGAGAACTGGACTTTTGAGCATAATGTTGGCGATGGTTTCGAGCCAGACCTTCGCATTGCGTTGCGGAAGTAAACTGGTCGGACTGGGCGATAGAAAACATGAAGTCATCAGGATTTGTGGCGAACCCAGTTTCACCGACAGCTTCGACGAGCCCATCGTGGCCTACGGTTACGGGGGCTACCAGCAACGGGTCACCCAACGGGTGGATGTATGGACTTACAATTTTGGGCAAAACCGCTTTATGCAGGAATTAGTTTTTGAAGGCGGCGTGTTGCGCCGGATTAACCGCTTGGGCTATGGGTACCGCAAAAATTGACCGCGAGTGTATATCGATAAAGCTTCGATTTACCCATCTATGCGATCAATAGCCGACGAGCAATGAATCCGACCAAATTTCAATTCAGAACCCAAAATCGCGCTCGAACCCATAGATATATTTGTTGAATAATCTGGATATTTCTAATATCTCCGGATCCACTGGGCACGCTACACGGTCGCTGCTAACCAATTTTTAAATATAAGCGGATAATCAGCGGCACTTCCTGCAGAGCGTTACTTAAAATGTCCAGCTCCAGGGCTAAATGAACGAGTCATGCCATCATGACTCAAGTATTCGGTGGATTCAGAATCCAAGCTTGTAACCCAGCAACTAAGCCACACTAAGAAATAAATCTTGGGCTAGACTTATTGCTTGGGACCAAACAACGTTGATCAATCCAATCTAATCCCCTTTATCTCAATTTAGCAATGATACTTCATCAAAAATATAAGTTCTTGGCGCTGAGCATTGTTTTGATATTGACCAGCGCTGCATTTTCCGCTCAGGCACGTACCTACAAATGGACTGATAAAGACGGTAAAGTGCATTACACCCAAACCAAACCGCCCGAGCAGAAAGAGCAAAATTTCGAAGAACTGGCGATCACGAAAAACTCGCGCAAGGGTGATCCCGAGTGCTGCATGTCACTGCGCACAGTCGCTGATAAAATGATCAATGCGCAAATGAAGGGTGCGACGCTAAACGACCTTTATTCGTTCTACCATCCAAAATTGGGGAAACTTAAGGAATTGGCCAATTTTGTTTCGGATAAATACCAAGGCAATATTCCTGTCTCTGAAATTAGCCGTATGAGTCTGGACGCTTGCCTGAACGGTGCTTTTCGTTACTGCGCAAGTAATACAAGTGGCAACGGCCAAGCTAAAAGCAACGCCAGTGGCTCCGGTTTTTATGTAGACAACGATGGGCATTTGGTAACCAACGCGCATGTTGTCAACAATTGCGGCACTGTACGCATTATGCCAGGCGAATTGGATGCCAGTATTGTGGTACAGGACAAAGCCAAAGATCTGGCGCTGGTCAAAGTTGAGGTCGAATCAAACTCAGCGGGTGTTATACGTGGGGGTGATACACAGCGAGGCGAGGAAATTGTAGTCGCCGGTTTTCCGTACCGTGGCGAATTGTCATCCGGTATACATATCACATCCGGCAATATCAGTTCGCTAACGGGTGCCAAAGACGACCCCAACGTTATCCAGATTACTGCAGCGGTCCAACCCGGCAATAGCGGCGGACCACTTTTGGACCGGAGCGGCAATATTGCCGGTGTCGTGGTAAGTAAAATCAACTCTTTGTATTTCGCCAAGAAGTACAAAGATATTCCACAGAACATCAGTTTTGCGATACGACCTCGATTGTTACGAGAGTTTCTGAACGAGCATAAAATCGTCTATGAAACCGCTGAGTTGGAAGCACAAAAGGAAACTACTGAAATAAGTAAAATTGCCGAAGCTATAGCCGTGGTCGTTGAATGCCGGGCGGATACTGGTGGCTGAGTGTTCATCAAGCGACCACACAAAACCTTGATAGCTTAAAATTCGATTTTTTCACTCCCATTGAGCTTGCCGCGGTAGAATAAGCGCCAAATATCAACCTGGCTTTGCGCTTTTAACTATCAGTTTATGTTCGGCACTTACCGTACGATTCTCGCACTTATGGTAGCAGTAGGCCATTTGTTCGGACCGTTCCAGCTTGGCACTTATGCGGTATTTGGCTTTTACGCGCTGAGCGGCTATTTGATGACGACGATCATGCACTGTTCCTATGGTTACAGCGCAGATGGACGTTTACGTTTTGGCTTGAACCGGTTCCTTAGAATCTTCCCGAGCTATTGGGTGGCGGCCGCAATGACGTTAGCTTGTATTGCGCTGATCGGCAGCATCCCGGTAAAAACTTATCACCCGGCACTGTTTACACCGGAAACCGCAACTCAAATCGCGCAAAATTTGTTTCTGCTACTGGATTACAAAACCGAACCCCGGCTGGTACCTCCCACCTGGGCGCTTAGTGTCGAATTGTTTTTTTACGGGTTGATTTGCCTGGGACTATCCAGAACCCGGACCCGGACTCTACTATGGTTAGGCGCAGGTCTGGTCTATACCGGCTATATTCTGCTGGAAAATATGGACTGGAAGCTACGCTACTTCACCATCGCCGCTGCCTCATTACCCTTTTCTCTGGGCAGTTATCTGTATTTTCTTATTGATAACCGCAGAATCCAACGTCTCTTTATGACGAAATTCCTCTGTCCGATTTTATTGACGGGGCTCATTTTTGCCAATTTCATTGGATCTTTTATCGTACAAAGATTTACTGATATCCCGCAGGTATTTGGCCTGGGCTTTTATCTGAACCTGGCTTTGGTATTATTGCTTATCTTGAGTCTCGCGATGGGAAATGTCTACCCTTTTGTGACCCGCCGTTGGGACTCGGAAATTGGTAGATTAAGCTATCCTATCTACTTGATTCACTGGCAAACGGGACTGATTGTTTCTTTCTTTTACGGCGGGCGCCCTTACCATGGAATATCGGTCGATGGTTTTCTCAACCTGGCGCTATCCTTACCGATCATTGTGCTGTTGGCATCACTGATGGTCAATTTGATCGACAAGCCCATTGAAAACCTGCGCAATAGAATAAAACAACCGAATAATCCCGCACCATCCGGAAGCGATCAGACACAAAGCCAGATATAAGAAGCTGATTGGTAAAAGGTATAACGATAACTTTAGGCGCGATAACCGTTAATGCTGCCGTTATCCTCATGTAGAATAGCAACTGGATTGATTGACAAACGGAGGGACCGATGGCTAGACGCAGTGACCACAGCCGCGAACAAATAAAACAGATGGCGTTGCTGGCCGGCGAAAATATTGTCGCAGAATATGGTTCGACAGCTTTAACGGCTCGCCGCCTGGCGTCACACATCGGTTACACCGTCGGCAGCCTATATCTGGTATTCGAAAATCTAGATGACGTTACGCTTCAAGTTAACGCCAGAACCCTGGATAAGCTATCCTTCGAATTGGACCAAGTCGTTGCAAAACAGGCTGAACCGAATCAATGTATTAGCCAATTGGGGCGGGCTTATATTCAGTTTGCATCAAACAATTCGCATCTTTGGAATATGGTTTTTGAACACCGGCAGAATGAAAACGAAAATATTCCCGAATGGTATCAAGAACGCATCAATAGCTTGTTTGAACGGGTAGAATTACAATTCGGCAAACTCATTCCCGGTCAATCTGCCCAACAAAACGCGTTGGCCGCGCGAGCTTTGTGGAGCGGCGTTCACGGAAATTGTGTACTGGCACTCACCGGAAAATTAGACGTGGTCGGCGTAGAAAACGTTGAAAAAACTTCGGACCTGTTGATAGACAATTTTTTGGCTGGCTGGGTCTCTACCCACCAGTAAGCTCACAGGGGGCTACCCGGTTAATGCCGATCGTGGCTCAAGCGCACCTGATTAGGCCAAAGTAACGGCATCTGCCTGCGCTTACGATAACGAATTTTATTCTGCAACCGCTTAGCCAATTTGCGCGCGCAGCTCAAATCTTCCTCTTCTAATAAATCCACAGGGTTTTCATTGCCTAGCGTGACCAAGTGGACTCTGAATCCGGCGTCAACCAGATTTTCGATCAAGCTGATATGCGTGGTAACACTGGTCACGGCAATACCCAGTAGAAAAGATTTAAATGGAGCGAGATTGGTGATCGTCTTGTCGATACAATCGTTTATTTCGACCTGTTCCACGATCTGGCTATTTTCATCCAGCAGAACGATTCTTTTCCGACCTGCCGTTGACCAGACTACACCATAAAGTTGCTGTCGACCAATAAAACTATAATGCCACATGATTTGTTATTCTTACCTTGTTATTTATCTGGACTAGCGTTATCGAATCCCTGAAAAACCCATCCTGGGGTTCCGGAAAACCGGTGATTTTCGAAGCTGCAAGAATGCTATTTATTTAGAAGCATACTCATCAAAATGCTGCCCGACATCGAACTCACTCGAAACATTTTAGATCCCTTTATAGCCCGATAATATGTCAATAATATGAACGATTCCTGAATGATATTTCAATCGTTATATCGCACCGATGACTCGCTCCAATCTTCATCGATTGCACGACCCTTGAACACGTCAAAATCTGTAGTAAAATCGTTAAAATAAACTATGTTATTCATATGTTTAAACGCTCAATCGCTAGATTCGTCACGGCCGGGTAATCGACCTTCCCACTGCCCATCAACGGAATTTGGTCAATTGAAATAATTTGTTTCGGAATGTTAATCTCGCCAATCCCTTTAGCACTCCGGAGCATTTGTTTACGATCGGCTTCGACCACATCGGTCACCAATACCAGTTGTTCACCTTTTTTCGGGTCCGGTACCGCGACGACCGCATGCTGACCATCGGGCCATACAGAAGCGGCGATGTTCTCCGCAGCGGCTAGTGAAACCATTTCTCCACCCACCTTGGCAAAACGTTTGGCACGACCTTGAATCGTCACGAATCCGGATTCGTCAACATCAACTATATCCCCGGTATCGTACCAACCATCGCCAAAGATCGATGTCGGAGGGACCAATACCCCGGGATTATCCGAAAGCAAATAACCCTGCATTATATTAGGACCAAACACATGCAGCTTCGCACCAACATCGACCCCGGGAACGCTTTCCAGTCGGAATGATACGCCCGGTAACAATCGCCCGACGGCGCCCGGTCTATTATCCATTGGCGTATTTGCGGCCAATACAGGGCTCGTCTCGGTGGCGCCGTACCCCTCAAAGATACGAATTCCAAATTTGGTCGACCAAATATGCCGCGTTTCATCCTGTAATTTTTCCGCACCGGCAAACACATAACGTACACTATAAAAGTCGTAGGGATGGGCGTGCTTTGCGTAACCTGCGAGAAACGTATTGGTACCGAACAATATGGTTGCGTTAATCTCATAGGAAATTTCCGGCACGACCCTGTAATGCAACGGTGACGGGTACAAAAACATCCGCATTCCCGACAACAACGGCATCAATGTACCCGCGGTCAATCCGAAAGAATGAAATAACGGTAAAATATTCAAAATGACATCTTGGGCGTTAAAATCAACCCGCGCCGCGAGTTGAGCCCGGTTGGCCAATAGATTGCTGTGCGTCAAAACCACCCCTTTGGGAGCGCCTTCGGAACCCGAAGTAAACAGAACCACAGCTGGGTCATTGGGGTGCTGGGCTAACCTTGGGTACCAATAAGCGGCGGTCAAGCAACGCAACCAAGAATAAATCGCGCTTGGCTTTGAGATCTTTTGCCGAATGTCTTCCAAAAATATGACCTCCACAGTCTCACCCAATAGGGACACTGCTTCTCCCAAATCAGCCATTTCCACAAACCGCCTGGAGGTCAATACCGATTTGATAGTAGCGGTTTTACACGCGGATAACATCCCGCGCATTCCCGCGGTATAGTTGAGCATCGCCGGAACCCGGCCACTGGATTGCAAACCCAGCATAACCGCGACGGTAACCGTGCTGTTGGGCAGCAAAACAGCAACTCTCTCGCCTTGCTGAGTAAACCGGTCAAATTGACCGGCCAAGCACAAAGTTTGAGCGATCAGCGCGTTATAATTTAGCGGCCTACGGTTCATATCCTCCAGAACCACATGCCTTCCACCATGGGTGTGCCGTGCATCCAGCAGAGCCGAAAAAAGCGTTCGTTGATAATCGCTGGTCTCGAACATCATTTCGGTCATTAGATCAGCCAACACCCTACCGGCATACTTGCGCCGCTCCCGAGCTGGAATACCGGATGGCGGATCGATCTTTACCGAGGGTAGAATATTTAATTTAATCTTGGGAAACCAGCGCAAGCGTACCCGACCGCGCATGCGGGAAAACGGTGTATATTGCGCACCATCTATCCGGATTGGTAATACCGACGCCTGAGATTTAACCGCAGCCAAACCCGTCCCATCGTAGATTTTCATCAAAGAACCCGTTACGGTAATTCGCCCTTCCGGGAAAATTATCGCCTTTTGATCTTGTTTTAAATACGTGATCAGAGACTTTGAGGATAATGGATTTGTCGGATCCATCGGAAACACCCGACACAGCAGCAGAAATGGCTTAATCCACGGTGTCTGCGCGATATAAGTATTAATCGCGAAAGTGACCTTATCGGGTAGAAAAACCCCCAACAGTAATGGGTCCAAAAATGACGAATGGTTGGCAACAATAAGTACCCGGTCACCCGCGTTGTGATAATTCTCCAGCCCAGTCAATTCGACCTTATACAATAAAGTCAGTAATCGGTGTAAGATTCTTTTGAGCATGATTTCCCCCGGATGGAATTCGCATTGTTACATAACCATAGGCCAAAAAAGGGCTGGTACTCCGACAAATTAGATTTGGTAAAAACTATCTATCCCGCCCCTTCAGAATGACGGTATTCATAATTCTCGATGGTCCTCTGTTAAATCTTGGCTTAGACCAGTGTGATAACGCCTAACATGTTGGCCTCACCCCAACGCACACAAGACAGTTTAAAATCTAATTAAACATAGTTCAATATTTATCTGGAATTGTCGCCCTAAAAACCCAATATGCCGATCAAAGATATGCTGAATTTGAGCCATTTCCAGAGCTTAGCACCCAAGAACAATCAAGAATTTGTGATCATGTTACACGGATTGGGGCGAACCAGGCGTTCGATGGCCAAAATAGGAAAGGAACTATCCCGAGTGGGTTACAACGTCATCAATCAAGGCTATCCGTCGACACGGCAAGATATCGCCGCATTGACCAACGGCTTTGTCGCACCCGCAGTTAAACAATGCCTACAGCGAAACCCCTCCAAAATTCATCTAGTCAGCCATTCCATGGGTGGGTTGTTGATTCGTAAGTACCTACAAACCAATGAGCTCCCACAGGGAAGCCGTATAGTGATGCTAAGCCCACCCAATCAGGGTAGCGAAGTGGCAGAATTTCTCAAACAATTTGCGATCTATAGGTGGATCCTCGGGCCCGCGGCACAGCAATTGGGGACCAGCGACATCCTGTGCGACCAATGGCGACCAATTGCATACGAACTTGGTATCATTACGGGCAACCGCAGCTCCGATCCGTGGTTTTCTAAATTGATTCCCGCACCCAATGACGGAAAAGTCTCGGTAGAGCGCGCCAAACTACCGGAAATGTCCGACTTTTTGGTTATTCCAGCAGGCCATACGCTAATCATGCGATCCCAAACAACGATACGGCAAATACTTTATTTTCTGCAGGTTGGACATTTCGAATCCGCGAAAACCTGAATCCGTTTAGCAAAACTGGAACAACCCTCAATGGCCGTCGAAAACCGGTGGCAAATTGGAATTTATTACTATTTCGACTCTATAGACAACTTTACGACTATCGAATGCCTTCGAGGACTTAGGTGGCGCGATATAGACTCGGCGATAAACATATCCTGGAATCGGGAAAATCGGCGAATTTAGCTACGATCAAGATGGAATCAATACATGGTTCAAAACCCGCAAAACTGCATTAGCTCAAGGCTAGGATGGACCAAGCTGTTTGAGATCGATCAACCATTGAACAAAGTGTTTTCGATCATCGGCGAAGTGGATCAATCAACTTGCAAGAATCCAATAGAGTATGCTCGGAACTAGGTAATTACCGAAACCTCGGCCATAGTAGATCTGCCTAATACATAAAACTTAATCGGTTGGCTACTAACAGGCTCTAGGCGGCAGATTCGCAATCAACGATTTTGGAAGTGGAGTATCTTCCTTAAGCCCCAGATTAGTAAAATTTTTGAAATAAATAGCGCGGGATATCGCTGCTAAAAGAAGCTCTGCGCGGCTCGAATAAAAATCTGACAAACAGACCACTGGAATAATCATCGTAGCCACTCGTTTTGCGCGCCGCGATACCCCCGCCAATCTGCAAATGGGGATGGGCCAACCACACGCCTTTAAATTCAAAATCGTGCGCAATACCGTCCTGTGAGTTTCCACTATAAAACGGTGCGCCGCTAAAAACCGGTCTACCATCCAGGCTGACTTGAACTCCAGCCACATTTTGAACCGACGAATCAAGCGGAAACCACGGCGCTGCCGCATCGTGAAAATTCTGATAACCAAGTGCGATTCGTCCTTGTAAAACGAAAGAACGACCTTCGCGGGTTAAAAAATGCAACCCTACACCGGCGGTCAAAAAATGGTCTGGGCTGAAATAACCACCATGACCCAACGTAAAATGATTCTGATTTTGGTCAAAATGTTGGAATGAAACTTCCGGTCCAACACTAAAATAATCAAACCCGCTTAACTTAAAATCGTAACCAACTCCAATAGACGCTACTCCGGTCCAGTTCGTTTTAACCGATTCACCATATAAGGCCGCAACATCCAGTTGCCCGGTTAATGTCCACCGATTATCCAGGTCGAACAATAGTGACCCTTTAGCCCCACTTCTGAGAACACGCCCCCATTTACGATCGCTGTACGGATCACGCATTCCGCTATAGGATAATATTGATTCCCGAACCGGTAATGAATATACTTCTGCCCCCCACCGACCTTGGCCAAACTCTGATAGAAACCCTGCTTGAAGGGTTGGCCGCGGACTAACGACACCGCCAATGGGGGTCGTTCCCAATCGGACATAGGGCGCAAACCACCCATCCCGTTGGTAAGATAATTCAATACTTTCGCCGCCGTTGAGTTGAGTGGTCAGATCCTGCTGCAGCAAACGTCCGGATGTCACCGATATTCTTCCCGGACGATGCACCACTGAAACGTTACGGGTAGAACACGACAACCGAACTGGTAAAGATCCGATCGGCGCGCATGCGGGTGGCGTCTTGCTGTCCAAATACATTGAATCGACCGTCAACCCTATCCTGTGAACACGTTGATGAAAATAGGCCGCTTGTACTATTGGAATAAAGGCAGTATCCAATCTATTCATACCCTTATCACCCGACTTATAACGAAATAATGCGCCGGCGGATAGCCATGGGCTATCTATATTGGTTAAATTCTGATCACTTTCCCGAGAACGGTCATATGCTGCCAGAAAATGCTTACGCCAATACAACTGTTGGGCGTAAACCGCATTGACTTCTCGGCCCAACGGGTCGGTTTTATAGGTCTCCGCCAACACCGGTAATTCGTCCGGATTTAGGGCTGCACGGCTAAGCGCCCAACCGCGGGCCAAATCGGCGTCCCGATCTTGTTGATAAAGCGATTCAAATGCGCCCGCTGCTTCAGAAAAATTAGCCTGATGATAATCGGTCCAGGCCAATACCGTTCGCGCCTGTATGTCATCCCCACCAATCGCCAAAACCTCGGTCGATAACTTCCGGGCGTCCGCATAAGCCTGCTGATCAATTTTTTCCCAGGCCCGCTGTAGCAAAATTTCCCCGAGTAACTCCTGACCGCGACCGGATGTCTTGGCAATACTTCGCGCAACCCCTTCCGCTTGCTGAAGATTACCCAAGTTTTTATCGGCCAGTGCCAGACCGTAGGCGGATTCTTCATTTTCCGGTCGCCAACCTCCGGATTTTTCGAACCAGGCGCGTGCCTCGGCATCAAATCCTTTATTCAGATAATACCAACCCATCAAATTGGCCATCGCGGTATCCCGGTGGCGCTCTACCTCAACCGCTAATCGCTGCACGTCTATCGGTTCGATTTGCTTGGGATCTGCATTATAGAGCCTGATGAATCGGTTCTTATCGTAGACATACCGATTAACTTCCAGACTATTAATCGATTCTGTTGAATCAATTTTTTTTTGCGCGGAAGACCAAAGCGAATCAAGCGCCACACCATCCAAAAGCGCCTGCGCTTTTTGCATCGTTGCTATTTTGATGTCATCGCCGTTGCAATGGCGAATAATATAAAGATATTGTTGCTCGGCTAATGTCGCTCTTTGGGTTCTGGCATAGGCCTCGGCCAACATCCAAATTGAATTAATGTGGTCACAATCAAAATAGCCCGGATTACGCTGTTTGAACGCGATAATCGCGTTCCAGCTAGATCCGCGATAAGCCCGATTCAGCAATCTAATTTTTCTGCCATCGGCGCTCAAACGAAGTAATTTTACCGGCGGTTCCCACCCGGGATAGCGCCTTCGATAAGAACGTATTGTTGCTTCCAATGCAGCGTATTCCCGTCGATCGTACAAGCGCCATAAACGCACCTCGTTTGGACCAGACTCAGAATTAGAATTAGAAGAGCTTTGCATCCGTGTAGATGCTGAATCGCTCCCCGCCGGCCGGATCGGACCTGCGTTAACCGGGATTGCAGAAGCAGGCTGATTAGGTTCCGGTTTTTTCTGCAGGGGCGCATTCAACGAAGTAGCGGACGGCAATTGTTCTATCCGCAGGGGATGTGCAGGCTGGGTAGCAGATTTATCTAATCGCTTGAGCTGTGCTGGCAATTGCTTAACTGAATCGATCTGATCCTGAGATTGCTGAATTATAGTCTGCGCGTGAACGCCACCTGAAAACAGTAAAATCACCAAATAACAAAGGGTCAATCCTAGCGTCCCGGTCATTTACAGTGCCTTGTAAAACGCAATTTGGCTCAATAAAATCAAACTGGCCGAATAATAATCTTGTTGCTCGTGCAAACTTATTCCGTACCTGGCGAGCGGGTGGCCCGATTTATAAAATGCCAAATTGGCTATCGCTACAACACCGTCCGATGCGGGATAAGAATCGATGCTGTTATCGACAAGATTGGTCCATGCCGGAATAAAATCCCTATAATTGTTCCAAAAAGCCAAAAATGGACTCAAATTCTCGATAGTTTCGCGCCTGGCCCAAATCAAATAGAGTGGAATGCGAACTGCGTTGTACCCAAAAACCGGCGGTTTACTGGGCGTAATGCGCGGTTCTTCCGCCAACTCTAACCAGTCTGGCGGCAATCCCCAACGACCAAAATGTGCTTGCTTGAGCAATGACTCACCGCTCATAATCAATGCCCCCCAGGTTGGTGAAGGATCAAATTCGGCGAAGCCGGCAAATGCCGGAAATATCCAATGTGATAGATTGACTGTATACCCGCTTTCTTTTTCGAAACCCTGAGCACCCGGTAAAAGAATCGTATGATCGTGCCAGCGCCGGGTCAATTTGCACTTGATATCCGACATTATTGCTTGCGCCAGCGACAAATACTCGGGTACGGCCCAGCGTGTACCCGCCAGCAATAGTGCCCAAGCGATCAATATATCTCCATCGCTGGCATTATTGAGATCTTCGTCGGCCAGCGCGTAACCCGGCCGCCTTCGCCACAAAAAAAGCCTGTCATCGCGCAACTGCAGGTTATTCCGCGTCCAATTCCAAATACGCGTAAAACCGTCTCGGTCGTCCGCCGCGACAGCTAACAGCAGTCCATAGCCCTGTCCCTCAGAATGCGACACATTGGCGTTCCCAGTGTCTATTACCCGCCCATCAGCAGACACGAATCTATCTTGATATTCTCGCCAATCTGTCGGTGAAAAATGTTGTGGACCACGACCGCAGGAAATCATTAAAGCCGCCAACAACACAAGGGCTATCTTGCTAAAGAACATTGGTTAGCCAAATGGTTACGCTGCTCATGTTCTCTCGGTATTTGACGGCGCCAATTCACAGACGGCGGTCTATGAGCCGTCACTTCGGGAAATTTCACAGTAGTTTTATAAACTTAATTTCAGATTTCCTATCTTACGAATCAAGCTCTTCCACATTTGGATGATGCCGTGTTTTGAAACGGTTCAGCAACCAATGGATCAATCCGGCGAAAAGTAACAGCAAAATAATCACGACGGCCATCCACACCAGCGGGTGAAGCGAAAAATAAAATGCCAGTTCAGAATTCTGTGTGGTCTCACCGACAAAAAATTCATTGCCAGTCTGCTGCCACGCAAATGAATCTGAATTGTCTTGCCATATAGCGACATCGCCTTGCAACAACGACCAAATCCCAGGTGAAACCAGTGCCTGAACCCGCTGATAAAACGCGCCAAGTTGCTGTTGATGGGTTATTGCCAATACCAGGCGATCGCGATGCAACGGCGATTCATAAGCCATTGCCACTGCATATTGCCCTAAACCACCCGATTGCAGCGCTTGTATATTCTTGAGTTCTAATTCAGCTGGTTTGCTAATTTCAGGATCCCCGTTTAGCCGTGCCAACCAGTTTTTCCAGAACGGGGTTTCGACACGCTGGGCGATAGGTTTTAACGGGTAGGGTATCTGATTTACACTACCCAATTGCAACGGTGCACCGGCAGTAATACTGGGGTCCATATTTTGACTTTCACCGACCAATATTAAATTGAGATCCTGCTGTATCGGCTGAAACGATAAGGTTGCATTGGGTAATGGCAAACCATTGATTTGGGACAGCTTGGCGGCAACCTGCCATGTGGAAGCTACAGTTTCAGTGGAAGGGTCTAATGCCTGAATACCCAATTCCGATCCATCAGCCACACGAACGAACGGAAACCCGGTTCGACCAACCAAACCAAGATCGGGTAAACGCGCATAATGATCCGCCGGAGGGAAGGATAGCAGCGAATCGTCAAACAAACTGACAACTAAATTGTCATGTTGGCGGTATA
The DNA here is from genome assembly GCA_964619885.1 of uncultured Methylococcaceae bacterium. GTDB lineage: Bacteria > Pseudomonadota > Gammaproteobacteria > Methylococcales > UBA1147 > CAZUGA01. The sequence continues at coordinate 76,475 of CAZUGA010000003.1, forward strand.
GACATTCTCCGGTTTCGAGCGGCGTCAGAACCGCATGAAATGACAATCTATTGTGTCCTGGCTGAAACAATCTCAATGGCAAAACGACGCGATAGTCGCGGAAATGCGCGCCGCTCAATTGGCGCAAATGAATGGCCTGCTGAAAAACCCCGTTCAGGCTGATATTGATGGTTGAATCACGCCGCATCGCCGCGCCATAGGCCAAATGTAATTGCATCGCTACCTGAGCATCTTCACGCGCGTATAAATCCGGAGGCATGATAATCTCGATGTTTACAGCTTGATCAACCCCCTCGCGTAAGCTCGTGGTGCCGTAACCGAGCTGTTTAAATGAATAAACCGTATCGGGTTGGACGAGCCCGGTCATTTGGTACGCCTCAAATACCGGCCGTTCAAAGTTTTTGATCACGCTGTCAGCGCTATCCGGCAATGGATAGTCAATCGAAGCAAAAGTTTCGGCGGCTAGGCTCACGTCAGTATCGTTGGAACCTGAAACAACAAGTAAATAATGCGTCGACTCACGGCCGAATGGAAATATACCCAGGTACGGACCGGTGATCCGGGCACTAATTTCAGGACTCAGGTGATCTTTAATATCCGCATATTTACCCACCAAAATAGTATCGATCCGGTTCTCGTGAGATTGATCCGGTGTAAGATTTTCAGGGATTGGTTGCAAATTAACGTCAACCGCAGCAAGTGGATTTATATGCATCGGGACATGGCGTAAACGTAACCCGACACCTTGAGATATTAGCGCTCCCCACGCCAAATCTGCAATATCAAACGCTAGCTTCGGCCGCACGATATTGACTGAATATTCAGTCAATTTTTCATCTATATAAAAAGGGATCGAAGCCAAAGTTGGCGTCTTTGAACGCAAATCAAAATCAAAATGTAATTGCGACTTCACAGGATCTATTTCGGTCCAAAGTTCCGGTGCATCGGGAACTTCACACTCGTCCTCTGTGTAATGCTGAGCGGCGGTAAAGCGTATTTGGTTGTAACCGGATTTTAACCTATCCACCGGCAATTCAATATCGGCAAAGGTACGGGGGTTGTCTGGGTCTAATTTTATCTGCGCAATAATGGTTTGATTCAAGCGCACGACCAACTGCGACCGAGAACCAATTAATACGTTAGAATTGGTGAGTTCCAAATGCAGATTGGCTGCTTTCACACGGTAGCGATCGGGCAAAGGAAATGACATATCGTATATGCCTTTGACGTTGCGTAGCGCAATGGATTCATTCCACGGCAAAAATTTAGCCAGCGGATAATTCTGGATTCGCGTTTCGTCCAAACCGTTCTCAGCGGCAACCACCAATGAGGAATCGACGAGAAAACACAATAGGATTGAATAAAGATATCTCATAGCTGCATCTGCTCCGTGCTTCTTTTACAGACATGGTACCGCCCACGCCGCATTGTTATTGAATAGAACGTTATAAACCCTGACAACAAACCTTAATCCACGATCTGACGTTGAAACTTACGCGGCGTTAAAATACGAACAACATGTCGACCACATTGCCGTACTCCGGCTGCGAATAAGAACGCCATACCGAAAATGATTCCCGGGTCAAAATCCTGTTGGTCGGTGATTTTACGCCAACGCCGACTATCACCGTGAACCAACAGTACGATAGTCCTAAATTGGTCCAAATTTTTCGGCTCGAAGCGTAAACCAATATCAGAATGTCCCTGACCCGCTTGATGACCAACTATTGATACCGGAATTCGTTCTATTTTCTGCGTGACGGGGTGGAGCAACTTCAAAACCAAAGGCGACCGTGAACGTTCAATTTCCGGACCATTTACAATGGCGCTGGCTCCCCCGACAGACAGATCTTGTATCACGACGGGTACCGTACGCGGACCGCCTGCAGGACCATATTCGATCTGCGCATTGATTTCGGCAGGAAGACGAGGGTTAGACCGACGTTGCCGATGCTCGAACAACGCACCCAGGCTGGCAACCAGAATCAGCATATTTAATCCGGCCCAAAACAGGGTAACCAATGTAATCCCTCTCTCCTCGACAAAAATCTGATAACGCCATAACCCCGCTACGAACGCAGCGATCGTAAAACCAACAAACCAATAAAACGGTTTCGCCAGCGGTGAAATGTAATCGATCTGGGTGGTTTGAGTTTTAGGCGTTACCGAAAATTTCGGTGCGTGCGGATTGGCCAATACAGCAATGATTGCCTGTAACGAAAACAGTGATTGCATGGTCTCATATAGTTCGGATACGAGCGACCAGCGAACCTTTCCGAATAAATAATCTGCGGTCAATAGCAAACACACAAGGTACGGCAGTGTGTAACCGAAAAGCTCGTCTACGCTCGCATTGTAAATCTTTAACCCGAAAAGCAAGTACAGGCTTGGAGCAATCAAAAATACAACCCGTGCGAATGGAAAGAACCAAAATAAGGTATTCGACAAATAGCATATCTTTTGCCAAAACCGAAGCCCATGTTGTTTCAGCGGATTGTGCAATACAAAAATCTGCACCATCCCCTGCGCCCAGCGAATGCGCTGAATCATAAAGCTAGCAAAACTTTGTGGCTGTAGACCAGAAATCAAAGGGTAATTCATATATCGTGAGCGCCACCCCTTGGCATGGATCTTAAGGGACGTTTCGGCATCTTCAGTAATCGTGTTCCCGGAAAACCCAGTGCCATCTAGCGCCTGACGCCGAATTACTGCTGCAGAGCCACAAAAAAAGGAAGCCTCCCAAAAATCCAGCCCCGGTTGGATAGCACCATAAAACATTCGGTTTTCGGACGGCATGCGCAAAAATGTTTCCAGATTCTTTTCAATCGGATCCGGTGAAATAAAAAAATGCGGCGTTTGCACCAGAAAAAGTTTTGCGTCTTGCAGAAAATGGCCGACCGTCTGTTGCAATATATCCACAGTCACCACGTGGTCGGCATCCAATACCAATATCAAATCCCCGCCTATCTGGCGAAGTGCGTTATTCAAATTTCCGCATTTGGCATTAAGGTTTTTTTCACGGGTAATGTATCGAACGCCCAACTCATTGCATAATTCTAAAAGCGCGGTGTGTCTGTGCGCAGCCTTATCCGCAATCGCGTTATCCTTATGTTTTCTTTTTTCTTCGGTACCACCGTCATCCAATAAATATACTTTTAACTTATCGCTCGGATAATCGATCGCTGTTGCGGCAACCAGGGTAATCTTGATCAAATTCAAATCTTCATTGAACGTTGGAATCAATACATCTACCACCGGTAGCAGTGAACGGTCAGCCGGAAATGGTGTTGAAGATCTAACGATAGGTCTGGAATTTACCACGATACTCATAAAAAACATGGCGATCCCATAAACTTCCGCGAGATAAAGCGACAGCGCTCCGATAAAACTAAATAAATCGTGGTAACCCACCGTATAGGTTGTACGCCACATCAGATAACGCAATACGATGAACGAGGCTAAACACAGAAATAGAATTCGGAACAAACCTCTGCGGCGGAATTGTCTAATAAGCAGCAGCAAAAGCACGATCGCGACCACCAATTGCGATTGGCTACGAACATCGACTGGCGTTGCTGACAAATAGCACACCAGCACGGTCATTAGAATTACCATCGAAACAAGAATCAAGTAATTAAACTTTCGACCTGCAAAACTATCTGGCATCACATCGCGCACATTAATAGACAGCACCTATATTAAAAGTTTGAATGTCCACACAGGTCAAGAATTAAGCTGTAGACTTATCCAATCGTTGAATTCGATTCGCCTTGCTTTGAAGCTGTCTGGTTAAAATGTACCCGCCGATGTCCCAACATAACACGCATTTCACCCATACTAAACCTTCCCCCTTGTAGCACATGTTGTACGGTCCTAATTCATTTAGTCCACCTTGCGACGCTGGCAGTATAATCCCTAGAACCGCGCAGGAAAACCCGAGTAGGGACGTTTTGGTTGACGTAAACTATAGGGCTCGAGTACGTGATCAACAGGGGCATCAAATAAAACCATTGACAGCAGCTTTGTAAAGGCTATCCTCTGCCAAACTCAAGATGGTAAAATATTGTTATGTAGGAGGTTTTTGTGAAATCAGTATTTCACTTCATTATTATTGCTTTAATATCCATACTGGCATCTTGCACAAACCAGCAGACTAAAGAGCCTCGGACAAAACAAGATAAGCCAGTTGCCGAAAACACCGAACCGAGCAATGGGCCTCCAACACAGTCTGGTGAGGTGCTTCCGCATTCCAAAATTAAAAATGGAATCGAGCTCAGCCTGGTCAGAGTTATGGAAGGTGGCGCTTGCAAGGATGACAACTACGGCGCGCGCGGTGTTTTTTTGGTTTACGCCAATCCGAACGACATCGAAAGAATCAAAGCGGAAGAAGGTAAAGCTGTTTTCGGTAATTTCGAAAAACAAATTAGAGATTTCGCGCTGCTTGCCTTTCAAAAAGCGGTCATAGACAGCGACTTGACCATAGATCCTTTCGCGCTGGACGCCAACGATGCGCAGCGTAAAGCTGCCGACGATCTAACGAAAAAGTTTAGCGCAAATGTAGCCGACGATATAGATGCGTTCACTCGTGAAACAGGATTAAACGCCGATGTCGAACCATTACGGCGCTCATTTATATTCTATATGGATGGATGCGAAGCTACTCACCTGCATGACAACCCATAGATAGATGCTAATTTCGTACATTACGACGGCTAGATTCCTTGTGCATCGACCATTAACCTAAGATTGGTTTGCGAACATACCGATACCTCGTCAACGTCCATAGCATCGGATATCGAGTGGAAACGACTTACTGGCATTATCCGTTTGAACAAATGCCGGAATCGCCGTCTTCGGGCTTTAATGATTTCCCGGGTTTTATCGCAATAGCCAAATCAGATCCGCTCGGCGCTCCGACGATCAAATGACTACCAATTCGCAAGATATTCATTAAATACTCCGGACCCGCTGGATTACACCAATAATCAAAGATTTTTGTTTTCCACGATAACAACCGATAAGACGAATCGGTCCCGTCTTGGTTTTCCACTGTGATTTCATCGAAATCCATGGCAACAAATCTAACATAGTGTAACGTGTACTCAATCTCTGTTTCACCGTTTGTAGGTTGCCCTGCACAGCCAATGAGTCCAAACAGAACCGCAATAACAAGCATTGATTGGCATAGTTTAAATCTTAACTTCATTCGTAGCTCACCGGTAGCATTGCAATGATCAATATTCGCAATCCGCATCAGTATTTGGACCGTTTGTTCAATTTCGAATCGCCGAAACTACCCGATGCGGGAGCACACCTTTTGCTATTGCTTTGCTCTTTGCAAACAAATATGGCATCACCGATTTGACCAATTCCATTCGATGCTGTTCCAGCGTACGTTTTGGCTGGAGGATTATCGTAGCGGAATAAGTTGCTAACCGTTGGGCAAATTCACCATACAAATCAGACAAATTATTCTGCGTAATGGTTGCTACCTCCAACTGCTTAATCTCCCTCGCACGTTTTTTCGGAAATCGGTCGATCTGATCCGTTGGAATTCCCAAATATTCGAACAGTATCGGAAGATTCTCCCACAAGCGTTCATACTTTATAAACAACACCGGAAAAAACTGATCGCGTTTGTACCAATTATCAAAGTGCTGTTGAAATTTCAGACGATCCACACCTTCTTCGGCGTATGCTGGCAAAGTCGTACCTACAGCGATAGGGGCCAATTTCGGATAGCTCCGCAGCAGCTTGCGTGAATGTAGATTAAAGAATTCCCGTCGAAACAGCGAATAAACCGCATCGATGGGATCTCCATAAAGATATATCAGTTTAAGATCTTTATTCCGGCTGACTGGGATCTTATCGGTATGCTTCAACCCATCTCCGTCATCCTCTGAATTACACCTAAAATAATCCGAGAGAAATCTGATCAACATGGTTGTACCGGTACCACCGTACGAACAAACCAACAGCTCAATCGATTTTTCAATGTATATGCTTGTCATTATTAAAACCGAAGCCGTAGAAACGTTGTATAAGGCTATACTAACGCGCTAAAATCTTTCGCAAGCGGGCGTAGTTCAATGGTAGAACTGGAGCTTCCCAAGCTTCAAACGTGGGTTCGATTCCCATCGCCCGCTCCAATCGGTTCGCAACACTATGAGAAATTGATTCTTTGCTTTTGATGCGGCACCATCCAGCTACAGATGAATACGGTAAATCAAGTGCCCGAAACTAGGCTTCCCTTTTTAAACCCGTCAGCGGATTGAAAAAACTCGCGTCACTAGCGACCAATATTGCTTCTGGGTGCTTTGCCGTCATCATCGACTTAACGATGTCCTCATTTTTTTTTCGCGCATATATCAAAATGAGATATTTGCCAGCCTCTAGATCATCGCGAAACTCGGCCATTTTTTTATTTTCACTGGCGATTCCGGTCAATCCACCGCTCCACGCGCCGAAACAGGTGACTACAAATACAATCGCAAAATACACAATAGTCTTAATATCAGGGCCGAATGGCTGGCTAACCATCAAGACAAACATTAGTATGGTTCCAGCAATAAACCCCAACACTGCGCCAATAATCCCACTTCTTAAGATATCGAGCTTTTCTAGATAGTTGCCCGAATGAATTTGCTCTTCCTTCAATCCGGATTCGTCTTTGCTCACAACGTGTATAAACCAATCATCAACGCCAGACTCATGCAGATCATCTGAGACTTGATGAGTGCTGTCGAGTGTGGAAGTGAGATAATAGAGGCATTTCATCTTAATTCTCCCAATAGGGTCTTTATAATTGGATACACAGGAGAGACTTGCTTTGACCTAATAGAAGCATTCGCACCATTCTAAGCTAGCATACCGTATGAGATAATTTGGCTCAACTAGTGCTATCTTTTCTAACGAGTACGCAAAAGGACCGCGCGCAAAATCATTCTGTGATGAAGATTACTTTCGATAGAATCCGGATCGAGATATCATGGCGGGTCTCGACAGCTTTCACAAAAATCATTGCGCACAATAGCGTGCTTTAAGAGTGCCGATTGGCACTGAAAAAATTTATTACCATCACCTGTCAAAAACGATAATTATTTGAGTTTGCATTTTTAACATTTAAGAGGTTTAACAAAATGAGGGACAACAGAAATCGACTGCTGTTAGTCGTTGTAATCGTACTTGCATCCGCAGCTATTTATTTCGGACCGGGCCGCCACGAGCCCACTACCGTTGAAAAGATGTTGGATGCGCGCGCAGATCACGATCACGGAAACGCGCTAATTTTTGCGGCTCAACTCCTGAAATCAGATCCCTCAAATCACGCCGCGAAAAAAGTAGTCAAAGAATCTGGCCAGATTTTCTACTACCTACGGGCGGCGAAATCCACGTTGACAGAATCTAAACCTAGCGAAGACAATGAGATCGCTGAGCCTGAAACATTGTACGATGTATTTAACACTGCTAGCGACTATGTTGCCAAAGCAAAGGCCCTCGATCCTAAATTTGAAAAATCCCTAACTTTCGAAAAGGCACTCGGCGAAGCGCAAACGGCATTGGTTTACATGTTAGCCATGAATGTCATTGAGGTTGGACGGAATACCTTTGCTACTGCATCGGAAAAATACGAAAAATCGGCCGAATTTATCAGTCAAGCAGCTTCCTCCGGTTACCTCTCCAGACTGCTCTCCGTCCAATCCGCGTGGGCCGCAACCCGAGTGCCATTCGATGAAGATATTTCCGGTATTACGGAATCGCTGGACAAAATTGACGAGACCAAGGAACTGATTGCCGAATCCAATACCCAAAGCGTGCAAAATCTTGTAAATTCCCTAACAAAATATATACAGGTCACGCGTAGCTCAGTGAATACTCTGCTGGTTCCGAAGGGAACTTTCGACGATTACACCCTAGCAGTTGGCAATGCGTCAAAAGACTACAAAACAGCTCAAAAGGAACTCCAACACGCCATGCCAAGATCAACTTCCATGCAAGAAAGCTACTCGAATCTGATCGGTGACAGCGACGAATTAAAAGCAATTGAGAACAAGCGTATAGCTGAAATACTGGACGAAAACGAATCCATTTACGCACAGTAATGGAGGGATAAAAATCAATCCGCGAGGAACTCGAGTTGATTTTACTCCAACATCTCTTGATATCGATTAGCAGAAGCTATTCACCAATCGTTCATAACCTATGCGAGACGGTTTTTCTTAGACTTATAGGAGGCCTAAGCCGGAATATTATTTTCAAGCTAGTGAACGACAGTCACCGGACACGGCGCGTTATGCAATACTTCTGAACTCACGTTTCCAAGCAGCAGATCCTCAATTGCAGAATGAATCCGGGAACCCATAACGATTAAATTAATCCCTTTTTCGCGTGCATAATCGCAGATTTCATCCGACGGTTTGTAGGTACATTCGTCAAATTCGACCACATTGTTATCTGCCGCCAATTTGACGGCATTATACGAAGGGTCGCCTACCAACTTCTGGATAAGATCTCTAAATTGGTCCTCAGTGAATTCAGCAAGTTCTCCTTTTTCGATTAGCACCAGTTCCCGCAACGCTTTTTCGCGAATATGAATATGAATCAAGGTCAACGACGCCCGGATTGATTTAGCGATGGAATATCCGATCCAGGCCGCTTGGAATGCAGGCTCTGAATAATCGATTGGTACTAATATTTTTTCTATAGACCTCATCATGGCTTAGATCCCCCTTGGCCTGTTGATTTTGACTATCCGCTTACGAATTTTTTCCCAAGTGCTTACTCTTCACGATCTACGGTAACCCTAAAACTTCGTTTATCGCACCTTGCTTATACCATATGGACAGCGAGAATTAAATACCGATGGGGACTTGAAGAATAGCCCAGTTGGGAAACAGAATACAGAGCGAGGCCTAATAGTTAGGCTTTATACTTAGACTACTCGGAAGATCTGTATTGCGCCAGAAAAAGACCGCCCCCATAGTATTATTTATGGATGGGAGAGCGGAGAGCCGGTAGACACTTCTATGAGACGCGACAGGACGGTCTAGTGCTCGAACGGCGCAACTGACTCCTGACCAAAAAACATTGCTCTGAGTAGAAACGTATAGTCACCTTCGATCGCCATGAGCCCTATCAAGACCAACAAACACAGTGGCGGTAACAAAATAGTATACATCAGCGCCAAACGCTCCCATTTCATGTGCATGAAAATCGCAACGATAAACCCGGCTTTAAGCAGCATAAACAGAATGATCAAGAACCAGCGCAGATAACCATGGAATTCCAGGTAGTCGACCATGTAGGAAAAGGTACTCAGCACGAATAGAAGAATCCAGATCTTAAGATAGATACTAATCGGATGTTGTTGCGCGTCCGCGTGTTCCATATCGACCCTCACCACAAATAAAAGAATGCAAAGATGAAAACCCAAACCAAATCTACAAAGTGCCAATAAAGGCCGGCTATTTCTACGATTTCGTAATTCCCTTTTCTGTCGTAATCACCGCGTAATACCTTCAACGCCACAATAGTCAGGTAGATAACCCCAATTGATACATGCAATCCGTGGAATCCCGTTATCATAAAAAATGAAGAACCAAATTGCGCAGCTCCCATGGGGTTACCCCAGGGTCGTACACCCTCTTCGACGATCAGTTTGGTCCACTCAAATGCCTGCATTCCCACAAAAGAAACGCCAAAAGCTGCGGTCACGAGCATCAATACGCCTGTTTTGACACGATCGCGACGATAGGCAAAATTGACCGCCATGGCCATGGTTCCACTACTAGTAATCAATATGAAGGTCATAATTGCGATTAACACCAGCGGAATATTTACGCCGCCAATGAATAATGCAAAAACTTCACTGGGAATCGGCCACGGTACCGTAGTAGACATCCGTACCGTCATATAACCTGTCAAAAAACAGGTAAAAATAAATGTGTCACTGACCAGGAATATCCACATCATGGCCTTGCCCCACGGCACGTGAAATACCTGCTTATCAGCCGACCAATCGTCAACGATATGCTGCCAACCTGCCTGCACAGCTACGGCCCCTTGTGAATCAATCTGCGAATTATCCGACATACGCTATTATGCCCCCTAACTAAAGAACATTAATCCGAAAAAAACCAACCAAACCAGTAATAAAAAATGCCAGTAAACTGAACAAAGCGACACGCTCAATTGAACCTGATTTAACGCGAAACCACCCCATGTTTTTAAGCACGTTCTAAGCAATGCAACCAAGCCACCAAGCACATGCAATCCATGGACACCGGTAATCAAATAAAAGAAACTGCTCGCCGGATTCGTCGACGCCAAATAGCCCATATCCGCGAACTGCTGCCATGCGCACAACTGTCCGATAAGAAATGCACAGGCAAAGAAGCCTCCGCTTAATAAACCTATCTTGATCCTTTCCCGGTTTTCCAAAATTCGGGTCCATTGCAGTGTTATACTGCTCAATATCAACATGGCCGTGTTAAACCACAGTAAGCCAAGTTCGGGCAATGCACGCCAATCATCATACTCCCGACGTTCCACGTACGCGTTACTAAAAATCAAAAATAAACTCCCAACGACCGCAAGGAACACCCAAAGGCCAACCTTTTCGTCGGCAACCCCTAATGCCTTTGTGCTTGGAGCAGGATGTTGATTTTTATCGTCGGGTAACCACGGCTTGCCCCGAATCTGCGACAGAAAACTCATGTTTCGGCCAAAACTCCGCCGCCAGAATCATTATCGACCTCGTCGCCTAAAGGTTTAACGTTTTGCGGCAGATAGTCTTCCGCAGCACCGGGTACGCTATAGTCATAAGCCCAACGATAAACTACCGGTAACTTTGGCCCCCAATTCCCATGTTCGGCTGGTGTTTGCGGCGTCTGCCACTCCAATGTCGTTGCGTGCCACGGATTGCTTTCGGCGCGCTTGCCGCGAAAATAACTCCAGCCGAGATTGAAAACAAATATCAACTGAACAACGCCAACGATCAACGCCGCCTCAGTAATAAATTCATTCAACCCCTGAGCCGACTCTGGTATAAATTTATACGCTTCATCGGCAAAGTAGCGCCGAGGTACGCCGATAAAACCCAGGTAGTGCATCGGAAAGTAGATGACATAGGTGCCGATAAACGTGACCCAAAAATGTATGTGTCCCAGCGTATCGTTGAGCATGCGTCCGGTTGCTTTAGGATACCAATGATAGATACCGCCAAACACGACAAACAATGGCGCCACCCCCATCACCATATGAAAATGCGCCACCACGAAATAAGTATCCGACAGCGGCAGATCGATGACTACATTACCCAAAAACAACCCAGTTAGTCCGCCAATTGTAAAGGTGCTAATGAACGCAATACTGAATAACATCGGTATCGTCAACCGGATATTCCCATGCCACAAGGTCAACGTCCAGTTATAAACCTTAATCGCCGTCGGTACCGCAATGATCAATGTTGTGGTCGCAAAAAAGAAGCCGAAATAGGGATTCATGCCGCTCACATACATATGGTGGGCCCAAACAATAAAACTAAGACCGCCAATAGCCAGAATCGCCCATACCATCATACGGTAGCCAAAAATGTTCTTCCGCGCGTGGGCGCTCAGCAAATCGGAAACGATTCCGAATGCAGGGAGTGCAACAATATAAACTTCTGGATGACCAAAAAACCAAAATATGTGCTGGAATAAAACCGGGCTACCACCTTCATGTGCTAATTGCTTTCCCATCGAAAAAATCGCAGGCATAAAGAAACTGCTTCCGGCAAACTTATCAAACAACAACATAACTGCACCAACGAACAATGCCGGGAAAGCCAGTAGCGCGAGTACTGTCGCCATAAAAATTCCCCACACAGACAACGGCATGCGCATTAAGGTCATCCCATAGGTACGTGCTTGCAGAACTGTGGTCACATAATTTAATCCGCCCATGGTCGCGGCGATAATAAACAGGATCAACGACACCAACATTAACGTGATCCCACCATCCGCCCCTGGCGTACCCTGTAAAATGACCTGCGGTGGATATAGCGTCCACCCCGCGCCAGACGGCCCTCCCGGGACAAAGAAACTGGCCATCAATACCAATACCGATAAAAGGTAAGCCCAGTAACTCAACATGTTCACGAACGGAAATACCATGTCGCGAGCGCCAACCATCAACGGAATCAAAAAATTACCAAATCCACCAAGAAACAGCGCGGTGAGCAGATAGACAATCATAATCATCCCGTGCATGGTGATGTATTGGTAATAGGATGCAGGGTCGATAAACGAAAAGCTGCCGGGGAATCCCAATTGCAGTCTCATCAAACCAGAAAGTACCAACCCGACCAAGCCAACGGCAATAGCCGTTGTAGTATATTGGATAGCGATAATTTTATGGTCTTGGCTGAAGACGTACTTAGTCCAAAAACTATGCGGCTCGTGAAGTGGTAAATCTTCTTGGTATGCGGCTTGTGTCATCAAAATCCTCTCTCTGCTACCTAGGCGCCCGGCCGGTATATTAGGGCTCCGGTATCTATCTTGCGCCCGTCACTCTGCTCAACAACTGGTTTAGTCCGATAATCCTTTTGTATATTCAATCACTGCTTCCATTTCTTCGTCGCTTAGGCTGTAAGACGGCATCATTGGCGTGTAACCCTCAACGATCGTCGCATTAGCATCGACAATTGATTCCGTTAAGTAATCTTCATCAACCACAACCTGGTTGCCGTCTTCTAACAATTCGGTTTTACCGAAAAGACCTTTCCACGTCGGACCGATACTGGCAGATCCGTCTACACTGTGGCAACCAAGACAGCCCTGTGATTCGGCTATCATTCGACCTTGTTCATTTAGGTCGGATTCAACTGCAGCACTATCATTGCCTGCCTTGAGTGCAATGGTCAAATCAATTAGGGCCTTCAACTCTTCCTCGCTAAGTTCATAAGCGGGCATCATTGGCGAATATCCTTCAACCACCTTAGCATTCGGCTCGACTATCGATTCTTTCAAATATTCTTCGTCAACTTCAATACTACTTCCATCTACCAGTATCTCTGATTTACCGAATAAACCCTTCCACGTCGGTCCGGCGCTAGGACTGCCATCTAAGCTATGGCACCCCAGACAACCTTTGTCCTCAGCCACCTCTCGGCCCAGTGCAATCGATGGATCTTCTTCGCCAGCAGATTTGGTTCCGCTCAGCTCCGCATAGGTTGGTTGGGTGTCCAACCACGCCAGATAATCCGCTTCTTCGTCTACCGTTACCCATCCTTGCATTGTATGGTGACCCACCCCACAGTATTCTGCACATGCGACCTCGAATTCACCAACTCGGGTCGGCGTCAACCACAGACTAGTAACCATTCCTGGTACTAAATCCATCTTGACTCTAAACTCGGGAACGTAAAAATCGTGCAACACATCTTTGGAGCGGAGTAATATCTGTATAGGTTTACCTACCAGTAAATGCGCGGCTCCACTCGACACTAGAATATCATCCTGTCCGTTAGGGTCATCAGGGTTCATCCCAAACGGATTTGAGAAACTGATTTCTTTTGGATTAACCGTACCCAAAACGCCATCTTCGCCGGGGTACCGGTAGCTCCATTGCCATTGCTGACCCACTGCTTCGACAACAGTCGCATCTTCGGGCACATCTACAAATTTGCCATAAACCAATAGCCCAGGCGCCAACATGATCACAACACCAATAGAGGTGATTACCGTGAGCCACCATTCCAATTTATTATTTTCCGGTTCATAAGCCGATCGCCGTTCTTTTTTATAGCGAAAACGGATCAGGCAATAAGCGATAAAAAAATTAATCAGGGCAAAGACAATCCCGGTAATTACAAAAGTAATTATCAGTGTATCATCCATCTCACTCCAGTTAGACGCAAGCTCAGTAAGCCACCACGGGCTCCAGAAATGGAAAATAATAGAACCGACAGTTATTACAACCAAAACAATTGCTATAGCCATACCCAAATAATCGCTTATTGTTGATCAAGATTTCGGCATACATTGCGCTTTGCGACGCAATTTCGGATGTTTATCTGCCAGCCTTATCCGATAATTTTAATAATATTCTAGACGCAAAAACGCTAAGTCATGTGTCCGCTGCTGACAACCGGGCATCATTATCCTGAACAACAAGTTTAAATACAAGGATCAAACATAAAAATAACGGACATAATGCTGTAAACCCGTTTCCGCTCGTTAAAGTGATCCAAAAACGCAAACACCGGGTACAATTGCACATTGCTATGCATTGCGAGCTACAACTTGCTTCACAATTCAAAGATTTCTCGGAATCCTTTGAATTTATGGCGTTCGCAGTACGTCCACCGGATTATTCTCTTGGTTAATAACCAGCATCTGATTGGACGCACAAAAAACTAGTTTGCGCCTGGAATCAACCGATTCCAGTTATTCAATTACGATTGCTGGTGGGCCATTTTTCCAAACCTGAACATTCTTTGCAGCACGTAGTAATTGCTACCAACCGCTACTATGACCAACCAAAGATCTAGTCTATCGAACATAAAGAATGCGACCAACAATAAACCTCTCTCAAAATACTCAAACGGATTAGCTGGGCAATCTAAGCCATTTTTCTCATACAAAGCCCGCGTATATGACATCTGACTGATCCCCAAAAACACCAAGAAACTAAAGTAATACAGATAGACATTTTCTCTATAGACAAACAAGATAGTCCCAACGATGACAAATTCGCCGTATCGATCAAGAATCGAATCCATAAACGCACCCAACAACGTCACCTGATTACTGCGCCGGGCGAATGCACCATCCACTACGTCACAGCCTTTTCCGACGGTCATTAATATGAAAGTGGCAACATAGTCGCCCAAGACGTAGGTATAACAAGCCACGATGGTAAAAACCAACCCCATCAGCGTTACGTGAATTGGCTTGAGCCCCGAGCAATGTAGCAAATCAATAAACGGACCGATCGAATTTGCAAATTTTTTACGCAACACGTCTTTATCGTACATTTCTCAGCGCCTATTTGTTATCGAATCATCCAATATCACCGCTATTGCACGTTTAATTTTCGGACGAGTTGAGTTGGTGGCGCAAGTTTTCCAGGCTGGGGTTAACCGTCACTATTTTATCCGCTCTCGCCAGATAAATTCTTGCCAGCTTATACCCACCTTGCTGCATAGCGTTACCAATCAACCAAACATACATATCAACAATGCGCTCGGCACCTTCCAGCGCCTCTTTGTTGTCGGGATCTAATGACAATACCGTGGCATAATGTTCAAATGCATTGTCACCCTGGGGCGTTGTCAGACGCAGTGCCTGAAAATCATTTTTTGCAGCGTTAAGATGTGATGCGATGGTACTAAGTGATTGTTCAGCATCCCGCACTGATTGAACGTTCCCGGGTCGAGAGATGCTAGCCAGCATCCGACTTTCGCCTGTTTGTCCAACGGTCGAAGTATCGTTGCCTACGACTGAATCTGTCGGTTTATGTCGAGAGGAATCACTAACATCTTTCTCTATTTTGGCAATCTTAGAATTCTCCACAACAACCTGCTCGTCCACGCTTGATTCTTCCAATACGGGCAATTCCAGGTGTGAATTAGCATTAGACTCCAAAGCCGCAAAATTTGCGGCCAGACTTGGATCGGACGTTGGCTCGACTTCCATTTGGTCGGGCTGAATTGCGGAACTAGGCGTCGTTGAAGCAATATTACGATTAAGATCATCTGCATCATTTCGATAAGATGAGGAAACGATTGCAATCAAAAAAGCGATGACGGCGATACCGGCAGCATAGGGCAATATTCTAGAGATTGCGTTTGATTTCTCCGCCCCTCCGCTGTTTGCCAATCGCCCATCCCGAGCTTTCTCATCCTCGACCATTCTGTTGAATTCGGCCAGTGCGACAGATGCTGTCGCAGGTCGATCTTGTTTATCTATAGACAACATTCGGTCGATCAGCGGCCCCCATGCGGGTGTATCTGCCGCACCTCCCAATTTGGAAACAGGCTCCAACGGATCAACCAGGTCGCTGTTGACAGCCTCGAACCGGAGCCTCGATGCAACGGGTTCACTATGCGACCAGCACGCATAAATAACAGCCGCCAAGCTATATAAATCGGTTTCTGGCCCGATATTGTGTCCTTCGTATTGCTCTAAAGCAAGGTACGGAGAAATAGCACGCCCCTTCATCCCAGCAGATGCTAATTGGTCCTCATCAAAGCCCTGATCAAATCCGGCAAGCACCGGAGTTTTATCAGCCCTCAAACGCACGGCTTCGGGAGTAATTGACCCGTGTATCACACCTTTTTTGTGAATTTTCTCTAACGCACTCAATAAACTTACCAATAGAATAGTAAGCTCGGATTCACTTCTTTCTATCGCGATCGACAGCGAGCTTTCATCCGAATACTCCGCAACACAATACGCAGTCTCATTAAAAGGCAGCACATTATGTACTCTCAACACACTATCGTGCTGCACTTGGGAAAATGCATCGGCCCGCCCAATAAAAGTCGTAAGGCCTTTGTTATATGTCGCCTTTAACTTGTCCGATTTAGGCTGAACCTCGTTAGTTTCAATATTTCGAAGCGCGATTGCTTCAGGAAAATATTCGGTCAGCACAACCCGTTCGTTGAGATGATGATTTAACGCCAGATAGCGGATGCTTAACTTATCCGAATCTAACCGGCGCTCAATTTCGTAGACGCCAATCTTATCGCCCCGATTCAAGAACGGATCTGTATTGTTAATCATGTTCGAGCCCACCCTGAGTTCAACTACAGCGACATCGTCAAAAACCACCAATGCACAACGACCTAACGATATTGTACTCCTAAATCACCCAAGTACCACGTGGGTAAACTCCGTTATTTTTTAGTAACAAAGGCATGAAATACATATTCACGCGAATAACAATGAGACTCCGGAAGCTCCGTCGAAACACTGAAAATTCGACTATGAAATCTAATCGCAAGTGCCTGAATCAGAGATTTAACAAACATCTGGATTTTCAGTTCAATACCAGGTGAATATACCGGAGATGTTAGATACACTACACAACTTCTTTCCACACCGCATATCACACCGATGCAACTTGGTATAGACCGCCTATTAAACGATCAGGAGTTAAGCGATCAACTACGAAACAGGCGGGTTGCTTTGCTCGGTCATCCAGCGTCCGTAACGTCAAATTTGGTTCACAGTATGGACGCGCTAATTGCCAGCGGGATTAACTTAACCGCTGCGTTAGGCCCTCAACACGGAATGCGCGGAGATAAGCAGGACAATATGGTCGAAACCGATGACAACATTGACCCTATCTATCAGATTCCAGTGTTCAGCCTCTACGGGAAAACCCGTCGCCCAACGTCCAATATGCTGGAAACATTTGATCTACTGCTGGTCGACATCCAAGACGTTGGTTGCCGTATTTACACCTTTCTGACGACCTTGTTTTATCTTTTGGAAGACTGCAGTAAATCCGGCAAGGAACTATGGGTTTTGGATCGACCCAACCCTGCCGGCCGAGAAATTGACGGTGCAATTTTGCAACCAGGTCAAGAAAGCTTTGTCGGCGCGGCGCCTGTCCCGATGCGCTATGGGCTAACATTGGCAGAAGCAGCAATCTGGTACGTTCAGTACAAACACCTGGATATCAATCTTAAACTTGTAGAAATGCAAGGCTATAGCCCAATTCGGGGGCCGGGTTACGGCTGGCCGCTAAACGAATTATGCTGGATCAACCCAAGCCCTAATATGGCAACCTTGAACGCCGCCCGGGCCTATGCCGGCACGGTTTTGTTGGAAGGAACTACGCTTTCCGAAGGCCGTGGCACCACCCGACCGTTAGAAATTATCGGCGCACCCGATATAGACGTTAAAAAAATTTTGGGGGCGATGCACGAAGCCGCACCGGGCTGGCTACGTGGCTGCCGCATCAGGCATTGCTGGTTCGAACCGACGTTTCATAAATACAGCGGCGAGCTTTGCGAAGGGCTGCAAATTCATACCGACTATTCAGATTATAATCCAGCCACGTTCAAACCTTACCGGATCGTTGCACTGTTTTTAAAAATGTTAAGAAGCAATTATCCAGACTACGAAATATGGCGAGACTTTGCCTACGAATACGAAACGGAACGACTGGCTATAGATGTGATTGACGGCGGAAAAGGATTGCGCGAGTGGGTAGATGACAGTCTGGCCGATTATGGCGATCTTGATGCCCTACTCGGCAAAGAAGAAGCATTGTGGAAATCTGATTGTGCGAAATACTACCTATATAAATAGCTTTGAGACTAATCCCCACCGCTAATCACCGCAAACCGAAATCGTTACAATTAATAGACTACATTAGAGTGCCCCCTATGGAAAATAGGGGGCGACATATTATCGCTCTATAGATAAAAGCGATTAGTCAAACAGGGTCCTATCTATGCATTTATTCAGCTTCAGGTGACAAATCGATCGCCTTCAATGCTACAACCGCGCCTTCCAACAGTGCGACAGCTTCTTCCATATTACCCTTTTTAGCTGCGATTCCAGCCTTTGTGATATCGGTTCTAGGTCTCTGCAACAAACGGCCACCTCGGGTTGTTACGATATCTTTAATCGATTGTCTTGCCGCTTTGGTACTAGCTCTAGTTTCATCGACATGGCCTTGCTTAGCGTGCGCCAGCCCTTCTTCTGTATATTTAATCGCATTTTCAAGTGCTATAGCGTTGCCCTCTAAACTGCAACCACCGCAATCATCTCTAGCCACGGCAACACTTGAGATACCAACCAGGCAGAAAAGACCAACCAATAACATCGTTAAAAATCTTGTTTTCATTTTACATTCTCCAGTGAATTACAAAAAAATTAAAAGTAGGATACATCGATTATTGTATGCAGACGATTCGAAATACGCATAGAATTCAACAATAACTCGTTAAATATGAATCCAGTATGAATTTGTGATCAGATGCAGAAACCGACGAAGAGGCGTCATTTTATAGAAACTGGAGTAGGTTTGGCAAATCAGAGCATATAGGGTAGATTTATCGAGGAGGTCACAAAACCGCAAGAATCGCCTGTACAGATTTCTAATTTCACTTATCAGAGACGCTTCAACCAATCTGAATAATAAGAATCTACAAAGTTTTCTGCAATATACGCAAACGCTCAAACAATAACGTCCATCCTCGACATTTGATAATACATTGACGACTTCATCAACCAAGGAATATCTATGAAAACCAATCAACGATTAACATTGTTACTGTTTACTCTGATTTGCAGCATCGCCTCGGCAACCAATGAGGCGCCGACGCCACAAACGCCGGACAACAACCCACCCGCCACAAATTCCGCTCAAAGCATCGACCGCTATACGGATCCGGATGAAATAGCCCGCGATAAAGAAATCAAAGAACTAAAATGCACCATTTGCCAAACTCGCTGTAAAATTGTGTACGATACCGGAACCAGCACCTGCAAAACGCGAAAAGGACAAGCGTTGGAAGGATGCCAAAAAAAAGGGGATGCGTTCGCCAAACAATGTCTCGACCAATGCACCGATTGTTAGTCCGTGTACCAGGGTCTTTTTATGACAGCCCTAGAAACATTCAAGATCTATCGACCTTATTCTAATTTCAACGCCCTCATATAAAGTTCGACTCACAACCTAAAGTAGATTTTCCCGCGATTTTGCGCCCTATTGCAAATCGGTCCACACGATTGTTGAAGTTGGTAAAATCGAAATAATTCAAACTTTTTGCTCTCACTTGGGCGCCGGGGCTCTTAAAATTTACCCAGAACCCACAGATTCGACCATAGGGCGAGAAACTCCACCCATTATTTTCGTCCGCTTATATGCTGCTACCCGTTGATAGCCGATAATATTTACATCGCTGCATCAAAACGATTTTTCACTATTTAGACAAAAATCGCAAAAATTGATCGAAACGACTGCTAGACTCTGATACAAGATCAAAAAATTAATTCTCATGGAATCGTGAACGACACGGTCGCTTCTGCGATGCAAGGATTGACAATTGGAACAACAATCTTTCAGCAAATAATTAAAATGAAAATAACTTCCATTTTTATATTTTGACTGGCACTTGATTTCCCCGCATTTTTTAGCGTCCGTATAAATAATTAATTTTCCATTCTCGCCTTTTGTCGGTTTTTAGCTACACTTTAACTGGCGATTATTCAATTATTTAGGAACTAAATTGTGACCTTTGTAGTCATATAACAACAGTACTCGTTGATGAAATTGAAAACCGTACATAATTTACAACCATAGAATTAGACCAACAGACTGTTTTATATAAAAATAGACGGAAAGGCACGATTCATGCTTAAGAGTCTAGCTACGCACCCCTATTGGCTTAAAAGGAAATTGTATCCATGAATACACACAAACCAACATCTACAGAAAACATTGCGTTAAACACGGTGAATGTTGATTTCCCAACCAGCAAGCAACGCCTGCAATCGGCACATCATACAGCGCCCAATAGCCCAGCACGCAATAAAAACGAGCCTGATTTAGATACCGTTGCTAGCCGTTCTATCAATTGAATACCCTTTCAGACTAACAATCCACGCCATCAATCAACGCATCCCATGCGCTGGGCCAAATCTAATGGCCACGCCGACATACACCTATTAATCTAGAACGGCGCGACTGAATACATAATTCCCAGTCGTTATGTTAAGCTCGTCAACTTGGCCCTACCGCCTTTTTCATCGACCTACCGATCCACCTGACAAACATTAATTTCAGCCGCAACCATCGCAACGGCCCGGCGCTTACAATTTACTTCCTCAATCAATTTTACTAACGGGGCTATTACCAGTTTGAGGTTTAAAATACTCATTCACGCTTTAATGCAAATAGCCGTCAGTCTCTATTTGTCGAACTGTGCCATCACATTGGCTCGTCAAAGAATTTAACCAATCAAGCCCCCCTTAACTTGCTTCAAAAACTGCGGTATAGTCGAGACCATAGACTTGATCAACCAGAGCTGCCCGTCAGCGCAGGGCACAAACAGGGAAATGATAGAGGTAGGTGACAAGTGTTAAATTTTCGTTTTATTCCAATATTCCTTGCGCTCATCAATCTTTCTGGGTGTTATGGGTACCGCGTTATAGTAAACGACCCCGACCCAGTCACGGAATATCAAAGCGAAACTGCACATTCTCTAGTCTGGGGGCTGATTCAAATCCCTCAAGATGTAGTCGCAACCAATTGTCACAGCAACTCAATCGACGAGGTTTACATTCAATCCAACCTGGGTTATTCCTTTGTAACAGTATTAACCTTAGGTCTTTGGGCTCCATTGGAGATTCAATGGCGGTGTGCGGAGAAACCTACTGAAAACACAGTATTATGAAATTCCAGCAGATCTTTTTTCCAATTTTGCGTTAGGCTTCACCCCGTTATCGAGGCACTGGATAGGTTCTAAGGACAAGAGTAATGAGCAATACCCAAACCGTACGGGAAGGCATAGACTTTTCTGAGACCCGCCGATGGAGCAACCGCCACCAAACCGTTAGCCAACAGCTGTCTGGTATTTTCGATATTTATAATATCGACAACGATGACAAGCTATCAGCCTACAACGCTGCAACGGAAAATTTCAAATGGTTGATCGGAGAAGCGAAAAGCAAGGGAATTCGATTGCATGCACTGGGCGGCGGCTGGTCATTAACCGATGTAGGCATGTCAAGAGACTATCTGGTTAACACCAAACAACTTCGACTCATATTTTCAATTTCAAAAGACCGGGTGGTTGCATCCTATCCCGGCAAAGCTAAGGGTTTACGTCTCATTCAATGCGGTAATTCAATTACACGCCTCAACCGTAAACTTCGAGAATCAAAAAGATCGATCAAAACTTCAGGCTCGAGCAACGGCCAAACTATCGCTGGTGCGCTGTCGACTGGAACCCACGGGTCCGCGTTTAAATTTGGTGCCATTCAAGAATTCGTGGTCGGAATACACCTGGTAGTAGGGACATCCCGACACGTCTGGTTAGAACGAAAATCTTACCCAGTAACCAAACCCAATTTCGCAAAAATATTGGGCGCAGAACTCATAAGGGATGATCAGCTGTTTAATGCCGCGCTGGTAAGCTTTGGTAGCTTTGGCTTTATCCACAGTGTGATGATAGAAACCGATCCTTTGTTCTTGCTCGAAGCCCACAGAGTATTATTGCCATTCAACAATTCGTTCAGAAAGTGCCTGTCCACGCTGGATTTTTCCTCGCTCAATCTACCCCACCCCCATAACAACGACAATCAATTGATCCATTTTGAAGTCGTATTCAACCCAAATGGCGACCTAAAAGATGCCATCGTAACTGTGATGTACAAACGGACTTTTAGAAAAAATTATCCGCACCTGGAAGCAGAAACCGATGAACCTGGATTGGGCGATGGCGCACTTAGCATCATTGGACGCATATTGGATCAACTTCCAGCTAGATTAACCCGCCCGTCAATCAACCGTTCTGTAGCATCCGAATTCGCAGAATATGGGCCCAAATGGGGCACCGTAGGCGAAATTTTCAGCAGTGAGAAAGTCAGAGGAAAAACGCTAAGCGCCGCTATGGCGATTCCACTATCCGAAGCAGAAAACGCGCTTGAAATTGCACTTAGCACCCATTCGAATCATGGCGAACTATTTCCAGGAATAATATCACTACGTTATGTGAAAGGATCAGAAGCGACTCTTGCCTTCACGCGCTTCCCACAATCCAAACGAATCGCGGTATTGGAAGTTGACAGCATTTATTCCAAAGAAAATCTAAACTTCCTCAAAAAAGTCTGGAAACAACTAGATCAGTCAAACATCCCCTACAAAGTCCATTGGGGCAAGATCAACAACATTACGAAATCGCGGGTCAACAAGATGTATGGCAACAACGCCATCGAACAGTGGACTACTGCGCGCGAAAGTCTTCTGGAACCCGCTACGCGCAATATATTTACCAATCCGTTTCTGGAAAAAGCTGGTTTGGCCACTTAAGCATTGGCGCCGCGTTTATTCGGATCTTTAGTTTGCCCTGAATAATCAGTGTGAACTGGACATCCGCAGACTCACATATTCCGATTCCAAAACCTGAACCAAGTTCACAACGACCCAATAAAGCACCAAAGCTGCGGCAAACGAATAAAAGAAAAAGACGATTAGCAAGGTTAGCAACAATGCCATACGATTCGCACCTTGCGATGAATCTGGATTATTGTGGCGCTGGCGCCTCATGGAATAGATATTGATAAAACCCAATGCTAACGGAAGAAGATTAAGGTCCATTCCTAACCCGGGAATCGACCTCGAAAACGCGAAAACCCGATCTGGCAGCGAAAGATCATTAATCCAAAGAAAAGGAATCTCTCTGAAAACCACAGATTCGGTCGTAACAGCGAATAGGGTAATTAGAATCGGTAACTGGACAAATAACGCCAAGCTGCCCTTGAGACCAGACCAAGATGATACGCCATACTTCTTATAGATTGCCAGTATTGCCTCACTTTGCTCTATACCCTTATACTTTTGTTTTATTTTATTTATCTCTGGAATCATTTTGCTTTGTACGGCGTTAAATTCTCGTTGAGCGACAGCCGACCAAATATTAATTGGAAACGTTACAATCCGGACAAATAACGCTAAACATATGATAGCGAATCCCAAGCTTCCTGTTGCGACACTAACTTTTTGCAAAAACCGTTCGATGAGGAATCCAAGTGGTTTCAGAGGAGACCAAAGATCACCAAACATTATTTCTTCGTGTCTGCTACCTTGGAGATTAGTTCCCAGTAAAGCAATCGCGTTTATATCAAAATTAACCGTAACGCTTGCGGAAGCTACAGACTGCGCTACTCTTTTTCGATCCAATACAGGGAGTTCTATGTCATCCGCCAGAACCATTACACCTCCGTCAAAATTATTTTCGCCGATCACAATTGCTACGTGACGAGCAGCTAGGCTCCCTCCATGACTGTTTGTTTCTTGATCGCTATCTTTGAGTGCTAATTTACGGTCATAGCTATAAAAAAAGTCAGCTAAGGATCCGGCATCGGGGGTATGGTGATAAAGGCCTGGGCCGATATAAATACTACCAGTAAGCTCCGACCCAAGGTCAGTATTGCCCGGATCAACTTGAACCGTCATTGCTAGTGGGTAATCATCCCTTCTAAGCTCATAGCGGCGAACTAACTGTACCCCACTTTCTTTATGAACACCGACGAACGACGCAGTGTTTCTAGAAATATTGTCCACCGACCAATGAATTTGAGACGTTAACGGCTCACCTTTGTGTTCAACTGCTAGCACAAATAAGGGTCTATTTTCACGTTGTAATACATAGATCCAACGTTCAAAAACTTTAATTTCCCAAAAAATAACACTTCCATCGATTCCAAGCCCAATACGGTTTTTGTCATTGGTAATAATTAGATCCCCTGCCATTGCGTTCCCCATGCTCCACAAACTGACGTGAAACAAACAAAACACAACGATAGTTGCGCGGGCAAAAATCGTCAAACCTTCCGATTCATCATATAAATCACCCTTTCCGTCCCGGGCATGGCTTTTCTATCAACTATATCGAATAAATTTTCGAATGCTGATTCAAATTCCGACGGTAAATAGTCCGGAAAAATGTCCTTTCGAGTCGACAGTAGACGCTGGACTTGAGAATCTTCCTTGGGAACAAATTCAATTACTAACTTGGACGCAATTCTGCAAAAAAACTTAGCAAGCCGGTCCAGCGGCACATTATTCGAGATCGCCAAATGATGTATTAGTGCTAGCGCCAAGACAACATGATCAGAGGCCCGTTCCAGCATCGACATACGTTCCTCTAACGCCCACCCAAGTGCTGGCGCAGGATTCGTCAGATCAAGGACGAGGGGTAATACCTTTTCCACGTTATATTGCTTATTATGCAAATAGTTTCGCTCCACGGCTAATTCATCAATATCGTGGGAAACGATCTCTCGTTCGTTGTTCGACACAATCCGACTAAAGCGCCCGGTATTGGCACCCAAATCGTGAATCGTTTCGCCTGACTCGACATAATTGTCGATTAGATCCTTTATTAATTTTTCCTTCGCCAACATTGCTTCCTTTGAATAATTAGTGTCTTGGTAATAATCACTCCATTCTGTCTTTGAAGACGAGAGGTTACATGACATAATCGCATTTTTCAGACTTTGAATTAATGCAAGTAACATTGTTTTCTTTATTCTTGGGGTGCGGAGCAAACCACTTTTCCGGGCATCGTCTTGATGGCGTCGCTGACTCGCTGCATGCAAATGAAGATGCGCAAGCAAACCATAGCGAAATCGGGTTCTAAACGGTAACAACGAGGTTGTAAGGTCTAGTGGTATACCGTCGATATAGGATCTCAATAAATTGCGCATCCTTACATCGGTATACGTCATAAGGGCAAGAGGACCGAGGAAATGTTGGCAAAACTGGCGATAAGCTACCCAGGGCGAACCTTCCGTATACGTCTCAAAAGACAAAGTATCAATAAACACCGGACGGCAGCCTACAAACTGGACATTGTATGCAGTGGCATCCTTCAACGAAAGCCCAAATTTCAAACTAAGCTCTTCAATTTCGAGGGTTAATAATGCCGCATCCTTCAGTTGGCTGAAGCTCCACTCGTAGGGATACGAAATATAAGGTACCAAATCCGGCCTAATAATTCGGAACGCAGGCGAGATTGTCGTGCCTATATCAACCTCCTCATGCGGCACCAACAATTTTAGCCGGACTAGTTCGGCGTACAGCCCTGATTCGACCAACAAAGTGTAATCGGGTGCGTAGCACTGGTTAATCTGACGATAAAGGGCACCGTTACGCGCAAACATAAATCCGGAGGGGTCACGAAATGACGCACCGTGTACACTATCGTTCATTGTTGAGGATCCTCTTTACACGTAATACAAGGTTATGATTATTCACCTAGGGACTTCCTTCACAATAGGAACCTAGCTATACTATTAAGTTGGCAAACTACGTTCAATAATTATGCTAACACAAAAATTTGCTCTTGCATCGGGATTAGTCCTCACCCTTTTTGCCGTCGATGCCTACGCCTATCTTGACCCAGGAACGGGTAGCGCGATTATTCAAGGTATAATAGCAGCGGTGGCAGCTCTTGGCGTAACTCTAAAGTTATATTGGCACCGCGTTGTTCGGTTTTTCGGTAGTGGGAGAAATAAGAACAAATCGACCGATTCCGCCGACAACAACTAATAAATTTGTAACTAACGCGGATAAAAGAGACTGCTAGAATCAACTGCGCCGCTCGGTCGAGATCGGGCCTAGCCGCCATGCGTCAATAGGCACGGTGATAGTCAGTAGATTTAAGGCGGCACGGTCTCTAGTTCGCCACGCAATTCGGATGACTTTTCGGTCTCAACTTTACCATACGAGAAATTTGGCATTGTGACCGGAAGCAAACGACAACCTTGTGTCATGTCGGAAATGCTACCTTGACAAGCTTCATCACTCCACTCAACCAAATAAGCCACTGGATCATCCTCACCATTTTCTCTATCGTTTGCCCGTCCCGCTGATACTTTGTCGAGTAGAGCCGAGACTGACTCCATTTCGCGCCTATACGTACCCGCTGAGGAACCCGGAGGTTTGTAAGCGAACAAGGTCCCAAAGACGTCCACCATATTTTCCGCCGATGGTCGAAAATCCTGACGGTACGAAGGCCTATGTCTCAAATTATGTGTCCCGATGCGCGACCCATGATCACCATGCACAACGATATGTGCTTTATCGTAGCTCCCAGAGCTTTTCAACGCGTCGAACAACGACTGAAGCTGTTGATTTACGCATTCTACTTGCTCAAGGTAATGGGAATAATTCGCGCGTCTCGCCCCAACTGAATTCATTTGATACAAGTCAGAATCCTCGCCATTTTCAAGCCAAGGGAGATTCTTAATCGAGCAGTCCCTATTCAAAGCATAGGGGTCGTGAGGTAACGGTATATGGATCAACCAAACCGAGCCCAACTCCGCTTTGAGAACGTCCTTACGAAAACGATCAAATACTTTGAGACTTACTAAGGGCCCAACGGATCGAGGCAGGGAAAAGTGACCGTCGATATCGAACACCGTCACCAACTTATCGTAAACCTTTGATAATCTAGCATATATTCTAAGCATTAAGAACGCCTTATTCGACTTTGACAGGGAGGTTTCGCTTAGACCCCAGATCGAATTTGCTCGGTATGTATAACAACTCTTAATCAATCCAAGTCGGCGCGGATCACAAGTCCTGAAGAAATCCATCGAATAAACATGGATATCAAATCCTTGCCTTCTAAGACGGTCGAAATAGTTGCTTTGGGTCAACCAAAATGACCCGGCCTCGCCTAGACTTGAGGAGAGAAAATTCTTCGGATGTTGATTCGACAAATTCAGAATATTTGGAAGACTCATGATGGTTTGTGGAAAATGAGAGAATGCGCGACCGTACACCGTGAAACCATCAGAGATATAGTCACTTTTCAAACGATTGGCGAGTCGGTGATGCCCATCAAATTCAACAGGAATTGACTCAATTCCGATTTGCTCGTCCACAATAATGTGTATCCATATTGTATTGGGCCTATCACCGGAAGCCAGCATATTTTTACCAGACAATTTGGCATCAAATTCCGCCACTTGGATCGGCTGGCTTTGTGGCGTAACTAATACGGCAACTAAAGTTGCGTACACGGTCACGAGCGCAAATGTTCTAATAAACTCTGGACTCATGAGAGCAAGCGCATACAATCCGATAGGAATCCATATATATTGATGCAACGAATAGTCAATGAACCATCTGGTCTGAACATCAATCAACAAAGTCAGCGTCGCGGCAAACGTAAGCGCCCGAAGAACTGCCCCCATTTGCCCCAAAATCCCTAAGAATATTCCAGCAAGGAAAAAACCAAACAAGATCCAAAGGGTTTCCGGAGTCATAATCGGATAGGTGTTCGATTTCACATAGACCACGAAGGGAATAATCAGCAACGCGCAAGGCCCAAAGAACCATGCCCATTCGCTCAAATCTTTCCCCGGAATCAACCGATTCCATTTTCCCATTGGTTTATACCTCAGTGAAGTTCTCCGCGCCGCCGCGCACCACGGTTTCTGTTGGAATTCAAAAGCATGACAGTTACAGCCATCACTCCGCTTACACTAATCGTCCTTTTCGCCACTGGTCAACGCAATAATGATCCATCGCGGAAAGCGATTTGATAGTTATTCTGTACTGGGTAATCGGTAGTATACGAATAGAATAACGCTAAAACAAACAACATAGAATTATCGACAACATGTCTCGACACGCATACGCCTGGCGAGTATCGACAAGTCCGAATTGGTATTTTTTCCATCGAACCGTTTAACCTGAACGTTAAATTTCTCTACACTGCGGCCCCATTAACTTTCAAAACAAGGTCATCTGAAATTCGTTAGGGGGTTCGTTCACAAAGGTAATCCCATGTAGGAGAGCCACCAGATCTGATTTCTCAAACAAACCGCCATTTAACCCTACCTCTGATCGACTAAATATAGAGGCTAAACAACTGTAAATTGTATGTCCAGGTTGGTGTAGCCAACTCATCACCGCAAGAGTCTTCTAGGAAATATATTTCAACTTTCCATCCGGCAAATAAGTCGCCGCGTTCAGTCCAACCGCACGACTATACGACCGCTTGCTTTGCCCGCGTTCCTATACCAGACTGTTCTTTACTCGCGTCAGACATCTCTCCCCGAGGTCGATATAATCTTTGGAACGTCTAGGCGATTTCGCACGGCTAATGGAAGATGTTGTTTAGCTGAGTTTTCACTTCGATGTGAAGTTAATCGTACCAATTACGAGGATTTTGTGATTCCTAAACATCGAAAGTATGGTAGGATTAATTGGTGATTATGGGCTATTGACACCGGCTTGCTCAGTTGGCGTATTGAAAGTTTTCTACTAAACTCGTAGTCAATTATTCTATTTTGGGAAACCTCTACAAATTTTTGCCGCGAAAGATCGAAGATGGGTAATTTTCGACTCATTATGCTTATTCATGAATCAATAGAGGAAGCCCTTAGTCTGCTGAAATAAAAACTCGGTGAATCTCCATCCGGATTTTTCCAAGCAAAATTCAACGGCAAAACAATCATAACGAACCTGTAAATATCTAATATTACAAGTTAATAAATGCGTTTCCTTAGCTTATTCCGATTCGCACAGTGAATTGGATACAAGGCTCAGTTGCATATCCGAAACACTTTCTAAAATTGAAGAAAATCAACACAAAGAAGTGGTAACCCTATTGCCTAAATAGGAAGCAATGCATTATTTAAATAATGACAATTAACTAATGAATCAATTAGCGCACACCTTTCAATACAGGAATTGATGGAAGCGACATGAAGATAACGTGTGAAGCCATAACAGTCGTCCATGCCACAACTACCAAATTAGCATTCAAGCGAATTTGCAGATGGTGCAAACGCAAAGATGGTTTCGTCTAAACCAAGCTACCTACGAAATTTCTCGAGATATGTCTCTGAATTACGTATAGTGCCGTAGCTTTGTGTTGAATCAGACAACCATGAGCCGAACACTGAATTACCAGACTGACGTTAGAAGATACAAACGAGTGGAAAAAACAGAATTATTACGGGCGATAGCGTACCGTTCGGAATGTCATCCAGTTCCGTGGCAAGTTTCTCGACCACCATGCATCCCCTTGCAGGTTTTTTCGAAACGCTACCAAGTTTATTGCTGGGCTAAGGCGCCAAGACCAGAAATATCTGTCTTCGGAATCCTTGCCAGAATCCAGCAACTAGAAATTTTGCGGGATCTCTAATGGTATGGGTAATCGATTGCTAAATCAAATGCAACCCTGAACACTAGGTTTTAAATATGCAATCGTTTAACCGATTAACATACGCCCCGGTATTAGTTTCTCTGTTGATTTTACTCTCTATATTCGCAACACAACTAATAATTAATAATGGCCCTATTATTAAAAATGATAGTTATCAGTATATTAGCGTCGCAAATAATTTCTTAGAGGGGCACTTCGCAAAAACATCAATTGTTCATTTCAATTTTGAACGTTCTCACACCACTTTGCCAGCTCCAATAACTACGTTTCCATTTGGTTATTCTTTGCTCATAACACCGCTGCTAGCCCTCGGCATACCTGGAATTCTAGCGGCCAGTCTATTCTCTATGTTAGCAAGTATAGGTGTACTAATATTATTAAATCGCTTCAGTCGAAATCATGTATTACCTATCAGTATAAACTGGGCTTTATTAGGGCTCTACACGTTTAATGCTGCTGCAATAATTTTTAGTATTTCGGCATTAACTGAAGCGACTTTTACGTTTGTATCTTTTTGGGCAATATTGAACTTAATAGAGGGAAACAAAGCGTTAATTGAAGATAAACCTTATCAGAAAAAGCTATTATTCGGATTTCTTCTCGTTGGAATAAGTTACTGGATTCGCTATGCTGGTATATTTTTATGTTTAAGCGTAGTTATTTTTCAAACTCTTGTTTGGCTGAGTATAAAAACTCGAAATAGTTTAACTGCAGTATTTTATAGCTTGACAAGCTGTGTCTGGATTATTATCGGGTTCTTTCGCAATTGGATCTTGGTTGGAAACTGGAAAGGAGGTAATGAGAAGCCCATTTCCAATAATCTTATAGATATACTAGACGGCTTTCTTAGTAGTTCTTTTCATCTAATATTTGGCCCGTATTTAGATTTTGATTTCGATTTTTTCCCCATCCTTTGTACAGCTACTATATTTATTGTTTACGCGATAGCCGCTCATTACCTAAAACACCAGGAACGCAAGTCGGATATCAGCTTAGCATTTTTGTGTCTATATGTGTCATTATATAGCGTTGGATTAATATATGCAGGAACAACTACCGTAATTTCCTTTGGACCCCGGATGTTTGTACCTTTAATACCGTGTTTTTTAGCTATATTTGCATTGACTCTAAAACTTGCATTGACCAATATTGAAACGTTTCGGTTTAACCGACAATTTCGTTGGTTTTTAGTCTTCAACTTTATAGGTTATTGTTTGGTCAATATCTCTAGTCTCAATCAGACCTCTTTGGCACCACATTTTCCAGTATTAGCTGCACTACAGAGTGAAAATATATCTGGAGAAACGATATTTGATTATATCAATAAAACTGATGAAGATACGGTTTTCATTGCTAATAAAGGTCAACCTCTGGGTCACGTGATTCAACGCTCAATTATATCGTTGGTATCATCGGAATACAGCCAGTACGAATGGAACGAACTCAATTTAATATCGCAAGCCAAAATATTCAACGCCAAGTACTTAATATTATTTAACCAAAATTATTTAGCTTCGCAAGTGGTCCGGGATAACCAATTTCTACGAAGATTAGTCGAAGGACACCATCCACCTTGGTTGGAACTAGTTCTAAAAAACGACAAAATTTGCTTATATAAAATTTCTAAACCCGATTGATAGCGTACCGAATCCGAATCAACAACGTTAATTATTATTCCCCCCACTCCGAGAGCTGTTTTAATCTATGCCCAGATCAACTCAAAGACCATCTGTATCAGTTATTGTCCCAACATACTTTGAAGCGGAAAACCTACCGCTTCTAATCTCGCAAGTTGAAGCGGTCAAAAAACAACATGATTTAGAATTGGAGCTATTGATAATGGACGACAATAGCCAAGATGGAACGCCTACAGTCATCGAACGATTGAATAAAGAATGGGTGCATTTATACGTACGGACGCGTGACCGCAGTTTGAGCCAGGCTGTATGCGAAGGCCTCGCCAAAGCTAAAAATGAGATATTTGTAGTCATGGATGCTGATTTAAGCCACCCACCGGCTTCCATTGTGGATTTGGTCGATGGGCTCGAGGAAGGTTACGACTTTGTTTTAGGCTCACGCTATGTCAAAGGTGGCACCACCGGACACGACTGGGGCTTTTTGAGATGGGCGAATAGCCGAATTGCGACACTGCTTGCCTTACCTTTTACTACGATTCGAGATCCAATGAGTGGTTTTTTCGCAATTTCTCGGAAAACCTATTTAAAGGCTAGCCACTTTAATCCCATTGGATACAAAATAGGTTTAGAAATTCTAGTAAAATGTGGCTGTGACAAAATACATGAGGTCCCAATTCACTTTGAGAATCGTAAATTTGGTGAAAGTAAATTAACCTTCACCGAACAACTTAAATACATTCAACATATAAGGCGACTTTTTACCCATAAATACGGCACATGGTCTCATCTATTACAGTTTTTGATCGTTGGCTCATTAGGTATGGTTGTAAACCTTGGATTACTCACAATTTTCCTGGCACTAACGATACCCGTAAATGCCTCAATCGGCCTTGCCATTTCTATATCTATGCTTTTTAACTTTTTCTTGAATAGGCGGTATACATTCTCCTATGCTCGACGCAACTCGATGTTCAGGCAACTAATCGGATTTATTGGGGCTTGTTCAATAGGGGCCATCGCTAATTACCTTATTGCTACCGGAATCTTATTATCAAATCCGGAGCTAAGCCCACAACTTGCTGCGGTATTCGGTATTATCGTGGGTAGCGGTATCAATTTTACATTTAATCGATATGGTGTCTTTAAGCAGGAACACTTTAGGGTATAGCCATTGGCAGGTTCAGGCATTGACTCTTGCTACACCGAATCGTGCATCGCAGCCAAACATATACACTTATTCTCGCTCTAATATTGAATTTTACGCATATAATTTAAAACTTGCCGAAATTCCAATATCAACGACAATAAAGCCGGTAGAAAACTAAGGGTAATCAAGGTTGAAAAGAAGATTCCTGACAACACAATAATGCCCAAGCCGCGATAGAGCTCCGTACCCGCACCTGACAAAAACACAAGTGGCGACAATCCCAAAATAGTTGTAACACTAGACATTACTATAGGCCGAATTCGGGTACGAGTACTTTCGACGACGGCTCGCCGAGGCTCCATGTTTCGATCACGAATGTTTTTCAAGGTCTGCTCTACGAGGAGAATCGGATTATTCACTACCGTACCAATCAATACCAAGAAGCCTAACATTGTAATTACATCGAACGGCTGATGGACCGGTTGAAACAAATATTCACAGAGAAAATTAAACATCCATAGTCCAACGATACCGCCACTTATCCCCACTGGAACAGTTGTCATAATAATCAATGGGTAACCCCAATGTGAGAAAATTGCGACCATCAGCAAGTATGAGATTAGTACTGCAACAAGAAAATTTATACCCAGTGCGTCTAACGTTGATTTTAGCCGGTCGCTGGCGCCACTTATACGTACGCTGATTCCCTCGGGAAACTCTCCAGCCTCGAACATACCGTCGATTATTTCCGATTCTACAATCGATAACGCGGCCTCTAACGGAATTTCGCGCGGAGGTATGATTGATAAGGTGACGGTCCTTTGTCCATCGACACGCCGCAGTACTTCAGTGCTTATAATTCGCCGAATATCTGCCACGGACCCCAAAGGAATCACCCCCCCATCTTTGGAATATAACTGCAAATATTGCAACTCTTCAGGGTTACTTAAAGTACCTTCAGTACTGAATAAATAGATATCGATTTTATCGTCGTTAAGAAAAAATTCGTCCACGAACGCCCCATCCGACATTGCCCATACCGCATAACCCAACTCATCAGCACTAATCCCCAATTCGGCTGCGCGCTCCCAATCGGGATGGATTTCCATCAACGGTTGCCCCATGGTCAACGATGACGGCTGCGGCCGCACCTGCGGATTATCAAAAATTTCTTTGCTGCGTTGATACACGCTTAGGCTTGTAGCCAGCAAATCATCGAGCTTCGACCCACTGATATCCAAATTGATACTTCGTGTACCTCCAAGATTGCTGGCAAAAATAGAACCGCGTGAAGAAAACGAAATTACCCCAGGCACCTCAGCAAACTTTTTGGATAACACCGCAATCAAGTCATCAATATCGCCGGCATCCTTGGTCTCGACGATCATCAATATCATCTTGGAACGTACATAACTCACGACAAAGCGCAGTGCTGGCACCTCGGTTTGGCCATTATGAAAACGCTCCGGACTATCATTAAGGGCGGGAAGAAAATAATCATGCATTTTATCCAGTACACCAGTCATTTCTTCCAGGTTATAGCCTGGTGGGGCGAACATAAACGAAAAAGTTTTGGATTCCTCCCCTTCCGGTAAATATTCTGCTTTGGGTGTTAATAGCAAAATAATCAACGCTGTTGTTACAAAAGTACTGACCACTAGCAACAATCTTCGGCCGACTCCTAACATTAGCCATTCCACAATTGCCATTATACTGACCCCGCAAGCAGCAGCGGCACCATACACCGAAAATTGCCCCGCTCGTCGATTACCCAAAAACTTAGGCGGATGTAGAAAACGGGCACAAGCGGACGGAATGATAGTGACGGCGACTATCATCGACATCAATACCGAGGCCGAAATTGCAATCGCGATATCAGAATACAACTGGCCAGCTTCTTCGGTCACGAATATGACCGGCAAAAATACAAAAACCGTAGTGAGGGTTGAGGCTAATACAGCGGTCCAAACTTCCTGTACGCCATCTAATGCAGCCTGATAGTTAGATTTACCCATGCTGCGATGGCGAAAAATGTTTTCCAAAACAACAATACTATTATCCAACGTCATGCCTATCGCAAAAGCGACACCTGCGAGCGATATAACATTAATCGTACGCCCCATCACGAGCAATCCCAAAAAAGCCGCAACCGTACATACTGGGATCCCGCAGGCGCCAACCAATGTCGCCGATGGCGACCGCAAGAATAAAAACAGGACCAGGGTCGCCAACAGTGCGCCTATCAAAACATTCTGCCGTACCACCGAGACGGCATCTTTGACGTACTGCACATCTTCACTGGTCAATTCCACTTGCATACCGTTTGGTTTCAATACGCTTTCATTGATCTCCGCCATACGTTCCATGACGCCATCCATAACATCGATCACGTTGGTCCCGACCTGGCGCCTAACCCCAAGCGTAAGATTTGGCCGGCCGTTGGCATACGATCGGACCCGAATCTCGAAATGGCTTAACTCTACATAACCAACATCCCGCAGCCGAACCATCGCGCCATCTCGATGGGCGATTACCATATTTTCTATGTCCTCAACATCCTCAAAACGACCCACCGTACGCAAAAGATACCGTCGCTTACCGCTATCGATGTCACCACCAGAAACGTCGCGGTTTCGCGCACGAATTGTAGACCTTAAATCGGCCAGACTAATCTGCCGCTGGGCAAGCTTAGCCGGATCCACATAGATACGCATTTGCCGTTTTGCCCCCCCCCAAAGATCGACTTGGGAAACGCCAGAAACCCGTTCTATGCGAGTACGAACATTGTCATTTACAAAATCGTGCATCGAAACCAGATTAACGTTTTGCGGGTTTCCCGGCAGAGGTTGGATGCGAAAGAACATGAACGCGGTATCGGAAAATGAACTGGTCACCATCCGCGGTTGATCGACGTTTTCCGGATAACCCGGGACCTGGGTCAATGCGTTATTTACCCGAATCAACACATCATCGATATCCACACCGTGCGGAAACTCAAGTTCGATGGTGGCACTCCCGGTTTCTGCCTTGGAGGTCATTCGTTCCAGATTCGGAATCGAGCGCAAATAATTCTCTTGCTCGATCAAAATTTCCTTTTCGATATCCTGTGGTCCTGCGCCTGGCCAGGTGGTTATAACCGAAATGGTTCGTGCATCAAGGTCCGGAATCATCTGAACTGGAACGCGAAGCACCGCAATCACTCCAAATAAACAGATAATCAGAATCGCGACGGTAAGAATGACACCATTTCTAATGGTAAGACTAAACACTGAAC
Organism: uncultured Methylococcaceae bacterium; assembly: GCA_964619885.1. GTDB lineage: Bacteria > Pseudomonadota > Gammaproteobacteria > Methylococcales > UBA1147 > CAZUGA01. The sequence goes on from CAZUGA010000003.1 coordinate 112,447, forward strand.
CGGTATATTTGAGTTACTGCATCAATCCAACACGCGAACGCGCTGCTTAGGTTTTAAATTTTCATTACCACGAATCACAATCTGATCGCCTGGACCTATCGATCCATCCACTACTTCTACCGAAGTTTGATACGATCGACCGGTTTTTATCCTTACTGGGTCGACAATTTTTTGTCCGTCCTTTCCGGATACCCGCCAAACCGTATCTGAGCCATCAGGATTTTTTACTACAGCATCTCTTGGAACCATGATGACCGTCGCAACCGCATTCCGCCCAACTAGAAAATTCACCTTGGCCGACATTCCTGGTGCAATCAATCGGTCTGAATTAGCCAGGTCAATTCTCACTGGAAAAGTTCGACCGGTCGCATTGGCGATGGGAATTTTTTTGCTCACGCTAGCCTCAAAAGGCTGTTGAGGCAGCGCATCAAAGATCAACTGCACTGGCATTCCGATCTGTATCAGACTGAAATATCTTTGGGGAACAGGGACTCGAACGCGCAAAGTTGAAATATCGTACAATTTTAATATCGCATCACCGGGCTCTACCCACTGGCCAACTTCCACTATGATATCCCCGATTACACCATCGAACGGCGCACGAATAACAAAACGTTTTGAAAACTCTAGCGCGCGCCGGTATTCGGCGTTAAGCTTGGTCAACGCCGCTTTTTTCATTTGTACATCCGCAATCAAAGTTTTATATGCGGTCTCGGCAACATGCCGCTTGGCAACGAGTTTTGCCGATTCATCGCGTTGCCGTATCGCTTCACGCCAACGTTCGCGTCCTTCAGCCAATGCGGCCGCGGCTTGATCGACATTAAGATCGGCGATGACCTTATCCAATTCAACCATAACTTCACCTTGCACCACCTTGTCACCATCATCGACCAATATCCTGGCAACCAAACCATCGACTTCGGGCGAAATCAATGATTGACGTTGGGGCATCGCTGAACCTGTTAACGGGATTTGATCAAGCAACCGATTGTATTCAACCACACTGATTTTGACTGGAATTATTTTGTCATCCGCAGCAGCGGAGCTGATGCAACATAACAACAGCAACCCAAGATTTCGGTACGCCATTAAGAATAATCCTGCATCTACATGTCGCCTACCCTGTACGTCTTGCATTAGGTTTTGTATCTCAAAAAAAATAACATGTACTTGGCCTTAGATTACCTGCAAACAATTCTAACCCGGAATGACAATTTTTAAATCGTAATAGTATTCAGATAACAACTATCGATCCACGCCTGTTACAGTATCAAACACGATAGTTCTACAAGTGATCAACTTACATCTTTGGATACATGATAATTGCATATCTTGTCTTTACTCAAACCCTTATAGTTCTAGCCAGTCCATATTAAGAAGTTATCTTGCTAACTAAATTCGGTGGCATGCAGGAATCCCGAATGTCACTAAATTATCCGTCGGCAGAAAAGACCAAAGCGGCCAAGGAACCATTTTAATAAAGTCAACGTCTAATATCGCGAGGGTTTAAGTATGCCGAAAAACATCAAAAAAATTCTAGTCCCCATCGACCATTCGGAACCATCGCTTGAAGCAGCATGGGTAGGTCTGACGGTAGCTAACGCACTAGATGCAAGCCTCACTCTAATGCACGTCCACGAGCACTCAACATTAGAATTTACCCACGTTCACTATTCGGAATTTGACCAACTGACGCACGATAATTTTCATGACACCGTACTCAAATACGTCGATGACCCATATTCAAACGAGCTGTGCTCGGCAATTAATAAGGGCATTGTAGAGACCGATTGCCAACAGTGTGAGGACAAGCCATCCGTCGAAATATGCCGTTATGCAGAAAATGAAGATATCAGCCTGATCGTCATGGGTTCTCGAGGGCATACCAGTATTGAAGAACTGTTGATAGGCAGTGTAAGTTCAGAAGTTCTACACCACGCACCCTGCCCAGTTACCATCGTCCGCTAAAAGACAAAATCGCGCTGGGGCTTCCCGGCCCTAGTCTGGCGAATCACATTTCGCGCAATTGCCTGCGTAAAACCTTTCCGACCTTGCTTTTCGGGATTTCGTCAAGAAAAACGATTGCGTCTGGCACTTTATATGAAGTCATGTTTTCGCGGCAATAAGTTTCTATCATTTCCGCACTCAAATGCGGATCATTCCTAACAATAAAAGCCTTTACGATTTCACCCGATACCATATGTGCCTCGCCGACCACACCCGCATCGGCGATTTTTGGATGAGCGACCAAAATCTGCTCGATTTCATTCGGATAAACATTGAATCCCGAAACGATGATTAGATCCTTTTGCCGATCTACAATGCTTACGAAACCATCTTGATTTATTGTCGCGATATCTCCTGTGCGTAACCATCCGTCCTTGGTCAGTACATTGGCTGTTTCGGTTTCCTTACCCCAGTAACCCTGCATAACCTGCGGACCTTTGACCAACAATTCACCCTCTTCACCAATATTCACCGCAGTTCCCTTCTCGCTGCATATCTGAACCATTGTCGACGGAACCGGCACACCCACTGTCCCATTGTATTCGCGCAGGTTCAGCGGATTGCAGCATACTCCAGGGGATGCCTCTGTTAGACCGTAAGCTTGGCATACGGGTAGTCCGGTAATTTGCTGCCATTTCTCGGCGACTGACTTCTGGATCGAGGCCCCTCCTCCGACAACAAAACGCAAATCGGTAAAATCTAAAGTTGCAAATCGCTCGTTGTCTAACAATTTTGCAAACAGCGCATTTACCCCTGCTATACAAGTGAATTTCGCTTGTTCCAGCTCGGACACTAGCGCATCGGAATCCCTAGGATCGGTGATTAAGTATTGAATTCCGCCAAATCTTAACAAGCTAAGAAAATTAAGCGTCAACGCGAAAATATGATATAGGGGCAAAGCTATAATCACGCGTTCCTGACCTTCTCTCAAGGTTTGCCGCAACCACAAATTAGTTTGTTCTATATTCGCCAATAGATTTCCATGGCTCAACATTGCGCCCTTCGCAGTCCCGGTTGTACCACCGGTATACTGCAAAAATGCCAAATCTTCATGCGTGATAGGCACTCGCTTAAAATCTGTTCTGCACTGAAAAGCGGTTTTCAACGAAATAGCACCTTCGATACGCCATTCCGGGACACTCCGTTTAAGGTATTTAGCGGCTAGATTAATCGCAACGGATTTGGGCCAGGGAAACAGATCGCCTAGTTGAGTCACCAGTACATGTTCAATGGCGGTACCTTCTACTGCCCGCTCCACCGCATTTGCACATCCGGCGAACACAATAATCGTGGTCGCAGCGCAATCTTTTAGTTGTTCATGTATTTCCCTAGAAGTATAAAATGGGTTGAAGTTGACGACCACCAATCCAGCCTTTAATGCACCCATTATCACAACCGGATATTGCAAACTATTTGGCAACATGACGGCCAAGCGATCTCCTTTGCTTAATTTCAGCGTATTCTGTAAATAAGCCGCGAACCAACGGCTATAACGGTTAAATTCAGAATAACTCAGTTGAACCCCATAGTTACTCAACGCGGGTTTATCTAAAAATCGCAGACAACAATCGTGTAAATAATCGCCCACCGACGAATAAGAAAGCTTGCCAATTTCAGCCGGCACGCCTGGTTCATAAGCGTTCAACCAATGTTTATGCACCGATGCTCTCATAAGATTATCCGAAATAGAACGCGCTTGGTTGTGGGCCCTCGATATTTCTGCTCATCCAACTATCTGACCGTCAACATAGATTCGTGTCAAAAAATAAGCTCTGCGCCTAATGCATCAGCTTGCGCAATAACTTAATTTTATTACCGTAAGGGGCGTATACCAAGGGCACATCGAGCCAATTATGAGACCATAGCACGCCCTTCTTGTGTGAAAAACATTCAAATCCGTGGAACCCATGATAGGCTCCCATACCACTTTGACCGACACCTCCAAATGGCAGGTATGGATTTACGATATGTAAAACACAGTTATTGATACAAGCGCCTCCAAATTGGAGTTTGGTCAACAATGTATCTTGTACCTGTTTATCGTTGCTAAAAATATAACATGCCAAAGGATAATGGGGGGTATTAGAGATAATGCCGAATATATCATCCAGATTATCGTAGTCAACGACTGGCAAAACTGGGCCAAATATTTCTTCTGACATCACCGCATCATGTATTGTCACATCACGCAGAACCGTAGGTGCAATGTAACGGGATTCCGAGTCTGAACCGCCGCCTATTACAATCTTAGACTTATCAATTAACGATAAGATTCGCGAGAAATGACTATCATTGATGATTCGTGCATAATCTGGACTAAGTGTTGGATCTTCACCATAACTTCGTAAAATTCTGTTCTTCAAACATTCCAGAAACTGTTCCTTGATCTGCCTATGTACGATTAGGTAGTCCGGTGCGACACAGGTTTGACCGGCGTTTAAAAATTTAGTTGCTACGATTCGCTTTGCCGCGATATCCAGGTGGGCATCTTTATCTACAATACACGGACTTTTTCCACCAAGCTCCAATGTAACTGGGGTCAAATTTCGCGCCGCCGCAACCATAACGATAGTGCCAACCCGAGCGCTGCCGGTGAAAAATATATGATCGAATTTTTGCTCCAACAATGCAGTAGTTTCTGCGACCGCCCCGGGTACATATGCAACATAATTGGCATCGAAGGTTTCGTCAATCAACTGACCGATAACTTCACTGCAAGCAGGTGTCATTTCCGATGTTTTTACCACCGCAGTGTTTCCGGCAGCAATCGCTACGATCAGTGGCGAAAGGGCCAACATGACCGGGTAATTATAAGGCGCTATGATCAAATTGACGCCACGCGGTGAATACATTATGCGGCTGGACCCAGGCTGTACCAATAATGTTGAAAGTACCCATTTGGGTCTCATCCAACGTTTGAGTTTAGCTAAAGTTCCGCTCAATTCGTGCAAACAAAAACCGGTTTCGGACAAGTAGGCTTCAAATTCCGGTTTGGCCAAATCTTGCTTGAGCGCCGAGTGTAATCGTGCTTCATAGCGGACGATTGCCAATTTTAATTTCTTCAGGTTATCGACCCGCACCTGATAATCTAAGGTTACTCCTGAATTGAAATTTTCTCGAAGTCGCGCTACGACATCAGGAATTTGCTGGATAATTTGGTTCGAATGAACCGGATTTGCTTGTGTACTATTCATAGCCATCCCTCGTAATCATTGCCACAAGTCCGATATTGGATTGTACAACTATATTGGGAACTCTGATACAAAATGAATTAGGCAAATTTTGTGAATACCAACCTGCATCCCATCAAATTATGAAGTCGTCTCGTCCTGGCGGGGGAAATCGAGCACTACTTTCAATCCAGGATTATTATTTTCCAGTCGAAGATCAATGTTATGCAGACTGGCGACCGCGTGCACCAAACTCAGGCCCAACCCATTCCCCGGGCTACTTCGGCTGGATTCCAGCCTATAGAACCGTTGAAAAACTTTCCCCCTCTCTGCCAGTGGTATACCGGATCCTGAATCAGCAACAATGAGCTGAATTTGGTTCTGTGTAGAGGATATTCGAATCTCAATTTGGCCTTTGGCAGGCGTATATTTAACCGCATTGTCGAGCAAATTTGCGATCGCCTGGGACAACAATTCTCGATCAACATGTACCTTTACTTCTTTCGCTAGGTAGATATCTAGTTGCTGGTTTTTCTCTTCGACCAGTGGTTCATAAAGCTCAACTACACCACGAACCAGTTCGGCCAGGTCGACCCAGCTAAAATGTTCGACCCGATTCTCGTATTCAATTCTAGCGATTCGCAATAATGCATTAAATGTATTCAACAACTCGTCGGCTTCGCGAACAGCTTGTTCAATACATTCGGTTTCACCGCCTGATTTAATGCTTTGTTTGTGCACTTCATCCAGGTGATTTCTAAGCCGTGCGAGTGGTGTTCTAAGATCATGGGCAATATTGTCAGAAACTCGGCGTACGCCCTCCATCAACATTTCAATTCTATCCAGCATATGATTCAAATTTTCTGAAAGCTGGTCAAAATCGTCACCCGTGTGATTAGTCGGTATGCGCTGGGACAAATCCCCATTCATAATTTCATTACTGGTTTGATTAATTGCTTCTATCCGCCGAATCAAACTTCGGGTCATCGCTAAACCACCAATCAGTGCAAGCACGGCTGCGACCGCCAAACTGGAAATTAATGTCTTGGCAATGGCCCGCTGACTCATTTCCAAATCGTGTAGATCCCTCCCGACCAATAGATAAAAACCACCAAGCAAACGAAATCGCCGCGCCCGCGCTCTATGAATTGCCTCCTCTCCAAAATCTTTATCTTCCAGTACAAAATTCAACCAGCCGTCTGAGGTTTCCAATGCGTTCGGCCAACGGTTTAGATTCCCGACCAAAGCGCTCAAATTCTGGTCGGCGAGTAAGATCAAACCCGAACCTGTGGGTTTCTGTCCAATTCTTTCGTTGATCAGTTGAGTCAAACCGGTTATCCCACCGGTTTTATAACGTTCTTCTAAACCGGCAATTTCTATTTCAATAGTCGCATCCGTCTGTTGCGCCATATAATTTACTGTATAGAAAAAAATGAAGGCCAATAGCAACAGCGCTGAAATTATGAATAAGGTCACGTAGACCATCATCAGCAATAAGGTAGAACTTCTAAATAGGCTAATTCGTCGCACGAAGGCAATACCCCGATCCGCGGATAGTATGTAATAACGGTTTTTCGAAATCTTTGTCGATCTTGCCGCGCAAGCGACTGATATGAACGTCAATTACGTTGGTTTGAGGGTCGAAATGGTAGTCCCAAACATTTTCTAACAGCATTGTGCGAGTCACGACCTGCCCAGCATGCCGCATCAAATATTCCAGCAGACGCAATTCGCGTGGTTGCAGGTCAAGCACCCGACCGTGACGCCTGACCTCTCGCGAGAGTAAATCAATCTGCAAATCACCAACCTGTAACAGCGTTTCAGTAGAATCCGTATCCAAACGCCGGTTCAATGCGTCCAAACGGGCTTCCAACTCCGAAAAAGCAAACGGTTTGACCAAATAATCATCGCTGCCGGCACGCAATCCTTGCACTCTGTCATCAACCTCCCCCAATGCACTGAGTATCAGCACTGGCGTCCGTTTATTGGCCGCTCTCAACGCTTTTATTACCGACAAACCATCCAATTTCGGCAGCATACGATCAACAACTATCGCATCGTAATCGTTCTCCATCGCCATGAACAAACCATCTTGTCCATCAGCCGAATGATCCACGCTATGACCACTTTCGTTGAGCCCCTTACATAGATAAGAGGCTGTCTGGCTATCATCCTCGATAATCAATATACGCATTGGATGTCACTATTTTCAACGGCTTGGAAATAAGGTTTCAGCCAGTGTATACCAAATACCCAGTAGATCTACACACCCAAACATTACAAAAATGTAATGCTGTGTTAAGGCTGGCGTAAGCTTAACCGGCATAAGATAACGGCCAACATCGATTAAAACCTAAGACATTTTGAATTTTACGCGTGAGCAGGAGAGAAAAAATGGCTGTTAAATACCACAAACTTTCTAATGAACCAGAACGTGTCACGGTTGCCGACAGAGGGCTGTTTAAAAAAACTGCAATAGCAACGACCGCCCTGGTTGTTGCCGGCGTTATAGCAAGCTTATCTAACACTGCGCCAGCCAACAGCAAACCAATACCGCCGCAGGCGGCCAATTTTTCGGTTCAGCAACAAAGCGGAAGCATTGCAGATCTGATCGAAAATGTTAAACCTGCTGTAGTCAACATTTCGGTCACAGGCCGGGCTGCTGGACAGATAAACTATCGGTCGAACCAACCGGGTTTCCCACCGGGTTCGCAGTTCGACGATTTCTTCCGTCATCATTTTGGTCGAGGACCCGGGAGCGGTTATCCGGCACCTGAGGTCAAAGCTGCGGGTTCCGGATTCGTAATTTCAGCTGACGGACTAGTCGTGACCAATAACCACGTGGTGCGAAATGCCGAGAAAGTGTCTATTAAACTAGATAACGGCAAGCAATATTCCGCCAAGATTTTGGGAACTGATCCCAAAACCGATTTGGCCTTATTGCAGATAAAAAGTTCGGACTCATTCGCCTACGTCAGCTTTGGTGAATCGGACAAAGCGCGGGTCGGCGACCAAATTGTCGCCATCGGCAATCCTTTCGGTCTGGGTAACACGGCGACAACTGGCATAATATCAGCGCGAGGCCGCGATATACATTCGGGACCGTTCGACGATTTCATTCAAATAGACGCCCCGATCAATCAAGGTAATTCAGGCGGCCCGTTATTCGACTTGAACGGAAAAGTCGTTGGAATCAATACGGCGATCTATTCACCGAATGGCGGTAATGTCGGAATCGGGTTTGCCATTCCATCCACGCAAGCAAAATCAATTGTCGATCAATTACGCAGCTCGGGTCATGTAGATAGAGGTTGGTTGGGGGTACAAATCCAACCGCTGACTAGCGAATTGGCGGAAAGTGTCGATCTGTCTAAAGCGGAAGGCGCATTGATCGTTAGTGTAGTGCCTAACAGTCCGGCACAACGTGCGGGTTTGAAAGTTGGCGATGTAATCACCACGTTCAACGGAAAAACGATCGTCAAACCTAAAGACCTTAGCCGTGTGGTTGCTACCGCGACACCAAATGAAAAGTATTCGTTAGACATTTGGAGAAAAGGCAAGCAACGTCATCTGACCGTAGTCACCGATGAATCTCCACAGAGTCAACAACAGGCATCGATCGCACCAAATCAGGCAGACGCGAAAAGCGGAAAACTTGGTTTGGCGCTGCTCCCGCTAAACCCACAAACCCGGCAAGAATTTAATCTGGGCAACACCGTGGAACACGGCGCAGTCATTGCTGACGTCGCAAACGGTAGTCCCGCCCATCAAACTGGACTAATTGCCGGCGATGTGATTGTTAGAGTGGGCGACACAGAGATATCAAGCCCCGAAGAAGTTGTCGAAGCTGTTACTCAATCCAACACCGATACCATTGACAAAATATTGTTATTGGTAACGCGTGGTAACAGTTCTCGTTTTGTGACACTCAAGGTCGCATAACACGACATTTATTGCAGCTATCCCCAAGCAATGGATTGCCTTGTTCGACCGGCGCAGATCAAGTATCTGTGCCGGTTTTTTTATGCGCTTTCAGCGCATTGTAATGCTCGCCAGATTACACAAAATGTTTCAGTTAGCCCGCTACCGTTTTCAATCCAGTCGTTGATTTGCGCTTTCGTATACCAACATCCGTCTGCGATTTCCTCCGAATTAACATCAAATGGACCTGAATGTTCTAGCCTATATACCTGACAAAACTCCATTCCAGTAGACAACATCGGCGCCAATTTAAACAGCATCCGCGGCAATTTTTCCAAACGAATACCCAGCTCCTCTCGTAACTCACGAATCACGCATTGATCATAGGTTTCACCCGCATCAACGTGCCCTGCAGCCGAAGAATCCCAGAGCCCAGGATTAATATCCTTGTTATTTGATCGCTTTTGTAAATATATCCGTGAGCTGGGGTCGAAAATCAGCACGTGCACTGCCCTATGGCGTAAACCCAGCCGATGGATTTCCCCACGGGTCCGCTGTTCTATAACCGTATCGCTGTCGTCGACGACACTTAACAATTCGTACTCTGTCGAAGGTTCCATCAAAGCTTTTCCCGTTGAGAAGCACACTGCACGCACAGTGCCACAGACGGGTCCGCCTGTAGGCGCCCAATCGGAATGGCTTGATCACATTCTGTGCAAATTCCATATTCGTCATCAGCAATTCGACGCAAGGCTGACGCAATATTGCGCAATTCCAGCTCCCGGCGTCTATTAGACTCCAGAGACATCGCCTGATTTTGCAATGCATCCATCCTAGATAGGCGGCCAACACGGCTTTGATCTAATTCAACCGTACCTGCCGCATCCCCTCCAGTTTTGACAACTTCCAACAATTCAAACTGGCGATTCTGCAAGGCTATTTTGAACTTTTGAAATTCTATTTCGCTATCCTTCAGCACCATCTTCCCATGTTTTACCGTAATTGATCCAAGGTCAGAGCAGGATCGGTATAATCCAATGGTATGGATGTGTAGCGGCCATCATTCTCAAGTACCAACGATGGAAAACCTGTTACGCCAACCAACCGAGCGAATTCAATCTGCCGATCCAGCTCTCGCTGGGTTTCTATAGAATTGAGCTCGTCTACAAAACGCCCTTGTTCCAATTCCAGAGAAACCGCCAAATCGATCAGGGTCGCATCATCAGAAGGATTGCGTGCTTGCAGGTAGTACGCATTCTGAATGGCGAACACCATTGCCCATTCACATTGAGCGCCTTGGTTTCGTGCCGCGATCACTGCTCGGCATGCAGCGTAGGTTGACCTGCGCGGCCGGCAGAGCCGCCAAAAATCGAAATTAAACTCGGTTCCTGGGACACGTGTTTCGATAGTCCTCCAGATACTTTGGATCTTGGCCTGCATTTCGATGGGCATAGGTGCTGAATTGTCCGGTGCTAAACCACCCAATATACCTATTACATCAATTTTTTCTGGCAGCTTAGACAAAATTTCGTTCCAAACCGGACGAAAAGCCCAACACCAACTACACATTGGGTCATGCAGGTAATTCAGCTTTGGCATAATCAGGCCATTCCAGTTTTAAATCTTGGGCATGTTCTCAAAAACTGTCGCTCTGCTTTGATGAATAGCAACTCATTCAAACTAGCGGACGTCAAGATTTTCGGGTAATTCAAAAATCAATTTATCACCACGCCCTATACCACGAGCGCTAAACCAACCGGCAGGCATTTCCAAGGCATATAAGCCGGGCTCCCGTGATCTATAAAAAGCATGAGTCTTCAAAGGTTCCATTTCGAGCGTACCCATCACGATCTTATGCCGGTCCACGAATGCGATAGACAACGGAAAGATGGTATCACGCATCCAGAAACTTAAGGATCGCTCCGCCGGAAAAACAAATAACATTCCCTGATTGTCCGGCAACGAATTTCTGTTTGATAAGCCGCAGGCTCGACTCTCGGGATCAGCCACCAATTCGACATTAACCGAATACGAAGCTATGGTCAGCGGAATTCTGTCGCGGCTTAAATCACAAGCCAAGGCTTGAAACATTAAGAGGAATGTACCCATTACGGTACTGAAAAAATTAATAGGGATTGTGAGGCGCCCTTGTAGAATCAAGACTTATCGATACCAGAAGAAGTCAATCGTATCGTCAAAATTGACCGCCAAACAGCGACCTAACAGATATTACGCAGACATTGTCTGAAAGTAGCTCACCGCCAATAGCAACAAGCCCAACAGAGCGCAGCCAAACAATATTAGTAATCTTGCTTTCATACGCTGGAATCCAACACCTTAACGATTTAATCTTAGCCTATTACCGCGCAACATACGTGTCTTGTCAACGCGATAATTAGCATCGTATTTCCATATTACCGCAACTTTAGAAAAGTTTGAACAATTTCAACCGAAAAACCGATAAATTCTATATTCCTTCGAATAAGGGGCTATTCAATATCATTCACGACAGGTTATCGATGGAAAGGCGACCTATATTCAACCCATAAGTGCATAACTTGTAAAATCTATCAGCGCTCCCTTAAGCCCACCCGCGTTAACAGAAGGTTCATGGTCGGCGCTTGTATAAACAATGTGAACACAACAACTCCAAATGCAATAGACTGGATGGTCCACCAATAATCCAGTTCTGTTGGTATTGACAAGGCCAAGGCCAACGTAACCGCACCGCGCAAACCACCCCAGAACAAAACCGTGCGATAGCGCAAATCAATAGGCGCCTCCGGTGTAAACAGCGTAGTTACCGGCACCAACACAAAAATCCCAATTAACCGAGCAATCAATACAGCGGCAATACCGATCAATATCGCCAACCATCGCTCTTGAAACATAACCAAGGATACGCTGTAACCCATCAATAGAAACACTAAGGCATTGGCGATATACGCATTAAAGGCCCACAATCGTTCGACAAAATTATCCTCGTTATAATCTGCCCGGTGCGCTCGCCCCATCACCAACCCCAAGGCCAATACCGCCATAACGCCCGACACATGTAGTGTTTTCTCCGCGATCAAAAACGCAAAATAAGACGCTATCAAGCTGATGACTCCATGAACAATAGGATTTTCCACTGCCCTCTGCATCAATACAGCCGCGAAACTGATCAATAGACCTATGACCAATCCACCGAAAAATACCAGGCAAAAATGTATCACCGCGCTCCCCATATCGATGTTCTGCTCAGGATCTAGTGCTAAACCAAGCGCTAAACTAAACACAACGATAGCTGTAGCATCGTTGAACAGGCTTTCACCTTCAATCAACGTGGCCAGCCGTTTCGGAGTACCGCCCTGCTTCATCAACGCAACTACGGCCACAGGATCGGTAGCGGACAACAACGCGCCAGTTATCATCGCCGCAATCCACGGAAACCCACTTGGATGATCAATACCCAGGTAAACCAATACACCGGTTATCAATGTCGAAAACAGCATGATGGGAATCGCCAGAATCAAAATCGGCGCAAGATTTTTTAGTAACAGTTTGCCGTCGATCAAAAATGCCGATTCAAAAATCAATATCGGTAGAAAAACGAAAAACACCAAATCATGAAACTGATGAGATTGCGGGACCGAATCATATCCGCCCAATACCGCAATTTGAGCGCCTAGGAATCCTAATGCAACCAATACAGCAGAAAACGGCAGCCTTACCCATCGCGCCAACGGTTCCGCTATCAATGCGACCAGCAATGAGGCCATCACAAACAGAACGACTTGTGCGATTTCGCTCTCCATTACCCCCTCTAGCTAACTATTAGCCGAGCTTCGACTCGGATTCTACTATCGGATCGGGGTGCAAATCACTCAATAATACGGACAATCCACTATCGGTCACCACCCGCGCGTGATGGCGCCGTAGCTCTCGAGGCTCGCGTACCCCACAAGCGTGCGCGATTATGCCAACTTCATAAGTCATGTTCTTGTGAAAGTTATTCACGCGTATGGCTTTTTCCCCCGGAACCAAACCCCTTTGAAGTTTTTTATTGTGGGTGGTAATCCCAGTAGGGCAGGTATTCTTGTTGCATTGCAGCGCCTGAATACAACCCAAAGCAAACATGAAACCACGTGCGGACGTCACAAAGTCCGCTCCCATACATAAAGCCCAGGCAACATCAGTGGGAGTAACCAGTTTTCCGGACGCAATCACTTTGATGCGATCTCGTAGTCCGTACGCTTTTAAGTTATCAATCAGTAGCGGTAAGCTTTCTTTGAGCGGCAAGCCCATATCGTCGATCAGCGCCTGCGGTGCAGCTCCGGTACCGCCATCAGCCCCATCTACAGTTATAAAATCTGGTGCATACTCGGTGCCTCTACGTTTGATTTCGGAAAATAATTGGCCCAACCATACGGAGCAACTCACGACTGCCTTAAACCCAACCGGTTTGCCGGTTGTATCGCGGACGCGGTTGATCATATCCAAAAGATCGGCATTGGAATTGATATCCGGATGGCGATTTGGACTGATTGCGTTTGCACCTACCCGTATATGACGGATTTTAGCAATCTCTTCGGTCACCTTTTCGCCGGGTAAAATCCCGCCTTTTCCAGGTTTAGCCCCTTGGCTTAATTTAATTTCAAACATCCGAATCCGCTCATGTTCCGCAACCGCGCGCAACAGATCGTCGTCCAGGCGTCCTTCCAAATCACTGACACCGTTCTTGGCGGTTCCTATCTGAAATACAATATCCGCGCCGCCCTCTAAATGGTACGGCGACAATCCTCCTTCGCCGGTATTCATCCAGGCACCGGCCTTACGCGCGCCGTTCGACAACGCCAAAACCGCGGGTTTGGATATAGCGCCGTAGCTCATTCCGGAAATATTGAATAAGGAATTTGTCACGTATGGAAGTCGACAATATGGCCCTATAGTCACCTCGGCGGGCGGCACCGCATCCTCACCCAAGGTCGGGAATGGGCAATTAACGAACATCACTGTTCCGGTTGGACGCAGGTCACGGGTTGAGCCAAACGCTACCGTAGTATCCACATCTTTTGCAGCCCGATAAACCCATGACCGCTGAGAACGGTTAAACGGCATTTCTTCACGGTCCATCGCAAAAAAATATTGCCGAAAAAATTCACCGATATGTTCAAAAAAATAGCGAAAATGTCCGATGACCGGGTAGTTACGGCGGATCGCCTGTTTATTTTGTGTCACATCCAAGATGTAAATCACCATCAGCGCCAGCACGGAGAGGCCCACAACAAAAATAAACAGGCCGGCCAATATGTCTATTGTCGGCCGAACGAAAGAATGGAGTTGGTCACTGAACATGGCTTTCAACTTAGCTGGTTATACGTTTTTAGAATGGATCACGGTCATTTTTTCAACCTGCATATCGTGCATGGAATAGGGTATACCGCCGACTCCGTGACCCGATTTTTTCAATCCGGCAAACGGCATCCAATCGACCCGAAACGCGGTATGATCATTGACCATAACCGCCGACGCATCGAGTTGACGGCTAACCGCTAGCGCGCATTCCAGATCACGCGTCCAAACCGACGACTGGAATGCGAAAGGTAAAGAGTTCGCCTTGCTGATCGCGTCCTTTATATCGGTATAGCTATAGACACAAATTACTGGTCCAAAAATTTCCCGCTGGCTGACCTTGCTGTATTCCGGGGCATCCAATAGTACCGTGGCCGAAAAACAACTGTTACCTACACGCTCGCCACCCACCAAACAGGTCGCTCCGTCAGAAATCGCCTCCCGCACCCAGTCGTCGATTCGGTCAATCTCCCTGTTCCGGATTAACGGCCCTATTTCGGTCCCTTCATCGGTTGGATTGCCGATTCGCATAGAGGCCGAAGCATTAGCAATTTTTGCCGCCATTTCATCGCTGATTGAGTCGTGGACAAAAACGCGTTGCACGGATACGCAAACCTGACCAGCATGGTACAACCCTCCTTTTGCCAGTACTGGTATCGCCGTATCAAGATCGGCATCGGCCGCAACGATCACCGGAGCGGCACCGCCGTGTTCCAGTGCACACCGCACACCGGGTGCCAGCTTGTTTCTAAGCATCCAGCCCACATTGGCGCTTCCAATAAAGCTAAACAAGCCAATTCGCGGGTCGGTCACCAACTGCTCCGCCACGGCCAGGTCCAAGGTTACCAATGCCTGGCACCAAGCCTCCGGTAGACCGGCATCGTGCAGCATACGAACAAATCTCATACACGAACGTGGCGTATCCTCTGCTGGTTTGACGATAACCGGGCATCCAGCAGCGATTGCTGGGGTAACCTGGTGAACGATAAGATTTAACGGATGATTGAATGCACTCACCGCCACCACGACGCCAATAGGTTCCCTTGTGGTATAAGCCAGTCTATTGGCAGAGGCTTGACTCACGCCCATAGGGACCATTCGACCCGCATCGGTGCGCAGGGTATCAATGCATATTTGGACCCCGTCTATAGCCCTTGCAACTTCAACCCTCGAATCAACTAATGGTTTACCGCCCTCTTCCGCCGCTTCTAGCGCGAGGGATTCCGCACTCTGCTGCATCAACTTAATCAGACGTTCCAATATTTTGATTCGTTGGTGCTTGGCTATCCATCGATGACGATCGGTGAATAAATTGTAGGCCGTACTTAAAGCCGTTCCTACCGTTGCTAAGTCTGCCGATTCTAACGTCGCGAGCAACGTGCCATCATATGGGGCGTACACTTCGACAACCCCGTCGCTGCTGGTCGCCTGCGGAATCATTAAAGGAAAATGTTCAACGGATTCAGACATATCAGTTTATAGATTTATTATCAAAGGTTATGCACCCCGCGCCATGGGTAGATGTCACTATGAGCCAATCTAGTTTCTAAATGGGACAAACCAGTTCGCCCAATTTCGCGGTCAGTTTCATATTCTCTGAATAATCGACCGGACAATCGATCACAACAACGGTATCGTCAGCAATCGCCTGTTTGAGGACGGGCAACAATTGCTCGGTGGCTTCAATACGGTAGCCTTTTGCACCGAAACTCTCCGCATATTTTACGAAATCTGGATTATTGAACTCGATGTGGCTTGACCGTCCGAACGCTTTCAGTTGATGCCATTCGATCAAACCGTACTTTGAATCATTCCAAATTAAAATAACAATCGGCGTTCCAATCCTCAGCGCTGTTTCGATTTCCTGCGAATTCATCATGAAACCCGCATCCCCAGTGACCGTCACTGCAACGCGGTCCGGATACGCCAGTTTCGCAGCTATAGCACCAGGTATACCGATTCCCATCGAAGCAAAACCGTTGGAAATTATGCAGGTATTAGGACGTTCCGCCTGGTACATTCGCGCCATCCACATTTTGTGCGCCCCAACATCTGAAACTACAATATCTTCGGAGCCCAAGGCTTGGCGTAAATCCCACAGAATTTTCTGCGGTTTGACAGGAAAATCCTGCGTCTGCGCATGCTGTGATAGTTCTGCAACGATGGTTTCGCGCAAATTGCCATAATCTCGGTCATTGACGGTATTTACAGATGCACATATCCCCGACAATGCCGAACCGATGTCTCCAATTACCCCAGCCTCCAAAATATAATGCTCGTCGACCTCGGCGGCTTTGGAATCGATATGAACAATCTTGATCTCGCGGTTCTGATTCCAAAGATGCGGATGGTATTCGACGATATCGTAGCCAATACAGATCACGACGTCCGCTCGATCAAATCCGCACGACACATAATCGGTTGCAGCCAGACCGACGGCTCCCAAACTCAAATGATGCGAAAATGGTATACAACCTTTGGCCATAAATGTGGTCGCGACCGGAATATTAAGCTTCTCGGCAAATTCAATCAGGCCCGATTCCGCACCCGCCCTGATCACACCATTACCCGCCATGATCAACGGAAAATTCGCCCCGGAAATTAATGCCGCAGCCTGATTCATTTTTTCCATCGGAGGAATCGGAGGCTTGGCTGATTGAACCTTCAGTGGCAATTTCTCACCAGCGTCAGCCTTGGCGATATTCTCCGGAAAATCTATAAAACTACATCCGGGTTTTTCCGCTTCGGCAACCTTGAACGCTTTGCGCACCACTTCCGGAACGATTTCCGGTTCGCGCAGCTGAGTGCTGTACTTCGATATTGGTTCAAACAGATTCACCAGGTCGAGTATCTGGTGACTTTCCTTATGTAAACGGGTGGTCGCGCCTTGTCCTGCGATTGCAACGATCGGGGCACGATCCATATTCGCATCGGCGACCCCGGTGACCAAATTGGTCGCTCCGGGCCCCAACGTAGACAAACAGACCCCGGCCTTACCAGTTAATCGCCCGTAAACATCGGCCATAAACGCGGCACCTTGCTCGTGCCGGGTCGTGACAAATTGGATCGTGCTGGATAACAGCGCATCCATCACGTCGATGTTTTCTTCTCCCGGGATGCCGAAGATGTATTCAACCCCCTCGTTCTCTAAACAACGGATAAAAAGTTCCGACGTTTTCATTGATTTCCTCCGGTAGGTTGCGTTTATTGACCATTATTTTCAGACGCAACTGATCCAGTAGACCCGGTAAGTTGGAATAAAATTCCACCGACCACAAAAGCTTGGAACAATAATCGATATAGGCCCTAGATCACAGGACCATGAATAGATTTGTGATGAAGCAAAATTCGGGTAGATGGTCTGCCCAAATAGAAGATAAGCCGGTTGATTTATTGCGCTACCGTAGCGCTATATTCCAGAAGAGGATATACCAATTAATCTCGAGAAATTGGGTTTAACGGGAAAGCGCCAAACCGGCTTTCCTAGGATCGCTTGCCGCTATCACGGTATTATTTCGCTTATCCCACAAAATCGCCTGCATGTTGCCGTAACGACGGCCAACGTCTTTGAGATCGTGACCTTTTTTCGATAGGCCCATAATTTCATCATCGGTTAATCCGCCTTGCTCGTATTGAATCACATCGGGGGCGTATTGATGATGAATTCTAGGGACCCTGACCCACGAATTAGCGTCATTCCCATCAGCAAAATCCAAAGTTGCCAACAACACCATCGATATAATTCGACTTCCTCCCGGCGTACCCAGAATTGCAACCCGGGTATCATCTTCCAAAAATGTCGGTGTCATACTCGACAACATACGTTTTCCTGGCTGAATGGAATTCGCGTCTCCCCCAGTCAGACCATAGACATTAGCGGCATCAGGATGACTCACGAAATCATCCATCTCATCGTTCAGCAAAACCCCGGTACCCGGCGGCACAAAACCGGAGCCAAAAGGGAAATTGATACTCAAAGTCGCCGCGACCCGGTTACCGTCTCGGTCCAAAACCGAAAAATGAGTGGTGTTGCGGCCTTCTTGAGTGGTTTGTTCTCTACGATTAATATGACCACTCGAGTGCAATCCCTTTCTATCCAAGCGAATCCCTTCTCTTAATGTCGCGGCGTACTTCTTGCTGAGAAGTCTCTTTAGCGGCATTTGCACAAAATCAGGGTCGCCCAGATAGATTGATCGGTCGCGGTACGCTCGGCGCATCGCTTCTACGACCAAGTGGGTACGATCAATAGCGCCAACCTTTGCTAGATCAAACCCAGATAGAACATTCAAAGCTTCCACCAAAACTACACCACCTGAAGACGGCGGTGAAGCGGAACTAACACGAATTCCTTTGTATACGCCATTGATCGGTTTACGTTCAACTACACGGTATTCCGCTAAATCTTTGTACGTCCAAATACCGCCAGCGGCTTGGCTTCCCTCGACTAAACGCTTGGCCACAATACCAAGATAAAATCCGTCACGACCGGACTCTGCGATATGCTCCAACGTATCAGCTAAATCCTTTTGTACAAGTTTGAATCGAAGTTGAGGTAATTCCCCATCGCGTAAAAATATATCGGCCGAAGATTTATATTTTTGTATTATCGGCAGCCTAAAACCAATCAGCTGCAGGTAGCCTTCGTCAACCGGAAAACCATAGCGCGCGTAACCAATCGCCGGCGCCAAACTTTGTTTTAACGCCAAACGACCATATCGTTCAGCTAAATGGACAATGGCTGCGGGCATGCCAGGAATTCCCGCGGCGAGTGGGCCATTGATCGATGCTTTAGGGTCGGCATGCCCCGCTGCATCCAGGTACATATCACGCCGCGCAGCGAACGGTGCCCGTTCGCGTCCATCCAACATAACTTGCCTACTGTCGCTAGCTCTGTGCAACAACCAAAAACCACCACCGCCCAAACCTGAACCGGAAGGTTCAACGACGGCAAGTGCTGCGCTGACCGCAACGGCCGCATCGAAGGCATTACCGCCTTGTTGCAATATTGCAAATCCAGCACGTGTCGCTAGCGGATGGGCACTTGCAATTGCAGCCTGTGGCGGGTTAGCGGGTTCGGCTGCAACAGCAATTGAGATCCAGGAAACAACAAAAAGGCTTTTGAATAGGCGCACAATAAATAGAATTATTTCGCGGTTAATTTAATATACTTTTGCCGCAAAGTATCGTGATCCTCAACGATATCGGGATCCGGTAGAATGCATTCTACCGGACAAACCACCACGCATTGCGGCGTATCAAAATGCCCCACGCATTCGGTACAATGCTTGGGGTCGATTTCATAAATTTCTTCTCCCTGGGATATCGCGTAATTTGGACATTCCATTTCACAAACATCACAGTTTATACACTCATCGGTAATCAATAGCGCCATTTCAACCTCAACCCAGCAAACCCAATTTCGCACTTAGAGCGTCGACGACCAGCTTTGGCACGAAGCTGGAAACATCGCCGCCAAATTTGGCGATCTCACGAACCATACTCGATGAAATAAATGCGTATTGTTCGGCCGGTGTTAAGAACATGGTTTCAATGTCCGGCGATAAACGCCGATTCATACTTGCCAATTGAAACTCGTATTCAAAATCCGATACCGCCCGCAACCCCCGTAATACAACCTGCGCACCTTTATCGCGAGCACATTCGACCAATAACGAATCGAAACCCAGTACATCAATTTCACCCACATCGATAACAACTCGTTGAATCAAATCAACCCGTTCATCGACATCGAACAACGGTTGTTTGTCGCGGCTGACAGCGACCGCAATAACCACCCGATCAAATATTTTCGCCGCCCGGCTTATCAGATCAACATGGCCATTAGTAATTGGATCAAATGTACCCGGATAAATTGCAGTAATTTGCTTCATTTTCTTATTATTTTTTCGAAAAGATGAGACCCGACGGATCCAAATTTTTTGAATTTCAACAGGTTCCAGTCCAGTGGGATATTTTCAAGCTTAATATCGGATTCAGCTTCTACATAAATTTTGGCACCGTCAGCCGCCCAGCCCTTTTTTTCGATGGTGTCAACACAGGGTAAGATAAGCCCTTCCCGAAAAGGTGGATCCAAAAAAATCAGATCGAAATCACGCGGTACTTGATTTGCCAAATAATGCATCGCATTCATTTGCAACAGCTGAACCTTGCGAGCCCCCAATGCATTAAGATTGCCCACGATCGCACTACAGGCATCTTCATCATATTCAACCAAAACAACATCCTTCGCACCGCGTGACGCAGCCTCTACACCCAAAATACCGCTACCGGCAAACAAGTCCAGACAATTCGCACCTTCAACGTCCCAACGTAACCAATTAAATATCGTCTCGCGAACCCGGTCGGGCGTAGGCCGTAACGCCTCGACGGCAGGAAACGTGATTTTCCGGCTTCGCCATTCGCCTCCGATTACGCGTAATTGATTATTTTTGTGCCGGATTGGCTGCCCCTCCAACCAATATCGTTTTAAATTGCTTTACATCGACGTGTCTTTGAAACGCCCGGGTAATATCTTCCCGTGTGACGGCTTGTATTTTTTCCGGGAAGCGATCCAAATAATCCAATGGCAATCCGTAAAAACCAATCATCGCTGCGTAATTCGCAACTTTGTCATTACTATCAATCCTGAGGACAAAACCACCCGTTATATTCTTTTTGGCCGCAACAAGTTCCTCCTCGCTCGGGCCCGACTTAATAAATTCTTCAACTGTCCTGTCCAATACTTGTAACGCTTTAGTAGATTGGTCATTTCGAGTCTGTAAACTCATGGTAAATGGACCTTTCCTACGCAGCGGGTAAAAGTAACTCGAAGAACTATAAGATAACCCCCGCTTCTCGCGTATTTCTTCGCTAATCCTAGATACCAATCCACTTCCACCCAACACATGATTACCCACGTATAGCGCGTAATAATCCTCGTCACCTCGAGCGACAACTGGCATACCGGAATGGATGTGCGTTTGTGCGGACGGAAAACCTATGGATTGCGTTTGCCCCTTGCCTGAATAAACGACATTGGGAATCGGCACAGCCTTCTGGCCTTTTGCCATTGCCTGAGTCAAATATTCCGCGATCGAGGCTGCTTTTTCACGAGAGACCTCGCCTACGATTACAATAATCGCATTACTGGCCACATAGTATTTGTCATAAAAAGCCTGTATATCGCTCCGACTCATCGGGCTAACCGTCTCTACGCTCCCCGACGATAAATGCCCATAAGGATGCGAACCATACATACTTTGATAATAAGCTCTCTCGGCGATACTGGCTGGCGATTCCTCCAGGTGTTTCAGTCCGACCAAAACACGATTTTTCTCACGGTCGAAATCCTTTTGGCTAAAGCTTGGGGCGGATAATATCTGCCGAGTGGTTTCCAGCGCAGTGTCTAGAATTTTTGCATCAGTCAAACTGCGTAAATTTAACGACGCGGAATCTCTGGATGCGTCAGTTCCCAATTGCGCACCCACACCTTCCAGTCTTTGCGCAATTTCTTCCACGTTCCATTGACCCGCGCCTTTATCTAGCAATGTGGCCGTCAGCGACGCAATACCAAATTGCTGACCATCACGCGCACTTCCCGCGTCAAACACAACTTGAATATCAACCAGCGGTAAACCTTGGGTCTCAACAAAATAAACCCGCGTACCTTTATGGGTCGTCCAATCCTGAATTTTAGGTCCGGCGAATGCTGCCGAATTCAACATACCCGTTACAATAAATATCCCAACCAGATAAAAATTAATGCGCATGTCTACCCCCCCACAGAAGCTTTTGCCGGTAGACGTTTACCCAGCGGCAATGGTTCCAAATAACCAATTGTTAAGCCTTCTTCAACCAAGTATTTCCGGGCCACTGCCAATACATCCTGCGATGTAATTTCGTTGACTTTATCGACGTATTCGTCCATTTTTTGCCAATCTAATCCAACCGTTTCGAGTGTACCAATCTGCATGGCCTGATAGAATACTGAATCACGTTCGTAAATCGCGTTGGCTAGCACCTGAGCTTTGACGCGTTCCAATTCACTGTCCGAAACCGGTTGTTGACGCAGGCGTGAAATTTCATCTTTCAGTGCCATTTCCAGTACCGACAGTGATTGCCCCTGCGCCGGAGTTGCATCAATCATAAACAGCGAACTCAATCGACTGTATAAATCGTAGCTGGCGCCAGCCGCAACCGCTATCTGCTTACCCCTAATCAATTGGCTGGACAAACGAGCGCTGCTGCCCCCATCCAATATCCCCGACAGCACTTCAAGTGCATAGGCTTCGCGTTGATCCTTCGCTGTTTTCAGGCTGGGTACTTTATATCCCATCATTAAATAAGGTAATTCCGCGGGTAGCTTAACGTTCAAACGCCGGGCGCCGAGTTGGGGAACTTCTATTCTTGGCTTATTTTCCGCTATCTGTCCCGCCTCGAATACGCCAAAATATTTCTCTGCGAGGGCAAATACTTCATCTGCCTGGACGTCGCCAACCACAACTACGGTAGCGTTATTGGGGGCGTACCAACGTTCGTACCAATTCTGAAGATCGACAATGGTCAACTGTTCAATATCGTCGGGCCAGCCGATTACTGGATTTCGGTAGCCACCGTTGGTATGCGCGGACGCCAAAAATAACTCGTAGGTTTTGGAACGCGGTTTATCGTCGGTCCGCATGCGCCGCTCTTCCAACACAACTTGGCGCTCTTTCTGAAAGTCTTTATCCTGGAGATGCAGGTTCCGCATTCGATCTGCCTCGAGCTCAAAACTGACTTCCAATCTTGATTTTTCTAGCCGCTGGAAATATGCGGTATAATCACGGCCGGTAAAAGCATTTTCCCGCCCACCGTTTTCTGAGATGATACGGGAAAATTCGCCTGGTGCATGATTTTTGGTCCCTTTGAACATCATGTGTTCTAACACATGAGAGATTCCGGTAACACCGCCGTATTCGTAACTGGAACCAACTTTGTACCAGACTTGAGAAACGACGACTGGAGCACGATGGTCCTCTTTGACCAGGACTTTTAATCCGTTTTGTAATACATGCTGTTTAACTTCCGGAGCTGCTCCGGCAACACTGATTAACAAACTATACAACAAGATTACATTGCGTAAATTAGAACTCATATTTCCCTCTATATCAGACAACCGGTGAAACCCACAATACGCCCATGGATTCATTCCGCCGCTATTGTATACGATTAATGCTTAAATAATGAAAGCTACCACAATAAATCAAGCCACTTTCAGCACCAGCTGGCGCACCTATTTGGATTTGTGCAAACCGAAGGTTGTATCACTTATCATGTTTACGGTTGTAATCGGCATGTTCCTATCGGTGCCCTACATGGTTCCGCTGCAACCACTATTTTTTGGAACGATGGGTATTGGCTTGGCCGCGGCGTCAGCAGCCGCCTTTAACCACTATTTAGACCGCAACGCCGATGCCAGAATGGGGCGAACCCAGGGTCGACCACTACCCACCGGCCAACTTGATGGAAACCACGTAATTCTATTTGCATCGGTAATGGCTGTGTTGTCCATGGCTATCCTGATCGTTTTCGTCAACCCATTGACCGCACTTTTAACCTTTTGTTCATTGATCGGCTATGCAGTGATCTACACAGTTTATCTGAAACATGCCACGCCGCAGAATATCGTGATCGGCGGCGCGGCAGGTGCGGCCCCGCCAGTCTTGGGCTGGTGTGCGGTAACAGGAACCATCGATCCGCACGCATTGCTGTTATTTTTGATAATTTTTG
Organism: uncultured Methylococcaceae bacterium; assembly: GCA_964619885.1. Taxonomy (GTDB): domain Bacteria; phylum Pseudomonadota; class Gammaproteobacteria; order Methylococcales; family UBA1147; genus CAZUGA01. The sequence goes on from CAZUGA010000003.1 coordinate 136,650, forward strand.
TCTGGACTCCACCGCACTTCTGGGCGTTGGCCGTGGCAAAACAAAAAGAATATGCCAAAGTCGATATCCCAATGCTACCGGTAACACATGGTGCCGACTTTACCCGTCTGCATATCGTGTTCTACACCATTTTATTGCTCATCGTGACCTTATTGCCCTACCTCACACACATGAGCGGCCTGATCTACCTATTCGGTGCAATGGTCTTGAATACGATATTTATGTATTACGCAATATTATTATTTCGGACCCGGGATGACCGGATTGCGATGAAAACGTTTGGATACTCGATCATATACTTGATGTGTTTGTTTGCCATCTTACTGATCGATCATTATGTCTACTAGGAAATTGGAAAGAAAAGGATCTTTGTGTTAAAAAGGGAATATTATAACGAAAATGATATATTTTTATAACCAGGAGGTATTATGAAGCATCAAATTGTAGTCGTCGGCGGTGGTTCCGCAGGCATTGCCGTGACAGCTACGCTGCTGCGCAAAGACAAGTCACTGGATATTGCCATTATTGAACCTTCGGATACCCATTTTTACCAACCAGCATTTACCTTGGTCGGCGGCGGCGAATACGCGGCCCAAGACACCCACAAACCGGAGAGCAGCTGCATTCCATCCGGCGCGAAGTGGATACAGGATTTTGTTGAGAGTTTTGATCCGGACAACAATAGCGTCGCGCTCAAAAATGGCGAAAGCGTTGAATATGATTATTTGATTGTTTGTCCTGGAATTCAGCTGGACTGGAGTAAAATTGAAGGTCTTGAGGACACCATCGGCAAAAATGGCGTTTGCAGTAACTATCTATTGCAACACGCGAACTATACCTGGGATTGTATACAAAATTTTAAAGGCGGAAAGGCACTGTTTACCCAGCCGCCTATGCCGATTAAATGCGCCGGCGCACCGCAAAAAATCATGTACATGGCGGCCGATCATTTTAAACGAAACAACGTCAGCGCCGACATCAACTTCAATACTAGTCTACCGGCAATGTTCGGCGTACCACTTTTCGCCGAAGCCTTAAAAGGTGTTGTGGCTCGCTATGGAATTGATGCAAATTTCAAGAGCACCTTGGTCGCAATTGATGGAACCGCCAAGGAAGCCGTTTTTGAAGTCGAAGATTCTGATGGGAATAAGAGCAAAGTCAGCAAAGCCTTTGACATGATTCATGTTACGCCGCCTCAAAGCGCACCCGATTTTCTTAAAGGTAGTCCGATCGGAGATGCGGCAGGTTGGATAGAAGTCGATCCGGCAAGCTTGCAACATGCCCGCTATGAAAATGTATTCGGCTTGGGCGATGCAACCAATACACCGAATGCAAAAACCGCCGCCGCAGCGCGCCTGCAAGCACCAATAGTCGCCAAAAACCTATTAGCGAAGATTAACAATTCTTCACCCGCACAACCCTATGACGGCTATGGTGCATGCCCATTGGTCACCAGCAACAAATCGGTCATGCTGGCCGAATTCGGTTATGGCGGAAAAGTTCTGCCTTCATTTCCACTAGATCCGACCAAAGAGCGATACAGCTACTGGCTGTTGAAAAGAAATTTTTTCCCGTTCCTGTACTGGAACATTATGCTAAAAGGCGTGGAATTTAACGTTCCGCATAAAGAGTTTCAGAAGTAACGCTCGGTATATTCGACTTAGGGGGCGCTGATTTTTCAGCGCTTCCTAAGAACCTGTCTAGGTCCTGAATTCCTTAAAGAATCATACGACGCAAGTTAGATAAGATTAATAAGAGCTGCATCGCTATAAAAATTGGTCGGGTTAATCTTGGCCTTTTCCACTCCGCGGAATAAAACGTTCTAATCCGACGGCTTCCTACATATCATTCAACGCAATCCAACACCTGTATTGCTTGGTGCGTACTCAGAAAAACCTGGCCAGGTTTCATCCTTTCAACGAATGGTGTTTTCTTGAGTTGATCCATAACCGGACCTTTTACCTCGGCCAAATGCAGAGTAAGGCCAGCGTATGCCAACCTCTCGACCAAAGTATCCAATAATTCCAACGCGCTGGAATCTATTTCGTTTACCGCGCTACAGATTAACAACACGTGCCGAGCTTTTTGATTGTCGGCAATTAATCCCATTACATAATCTTCCAGGTATCCGGTATTTGCGAAATAGAGATTTTCATCAACCCGAATAGCGATAACATGGGTACAAGTCTTGACTGCGTGTCGTTCTACATTCCTGAAGTGTTCTGTATCACCGACCCGCCCAACAACCGCGATATGCGGCTTACTACTTCGATGAAGATGAAAACCGATAGAAACTAACGCACCAAAAAGGATGCCCCATTCAATGCCCACGCTCAGTACGACAAGAAATGTCACAACAAAACTCGCCGCCTCAGATTTATCATAGATCCATACGTCCATACGCGCTTCAGGGTCTTAAAATCCATCAGCCCGGCAACAGCAACAATAATAATCGCGGCAAGAACGGCCCGTGGTAAATAGTATAAAAGTGGCGTTAGGAACATCAACGCAACTGCGATCAATGAGGCCGTGATCAGCGCAGCGAGCTGGGTGTTGGCGCCAGAATTAAAGTTCACCATCGATCGGCCCAAGCCTCCGGCCACTGGGTATCCTCCGGAAAATGCCGCCCCTAAATTGGCGCATCCCAATGCTAGTAACTCCTGGTTAGCATCAATTCTCTGCCGTTTGCGACTGGCAAGTGCTTTCGCAACCGAAACGCTCTCTAAAAAGCCTACCAAAGCGATTACCGCGGACATTGGCAATAGTTGTTTGATCAACTCCCAATCAAGTACCGGATAGGACAACTGCGGCAAACCGGAGGGTATTAATCCAACGATAGAAACCCCCGCCGAGCGATCAAGTTCAAGATTCCATACCAGATAAGTTCCTAAAATTACCGCAATCAAAGGACCAGATTTTGATACCACTGCGTATAAAACACTAGGAATCCAGCGCTCCATAAAACGATCGATCATTGGAAGTTTCATCCCGATGATGATGCCAATACCAGCAATTCCCAATGCCGCAGTTATTGGGTTAGCTGTAGGTATTACGTCAACCAGATTGACTGTGGTTTGAAACAAATGCCCGCCCTTAATCATGTCCAATCCAAGCAGGTACTTGAGTTGGCTAATTGCAATGAGCAGCGCGCCGGCACTCGTAAAACCGGACAGAACCGGGTGACTGATAAAGTTCACGATCATTCCGACACGCAATACATACATCAGCAGCAAAAGAGCGCCTGATAAGAATGCCAAGCCAACTGCGACATAGTAGATTTGTGGACCGACATCTAAATTCAATTCGGCGATCGCGGCCCCGACCATGAGCGACATCAAACCGACAGGGCCGACAGCAAGAGTCCGGCTGGTACCAAATACTGCATAAGCCGATATTGGCAAAATACACGAATATAGCCCTATTTGAGGGGGCAAACCGGCTAACATCGCATAGGCCATCGCCTGCGGCAATAACACTATCGCAACAACAAACCCAGCCATCAAATCTCCGGATAATAGATCTTTGTGGTATCCAGCAAGCCAATTTAACGCTGGGACTCGACTGTGTCGCATAGAAATTTTAATTTCTGCTTTCATTCCGCTCTATGATATTCGTTTTTCGCATAAGTATATATCACATATATTAACAGACTTACGCGGTAGCTCTGCGAGATTAACCAAATATTTGACCAGCAATAGCTTAAAAGCTGCCTGGTGAAAAGTGACATTGGCTGCAAACGTCCCAATTTTGGCTCTAAAGAATCTCTTTTTGAAATCTAGGACGAATCAAAGCATATTAGGCAGCTGCGATATCCAGATATTCACCGGCGAAACGAAATTCGAATTCCGTCCGAAATCGAAAAAACTCAGCGACCTTGTAATTTCCAAATCAACGCTATTACGAGCACAATTGAATTTGACCTGGCCTAATCGAAGGAAATAGGAAAATTAAACAAATGAACAAAATTATCTATTTTTTTCTCGTCATAATGTTTCTGACCACGGGTTGCGGTCAAGCAATCAATAATCGTACGTTAAAAAATCTTATCGTTGGCTGCTGAGGACAAACCTGACTGCAGCTGCGACACACCTGTTGAACAAAGCGAGTACACGCTTCCTGACTTGGATCACGGTTTGATTCAATCGCCAATAAACATTTTGTCAAAATTTGCCGAAACAGCCGGAAAGTCATCTGTGACCTTGCATTTCAAAGACGAAATAAATGCCATTGAAAAATTAGGAAATACCGTCCAACTTGACTTCAGCACGGGAAGCACGGTTACTGTGGACGGAACGGTGTATGACTTCAAACAAATTCACTTTCATACGCCGTCCGAACACCTGATCGACGGAATGACATTTCCTATGGAAATGCACATCGTCAACATCGCCCAGCCCATTGATGACACGAAGACCCCTGAATATTTGGTTGTTGGCGTATTATTTAAAATGGGAAAGGAAAATAAGTTTCTCACCGAATTTCTGGAATTGATTCCACAGGAGAAGCATTCAAAGAAAACAATCAAACCGGGAATCGTGAAACTATCTGACCTATTCTCCAGCGAAGTGGCGGAGGGACAGGGCAGCTATTTCCACTATCGCGGTTCGCTTACTACACTGCCTTTTTCTGAAAGTGTATCCTGGTACATCGATAAAATTATTTATGAAGCATCGCCCATGCAGATTCAGTCAATCAACTCAATCGAAGGGAATAATGCACGCCATATTCAGGCGACTTATGGCCGTAAAGTAGACCAATAAGCAGGTGTCATAGGGGGTAGATGAATCGAAGAATGCCGAACTGATTCAGACGCTAGTTGAGCGAATGAATGATTAGCTAGAATTTGCCGACCGCACTGTCGCTCATATACGCGGCCGACCAACTCGGATCAATAACTTTGATTCGACGCTGTAAAATGGCCGGGAGTGTTATCAAGCATAATGTGAGTCACGCCGAACAAAGATCAAACCATCGCAGCACGAAGCTTATTCATTGCATTTTGTTCAAGTTGTCGAATCCGTTCCGCAGAAACGCCGTATTGATCGGCCAACTCGTGCAAGGTTGATTTTTTGTCCTGCAACCAGCGTCTGCTCAATATATCCCGGCTGCGGTCGTCCAACTGCTTCATTGAATCCACCAAACGTTGCTGTTCGTATTGATTCCAATCCGATTTTTCCACAGCCTCTGCGGGGTCAGGGATACTGGTCTTGAGGTAGGCGGACGGTGAAAAGTTAGCTTGATCATCGCTAGTTTCAACCGGATTGTCATAGGCGAGATCCCGACTATCGAGCCGACCTTCCATTTCGTAAACGGTCTCAACTTTTACACCAAGATCTTTGGCTACATTGGTTGCTTCATCCGCACTCAACCAACCCAAACGTTTTCTTGATTTTCTCAGATTAAAAAAAAGTTTGCGTTGCGCTTTAGTCGTCGCAACTTTAACGATCCGCCAATTACGAATCACAAATTCGTGAATTTCTGCTCGGATCCAATGGACCGCGAACGAAACCAAACGAACTCCAACACCCGGATCGTAGCGTTTAACCGCTTTCATTAAACCGATGTTACCTTCTTGAACCAAGTCTGGAAGAGGCAACCCATATCCTACATATCCGCGGGCAATGTGCACGACGAAACGTAAATTCGCTACAACCAAACGACGCGCGGCTTGCAGATCGTTTTCTTCACGAAAACGTACCGCCAATGCGCGTTCTTCTTCGGCACTTAATTTGTCCAGCTGGTTAATGCTGGCCAGATAAGAATCGAAAGAACTAGCAGATAAATTTACCGGTAACGCTAATGCATTACTCATGCAGAAACCCCCAAAAGTTAGATTATTTACAATTTTAGCACTCGCTAGCTAAGAGTGCTAATAAATCGGAAAGTTCCAAAAATAAACAAGATATTGAGGCTATTTCGGGTTCATTTTGACCAGTTGATGGATCAATACCAGCCACGCACCGACAACTCCAAGTGCAGATGAGGAGACCAATAGCAAGAGCGTTTTCTCTACACCTAGTGAAACTAGTTGATAATCTGCATTATAAAGCAAAGACAATTGACGAACCGGTTCGGCAAGCACAAATAAAGTCGTCAATACCACACCCCAAGCAAGCAAACCGCCCAAAAATCCGTACCAGAAACCGCTATACAAAAATGGCCGCCGTACGAATCCGTTGGTCGCCCCCAAAAGCTTCGCTACTACCACTTCGTCACGTCGTGTTTTCAATTCCAATCGGATGGTATTGCTTACGATAAAAATAACCGCGAGTCCCAACAGAACGCTCAGCATAAACACACCCGTGCGAACAATTTCCATAATTGCCTGCAACCTTTTTATCCAATCCAAATCAAATTGGACGAATCCGGTTTCTGGAAGAGCTTCGAGTTCAAGAATCAGGGCCTGCAAGACTTCGGGCGTTACCGTTACCTCATTGGGTTGTAGCTGTATGACTGCGGGTAGTGGATTAGAATCGAGAATATCCAACGCACCTGCAAAGCCACTATATTGACGAAATTCATCAAGCGCTGCTTGTTTACTGATAAAATCGACCGCAGCAATTTCCGGCCGTTGTAGTAAGCGATTGGCCATACTGGCTGCTTCATCATCGGTGATCTCGGGTTTCATGAACACCGAGAACTGATTGGTCGCAACAAATTTTTCACTGACATCGCGCACGTTATCGACCAACACATAAAAAACCGATGGCAGAGAAAGCGCAATTGCGATCACGATCACCGTTATTGCAGTCGAGAATGGCGTTCGGGAAAATCGGCCCAAACTGGAAACCAAAACTTGCAGATGACCTTGCCAATAAGCCCGCAGCCGATTTGACCACCTCGTAGCATCCAATGTGGAAGCTCCACGGCTTATATTTTTTTGTGGCGTGCTCAATCTTGATGTCCCTCGTCACCGATCAACGTTCCCTGTTCCAAATACAGTAATCGGCACCCCATGCTGGAAATTAGATTTAAATCATGGCTGGCAACCAGTACCGTCGCGCCAACTTGCCGGAATTGTTCGAACAGACTCATGATCTCTTTGGATAAATCGGGATCTAAATTTCCGGTGGGCTCATCTGCCAAAATGACACTGGGCTTGTGCACAACGGCACGGGCGATCCCTACACGCTGCTGCTCACCCCCAGATATCATCTGCGGATAAACCGATTCTTTAGCCAATAAACCAACTTTATCCAGAGCCGCACGTACACGGCTGAGTATTTCCCGGCGACGGTAGCCTGCGATAACCAACGGCAACGCCACATTATCAAAAACAGTACGATCCGCAAGCAGTCGGTAATCTTGAAATATCAAACCCAGCTTCCTGCGGATATACGGAATTTTCCGAGCTGAAATCCGAGCCAAATTTTCTCCGTCCAGCAAAACCTGTCCGCGGCTGCATCGCTCGATTAATGCAGCAAGCTTTAATACTGTCGTTTTTCCTGCACCGGAATGCCCCGTCAGAAATACCATTTCCCCCTTGTCGACGCAGAAGCTTAAATCACTCAACGCATCCCCGGACCCGGCGTATCGTTTACTAACGTTGTCAAACTGAAGCATTATTCAAAATGACCCACTGGCATGCTATCAAATAGCAAACAATGCATTGATAAAACTATCGGCATCAAAATCTTGCAAATCGTCGATCCCTTCACCGATACCTATAAAGCGGATAGGTATGCCGAATTGTTTGGCCAGTGCAAAAATAACCCCACCTTTCGCCGTTCCGTCTAACTTGGTCAGTGCAATTCCGGTGAGGCCAACCGCGTCGGTAAATTGTTTGGTTTGGGACAATGCGTTTTGCCCAGTCCCAGCATCCAATACCAGCAATACTTCTTGCGGCGCCGCAGGATCGAGCTTAGCAATAATGCGTTTAACTTTACGCAGTTCATCCATTAAATTGTCTTTGGTATGCAATCGACCCGCGGTATCCGCAATCAGAACGTCAATACCCTTCGCTTTTGCGGACTGCACCGCATCATAAATTACCGATGCTGAATCCGCCCCAGAATGCTGCGCAACAACATTGATCTCATTACGCTCACCCCAAGCTTGCAACTGCTCCACGGCCGCCGCTCTGAAAGTATCGCCGGCCGCCAACATCACGCTAAGCCCTTTATTCTGAAGTCGTTTGGCCAGTTTTCCAATGGTCGTCGTTTTGCCAGCTCCATTGACACCTACCACTAAAATTACGAACGTAGAACCATCGGCTTCGATTTCAAGGGGCTTATCGCAGACCCGCAACATGCCCAACAAATTTTGCTTCAAAATGGACGACAATGCATCGGCATCGCCCAACTGTTCGCGGTTAACGCTTTCCGTTAAATTTTTGATTATTTCTTGGGTGGCATCGACTCCGATATCCGCCATTAGCAATGATGCTTCGATTTCTTCAAGTAAATCATTGTCGATCTCTTTATTGCCCAGCGGAATAGATGCCAATACTCGGGACAAACCCGATCGCGTACGGTGCAATTGCGAGGTCAATCGCGCAAACAGATTTTCAGGCTCTGGATCACTTACAACGCCGACATCAACCGAGGTATCTACTGCACCAAGATCAACATCAAGCACCGATGCGTCACCAGTCAATCTTTCACGGATATCAATCTCTGGCTCAACGAGCGGGTACGTCGAGCGGAAATTGATATAAACCAGCACTAACATCAAAAGCGCAGCAAACGCATTATGCGCAATGACGATAGGCAACGGTAACGCAAAATTAACCGTAGCTATACCCAGGCCCATTTCGATCAACAAGGTCATCGCCAACAAGCTACCCGCACCTGGCAGCATGCGGCTCACTCGATGTGAACTGACAGAAAATAACAGGCCTGCCAATACCAGAAAGCATACCGCAGCTCCGAGCCGATGCGCCCAGTGAATCGCAATTCTGGCATTTTGACTCAGCGCTCCACCGTGGTAATCAATATCGGTTAGCTGTTGCAATCCAAACCCGGAGGCATAATCCGCAGACGGCCACCAACTTCCGCCACAAGTTGGAAAATCGGCGCAGGCAGCCCCAGCGTATTGAGCACTCAACCATGCACCCAATCCACTCTGAATCAAAACCAGCAGCAATGCCAACCGTACTAGCCAGCGTATCCCGAGCGGATTTGCATTTTGCGCAGCATCAAGCCTTGTACGCAAATACAACGAAAACAAAAACCATAAAGCCATCATTCCAGCCAACAACCGTCCAAGAACGGCGGGCGGAAATCCGTTTAGTCTAACCGCCCACATATCACTCACCAGATAACCGGCGACGGCTAAAAGCGTGGCAGTTGACAATGCGACAGTCGAAAGCTTGCGTTGCTTCACCGAAAACGAAGACAAGAAAAGAACAACAGCGGTCAATAACAAGCAGCCCAACAGATAACGATATCCCATTTGCTGCCAGGCTTTCGACTTATCCATTTCGCGACTAGGGAACGCATCATCAGTAGTCAGGTTATCGGGTACGATCAGTTGACCGTAACACCGAGGCCAATCCGGACAAGCCAAAACATCCGCACCAGAAAGCCTTAGATAGGCCTCAAATACCAGCGCGATTAACACCAGTAATAGACAAAAAAACGTTAGTTTTCGAAACATATCAACAATTCATTTGGATTAGCATTGCGGCAGCACCTTAACCGACCTGCGAAACATACAACAACTTTTTTAAATCTTTTTTTAAGCCGTAAGGGTCAAAACCCGCTTCATACCACATCATAAAATTACCCATTGGATCCATCAAAACAACCGTCCCTTCGGGTATCAATTCACCCACCACACGACGCACTATATCGATCAGCCGGCGAGACGCAGCCGCCCGCAACAAATAATCGTGGCCTCGCCACCAGCTTATAGCGACATCTTCAGGAACCCTGCCATCGACTATCGCTAGGCGTCGAACCCGGATCAAATCCTTATTTAGCATTAGACGAACCTGCTTGGTCTTATGCAGAGATTCCCGGCACGCACCATTACACCCTGACTTTGTAACAATATGCACCAACACCCAGCGACCACGAATTTCACCGATGTTTTGTCGGGAAAATTCATCCAGCCCGTCGATCTCCGATCTAGCAATCGGAATCACAGGGTCTATCAAATGGCCAATGTTGGTGGGACCGTATAATAAATTGGTATTTTGAAAAAGATAAACAGCCAAAATCAATGAACCGAAGCAAAGCACCATTATCATCACCAATGGCCAATGGCCGGGTTCTTTTACGCCGTTTAACACCATTATTTTATATTTCTCCACCAAACCACTGCCACTAAGGTCAGCGCAAGGGCGAACCACTGTATTGCATAAGCGGTATGTTTTTCCGGACTCATCGGATAGACCTCAGGCCAATCCCTATCAAACCCTGGTCCTTTGTCCTTAGCAAGTAAAATTTGATACCGATGTATTGGGTAACCCAAAACATCGGATATCGCCTCAACATCTACAACTTGTACCAAACTCGGCCAACCTGGTGTAGGGATCTCTGCCCCGTCGATTCTATAACCGACACCAAGAAAATGGTTTACCTTTCCCAATATCTCCACGACAGAAGAGTCCACGCTAATGTCAGTGTCAATCCGCCTGTCCACGGTCAGTGGAATCCAACCTCGATTGACCAGCACGGCCTGACGCATCCCCCGAATTCGCAGCGGCGTCATTACATGCACACCTGCACGACCGCTAACCACCTGGTTATCTAACAAAAACTGGTGTTCGCTATCATAAACGCCTGTAGCGATTACTTTACGATATTCCAATCTCTCCAAATCTTCCGCGTCACCGTCCAACTGAATCGGTAGCCCAGCTTCTCTATCTGAGCGAAGCCTAATCAATTCGCGTTTTTCATTGGCACGCTCAAGTTGCCAAAGCCCCAGATAGATGAAGAGGCCGCAAGCCAAGCATAATCCGACCACCGCAATAGATGACTTTAGATTCAATGCGCAACTCTATTTTCATGGCCTCAATGAGGCCTATCATTTACCATACAAGGAAGAATCACTGGCCGATTGGATTTTTGTCAACGCTTGACTCACAATACCGCGCCTCACCCTCGAATGATCGAACTATTATGCTTACAAAATTATTCGTAGTCGCTGCGCTTGTGGTTATTCTGATTAGCCTTGGATCGGCCTTGTACCATTTAATTAAGAGCAAAGATCAACCCGACCGAATCGTCAAATCTCTAACAATCCGAATCACGCTTTCTATCGCTCTGTTTATTTTTCTATTGATTGCCTTTGCAACCGGCTTAATTAAACCGCACGGTCTTAACCCCAATCCAATCCAAGCAGAATCGACCCAAAATTAAGCTTTGGTGCCGCTGACCAATAACCCCCAAAAAGCATTTCGAATTACGAAACACCTAATTATTCATCAGGTTGTTTTATAGCCAATACACAAATATAAACAGCAACAACCACACGACGTCAACAAAGTGCCAATACCAAGCCGCTGCTTCGAAAACAAAATGGTTCTCCGGTGTCATGTGTCCTTTTAAACTGCGGAACAACACGACCCCAAGAATAATCGCACCCAAAGTGACGTGTAAGCCATGAAATCCGGTCAGCATGAAAAAAGTCGAGCCATAGACGCCCGAACCCAACGTCAAACCCAGCTCCGTATACGCATGGTGGTACTCGTAACCTTGAAGCACAACGAACAAAAACCCCAATCCTACCGTTACAGCCAATCCCTTTATTAATTGTGGCCTGTTATTAGCGATTAGACCCCAATGCGCCCACGTGACGGTCCCCCCGCTACTAAGCAAAATCATTGTATTAATAGCAGGCAGCCCCCAAGCACCCATCGCCTCAAACTCACCGCCCTTCATTCCCGGACCGTTAGTGGGCCAGATCGCTTTAAAATCCGGCCATAAAAATTCCTGCGTTGCGACACCCGGTCCGTAGCCTTCACCACCCAACCAAGGTACCGAATAAATCCGGGCATAAAACAACGCGCCGAAAAACGCGCTAAAAAACATCACCTCTGAGAAGATAAACCACATCATCCCCATACGATAAGATACCTCAACCTGCTCGTTGTAAATTCCCCCTTCACTTTCTATCGCCTGAAGGCTAAACCAGCCACCCACCATGATCAAAAAAACGATGCCGCCTGTGATCATCATCGGTTTACCGACGGAAGAATCATTAATCAAATTGGCAAATCCAGCCAAAAACAGTGCCAGCCCAATGACTACTAATATTGGCCAGGTCGCCTTATGGGGTATGTAGTAGCTATCGTTTGTCGACATTTAATCGCCTCATTTACTTTGTATTCAATTATTTTTAGCTTGTTTCTTGCTCACGTCAAAAAAAGTGTACGCCAAAGTTACATCACTATATTGCTCCGGCATTGCCGGATCGATGACAAATCGTACTGGCATTCTTTTCGATTCTCCAGGTGCAAAAGTCTGCTGCGAAAAACAAAAACACTCGGTTTTCTTTAAATATTTGGCTGCTAAGCCTGGTGTAAAACTGGGGATTGCCTGCCCCGTTAAATGCCGTCCCGTGATGTTTTTTGCGGTAAAATAAACTTGGTAATATTTGCCTGGATTAACCTTCATTTTTACCGTTTCGGCGCTGAATTCAATCGGAGCGGAATTATTCACGGACGTCACAAATTCCAATGATACATCTCGATCTTCTACAACTGAGTATTCAAAATCACTGGCGGCACGTACATCGACCTTTCCATTTAACCCGGTAATCTTGCAAAACACGTCATACATCGGAACCAGCGCAAAGCCAAACGCGAACATCGCGAAGACTATAAAGCAAAGCTTCGCGACCAGCTTTCCATTAGTCTGAGCTGGATTAGTGGTCTCCATCAAAACATAAGTATTTTAATTGCCACCAGATATAGCACAACCGCCAATAGTCCTATTGCCGCAGCGAGCACCTTATTTCTATCCTTTAATTCCATACGCTTTAACGACTAATTCGAAATGAACTCCTCGATATTAATCGATCTTTGGAGCCGTAGAAAACGTGTGGTAAGGCGCCGGTGACGGAACCGTCCATTCAAGCCCCATTTTGCTCGCATCTTCCCATACTTCAGCGCTTGCTTTCGCACCACCTTTTACAGTTTTGACAATTGTATAAACGAAAATCAGCTGTGATATACCCAATATAAAAGCGCCAATACTCGATATCATATTGAAATCCGCAAATTGGATTGCATAATCAGGAATCCTTCTAGGCATCCCAGCAAGACCGAGAAAGTGTTGCGGCATAAAGGTAATGTTAAACGCGATCAATGTGAGCCAAAAGTGCAGTTTGGCCAGTCGTTCATCGTACATGTTACCGGTCCATTTTGGCAGCCAGTAATAGGTCGCCGCAAATACCGGAAATGTACCGCCAACCACCAGCACATAATGAAAATGCGCGACGACAAAATAACTATCGTGATACTGAAAATCTGCCGGTGCCATAGCCAGCATCAAACCAGTAAATCCACCGATCGTAAATAAAATGATAAACGCAATTGAAAACAGCATCGGCGTTTCAAAAGTTAATGCCCCGCGCCACATAGTCGCCGTCCAATTGAAGACTTTGACGCCGGTCGGAACCGCAATCAGTAGCGTCGCATACATAAAATAGAGTTCACCAGCCAGCGGCATACCAACGGTAAATTGATGGTGTGCCCAAACAATCATCGATAGAAACGCGATCGAACCTGTGGCGTACACCATGGAACTATAGCCAAACAACCTTTTGCGTGAAAATGTGGGAACAATTGTGGAAATCACACCAAATGCCGGCAGTATAATAATATAGACCTCGGGATGGCCAAAAAACCAAAAAAGATGTTGGTACAAAACCGGGTCCCCGCCACCGGCGGCGTCGAAAAAACTGGTGCCAAAATGCGCATCCGTGAGTAACATCGTAACCGCCGCCGCAAACACCGGTAGTACCGCGATCAATAAAAACGCAGTAATCAACCAGGTCCAGCAAAACAGCGGCATCTTCATCAGGGTCATACCCGGTGCCCGCATATTCAGGATAGTTACAATAATATTGATCGAGGCAAGAATAGACGACACACCCAAAAGGTGAATGGAAAAAACCGTAAAGGCTAGACTATCTCCCGCCTGTAATGACAATGGTGGATACAAGGTCCAGCCTGCCGCAGGCGCCCCACCTTCCATCAGCAAGGTGCTCAGCATCATTAGGCCAGCAAATACCAGCACCCAAAAACTCATGTTATTCATGCGTGGTAACGCCATATCTGGAGCCCCGATCATCATCGGAATCATCCAATTGGCCAACCCGGCGTATGCCGGCATAACCGCACCGAAAATCATGATTAACGCGTGCATCGTAGTCATCGAATTAAAAAAACCTGGATCTACAAACTGCAACCCGGGTTCAAATAATTCGGCCCGTACAATCATAATCATCGTTCCACCAACAAAGAACATGGCCAGCGCAAAAAGCAGGTATAACGAGCCGATATCCTTGTGGTTAGTCGTAATTATCCAACGCATCAATCCCTTCGCAGGGCCATGATCATGGTGATCATCCTGTGTGGTTGCTGCCGCCGTCATAACGTGTACCTCTTTAGTTTCAATAATGTCAGTTTTCAAATCCGGCAACCTAGCCCGTCTTGGATATAACCGTTAACCTAGCTAGACAGCGAAATTCTTTGCTATAGCTATTCGTCATCAGCATCCGCTTCGATATTATTTATCAGCGGTTTAATTTCCGAAGGCTGAATATAATCTTCCATTTCATTACCAAAGGCATTACGTTGATAGGTTATTACCGCAGCCAGCTCAGATGCGGAGAGCATACTGGCAAAGGCGGGCATCATCGCACCTTTACCATTCAAGGCGATGTTAATGTGTTCATCCACGTCGCCCGTGGCAATGGCGCTATCTTTAATTGCCGGGAAAGTATCGGGTATACCGTCACCATTGATTTGGTGACAACTGGCACAATTGGCATTGTAAACCTCTTCGCCTTTTGCCATTAATTCATCCTCGGTCCAAATTTTGTCAACCGATTCAGCGATGGCTTTTGCCTCGGCTTGTTGTTCGCTGACCCAGTTTGCGTAATCTTGCTTACTTTTTGCGACGACAACAATGGGCATAAAACCATGGTCTTTGCCACAAAGTTCGGCGCATTGCCCCCGGTAAGTCCCTGGCTTTTCCACCAAAGTCCAAGATTCGTTAATAAACCCAGGTACCGTATCCTTTTTCCAACCCAGCTCCGGAACCCACCAAGCATGCAACACGTCAGCCGAAGTCAATAAAAATCTAATTTTCGTATCCACCGGAATGACCAAAGGATTATCGACGTTAAGCAAATAATTTTCGATGCTTTTGGGATCTATACCGGACCCCAATTGGCGTGCTGCGTTGTCCTGCGCGGCAAGGTTACTCATAAATCCAAACTCGTCATCCAGATAATCATAACGCCATTTCCACTGATAACCGGTAATTTTGATGGTCATTTCCGCACCGTTAGCATCATCCAGCTCCATCATGGTTTTGGTCGCGGGAATAGCCATACCGATAAGGATGATGAACGGGATAATCGTCCAAAGCATTTCAACTTTGGCACTTTCATGAAACTTCGCCGGAACCGCACCTTGCGATTTTCGGTGATACACGAACGAATACGCCATGACACCAAAGACAACAATACCTATTCCAAGGCAAATCCAGATCACGAGCATATGAAGATCGTATACTTCGCGGCTGATTTTCGTGACGCCGACAGGCATATTCAAGGTGTAATCCGCCATCGCGGAGCCCACCCCTAATATCCACATGAGAACGCCCGTAAGCAGCTGCTTTGTCTTATTCACGGAGATATCTCCCTCTTTGTAGTTTTGCATAATTCTTGAACGCTGGTTACCCAAACCAGCGTTTATCAATTCCGTCGCCATACTCAGATCCGATATGGCCTCAATATTAGAGCCGCAAAAAGAAACCGCAACGCGTTCACCGAGCAATTCATCCCGGACGCGGATTAGATCACACCAAGTTTCCTATTCTTATTATTTAGTTCTGAGATACGTCAATGCAATTTTCAAATCGTCACTAATAATCAACGAGGATTCTGGGCTTCCTGTCGTGGGGCCCGGCCCTCAATCAATTTAAGCTGAACAACGCCCAAGAGCCACGTTTGGTAAACCGTTTGACCCTTACTGAATCACTTAAAAGTCTTTCAGTTTCCAGCTACCACCTAAAAGTGCACTCCTGGTAAAAACAACATAACCCCAATGCGAAAATTAATGACATTTTATTATTGCGACTCGAAAAAATCTTTGCCCCATCCATAGTGCGTTAGAATCCATAATTGAGCCTTAGGAATTTATATTATTATTGGAAATTATGCAAGCGCTTGAATTTTATGATAGGGAATAACTACAACCGTCTTACGAACGGGTCTTGCATCGTTGATGGCAATGAAAACAACTCATACATCAATGCGTTCAAGATCTCTGGCTAATTGCTAATTGTAAATGCCATTCACCCGAAACAATGCTTTTCGAAATATTGTGCCAAAGGGGCACTATAACGAGGGTCATCAAAAGCCTGAGCAATCTTTTTCGCGTCCAACTTTTCCAGGGCTGGCACAACACCAAGTAACGGCATG
Source organism: uncultured Methylococcaceae bacterium (assembly GCA_964619885.1). GTDB lineage: Bacteria > Pseudomonadota > Gammaproteobacteria > Methylococcales > UBA1147 > CAZUGA01. The sequence goes on from CAZUGA010000003.1 coordinate 153,255, forward strand.
GACATTCTCCTTTTCAGCGTCTCCAGATTCTCTTCCATAAATGCAAATTCCGGATCTACATGGTTGGCAACCCATCCCAACAACCTGCAGCCGGATCGCTCCAGCGCTTGGCAGGTCAATATCGCGTGATTCAGGCATCCCAACCGCAAACCTACTACAAGAATAACTGCCCCGCCCAACCTTCTACCCAATTCAGCCACCGCGCATTCTTCCGACAAAGGCACTTCCCATCCGCCCACGCCCTCAACAACAACAGCATCCGCTTTCCCTTGCAATCTTTGATAGTTTTCCTCTATGACGTTCAGACTAATGTCACACCCGGCCTGACTAGAGGCAATATGCGGCGCGATCGCGGGTTCGAGGGCATAGGGATTGACCATTTCATAGTCGATCTCAAAAGAGGCCTGTTTTTGCAACAAAAGCGCATCCGAATTTTTAAGCCGCCCATCGACCAATGTACATCCCGAAGCAACAGGTTTCATCGCCAGGGTCGTGTTACCCCACCCCTTCAACCATTCTATCAAACCTAAAGACACCCACGTTTTACCCGAATCGGTATCGGTTCCAGTTACAAATACACCCCTGCCAACCTTGCTCGGTGTCATCAACGATCCAATCCTGGCCGAGCCGCACAAGCGTAGACTACATCAAAGGTCGCAATAATATCCGCACCGGTCATCAATTCTTGATAAGCCGCTGTCATGCGCGAGACCATTTGTTTTCCGGTCAAACCTCTAGATCGATCATCGGTCATATTGTGGGCACCGATTGCCTTCAACTCGAGCATCAACTGCATCACATTATCGTAAGCCAGATCATTTATTTCGCTTTCCAGATGGCATTCGACCAACCCAGCATCCAACATCGATTCGGAAATAACAGATATCGGATAAAAGCGGTTGACGTGGGAATAATCATCCACGGTAGCCCAGGCACTTCTTAGTTCGCTCAAAGTTCTTGGACCAAAACTGCTGAATATTAATTTTCCGCCAGGCATTAAAACACGGAAAATTTCAGCGAAAAGCCTATCGAGATCGAAACACCACTGGAATGCTAAATTGGAAAATATCAGACCCACACTACTATCTGCCAGCGGTATCGACTCGGCGTCACCACACAAATGAAAAACATTCGGAGTTGCACGTTGGCGAGAAAAACTGAGCATCGCGGCGGCAATATCCAGCTCAATGACGGATTCTGCATATCTCGTGAGATGTCCGCCGCAATAACCCGTTCCAGCGCCTAGATCCAAAATCGACTTAGTCGGAAAATAATTTAGCGCTTGCAGCCGCATTAACAGAGTATCCGCGACCAGCTGCTGTAACGCAGCGAAATTATCATAAGACAAAGCAGCGCGTGAAAATGAAGCGCGTACGCACTTTTTATCGACCGGTAAGACCCAACTTTCGATTACCGAATTCATGATGCTAAGCCACAGATTGCCGCTGCAAAAAGCTAGAAACCACGTCGAAAGTCTCGGCAACATGCGAGATAAACGGAATATGTCCCGCCTGTTCTATAATCGATAGACAAATCACTGGACTTAGGCTTTCGATTGCCGGTCCTGCGGCAACGGGAACCAAACTATCTTCGGTACCCAACACGACTAGAGTCGGATGCTGGATCGTAGCCATAACTGGACGCAGGTCGGCAGACTTCAAAATATCTACGCCACAAGATAATGCGTCCGGATGTGGAACAGCGCATTCATCCAATCTGTCGCGTAAACACCTAAACATTGATTTCGAATTCGCCATTCCTCGCGTTTGCAACTTTAAAAAACGCCGTAGCGTCGACCTAAAATCACGCTTCAAATTATTGTGGAATGTATCCAGTACTTGGCTATCCATCCCCGCCAACCAATCGTTTGCTTTATTGAACTTGGGATTGCCTGCAATCACCCCAACGGAATCCACGCGTTCAGGGTGATCTGCCGCAAGCTGTAATACAATGGAAGCCCCCAGCGACCAGCCGATCCAATGTGCGCTACCCGGTATTTGATCTACTAACATTTGGGCGACTACGGGTAAGTTGAATTGGTCAATCATCTCACTGCGTCCATGTCCTGGCAGGTCTACACAGCTAACCCGGTAACTTTGTCTCAATAGGTCGGCAAATTCACGCCAAAAACCCGAGTGCATACCCCAACCGTGAACCAAAACCACGTGCTCGCCCTGGCCAGAACTTTCGACGTACAAAAGCCGCTTAGTTTCATCCATCGGACTGACTTACCAATGTATAGTCAAGCGCATCCAATAAACAATCCACGTGTTCTATTTCGTGGGCGGCAGAAAAAGTAACCCGTAATCTGGCACTACCCTCGGGCACTGTAGGCGGACGTATAGCCGAAACCAATACACCTTGCTTTTGCAATTCTTCAGACATCTCTAGTGCAGCGCGGCTATCGCCGATCAATATAGGTTGGATCGGCGTAAAAGAGCGAACCATTTTCAAACCCAGCCGTTCCGCACCTGCACGGAAATGACTAATTAAGCCTACTAATTTCTGTCGCCGCCAAGGCTCTTTAATAACGAGCTGCAAACTTACCCGGGTGGCTCCAACAACAGAAGAAGGAATTGCTGTGGTATAGATATAAGACCGCGCTTTTTGAATCAAAAATTCGACCAATTCTTCAGAACCAGCAACAAACGCACCAAACGTTCCAAACCCTTTACCCAAAGTTCCCACCAATACATCGGCTTGACCCACGTTCATCTTATAGTGGTCAAATGCGCCTCGGCCCCGGTCGCCTATAACACCTATACCGTGCGCATCATCCACCATTAACCAAGCCCCAGACTTATCGGCGACCTCAGCCATTTTTGGCAACGGCGCCAGCTCTCCATCCATACTAAATACCCCGTCGCTAACAATCAGCTTGTTTTTCCCATTCGCCGTCCGAAGCATCGAATCAAGGGCCTGCATATCAACATGCGGGAACCGCCGAAACCGGGCGCCCGATAATAATCCGCCGTCCAACAATGAAGCATGGTTAAGTCTATCCTCGAATACGCAATCGCCACGCCCCAGCAAAGCGGAAATTACACCAAGATTTGCCATATACCCGGTTGAAAAAAGCAATACGCGATCGCATCCCAAAAAATCGGCTAATTCTTCTTCCAGAGCGTGATGCGCTTTGCTATGCCCGCAGACCAAGTGAGCCGCACCACTACCCGCGCCAAATTCGGCCGCCCCTTTTTGCAAAGCCCGGACAACTTCCGGATGGTTAGCTAAACCAAGATAATCATTACTGCAAAAATTCAGTAATCGTTTACCCTGCATCGAAACCACAACGCCTTGCGGGCCGTCTAGAACTTTACGTCTTCGGTATAAATGTTGTCCCTCAATTTCACTTAGGCGCTGTTTGAGGTTCTGACCAAGCCCAGTCATTGGCTCCAGATCTAGTGGCGAGCCATGGCCGAAGTCAAACCAAGTCTTTCAAACAAACGTTGATCTGAATCTGCAACGGGATTGTCGGTAGTGAGTAATTTTTCGCCATAAAAAACAGAATTGGCCCCGGCAAAAAAACACAGCGCCTGCATTTCATCGCTCATGTCTGTACGCCCCGCGGAAAGGCGTACCCGCGATTTTGGCATCAGTATCCGTGCGACCGCGATTGTTCGGATAAATGTCAACGGATCCAGTTGCTGTGTGCCGTTTAGCGGAGTTCCCTCCACCTGCACCAACATATTGATCGGAACACTTTCGGGATGCTCGGGCATATTGGCCAGTTCCTGCAAAAGCTTGGCGCGATCATCATCACTCTCCCCCATACCAACAATACCACCACAACAGACATTGATACCGGCACCACGGACCCGCTGAAGGGTTGCCAACCTATCCTGGTATGTTCGGGTCGATATTATTTCAGAATAATATTCTTCCGAGGTATCCAGATTGTGGTTGTAATAATCCAAACCAGAACTTTTCAGTTGCTGGGTTTGCTCATCGGTTAACATCCCTAATGTCACACAGGTTTCCATACCCATAGCCTTAACCCCTCTAATCATTTCGGTTACAGGTTTAATATCCCGATCTTTGGGACTACGCCAAGCGGCACCCATGCAAAACCGGGTCGCCCCCTGCAGCTTGGCCTCCCGCGCAGCCTGCAATACCTCATCAACCGGCATCAATTCTTCGTGCTTCAACCCTGTGTCATAGCGAGCACTTTGCGGACAATAAGCGCAATCTTCGGAGCAGGCGCCGGTCTTAATGCTCAGCAACTGACTGATCTGCACTTCGTTGGGATCAAAATGCTCCCTATAGACCGAATGAGCGCGGAACAATAGATCGTTGAAGGGCAAATTGAATAGCCCTTGAATTTCCTCTAGGCACCAATCGTGACGCATCCACTCGGCCATCAGGTCAGGAGTGTATGTTTTGGTTATTCTTTTTTCACCGTGCATGGACTATTCTCCAACGAATGCTGTGGTCTTAAGTTTTTCAAAATTTATTGCGGAACACTTGTAATACATTCTGCGATCCTGACCCTGTAGAACAGGCTTCAGGCGTTAAACAGAAAAAGGTTAATCGTATCAAGCATCAAAACCCTTTGACACTTGTCAATAAAAATACATGCTCAACCCGAACAACTGGCCAAATATTATACAGCAATGGCTTTATCCGCCCACCTGTCTACTGTGCGAACAACCCGGTATCGCAGGATTCGATCTGTGCCCGTCGTGCCACGATTCGCTGCCGTTTAATCGCGAAGCTTGCATTTGCTGCGGATTACCCATATCAACGGGCCAAATCAGACAACGCTGTGGGCCCTGTTCCAAGAATCAGCCCCCATTCGATTCAACCCTTGCACTATTCACCTATAACGAACCGGTCCGCTATTTGATCCGGTCGCTAAAATATAACGGCAATTATGCCAGTGGCCGGCTGCTAGGTAATCTCATGGCCCAAGCTCTGGCGAATCAACCCATGCACCCCCAACTGATCGTCCCGGTACCCTTGCATCCAACCCGCTTCCAACAAAGGGGATTCAATCAAGCCATCGAGATAGCCCGCCCCATTTCAAAAAATCTAGGCATCCCTATTGCGCCTAAGCTTTGCGTTAGATCTCGCGAAACACCAGCCCAATCTGGCTTATCTGCTCGCCAGCGTGCAATAAATATCAAACACGCATTCGAAATCGGGCAGGCTGTCGAGGTAGATCATGTCGCTATACTGGATGACGTTGTGACGACTGGCGCGACCGTCACGGAACTGTCAAGAGTCTTGCGTAATGCAGGTATCAAAAAAATCGAAATTTGGGCTTGCGCGCGTGCATGATTGTCAAGCAAGTTTGCATTTGTGGCGACAGGTGAACTAAAAATGCACCTATATTGGAAGTTTACCGATTAGAACCATCCTATATTTGGCACCGTAGGGCGAACGGTCGATAGAACGCGCTCTGGAAAATCGGTAAATACACCATCCACACCAAGTCTCGCCATTTTCTCGATATCCTCCGGATGGTTAACGGTATAGACGTAGACCCGAAGGCCGCGCATTTTCGCGTCATCCACAAAAGCCCTGTCAATAAATTCCATACTTGAATGAACCGAAAAACTGTTCAATCGCTCGGCAAATTCAGCATTGTTGACCGGCAAAGAACAAGTTAACGCGCCGATCTTAATGTGAGCGTCCAAGCGCCGGGATTCAACTAGCTCCCGATGATTAAACGAGGATACAAGGAATAAATCGTTGGGCCAGCCCAATAGCCGAAACTGCTCGACAATTCGCAACACTGGCGCAGCAGTTTGTGACCCTTTGAGCTCTATATTTATCGCAGCGCTCCGGTCGATAGTCTGTAGCACTTCCCCCAGCGTTGGGATAATCTCTCCATTCCCCGCATCCAGTTTCCTCAAATCGGCAAATTTTTGATTCTGTAAATATCCCGACCCGTTGGTTGTACGTTCCAGCCGATCATCATGAAAGACGACTAAGTGGCCATCGACATTGTATACATCAATTTCTATACAGGTTGCGCCCAATTCCAGCGCCTTTGTGATTGCGGCAAGCGTATTTTCAGGAGCGTGTCCCCTTGCACCTCGATGCGCGATGCACAACATTATAGGAGTTCCTTCAGTATACGGTTTACTTTGATGAAACGACCCACCGGTCGACCAAGTTACGGCGTTCTGGCCAACCGAAACCCGAGAAAATTGCCACGGCGACCAGGTTTAACCCGTCGTCGACTCGCCGAACGGCTTAATGTGGCTTCACTGCTCCAACTTCCTCCTCGAGTAACCCGCGCGAATCCCTGTTCGGGCCCTGGCGGATTATCAACGACGCTATTCTTATAATAATCTTCCATATAGCGGTCCGAAACATGCTCGCTAACGTTACCGCTCATATCGTATATCCCCAAAGCATTCGCCTGCTTTTGTCCCCGCACATGGGTGCGCCGACCACTATTGGAGTCATACCAACCTAACTCCGCCAAGTAATTGCCACCACAATATTTCTGTGCTTTCCCACCACCACGGCAGGCATATTCCCATTCAGCCTCGGTCGGCAATCGGTATTCGAGCCCCGTCACATCATTGAGTTTTTCTATAAAACGCTGAACATCCCGCCAACTGACTTGTTCCACCGGACAATTAGGACCGCATTTACCCATCGCCGATGGATTGCGCCGCATAATCGTCTCCCACTGCGCTTGACTTAGCTCATATTTGCCAATCAAGAAAGCTTTAGTCAAACAGACTTTGTGCTGTGTTTCATCTATATTTTGTTCGAAATCAGAAGGTGGCGACCCCATTTCAAAACAACCGGCGGGGACTTCAACCATATCCAAATCAATTTCCGCCAACACATCATCCACTCGTCGAATTTCCTTGCCCTCGTTTCCGCCCGGTCCTGTTGATATACTGGGTTTGCCGCGTTGCATATTATTCATGTTCTCGGCCCGGGTATAGGATTTTAGAGCCCTCTCATAATACTCACCGTCTTTACCCACCGTCGCGATATATTCTTCTAACGCAACCATCGCACCGCTGTAATCACCCACTTGCAAAAGGCATTCGGCATTTGCGTAAACCATGGATTGGGGTAACTGATCGGTTAACTTTTCCAATCTATCTATATTTTGAACGATCGTGGCGCAATCTTTTCTTTTCATCGCATCGACGACGATGTTCTTGTATCGATCAATTTGGGCTGCTTTGGGGAGTTCCGCCAAGCTCGATTCTGCAAACACCAACATCGTCGCAGTCAATAAAACCCGTCGATAAATTAATACATTTACCATTGCCCAAAATGTCCGTTAAGGTTGAATTTAAATGATTTGACCGCTCTCAAAATCCGGAATACTACTTATAACCTGCAGACAATCAGCCTAACATATAAAGGGGGTGGCATTGAAATTTACCGCCGACCGACAATTGTTACGTTGGCACGAAATTTTTCGCACCCGCCCTTTTGCTTTGTAGGGACGCTGGGCATCGAACTCACCAAATATACTGTCCTGGTAAAGCCAATCAGGAGTTTTCTGCTTTTTGACATTTAACGGATAGCTGGACCACAGATAATGTTCCAGCTTTTCGACCCACCGCCTTTTGGTTTCTATCGGATTTCGGTAGATATATCCACTCACTTGCAGCAAGTAGCTGCTGACATTAATAAGAATGGACTTATATCGACCTCTGAATAAAGACCCTTCAGTTCGCTTCAATCGATTGTAGCGTTGCGTGTATTATGCCTCATGGCTCGACTCAAATTTCCATGTGGCGTTTTAAGCAAAAGATGATAATGGTTGTCCATCATGCAATAGCTATGAATTTCCAAACCAAATCGCTGAAAAGATTCGTTCAAGCATTGAAGAAAAGCATGATAATAATCATCGCCATGAAATATCTTGGCCGCCCTCTGCCACGATTCATGACATGGTATTAGGCATTGTAAAATTCAATTCTAATTGGTCTGACCATTGATAAAGCTTAGCGGTACTTCGGATAATACACTATATATAAAGACCCGACCCCTTTATTACTTTATTCTCGTGTGAATGCAAGTGTTAGCTGTCGTTTTCACGCAACCTGCCTTCTACATATTTATGTAAGATACTGGCTACCAACGTTTGGTATGGAATACCCTCTGAAAGCGCTCGTTTCTGTAGTCCACGAAGGTCTTTAGACGGAAGTCGAATATTGATTCTTGCATCCTTCTGAAACATCGCTTTAGCATATTCCTTGTGCCGCTTTTGTGTCTCGGCTGCATTCTTTGATCGATTGACCTTTCCAGACTCAAATGCTTCCAGAATATCCGTCTCTTCTTGATCTAATTTATTCATTTCTGTTACCTATATATTTTTTGGTGGCCTTTCGACTTGGGATAATGGTCTTTAGAAAAACCTCATCTTCCGATTCGACAAATGGCACAAGGTAGACATAATCCTCTATGGTTATCACATGAACTTGTTGCCCTGGATAGCGTTGCTGATTCGGATGATCAATTGTTTCAAGGATGTCACCCGCTAAAATGTGAAACACAACGTCTTCAAACGATACGCTTCTTTGAGCTTTCAGAAGCTTGTTCTTCTTGTGATTCCAGACGATGGGTTTCATACGTCGAGAATATCACAACGTGTGCCTATTGTCTGTAAACAGCTAATCGGGATAGGGGGATGCCTCACGACATCCCTCCTCCCACACCACCCGGCATACGGATCACGTACCAAGGCGGTTCATTATCTTGACAGTTGTCATCATGCTACCAAAGTGGGAAGCCCCAAGTCTCTAAAGTATCGGTTTGGCAGCGCGTAATAAAGGGCCGGGCTCTTACTCAACCGCCACGGGTCGTGCGCCGATTTGGCCGTATTCCAGGCCAGTTGACGTTTGACGCCGAACTTTCGTTGCGTAAACGCCGAATTTATAAAACGTATCCCGTTTGCAGATGGAAGACTTCGTAGTCAAGTGCCCACTCGTCTCAGATACGTCACACCTCTTATCCGGTTCTTGTTCATCGCCCCGCAACTTCGGATTGGGCTCCAGCCAACACCTCGCGATGCTAACCTTGCCCTTCTCCTGGCCTTCGGCTCTGCGATTACCTGGCAAGAGGACTTTCACCTCTCTAGTTTTGTGCCATACCCGGCACACACGACAGTGGTAAGATGCCCGCAAAAACTCGGAGCCACTAACGTTTGAATTATGGATGAATTTTCCAAGCGCAACAGGCCTTTGAAAACTACGGTGCTTTTTGCGGGTCATGTTGACCACCAGGTTAGGTTTTAT
>CAZUGA010000004.1:0-155775 GCA_964619885.1 uncultured Methylococcaceae bacterium
AAGATTCTATCTTAAAATTGGGTCGATATTGGTCCAGTTTTTGGGGAGTATTATATCCTGATAGACTCGGTTACTGGTAATGGCATCGTAAGTATCAGCGATCGCAACGATTTTTGTATACTGAGAGATCCCTTCGGATGTTATACCCCGCGGGTAGCCCGTGCCATCAAGTTTTTCGTGGTGACTGTGGGCGACGTCAACGGTAGAAGGGGGAGCGCCTCGGGCGGACATCAAGATATCTCTTCCAAAAACAGAGTGTTTTTTCATCACCTCGAATTCCGCCGGTGATAAATGTCCCTCTTTATTGAGTATCTCTATTGGGATTTTGATCTTGCCCATGTCGTGTAACAGGCCACAAAGACCCAATTCCTCGAGTTGTTTTAGCGGCAAACCCAAATGAAGACCCAGAACGATGGAAAGTAAACAAACGTTGGCGCAGTGTTGAGAGGTATATTCGTCTTTGTCCTTGATGTGCGACAGCAGTATCATGGTATTAGGGTTATTCAGCACCGCGTTTAGGCACCCCTTAACCGCGGATCTAGCTTGAGAGGTGTCGATGGTGTTGCCAAATCGAATGTCATCCATCGTCGACTTTACGATTGAATGGGTCGTGTCGTAGACCTTGCTTGCGGATTTATATTCGTCCTCGAAAGCGGATTTGAAGACATAGTCTTGCCGCTTGGATTGCGCAGTAGTCGATTGAGTGACGCCTTTTCGGGTTCCGCGCGCGGGGTCAACGTAAACATAGTCGCAGACATTTTGGACCGCTCTAATGTCATCAGAGTTGTTTAATACAAATCCTTGAAGCAGGAATGGGGATTCGATCCATGGACGATCCAAGTCGCAAACAAACATACCAGTTTCTAGCGCGCTTGCGTCAATTTTTATTTTGCGTGTTGATGACAGGTATTGGCTGTCCATGGATTGTTCGCAGTTTTACCGGGCTATGATTAATTGCTTGGATTTGATAAATATGCGGCAGACGCATGCCTTCGTAGCTAAATTATAGACTCTAATAGTAATTGGGTAGCTAACTCGACGCCGGACCTAAAAAGTGGGGCAAATAACCAGTTGAATAGGCTTTGCCCGTTGCATGAAGTGCGAAGTTCAAATATCTTAAATCTCCGTCTCCAACGTGATTACCGAAGCAACCACTCCAGATATTGCGGTAAAATAATACCGTTAGTCACTAATCTATCGTTTGGTGTCATCCTCGCGTTTTCCCTTTAAACCATAGTATGGTTAGATATATGAAAATTATTAGTTATCTTGCGTTGATATTTGTGGCCGGTAGTTTAATTATCGTGTTCGATAAAGACCCAACCAGCGTGCAAACTTATGAATGGATCTGTATGGCAATCATGATTTATGCAGCTGTGGTGCTTGCAAAGCTGTTATATAAAGCGCATATGGATCAGCACTGGTAAATCGCGTCATAAACAGTTTTATCTTGGTTTGGGTGTTTGTTGATGTTAATCATCGATTGTTTTTATGGGAAACTGACCGTTGGCTATTAGCCTAAACTGTAATGGGCTTACTGGCGAAATCATTCTACCCCGGTGATTCAAGGCTTATTGGCTGGTTGTTTCTCCGGGTTCTAGCATTAATTTATATGGTGGCGTTTTTGTCCCTATCGGGGCAAATTAGAGCTTTGGTCGGGATCGATGGCCTGTTGCCAGTAGTTGATCTAATCGACCGGCTTCGAATAACGTACGGGAATGAAGGTTTTTTGCGGTACCCGACAATTTTTTGGTTTACCGCATCGGATGCTGCGCTGTCGAGTGCGTGTTGGTTCGGGGTCGGAGCTGCCGGATTTCTATTATTCGATAAATTTTCTCGTCTGAGTCTAATTCTCTGTTTTGTTTTGTATCTGTCGGTTGTCAATGCTGGCCAGACATTCACGAATTTTCAATGGGATACGCTACTGTTGGAAATCGGATTTTTGGCCATTTTTTTGCCGGGTGGGTCCAGCATAACGATTTTTCTATTCCGTTGGCTTTTGTTCAGATTCATGCTGATGAGTGGCGTCGTTAAACTGGCAAGCGGGGATCAAAACTGGTGGAACCTTACAGCGCTAAAATACCACTATGAGACTCAACCACTGCCATCTCCGGTAGCATGGTACGCCCATCAATTGCCACTTTGGTTTCACAAACTTTCGGTGACGGGCGTTTTTTTTATCGAATTAATCGTGCCATTTCTTATTTTTATGCCGCGCAGTTTGCGTATATTTGCGGCGTGCTGTTTTCTGTTATTGCAATTGAGCATTATTGTCACCGGAAATTACAATTTTTTTAACCTGTTGGTGATCATTCTTTGCTTGTTTTTGTTCGAGGATCGCGACGTGATTGGGTGCCTGAGCCCCAAATTATCCGAGCAAATAATACGCCGATGCCCATCCCCGGGGATTTATTCCATGGCAGTTTCGTCAGGATTGGCCGTTGTGATATTTCTGGTCTGTGGTGGATTATGGTGGATGACCAATGTCGAAAAACCATTAATTCAACCTGTTGCGGGGTTGGTTAGAGTCGCTTCAGTGTTTCAGATTGTGAATCTGTATGGACCATTTGCAATCATGACGACAGAGCGGTTGGAGATCCAGGTGGAAGGCGCCGGCGATGACGACCTATGGGTTCCGTACGAATTCAAATACAAGCCGGGCGAGGAAACAAAATCCCTAAGCTGGAATGTTCCCCACCAACCGCGTTTGGATTGGCAGATGTGGTTCGCGGCATTGGCTCTGCCGAAAACGTCATATTGGTTGGATCGATTGCAGCTAAAACTATTGCAGGGTAGTCCTGAGGTCCTCGGCTTATTCGCAGGCAATCCGTTTCCGGACGTGCTTCCTAGAAAAGTCCGCCTTAGTTATTACCGCTACCGTTTCACAAATTCTTTAGAAAAGGCGATATGGGAGCGAGAATATTTGGGCAGCGGGAAACCCATAGGCGAAACAGACTAATATCTGAGATTAAATTACAGATTATTGCCAAAATATATGGCGCAGGTTTACATAGCCAATCAACACAAGTGCTAAAAGTGCAAATATCCACCGAACATCACGTTTTACCGTGCGTTGTTCTGCTAGATCTGTAGTTTGCAGCAGTTTGGTAAATTGATCCGGATTCTCCAATCTTTTATAGCGCAAACCGCTACTCCGCGCCAGAAACCTGAGGTCTTGTTCCCGTACTGTTGATAGATATTTATTTTTTGCGGTGACATCTTTGGCTGTTCCGCCGACGCTTGAATCAATTGCGCCGGATAGTGGAAAAATTTCTACTTCACTGTTTGTCCAATATCCGATCAAATTATTTTGTGTGTCCAATTTGGGGATTGGGGCTGGATGGGTTCCACCAACGCCGATGACGAACCCTTTTACAGCACCGAAATGCTCAGCCAATGGGGGGCGGTGGAGTTCCTTTATATTTTGTTCACCGTCACTGAGGAAGACTAAATGGGTCACTTTGTTCTGTTGTTTTAATGCGAGGATTGCCGAGTAGAGACCGCGTTCTATATTGCTGTCGGCTGCCCAACTCATGCGCCAGTCTATTTGGGAAATAACCGAGTCAATTACCGAAAAATGTGAGCAAACTTCTAAGGGTTCGAACAGCAACATCACATTTTTCGTGGTGAACAGTGCTACGCCTGTTTCTGAGCCACACGGCAATTGTTGGATTGCGCTACGCATTGCTCGCTTACTGAATGATAATCTATCGGACGGTAAGTCCGGCAAATGGTAATCCTTGGTGTTCATGCTTTGGGTAATGTCTAGCGCAAAAATATATCTAAAGGTATCTTGTTTCATTGAATACCGAGGATTCAGCAAGCACAAACACAATGCACTAAACGCTACTAGGTACAACCAAAAATCAAGACCTGTATTTGTAATCCGGATCACGGTCCGCCTCCGGGAATCCCAGGGTAAATAGCGTGAACGCTGCTTCGTCTGCCGGTCCAGTCGGCTTTTTCTACCTCTTTTGGTGGCGGTTTTATCCTGAGTGCGTACTCTAGATTGAAGCGTGCGTCCCAGTTGTGGTTGTTCAGTTCAACCGTCTCCGTTAATGCTCTTTCGGCAAAGCTGCGCAAGGTTGTAACCTCGGTGTATGCCCATACGCCTTTACTATTCCAATATTCGGCAGCTTGTTTGAGGTATATGGTCCCCATATTGAATTTTACTTTTTCTACAAACTGTTCGTTGAGATCATTTTCAATTTTGTTATATAGTTGCAAAGCGGTTTGGAAGTCGCCTTGTTCTGCTAGATACCAGGCTTTGGCAAATATTAGATGTGGGCTTGAATCGTCGGAAATAATAAGCTTGGCCGGATATTGCAAGGATCGATTGATCGATTTGATTTTGAAAAAGTAGACGGCATTAACGACGAAAATCAAAATAACAACGATCAACAGGATGGTTGGAAGATTGTTTCTGGGTAAGCGGTGCGCTGTGCGATCGATTAATGTGGCCATTGGGCGATTTCCCAAGCTTTGGAGACCAATAACAACAGCGTAAAGAATGCCGCACTGCTGTAGAAATAACTCGATAAATCGGTTCGTGGGATTTTCTCCAGGTAGCGAATCGGCTTATTTTCTAGTTGTCCGATATCGGCGATTGCCTGGGAAAGCGCTTCGGGATTTTCCGCTTCGTAAGCGTGATACGGAATGTCCATATTTTGGAAGAATTGATGCAGGAAGTATTCTGGGCTGTTTTTTTCGTTTGGGTTTTTGGGGCGGACTGAAAGGCTGGCGCTGTTCTGATTGCGCAAATAAATCCAGTAGAGGGTCACCTGATTTTGATAGAACCATTGGCGTATTTGGGCTTGCGTATCGGTGTCTATTCTTGCGGCGCCGTCGGAAACCAGCAAAATGATTCTTGACCCTGTAACGGGCTGGTCGTTAAAAAAGGTGAGTGCCATCGATAAACCCGAGGCTATATTGGTGATTCCACGGCCTCGCGTTCCGGCGGCTCCTATTGCTGCCTTGATCGCATCGCGATCCTGGGTTAGCGGTAGTGTGTAGATTGGAGATGTGCTGAAAGATACCATGGAAAAAAGATCTGAGCGCCTGCCCTCCACGAATTGGAGTAACAGGTCGCGGGCGATTTTGCCTTTGGTTTCCTTGAAGCGGCCGCCAAAATGTCGGCCAGCGAAGTTTTCGTTCATGCTGGCGCTGCGGTCCAATAGCAAGACGATTTGGGCGCCTACACCGATTTTTTCAATGTATTGTTCGCGGGAATGCGGTTGAGCTATCGCCAATACAATGCAGGTCGCGGTAGCTGCCGTTGTACCCCGAATCGCCCAATCTAACCCATTGGAAAGCGTATCGCGAGGGATCATCGTGGCCCATGGGTACTCTAGTGCTTGCTGCTGCCGTCCTACAATTGGCAGTAGTGCGAGTAAGCCTGCAACCAATACCCATGGATAATCAAAAGCAAGATTCATTGGGCGCGTTCAATTTTTCTGAATTGTTGGCAAAGATCTTCAAGCCATTTGACCGGATAGTGTTGTAAATCTATGTTCTCATGTTGGTCGAAAAAGCTTTGGCGAGAAATCCGGAAGAACAGCTCGGTCGAATTGCGTAATCGACTGAATTCGGGGTTGAAATCAAAAAATTCCGCCAGGTGATCGGCAAACAGAGTTTCGCCAGCGGTTTGATTCAATGCACGGTGTACATCCATGAGTGCACTTAGGTAACCATCCGAGTCCGGCTGAGCGTTGCGCCATCGCTTCAAATTTCGGCAAGCTTGATTGAATGGACTTTCGCCAGAATATAAAAACGGTAAGAGATTTTTTTGCCAGGCAATGAACACCAGTAATATCGCGACCGCGCTGGCGGAAATCCACAAACGGATTTGCAGAATAGATGTGTCCAACAAGGGCGGGTTAACCGGCGGACGAATCGAGACTTCTTCGTCTTTGGTTTGGAATGGAATCAACGGACTATATACAAAGGCCCACTTGGATACAGTTGTCGAGACGCTATGCTTGCCATCGTATAACCGAATTGGAATTTCCGGAATGAACAAATTCCGCTCAGGCTGTTTACCTCCGTAGAGCAACAAATAGCGTATATGAATCCGATATTCGGTGGTTTGCTGATTTACTTGTTGTTCTATTTGAATCTGGCGGATCTGCAATCCGTCGGTCAGCAAGCCGGTTTTGGGTAAAAATTCAGATTCCAAGTAGTACGGTTTTGCAACCGTCATCGTAATTTCGTGTTGAATCTCATCGCCGATCACGTAGCCAAAATTTCGCGGCGTACGTAACTTGAGGTTTAGCAATGGATTGGCATCATCAATTTCGGTGGATGGATCGGCGCAGCTAACCTCAATTGAGAGAACAAATACTAGCCAAACCAATGGATTTAACAATATCCACGGATGTCGTTTGGCGGGTCTACTGGTTCTTATATTTGCATTCATGCGGAATCGAAAAAATATTCGCTCATAGAAACGGGATCGAACCGGTTGGTAATAAAAAATGGTTTGCGGTTGTGACCTTCGAATCGCTGAATCAACAATCGGCGTCGTTCGGAGAATGCATCTATAAAGGCTTGTTGTAGTCGTGGACGCATGAAAAGTAATCGTTCGTGGCCGTTTTCCGGGTCTCGCAAGCGGTAAAACCCCCAGGCGGGCGGTTCTTGCTCAAAGCTGTCCCAAATGACGACGGGGATCACATCATGAGGTGCGAATGCTTCTAACAACGCGGTAATTCGATGCAACGGCATATGAAAATCCGAGACTAGGAAAATCAACGCTCGCCTTTTACCAACAATACTAGCCACATCGAATAGGCCTTGCACAGAATCGCCGCGAGGGTGGAAGTTCTTCAATCGCGCAAAAAGGTCTTGGTTCATGCTTTTCTGCCATCGTAACGGTAAATATAAATCCCAGTGAATTTGGTCGCTGCAGCCGAAAAAACCAAATGGGTCACCGGTACGATAAGCGGAATAGGCCGACACCGCACTAAAGTGGGCGAGGATTTTGGTCTTATGACAGCGACCCCGAAAATTCATCGATGCCGACAAATCCGCAATAACAAAAACTGGGATAGAACTTCGCTGTCTAAACGTTCTGACAACGAACTGACCGAAAGGATCATGTAGGCTGGCGTGTACATCGATGTTGCGTGCATCCGGGTATGAAAGCAGTGGTGCGTGGCCATGGAACTCATAACCTCCACCCGATTGCGTACTGAGATGGTGTCCCGGTATTGCGCTATGAGATCGCCAGGGTATTTGGTAGTGAAAATCTTCCAAATCCATTGATCCGTTGCGCGAGCTGGGTTCGGGCGATGTAGCGGCCTGTCTATCTGAGTGATTCGGTGTTGCCATCCTTCCGTCGTGGGTTAAGGTGCGGCGACTGATTGGAGGATACCGGCTATTAACGGTTTGATGAGCCAGGATCGACGCATTTCATAGGTGGGATTGAAAAAAACCCGGTGCGCTATTGTTTCATTGAAGATTTCCTGTATGTCTTCCGGAACCATTGCGCTTCGTCCGTTCAGCCATGCGTTCACGCGGCCAGCCCGCATTAACATGCTCATCGCACGTGCGCTGGCACCTGCCAGTATGAGTTTATTTAGATCGACGTCGTCAATCTTGACACCGAAACGTTTGGGGTTCCGGGTCGCTTCCCAAAGATCCAATGCATACTGTTGCAAAGTTTTGCTGGCTTGAATCTCGTGCTGGATCGTATTGCCGATTTGATTGAGTTGATCGTATGCCAATACGCCGGTTTTGACTTGGTTCATTAAATCATCAATATTGTGAAATCGGGGGTCGAAAATTAATGCGCTTCGCACGTCTGCGTCGTTCGGAGTTTCAATATTCAATTCCATTAGGAAGCGGTCCCGCGCAGCTGATGGCATTTCAAAAGTTTCTTCTTTCTCGACACGATTACGGTCTGCAAAAACCTGTAGATGAGGGAAGTTGTATTCCTGATTGAACGCATTGAGACTGCGTTCCGCCATCACCCGTAATAGTAGCGAGTGAACCTGAGGTCGAGCACGATTGACCTCATTGAAAAAGAATGTTGAAAGCTGTTCGTCGTGTTTGAGAATCGGACCCGGATCGACCTGGGGTTTTCCGTCCCTGTTGATATAAGTATGATAAACCAAGTCGTTGGGCATTAAGTCGATTGTGCCTTCGATACGCTCGTATGCGCCTCCGATGGCTCGGGCGACGGCCCTTAGTAATGTGGTTTTACCCACCCCGACATCGCCCTCCAGCATTACGTGACCGCGCGCAAATATCGATGTAGTGATCAAGCGTATTGGTCGGTCCAGTCCAATGACGACTTTAGCTATTTCTTGCTCGAAACGAACGGATCGATTTTTCCAATCGGAGAGTTGAGAATCGTTATTGTGGTAATCCATTTATCAAAGTACTGAACAAAATTCAGAAATTGCACACTAAACGCGATAGAATTAAACGATACTCATTGGTCTGTCAAACATATCCTTACGGGCTACCGTTTAAAGTTGGTACAGGATGTTAGTGTCGATGCATTGGAGGCTTTAGAGAACGATAGTATTGGAAATTTAACCCGGCCTTACTACTTTGGGTCGCATTATTAGCCTGAATTCTGGTTTTAAGTTTCTGGCGCGCAGTTGCATCTATATAACAGAGTGAAGCGCTTTGTTAAGTGGTGGTTTAGCGCTTCGGCTGACTCGAAGCATTTGGGATTTCTGTCGGTCAGCTTGTATTCTGCTCAAATGAAAATTCATCTTATTGCGAT
Source organism: uncultured Methylococcaceae bacterium (assembly GCA_964619885.1). GTDB lineage: Bacteria > Pseudomonadota > Gammaproteobacteria > Methylococcales > UBA1147 > CAZUGA01. The sequence continues at coordinate 8,732 of CAZUGA010000004.1, forward strand.
TGGTGACCGTATGCCGGCATGGGTCCAGCAGGGTTTTGATGAATACACGAAAAGAATAAGTGGTGACTTTAAAGTTGTTTTAACAGAAATCTCGGCTGGCAAACGCCGAAAAAATAATGATATTACTAAATTGATTAGGTTGGAAGGAGAAAAAATGTTGGGTGCCATTCCGCGCGAAGGTCATGCTGTTGCGTTGGATGCTATGGGTCAGCATTGGAATACCGAGGAATTGTCGCAACGCTTGTCAGTATGGATGGCGTCGGGTAAAGATGTCGCATTGATGGTCGGTGGACCAGAAGGTTTGTCGCCTGCATGCAAAGAGCGTGCGCAGGAATGTTGGAGTCTATCGCGGCTTACTTTCCCGCATCCATTGGTCCGGGTTGTTGTCGCTGAACAATTGTATAGGGCTTGGAGTATTCTGCGCAGTCATCCTTATCATCGATGAATGATTCTGAATCGCAACTCATACTTGCCTCATCTTCGCCTAGACGAAAGGCATTATTGGACCAGATTGGCGTGCAATATTCGGTGCTGCCAACGGATATTGACGAACGCGCATTGGATGATGAATTGCCGGAACACTATGTGCAGCGGTTGGCAGCTGCAAAATCTCAGCGCGGTCGTGACCTCACAGGTGCTGTCGTACCGGTATTAGGTGCGGATACGATTGTGGTTGTAGAGAGAAATATCTTGGGGAAACCAAAGAACAAGGATCAAGCGCTAGAAATGTTGCGCTGTCTGTCGGGGCGCAGTCATCGAGTATTGAGTGCGGTGTCTATTCGCTCAAACCAACACCTACAGGCATTGAGTGCGACAACGGTGCATTTTAGAGCCTTGAGTGAGCATGAAATCGAAGCGTATTGGGATAGTGGTGAACCCTGTGATAAAGCGGGCGCCTATGGTATTCAAGGTATCGCTGCGATATTTGTCAGTCGGATTGAGGGTAGTTTTACCGGTGTGGTCGGTTTGCCGTTGTTTGAAACATCAGAATTACTAATGAAAACCGGCGTTGAGTGTTCGCTGGCATAAAACAATATTATGAGCGATGAAATTTTAATAAATGTTACCCCACCGGAAACGCGCGTAGCTGTTGTGGAAAATGGTGTGGTCCAGGAAGTGATCATCGAGCGGGCGCGTAAGCGGGGCCTTGTCGGTAATATTTATAAAGGGCGCGTCTGTCGGGTTTTACCGGGCATGCAAGCCGCTTTTGTTGATATTGGTTTGGAGCGGGCCGCCTTTTTGCATGTCTCCGATCTGAGCGGCCGTGATACTGAGAATTTGGCGCAGGAAAATATAGACCGAATATTGCATGAAAATCAGGATTTGGTGGTTCAGGTAACCAAAGACCCATTAGGTTCCAAAGGTGCCCGGTTGACCACGGAACTGTCTATTCCATCGCGCTACATGGTTTACATGCCGTATTCAAAGTCTTCAGGGATTTCCCAGCGTATTGAATGCGATGTTGAACGCGATCGATTGAAGTCTTGCGCTGATAAGTTTCAGGAAGAATTTGAAACTGGAGCTTTTATTGCCAGAACGGCGGCGGAATGTATCGAAAAAAGCGTTTTGCGCACCGATATGATGTTCCTGGTCAAGCTTTGGCGCTCGGTTTGCGAGCGTATCCAAAGCGCCGAAGTTAAATCGTTGATTCATACGGATCTCCCGTTAAGCATCAGGACACTAAGAGATTTGTACCGGGAACAGATCGATAAAATCCGCGTTGATTCCCGAGAAACCTATGGACAATTGCTTAAGTTTGCGGAGGAGTTTGTGCCTGAGGTGACCGAACTTGTCGAGCACTATGCGGGCGAGCGTCCAATCTTCGACATTTTCGGTATCGAGGACGATATTCAAAAGGCATTGGCGCGCAAGGTGTTGCTTAAATCCGGGGGACATTTGGTAATTGATCAAACCGAAGCTATGACGACCGTCGATGTGAATACCGGGGGTTATGTTGGCAAACGTAGTCTGGAAGAAACCATATTCAAGACCAACCTGGAAGCCGCACAAACGATTGCGAGGCAATTGCGGCTGCGCAATCTCGGTGGGATCATTATCATTGATTTCATCGATATGCAGGACGAAGATCATAAACAGCAAGTATTGCAAGCATTTGAGAAGCATCTTGAGCGGGATCACGCGAAAACCAGTATTAGCGAAGTCTCTTGGCTGGGGTTGGTTGAAATGACCCGAAAAAGAACCCGAGAAAGTTTGGAACATATTTTGTGTGAACCCTGTACAACCTGCGGTGGGCGCGGTGTGCTCAAAACACCGGAAACGACCTGTTTGGAAATATTTCGCGAAATTATTCGTGAGGTAAAACAATACGAGATGGAATCTATATTGGTGTTGGCGGCGAACGAGGTGGTTGAGAGGTTGTTGGATGAAGAAGCGGGACCATTGTCGGAGTTAGAGGAATTTCTAGGTGTGCGGATCAAATTTCGGGCTGAGTCGCAATATACCCAGGAACAGTACGATGTGGTTTTGTTGTGAAAGAAGGATCCGGATGCGAAATAAGAGTGTTTTTAAGACGCTATTCGAACATATCTTGGTAGTGTTTAGGTATTGCAATAGTACGAAGATAGGCGATGGATAATTTCGGATGGTTTTAAAAATTTGATGTGTTGGTTAAAACGCAACATTTGATCTTATTCACGCGATCTGGCCGACATCGTTATCTGGTAGTGTCCGAATGTGCTAACCATTGCCGGGTAAAAGTTTTCGCTTGTCGTTAAGATTTTGTCCCTGCTAAACGCTCTACCACCGCTAATGTCACTCTAGAGTTTCGATGTGCGCTTAATTTTTCATATAACCCGGTCGACCCTATTTTTGCTGCTAGTCGGGCTAGTATTGTTGGCGCTCGCGTTGAGTGTTGCGCGCTCTATGCTGCCGCAAATTGAGGAATACAAGCTCGAGGTTGTATCTCAACTAGGTCAGTTTATAGGTAATCCCGTACGGGTTGGGAAAATAGGCGCCAGGATGCGCGGTTTTCGCCCGGAATTGGTTTTTCACCAATTAGAGGTTCTCGATCCGGTAGATCATCGGGTAATACTCCGCTTCGGACAAATGCGCACAGGGCTTAATCTTAAGCAACTGGTTTTAGACGGACATTTTCAACCAGCGTCGATTAGCATTATTGGAGCGAACATTTCCGTGCGCCGGGAGGTGGATGGTGAGATTAGGATTATTGGTCTAGATGCCAATGCCGAAACGCCGCGTTGGCTATTTGAGGATGGATTATTCGAGGTATTGCAAAGTGATGTGGAATGGCAGGACCTTAAGCTGGCTGGCGCAAAGCAAGAGTTTTCGAATGTTGATATAAAGCTGAAAAATGATGGAGATGCGCACAAAGTAGCGATAGAACTCGGTTTGCCCGAGTCGTTGGGGCGGTCGCTGTCGATTCGAATGGATTATATTGGGGATATTTTTGTTGCAAATTGCTGCTCGGGGCAACTTTACGTAGAAGGTATTAAAGTTGCCTACGGTGAAGTGTTCAAGGATTTGGCGATAGATGGCTATAGTGTGCGTCGCGGCCATGGAGACTTTAAGTTGTGGAGCCGCTGGAAGGATTCGAGAGTTATTTCCATAGGTGGAGAGATTGATGCGAGGCAAACTCGAATATCACATTCGATACCTAGAGGTTCTAGTTTAAAAGACTTTGTAGATTTGAGCCAATTGGCGGGGCGCTTTCTATGGGTTGAAGAAAATAGTGGTTGGCGCTTGAATATCAATCGGTTTAAGCTGAATGTGTCGGATAGTCCTTGGCCTGTGTCCGCCTACACTCTTGAATACGATGCGTCAAACAGCCGGTTTTCGGGGATTGCTTCTTATCTTCGGCTTGATGATTTGCAGCAGTTTTTGCATGGACTGTCGATTTTGCAGCCTGACTTGGAGCAGACGCTACATACTATTGAACCTCGGGGTGAATTGTTCTCTAGCCATTTTGATTATCGCAAGCAAACGAACGAATTAAGAGGATCTTATTTATGCACCCGGTTCCACAATTTTGCTGCAAATGCTTGGAATGGATTGCCCAGTGTAGCGCGATTGGATGGGGAAATTTGCGGGGATTACAAGCGTGGCCAGCTTGAATTGAAAGGAGGCGGCAGTCAATTAAATTTTGCGCCGACGTTTAGATTCCCGTTTGCCTTTAATTACTTGGCCGGGCGGATTAATTGGGCGCTGGAGGACGATGTATTCAGTGTAAGTAGCCAATCAATACTGGCAAATACGCCTTATCTGGAGACACAAACGCGCTTTAAATTGGATATACCGGAAAGTGACCCCATACCGTTTCTGGATATTCAGGTGGATTTTAGAAATGGCGTAGGGCCGAATCTTTATCGATACATTCCGGTTACGGTGCTTTCTAAACCGTTGGTAGATTGGCTGGATCAAGCGGTTATTGGCGGAATTCTTGGCAGTGGGCGGGCGTTATTGCGGGGCCCGTTAATGGCATTTCCTTACAGAGATAGTAGCGGGGTTTTTGAGGTTGTGATGGACGCGCAGAATATCGATTTGCGCTTTCATAACCGCTGGCCGCATTTAACTGGAGATAGCGCCCATCTGTTGTTTCATCAAGCTGGCGCTGAAATTCACTCCGATACTGCAAGTATTCTCAATGTACCCCTGAAATCGGTAACCGCGTCGGCTGTTGATTTTGATTTTGATGATTATTTTATAGTCGAAGGGAACGCTGACGGTAGTATTGCTCAAACCCTCAGTATTATTCGGAATTCGCCGTTAAGGAATCGATTCGAGCCTTTATTGGAATTGGTTAAAGTGAGCGGGCGAAACCACGTTGAGATGGATGTCAAGATTCCTATGGCCAAACATTTGAACGACGTTTTGGTGGGGGGTAAGGCGGATCTTAGGCGCACCGAGTTAGACGTCTTCGATTTGTCACTTAACGGTGTTAAAGGGCGGCTGAAATTTGACCAGAATGGGGTCAGCGCGAATGAAATTTATGGTTCATTCTTAGAAAAGCCCGCCAAAATAAAAGTTATGGATTTGGACGACAAATTAGATATACAAATTGATGGGACGGCGGATAGCTCAACGATCAATAAAAAATATCCGAACCAAATTTGGCAATACATGCAAGGGGTAGCGGACTTTAGATTGGATGTTAAGCTCCCTAAAGATACCAATCGCTTATTTGCCGATATTAACTGGACGAGCGACATGAAAGGGATGGAATTAAAATATCCATCCCCACTGGGAAAAGAAAGTAGCGTAGTTCGTCCGTTGCAATTGAAAACGTATTTGGCTGAAGGGCAGAAAATTCCGCTGGAGATTAAATATAGTGACTTGGCGCAAGCGGAGTTTCAATATTTCAATTCCGATCGTGGAATTGAGCTGGAAAGCGGACGAATAGCATTGGGCAAGGCGTCTTTGCCGATGAAACCCCATGCTGGTGTTGCGTTAAATGCCAGCTTGCCTTCCGCGGATATTGGATCTTGGCTCAATTTGGCAATCGGTCAGAGCGACGTTTCTACTCAACCCAGTCAGGGTTACTTGAGATCTCTAGATATACAAGTCGACAAGTTGTTATGGGGGCGGAAAAACTTTGGATCGGCTGGGTTGAGTTTGCGAAAGACCGGCGACCGATGGAGTGGTCTTTTGCGGGGTGAATATGCGCAGGGTCAATTGAAATTCGATCATGGTTCGAAGACAGAATTGAATTTTGATCTGGACTATATAAAAATTCCTCCGATAACATCAACGGAGCAGGAATCGGAAGAGACCTACTTAAATATCAACCCGAGCACTATTCCGCGAGTCATTTTAAAAAGTAGGTCATTGATTTGGGACGGAATTGATTATGGTCGTTTGGAATTATCGACTTCGCGCCAATCTGTAGGTCTACAAATAGATAAGTTAGACCTTGTTGCTGCGAATTGCGAGATTCGCGCATCCGGTCGATGGACAGGATTAAATTCGAGCGCATTAACCGCGTTATCAGGACAGGTTTCGATTGCCGATCTGGGTTTGTTTTTAACCCGAGCGGGTAAGTCAAATGTATTTAATGAAACACCTGTCGATAGTCATTTTGTACTAAAATGGGACGGTACGCCGTTTGATTTTTCGGCCGAATCCATTGTCGGCGACGCTAGTGTTAGCTTTGGTAAAGGTCGGTTGCTATCGGTTGAGCCCGGAATTGGTCGGCTATTTGGAATATTTAATCTGGATGCATTGAAAAGTTTGTTGCTGTTGGATTTCAGACACCTGTTTGGCAAAGGTCTGGCCTTTGACAAAGTACAAAGCAACTTTGATATAGCAAATGGACATGCGAAAATCAAAGACTTTTTAATCGATGCAATCCCGGCGCGGATTACACTAAGCGGGGACGTAAATCTTATCGATAAAAAGCTGGATCAAATTGTCACAGTCGTTCCCAAAGGTGTCGTAGCATTTGGCGCTTCGGTACTGTTGAATCAGCAATTACCTGGGACGTCTATTGATGGGTTGATAAGCCGGGAATATCGCGTGACGGGCAATTGGGATAATCCAAATATTACCCGTCTGACTGAAGGCCACGATTTATCAAGGATATCTGATTGGAGTCAATCGAGTGATCAGCCCTAAACTATTACAAAAACGAGAACAGTTAAATGAATAAGTGTGCTGCCATCCAAATGGCTTCCAGCCCGAATGTAGATGCCAACTTGACCGAAGCCAAGCGATTGATAGAGCAAGCTGTGGCAAAAGGTGCAGAGTTGATCGTTTTGCCGGAAAACTTTGCGATTATGGGGTTGACCGAATTCGATAAACTTGATCACTCAGAATCTGAAGGTGATGGCCCTATTCAGGAATTTTTGTCCAGCGTCGCGAAAAGTTTTTCGGTTTGGCTGGTTGCGGGTACTATCCCATTACAAGCCGACGATTCTAAAAAGATTCGCGCCTGTTGTATGGTGTTCGATGCAAATGGAAAACGTGTTGCGCGCTACGATAAAATTCATTTATTCGATGTGGATGTCCCCGGTACCGATGAACAATATCGAGAATCGGATACGATAGAGCCCGGCACAAATAATACGTTGGTGTTTGAGACACCTTTTGGCAAGCTTGGGTTAGCGGTATGCTACGATTTACGCTTTCCAGAACTTTTCCGGCAAATGCTGAATAATGGTGTTGATATCATCGCGTTACCGGCGGCATTCACACAAGAAACCGGCGCTGCGCATTGGGAAGTATTGGTGCGTGCCCGTGCGGTGGAAAATTTGTGCTACGTCATTGCCGCAAATCAAGGGGGTTTTCATATGAATGGGCGGCAAACTTTTGGCCACAGTATGATTGTCGATCCTTGGGGAACAGTGCTGGCAAAACGATCGACCGGCTCAGGGGTTGTTTTTGCGGAAATTGATCCGGCGAAGTTGGACAAGATACGTGGTAGTTTCCCGGTCTTGGAACATCGACGTTTAAGCTGCGGGTGATGAATATGGTAACCAACGATACACTTTCGATTGCGCAAGACTCAATCCTGGTGCCTGCGGGACTGGTACAACATGATATTGATAGAGTGATGTCAGAGTTGGCCGGTGGCAGTGTTGACCAAGCAGATATTTATTTTCAATCGAGCCGATACGAATCTTGGTTGCTCGAAGATGGCATTATTAAGGAAGGAAGCCATAGCATTGAGCAGGGTGCAGGGGTTCGCGCGATTTCCGGTACAAAAACCGGATTTGCCTATAGCGATGATATTGAAGTGTCCGCGCTACTCGAGGCCGCAAAAAACGTGCATAGCATTAGTCGCAGTGGCGGATCCGGAACATTGCCACAACAAACCGCATCGCATCCGCCGAGCTTATACCGACCAATTGATCCTTTGCAATCGATCCCCGAGCACGAAAAAATAGATTTGTTAAACCGAATCGACCGTGAGATTCGTCGGTTGGATGACCGGATAGAGCAAGTTATTGTGAGCTTGGTGGGTTGTCACGATGTCGTTTTGGTGGCAGGTCTGGATGGTCAAATGGCGGGTGACGTCAGGCCGTTGGTGCGAATGAATGTTTCGGTCATTGTCGAACAGAATGGACGCAGAGAACAGGGCAGTTCGGGGGGGGGCGCGAGAATGGATTACCGCTATTTTATAGACCAGGATAGGGCGATGGAATATGGCCGAGAGGCTGTAAGGCAGGCCTTGGTTAACCTTGAAGCTGTTGATGCACCGGCCGGCAATATGGTTGTAGTACTGGGTCCTGGGTGGCCGGGTATTTTGTTGCACGAAGCCATAGGTCACGGTTTGGAAGGTGATTTTAATCGTAAAGAAACCTCGGCTTTCAGTGGCCGTGTCGGGGAAAAGGTTGCTGGTGATTTGTGTACCGTAGTTGATGACGGCACTTTAGTAGATCGACGCGGATCGTTAACTATAGATGATGAAGGAACGACTACGGAGAATACCGTCCTAATCGAGAATGGCATTCTAAAAGGTTATATGCAGGATAAGCTGAATGCGAGGTTGATGGGGGTTAAGCCGACTGGCAACGGGCGACGGGAGTCTTACGCGCACTTGCCCATGCCAAGGATGACTAATACCTACATGTTGCCCGGGCCACATGAACCTGATGAGATTATCGGGTCGGTCAAAAAAGGACTATACGCGAAAAATTTTGCCGGTGGTCAAGTCGACATCACGTCTGGTAAATTTGTATTTTCGGCAAGTGAAGCGTACTTGGTCGAAGACGGAAAAGTGGCCCAACCGGTCAAAGGCGCAACCCTGATCGGCAATGGCCCGGACGTATTAACCCGGGTCAGTATGGTTGGTAATGACCTGCAGTTTGACAGTGGTGTAGGAACCTGTGGGAAAGAAGGCCAAAGCGTACCGGTTGGTGTAGGCCAGCCGACGTTGAAAATCGATGGATTGACGGTTGGCGGCACCAGCGTTTAGCGCTAGATAATTGCCGGTAGATTTATGTTAGACAGATTCTCTGACGAATAGCAAGGTTGAGTTCATCAAGACTAAGCGCGTATACGAATATGCTGAACCTTGATCTTCCCCCTTTTGGTCTCCAGAAAAAATTTTGAGGAAACGAAATTGAGTTGTGAACTTTCGAGCAATTTAGGTCCAAACAAATTGAACGGTTTGGTCGAGACGGTTGAAAGCCTGCTGGAAGAGGCAAAGCGTCAGGGTGCCAGTGCTGCCGAAGCCGGACTGAGCGTGGAACGGGGACTATCAGTGACAGCGCGCTTGGGTGAAGTTGAAACGATCGAACATCATAAAGACCAGGGTTTGGGGGTTACTGTATATTTTGGCCAACGCAAGGGCAGTGCGAGTACTACCGATCTTGGATTCAATGCGGTTAAAGAAACGGTAAGCGCGGCTTGTCGTATAGCGAGTTACGCAACCGAGGATTCTTGCGCGGGTTTACCCGATGCCGAAAGATTGGCAACCGAATTTCTCGATCTGGATTTAGATCACCCCTGGGAACTAAGCGCTGACGATGCTGTGGATTTGGCGATCGAATGCGAATCGGCCGCAAGGGAATTTCATCCGGATATTAAAAACTCCGAAGGTGCGAGCGTCGATACGCACCAGGGAATACGCGTGTTGGGGAATAGCCTTGGCTTTGTCCATGGGATTCCAAGTACGCGCCATAGTTTGGTCTGCGCTGTGCTGGGGGAACGCGGGGACAGTATGCAACGCGATTACTGGTATACGGTGGCTCGGCGTCATGACCGATTGGAATCGGCCAATGATGTCGGTAAAAAATCTGCCGAGAGGACACTGAGACGGTTGCAGGCTACATCATTGTCGACCCGGCAGTGCCCGGTGATTTATTCCGCCGAGGTTGCATCGGGGTTAATTGGTCATTTTATCGCGGCGATACGCGGTAGCAGCCTGTACAGAAAATCGTCATTCTTGCAGGATAAATTGGGACAACAACTGTTTCCATCGTCGATACGGATTCATGAACAACCGCACATTAAAGGTGCGTTGGGAAGCGCCTGCTACGATAGCGAAGGTGTTGCCTGCGAAGCGCGCGATATCATTCGGGATGGAGTGCTTCAATCCTATGTCCTAAGCACTTATTCTGCGAGGAAATTGGGCCTAGAGACAACTGGAAATGCTGGCGGTGTGCATAATCTAAGTGTCGATTCAACCGGTTCGGATCAGGCTGCGCTATTAAAGGAAATGGGTACAGGTCTATTGATCACCGAATTGATGGGGCAAGGTATAAATATTGTTACTGGTGATTATTCGCGCGGCGCGGCGGGTTTTTGGGTAGAAAATGGAGAGGTCCAATACCCGGTGGAAGAAATTACCGTAGCCGGAAACCTTCTTGATATGTATTCCAATATCGCTGCGGTGGGTAATGACGTGGATCTGCGCAGCAATACACGTACCGGATCGATTTTGGTCGAAGAAATGACCGTTGCTGGCGGAGAAGTTGGTTAAGTTCTGAAATGTAGTGCGTGCCGGACCCCTATCTTATTCGGAGTAGCGTTTTTCGTCCGATTGACATGGCGATTAATTTTATCGTTTCCGTTTGATCCGGTAGGGTTTTGCCTCGACATTAATAGAACGCCGTCTAATTTGCGCTGACGGTTTACGATTGCCAGATTTCGTTTATTAATGTTTTTTCAACACGATAATTTTGCCGTCTTTGGCGAGCAATTCCATTTTTGTTTTGGAAAAAGACAGGATTTTATCTTTGGTTTTTGCGCCGCGACTGAGGTAACCGCCACTGGTCTGAGTAATTTCTATCAGCATATATCCGTCCTTGATATTCCAACGGCCTTCGTAGGTTAGGGTTTCCGCCCGGTCGGGGTATTCGTAATCAACTGAGCCGACAAGAAATCCGCCTTCTTTATAGATGTCTTCGCTGCGTGCCTTTATCCAACTGCCCGGGTGGTTTTTATCGTTATATTTAAATTCACTGTGCCAAGTGCCTAGAATTTGTTGCTTCAGTAATTCTTCGTCAATCACTGCTTCTGCATTAACGTTGCAGATTACAATCAATAGCGCGAAAGTAAATATCAGGCGTTTATATATCATGGTGATTCCTGTTCAGTTGAAAGAGTAAATGAGTTTTTTGAGATCGGTAAATCGCTTTTTTTCTCCCCCAATCGTCTGACAACATTGGGCTATCGTCGACCGGCTGTTTTAGACATATTCCGCATTCAAGAGTGAATTTAGCGGTGGTGTCCTGTTATTGTAGCAGTAGAAAAGACCGACGATGCTATTTGTAAGTTGCGATTGACTCTGACCTTGTTATGATTTTTTGCTGGAGAATATTTTAAATGGCTATGAACGTATTGCAGGTTGTATAACCGATGAATGTTCCCTATTTGATTTTCAAAACTGGCGATAGCAGGAATGCTATCGCCAACGTAACATGGATGTATCTATGCCATGTCTTGAAGGTCAGATAGGGAACACATGTAGTTTGTACAACTCCAGGATATTTGGTACCACATGGCGCCTATTCAGTGGGGTTCATTTTTAATTATAAATTATGCTATTTTGCATGGTTTTTTCCAGGGCACGAACTTGGGCTTGTTTTTTCCATTATCCAATATCTGACGATTTCAAATGACCGATTTGTTGAATCACGAACACATTAGAAAGGTTTGCGGTAGTGCGGCGTTTTCGCGTGGCATGGACTACCTAAATACGGGCAAAGTTTTAGATGTCGAAGTGACCGAAGGACCAACAGGATTCTTTCTGTCCTCCACCGTGGGTGGAAGTGAAGGACAAGTTTATGAGCAATCTATTGTCATTGACGAAAGGGGGGTGAATCCGGTCAATATTAACGGCTTGTGCTCTTGCCCAGTTGTGAACAATTGCAAGCACGTGGCGGCGGCAATGTTGTACATCATGAATTCCCATGCGTCGAAGGATATTCCGTCGAACAGTATATCGGTTGAGTCATGGTTGAATAGTCTTGAACAGGCTAGCAGAGTGGCAACCTCCGACAGTATTCTGCCGTTGCCGGAGAACGTCCAGTATTGTTTGTTATATGTGCTATTTCTGGAAGATTTGGGTCAGCAGCGGGCGCTCAAGGTTATGTCTCAAAAGGTTCGGTTGCTTAAGAAAGGTGGTTTCGGTAAACCTTCAAAGTATGCGCTTGAGAAAGTGCGGGGTTCTTATGCCGATCGATTTTTGCTGCCGGTTGACAAGGATATTGCCCATTTATTAGTGGAGAGTAGCGCCTACTATTATTACGATTACGAGAATATTTATTCATTGACCGGTGAAATCGGTGAGCTCGCGTTGCGTAAAATGCTAAGCACCGGTCGTTGTTATTGGCAAGACAACGACAAACCGCCGATGTCCTTAGGGGTAACCAGAGGTATCGAGTTTTTCTGGCAAAAAGAATCTGCTGGTCAATCCCTGCAATACAACGTAGATCCGTTGGTCAACCTCATATTTCGTTTACACTCGATCTGGTATGTTGATTATGTTTTTAATCAGCTCGGCATGTTGCAGCATGGTCAATTAAACCCGGATCAGACGCAGACCTTGTTGACGGCGCCGTCGATTCCAGATGATAAGCTTGAGCAGGTGAGTCGTCAGCTCTTGCTGAAGGTTCCGGAATATGGTTTGGAGACCCCGGTCGCATTAGATATAAAGCAAATTAGAATTGACGATGAGCGTCCGGTGCCGCATTTACTACTGCACAGTTTTGAAACATTTAGCGAATCCTCTGCAAATCGTCAATTTCATGCGGTTAAGCTCAGTTTCCGCTACGGACCGGCCGAGGTGGAGGATATTGTAGAAAAACCATTTTCCACGATCGAACAGGGTAATACCGTTTATACGGTAAAGCGTTGCGCTGATTTAGAGTTTGATGCGATGGATCAGTTGTATTCCAGAGGATTGCGCTTAATGGACACTGATGGAACGCGCATCGAGGAATGCATGGAATGGCTGTTCTATAGCGATTCCATTGCCGATTCGGCCGCGCAATGGCATCAATTTGTCGATGTAGATTTGCCGGTGTTAGAAGCGCAAGGTTGGTGTGTCAGGTTTGATGAAAGTTTTCAGCTCAAATTTGAAGCTTTCGATGAGTGGCACGCGGAACTGGATGACGAAGCCGATTCTGAATGGTTTTCTTTGGCTCTAGGTGTGGAGTTGGATGGTGAACATATCAATTTATTGCCACCGTTAGTATCCCTGCTATCCAAGGCTGGGGACCCTGAAACGCTGCGGGCATATCTGAAAGAACAACAGTATTTTATGGTTCCGATAGCGGAGCACCGCTGGTTGAAGTTGCCGACGGAACGTCTTCGTCCCATTTTTGAGGCCTTGGTGGAATTGTACGATCACGAACCGTTGGACGAAGACGGTAAGCTCGCATTGTCGGTGCATCAGGGCATACAAATTGGTGATCTATTGAACGATCCCGGATTGAAATGGCGTGGTGGTGACAATCTGCGCGCTTTGAGTCAACGATTTAGGAATTTTCAGGGTATCGATGCTGTGGAGCCGCCCCAGGGTTTTAACACCGAATTGAGACCGTACCAGCAACAAGGTCTAAACTGGATGCAGTTTTTACGCGGTTTTGAGTTCAATGGGATTCTGGCCGATGACATGGGATTGGGAAAAACGGTACAAACGCTGGCTGTTTTGCTTCACGAAAAACAATGTGGACGTATGCAACAACCCAGTTTGATCATCGCCCCGACCAGTTTAATGGGTAACTGGCGGCGTGAGTCACATAGATTTTCACCCGAGTTAAAGGTGCTTGTCTTGCACGGCCCAGACCGGCATGCGCGTTTTGATGAAGTTGACAACAGCGATATCGTATTAACAACTTATCCATTATTACGCCGGGATAAGCAACAGTTACTGGAACGGCGGTTCCATTATGTCATTCTTGATGAAGCCCAGGCAATCAAGAATCCCAAATCACAAACAACCCAAGTTGTTTACCAATTAAAATCTTCGCACCGGTTGTGTCTGACCGGTACTCCAATGGAGAACCACCTCGGAGAACTATGGGCGATGTATCATTTTTTGATGCCTGGGTTTTTGGGAAACTTGGAGCGTTTTAATCGTTTGTTTCGTAATCCTATCGAACGGCACGGTGATGGCGAGAGACGGCGGCAGCTGGCCAGGCGCCTAAAGCCGTTTTTGTTACGACGGACCAAACAACAGGTTGCCGCAGAACTGCCGGAAAAAACAGAGATTGTCCAGACCGTGATGCTAGAGGGAAAGCAACGCGATTTGTACGAGACTATTCGATTGGCGATGGACAAAAAAGTGCGTCAGGAAATCAGCAAAAAAGGTATGGCCAGAAGCCACATTATGATTCTGGATGCATTGCTAAAGCTACGCCAGGTTTGTTGCGATCCACGCTTGGTATCGTTACCGCAAGCTAAGAAAATCAAACAAAGTGCCAAGCTTGATTTTTTGATGCAGATGTTGCCAGAAATGGTTGAGGAAGGACGCAAAATATTATTGTTTTCACAATTCACTAAGATGTTGCAATTAATCGAAGCGGAATTGAAAACCTATGGAATAGATTATTGTAAATTAACAGGCCAAACTCGCAAGCGAGATTTAGAGATACAGAAGTTTCAGGAAAGCCCGGTGCCGGTATTTTTGATTAGCCTTAAAGCAGGTGGCGTAGGTCTGAACCTTACCGCGGCCGATACCGTGATTCACTACGACCCATGGTGGAACCCGGCGGTTGAAAATCAGGCCACCGACCGGGCCCATCGAATTGGTCAGGACAAAGCGGTATTTGTATATAAGTTGGTGACCGAGCAGACCGTCGAGGAAAAAATCATCGCGCTTCAGCAGAAGAAACAAGCTCTGGCAAATGCAGTTTATTCAGGAGACAGTGATAAAAAAACCAGCCAATTTTCCGCAGATGACTTGACCGAATTACTGAAGCCGTTGGAATAGATCGCATTTTCTGGAATGTTTCCCAAATAATCCGGTGGTCCTGCTGCCCTCAACTCTAGCCAGTTAATCGCTTCCGGTCATACCTCCAGTAAACAATGTGAGTACCCGTGTTGAATCAATAACAGATGCCCATTTATTCTGTGGCTTGGTAAAATCTATTCTTGATTATATCAATGTTAAAACTTAGCTTTTCCTGTTTGGTGTAGACGCCATGGCCGAAGAGCGTTTTAATGCAGTGCGATATACCGGCAATTGCTGAGAGAAAATTTGGAAAGTATGCTTTGTCTTTATAGTCTATCAATAAAGGGTCGGCAACCTTGGAACCGTCGGCGTATTGCGGTGGCCGCCGGGTTTCAATTTTTACCTGCTCGTTCAGTGCGTCCCGGTCCCTGCCTTTATCCAATATTGCGTCGAGCGTATCATTGAGTTCCAGATTATCCGGTGGTGCGAGGTCGCTACCCTCTATGCCCCATTGCTGCACATAATCACCATCCCGGGTGCTCAATAACCCTGAGATTTTGACTGGAGAACGGTGATTCACGATCGGCAACAATCTGTACTTTTCGTATCGTCCCCACGGGTAACGCACCGGGGTTCCCAGGGTTACGATGTCTAGTTGGACATTCGCGAGCGCCGCAATATTTTGACTCAGATCGGGTTGGTTCATACCCTCATGTTGTTCCACGATTCCGTATAGTTGACGAGCCTTTTCGCCATTTTCCAAAAACAAAGTGATGAGCGCAAAAAGCTGACCCGCGTGGCTGTGACCGATCAGTAATATGCGCTCATCCGGTAGAATATGCCGTTGGTTAATCGTATTGGCCAGAAATTCCGCAAGTTCCACCGCGCCTTTGAGCCTGGCCAGGTGAAAATTGCCACTGCCCCAGGTGAATAGCTGGAAATCGATGAGTTTGCCCAAGGCCTTGCTGAACGCCGCCGCATAGTCTGGGGTAAAATTGCCCAGGTCTTTAACCACGTTATCCAGTAATTTTTTGCCACCCTCCCTTAATTGGTCCGTGATCTTGGTGGAGCCGGTCCATTTAAGGACCGCCGGTTCGAGTAGATTGAACAAACCGAGCGCATCGTTGCCGGCGAAGGTGCCGTGGACTAAAGACACATGACGGACTTTTTTTCGTTTGAAAACTATTCCTGATGTTGTCATCTCAAATATATGGCCCTGGATGTGCGTATTACTTCCTGATGCTGCCATGGGAAACTCGATATTAAAAGGTTCCCTTAACCTTTTATACTACGCTCATCTTATAGTTTCGATTGAATCAAATTCAAAAATTTAATTATTTTTCAACCTCCTTAGCGTCCTTTTTCGCTACTCCAAGGTTAGGAGCGATTATTTTAGTTTCCGGAAGTTCTTTTAAAGTGATATCAAAATCCGCTTTAGGTAATTTTTGTATTTCTGCTTCAATAAGCAGTTTTGATTGATCTCGTATATCTTTAACCCATTCCACGTATTGAGCCCTAGTAATCACTCGGTTTAGAAAAGAGTTACACGCGAATGATAAACCATCCCGTTGCCACTGAAGACCTTGCGACCGACGGAGCAATGGCAGCATTACTGTCGAAATAGTGCGAAAAAACTCTGCGTTTCCCGTCCCTTCACCCGCCACTTTCCCTGTAGTCGGTTCGTAGGCTTTGATATTGGCTGCGATAGCAGCACCAAAGGCACCTGCGATATTAACCATCGCATCCGGGGGAGGTTCTGCACAAAATTCCCCTCTGCGCCAAGTGGAGTCGTTAGTAGGAATATGAGTGCTCTCCATTCTTGTAACATTTATACGGCGAGCTGCATCGGTTGCAAGGGTTCCAAGCTCTCTGCTAGGGTAGGTACCGATATAATCTTCGATAACCGGGTTGGTTTCTCGTGGAGAAAAATAACGTACCCCGCATCCTGAAAGCATCGTAATCAGTAAAAATGAAATTGTTAGGTGTTGTGAATTATTCATGATCTTATTCCTTGTATTGCGACGCTATCTGGTAGCGTTTTAATAAATATTGTCTGGCCGAAATCGACGATGATTTAGGGTCATTTTAGTTAAAAGCAATTTCCCTGCCTTAGCCGAATGTAAGACAATCTCCGACATAAGAAATAGATAATATTGAACAATACGCGTATGAGTTAATTCGCAATCGTTGAAGACCCGCTGAAGATGGATTGGTAACAAAAGCAAAGGAGTAGGGATGATGCGCAAGCTAGAGGTTGGCGATAGGAGTTCTTTGATCAGTGCGCGCCGAGCGTTACTGAAAGTGTCCGAAGAAACACGGTTTATGCACCGCTTGAATTTAGTGGAATTGGTTGCAAACGGATGTAGTTGTTATCAAGTGGCTGAATGGTTCGGTGAGGCACCGCGTACCGTCGAACGTTGGGTACATCAGTACCAAAAATTGGGATGCGGCGGGCTTCGTGGCAATGGTAATATTGGGCGTCCCACGAAACTATCTGAGCCTGATTTGGCTAGAATCCAACAAGAACTCAAACGCCGTCCGGTGGAGTTGGGCTATTCCGGAGTTCGGTGGACGGGTCATGAGTTGGCGGTCTATGTTCGTGAATGCTACAAAGTTACATTGAGCGAGCGTCAATGCCAGCGATTAATCAGGCGATTCGTGGAACCTGTGTAAATGATCTGGGCTGCGGTGCTAGATGTGTCCAGATCAATCATCATGCGACAGGTTATTGTCGGGTATTTCGCGGTACGTAAATTGTGAATATAAGCGATGTATTAAATTGTAAAAAATTCTGACACTAGCGTGGAAATGGTGCGGTACGTGGTCGATTCTATTTTCTGGCTTGCATTTCATCCATTTGTTGCAAACCAGACGATGAAAGCTGTTTGAATTTCCACTCCATACACGTACGTGCGCTGATTTAGGATCAGGTCATGTCGTCATTGTTGTATACATGCCTGACAGCTCACTAATCGAAATAAATGGAAAGCCTTTTTGAGAAAAGTTTTAACGGATGATTTGGACCCATGGGATCGCTGTACCGGGCGTTTTCTTCTTCGGCCGTTCCTGCTTCATATCAACGCAGCTAATTATTAGAAATATTAATATAATCGGACCTATCCTGATTGGTAATTGTTTCATCGAAGTTCCTTACGGTGATTAGACATTCTACGGGAATTGGATTGGTTCAGTCTCTTGGAAATTATTGAATCGGAACCGGTGAGACCAATCAGTTGGACGCTACAGCAACGATTCGTGGAATAATAACGCCATCCGTGGTTCAACCAAACGCCTTCTAAGTATACCGGTTCATGTTTTTCTTTACAGCACCCTTTTTACCCCGATATCTCAATGTAATTGCTTTTTCTCAACTGATTGTGTTGTGGGTTGCGGTCTTGCTTTTGGTGGCGTTATCAACGCCAAAGCCCATTGGCCGGCTGCCGAATCGAATTGTATTTGCTTGGGCTTTTCCGTATGCGTTTTGGTATGGGGATGTTCGCTTGTGGCAAGTATTCTGGCCTTGTTGGATTGCCCTGAATGCCGTCATTTTTTTTGTCGATATGCTTGCCAAAGCCGGAATTGCGTCGGTGTTGGTATGGGATATTACGCAGCTATTAGTCTTGGTCGTTACTTATTGGTGGAGCGTTTCAGTGTGGCGGGCTTCGCCCAATACCCGGCGACAGTCTTGGGCGTTCCTGGCAAGGTTGGTTGTCGTTGTCAGTTTTTTGGAAATCGCGCATCGCATATTTATTCGGGTCAAGTTTCCGCGGGATTTTTTCGGTTGTGACGAGCTATTTCTTAACTTTACAAGTTGTTTCTAGACGACCATGGTGTACGTGGGTATTTTGATTGGGTGGCGTTTTTACAACCGAGTTTATTGTGATCTAAAGCGTTAGATTGAACCGGTCGACCAACACACCGGGTATTCGCATGCTGGCGACCGAACGTCTTTCATAGGTATCGGTTTCGAGTATCCATTGTGTGTCTTGCGTGAGGTCGAGCAGGTTTGGACCGAGCATGTCATAAATGCTTTCATCGAAGCGCATTGGTGTGATCGGTGCGGTCAATTTGCCGTCTTCGACCCAAAAACAAGCGTAGCGTGTCATACCGGTGATTTTACAATGGTTGGGGTCGGAAAAATTGGAATACCACAAGTTATTGATATATATTCCGCTATCTAGTTTTCTTAATATGTCACTGCTGTTCAAATCGCCAGCGGCCAAATCCAGGGATAGTGGATATTCACTACCGGCATTGACTTCGAGATCATATTCTTTGGCGCTTCTGGAATTGATCAGATAACCGGCGTGCTTGCCGTGCTCAATCAAATCAACTTGCGGCGGTTTAAAAAATCCCGATGCCGTGAAATCCGGTGCAATCCCGTCTACATTGTTTTCGATCAATCGGACGCGTTTATCCAATTGTAACTTTTGTTCCGCTAGTTTTAGCAACGGGGTTTGCCGGGTTTTGTGCGCTTTCGCGCCGAAGCTTCGCCATGCCAGCGTCGATAAGATTTCCCGCAACGCAGTCGGTGCCAGATATACGCGGTATTGTCCGGGTTCAATGGTTTTCGGGGTATTCCCTAGAATTGATAACTGGTCACGCATTTGATCAAATTTAACGCTGAAGTTGTCGGCATTCCAACTGAAGCCAGTAATATCTGATTTGGCTGCCACGTTATCGCTCAGAAAACAACTCCAGTCTAAGTTGAAACTGGATTTCTGATACCAGTTGCGTTGCCCCAATGAATTGGCGAATCCGCGGTAAACCGTACCGCTGGTGTAAAGTCCAACCAGATCCAAATCTTGTGCGTTTTCTACTATTTGTCGAATTACTTCACTACTGTTCGGCAGTCTATCTGCCTCTATGGTCTGGCTGTTTCTGACAATTCGGTTGATCATCAGGAATGGGTCATCCGGCAGTAATGCGTACTGTTCCCTAAGATTAGTAATAATTGCGTTTATCAGCGAAGTATCAGAATCTATATCGCCGCTAATGTTCGCGCTTGTTTCAGCGTGTTGACCCGCATTGATGAGTTCAAGGCTCAATTCCAATTGGTGCACCGAACCCGCTTGCCTTATCTTGGATCGATTGATCCGCACAAAATCAGAATGTTCACCGCTGAAATTGGCCAGCAGTACTTCGTTAATGTGTAGATTATTCGATGCCCGTTCAAATAAGTCGTAAAAATAACTTTGCATTCGTTTAATCCACGCCAAAAACATCGACCCGATCGAACAAGCAGGCAGGGCTTGCATGACCCACTTGTACGGCTTGGTTGGGTTCGCCTTTGCCGCAGGCAGGAACCGACAAAACTTCGAAGCTTTTAGGGTCTCCAACCGTTTTTAAACTTCGCCAAAATCGGCTAGAAATTCCGCGGTAATTGGGATTTTTGACCAGTTCTTTAAGCTTGCCGTTTTTGATACGTCTACCCAATTCGCAGCCGAACTGAAATTTGTTGCGGCTATCGTCGATGGACCAAGATCGATTGGTATCCATCAAAATCCCGTTTTCAACCGAGCCAATCATGTCATTTAACGGCGTATTGCCGGGCTCTAAATTGATATTGGCCATACGGTCAATCGGTGGTCGGTTCCAGCCGCTGGCGCGGGAACAGGCAACCCCCGCAGTATCGGCCCGCCGTTGCGAAGTGTATCCCCCTAGTGGTCTCATCAGTATGCCATTTTTTATCAAATATTCGCGTGTCGCCGCGCTGCCATCGTCGTCGAATCCGTAGCTCGCAATTTGAAATTCATACTCGGGGTCGAAACTGACATTGAGAAGATTGGAGCCGTATTGATATTCGCCGAACATACTTAGGTTAACAAAACTGGTACCCGCGTAGTTGCGTTCATCACCTAGGATCCGGTCCAATTCCAGAGGATGACCGATGCTTTCGTGGATTTGCAGTACCATTTGGTTGGGCATCAAGAGCAGGTCCAGGTGTTCGCTGGGACAATCGGGCGCAGCCAGTAAAGCCAGTGCTTCATCCGCCACCCGCTCTGCTTGTTCATCAAATCCTACGCGTACCAGTATTTCCATACCACCCCTGGCGCTGCAATCGATCCCAAAGGTTCTTTTCTGAGTTTGCGTGCCTTGGTTGGCGACAGCGCCCAGATACGGCATCAACGTCGCAAAGGATTGAAAAATTTCGGCATCTGGTGTGACGAATACGCTATCAAAATGGCCGTAGTATAGCGATGCCCACCAATCGATAATGCGGTCGTCGGAATTGAGACGCTGATTTACTTTTTGCAGCATCTCCAATTTGTCGGTGAGAGGCGTGGAGGTCCATGGGAGGGCTATGCTGGACGCGGATTTCACGCGTATTTGCGGTCTGGCAATGTAATCGCCGGGAATCAGACTTAGGTCAGCGCTGTCGTGCGCCCAGTTGATTGCCCGATCCAGCGCTAGTTTCATCCCGGCGATACTTAAATCGCTGGTTGCGGCGTAGCCTATTCCGCCACGATCGCATACGGTGATATGTACACCAAGGCTGTATTGGTTATTTACTGGCTGAACAATGTTTTGGCGTACCGAAACACTTTGTTGGTTCTCGTCTACTATGCGTATTGAGTAGAAATCGACCGCCGGCGCGATAGATTTGAATCGTGAAACAGCGGTATCCAGCATAAGTTTGTTTGAATCGATTTAATGTTTTTGTCTAAGGTCGCGCTTTTTGAATCTTGCGTCAAGCTTAGGACCAAAATTCTAAGGTTCAATTTAGAATGTCGCCAATGCGGAGTTAGTAGCGGTCAACTATGGTTCAATCGGGAATGGTTGCAATGAATTTAAGATTGATGGGGGGTAATGTACCAATACTGCGGATGTTTTATTCGTGTTGCTGGAGTTTGTCGAGTAACCCGATAAAAGCAGGGTTAGATTTTAGCAATTGTCCACCCATGGCTCTAAGTTCGTCTACGGTATCCGCGGGCAGTGCAAAATTGGTTGGCAAATTTTTGTATCGGAATCGTAGTTTGGGGTCACTAATGGTATCGAAGGTCACGTGGCTCAGGTAGACATCAACGCTGGAAAGGTCTCCACCCGGCAACTTGGCGCCAGGACAATGATCTTGTAGGATATTTTGGCACCGTTGTCGGACTTTGGTGTCTTCGGTATATTCGCCCAGCGCGCTCTTCGCCCGGTCCACAGTATCAAATGAATAGTTGTCTAAAGGGATAATTGCCGCCGCAGTGATAACATCGACAACACCCGGTGTTTCCGCAGAATTGTCACGATCTGATTGAGTATCGGTAGCAGCGTCGACCACAATAATGACTAATTTTTCAATAATGCCCTTCGTGATACGGCGTTGAATACTATAGGCCGGGTCCGAAGATTCCAGCGACCAGATAATGCTGCGCAAGCCAATATTATCGGATATCCCGCCATCCATAAGGTGAATATAATCGCGCCGCTTTTGCCATTCAGGGTGTTGGTAGTAACTGCGGCGTTGCTCCGCACGGACTGCTCGTTCGGGTGCAATTTGGCGATCATTGGCGGCAAACCGAACCCAGCGTGGTTCTTCGTATTGACATTGCCCAGCGTAGTTTTGGTAAGTCAACGGCGTCAACAGTCCTGGAAAGGCTGACGACGAGGCCACTGCTCTGGCGACCGGCAAACCGGCAAGATCGGCGCAGATCAAATCGAATTGATCCTGGATGAATGGGAACTGGCTGCCGGTGGTCATATCGGTCGCATTTAACATCAAAAATGGTCTGGTACCCCGGTCGATCAAGCTTTGAAAGGTCGCGCCGTCGAATAGATTTTGGTTGTAGAAATTTGCAGCTAAGTCGCTGCGTCCATAATCAAAGCCCGCCAATTCGAACCAACTGGATGGCAATAGTGATTCCGCGAACAACGCCTGCTCAATGTCCTTCTTTAGAAATTCTTGTTCAAAGGTTCCATTAAATAGTTTGTCACGGTGTAGCGTGTAATACGAAGCAGTAAAACTCCCCCCGGATACGGAAGAGATGATATCGACTTCATCCAGCAGGCGTTTATGTTGTCCTTTCCATTCAATTTTGGTGTCGCGTAAAGTTTCCAGGACCCCGAATGACAATGAGGCGGCACGTGTACCGCCGCCGGAAAACGCGAGAATGACAAACAAGCTGTCGGTATTGGCATCGCCGAGTTTAAGACTATCAAAGCGGTAACCACGTTCGGGGTCATAATGGTTTAGCTCAGGAGTTTTGGGTAAACTTCCGCAGGCCCAGAAGGTCCCTAATAGCAGCGGGCCGACGACGAATCGCAGCAAGCGCCTAGTCATTGTATCGGCTTGAAGTCTACGATGAGCGGTTCCAACGGATTGGTGCTAAAAATGGGGATAACTATCTCGGGGGGTTGGTAGTCCTTGGGGTCACCCAGGTCGAAACACTGGGTACCCGAACCGATCCTGAGGATACCGTTAGTAGTGCCGGTTTCTATTCCGTTGATATAAACTGTTCTGGGTTCTGAAAACCTAACGTTGACATATTCCATAATGCAATCCTTGAATGTCCGTTTGAGCAATTTTTAGACCGCCGCCCTTGGGCTCTTTGGCCGATTATACCGTAAATCTTAGGGTAGCCTACCCTCACCTATTTCGGGAGGTATTTTTCGGCAACCGGGGCGTGAATAATACCGCAGATACTCGGTTAGCGATTGCCCCGGAGAATTTTTAGATAAAGTGAGCGCTCAGTTCTTTTTAATTTTCAGTGGCGCCGATATTAGTGGTAATGTAGCGATTAAGGCAGGTAACTGGTGTGGTATCCTGCGCTAATAATAAATTTAAATGACCGAACAAATATCGCTGGTTATTGCAGCTACGGCAGTAATCGCTATTCTGTGCCAATGGATCGCCTGGCGGCTTAAGCTGCCGGCGATTTTGTTTTTATTATTGGCGGGAATTGGGGCTGGTCCTTTGACGGGATGGTTAGACCCAGATGCGGTTTACGGAAACCTGTTATTTCCCATTGTTTCATTATCGGTTGCAGTCATTTTGTTCGAGGGTGGGCTTACCCTAAAGTTGCGTGAAATACAAGGATTGGAAAGCGTTGTACGCAATTTGGTTTCTGTTGGCGTACTGGTTACTTGGACTGTGACCACTGTCGTTACCCACTGGATTTTGAATTTCGAATGGCAACTATCGTGGTTATTCGGTGCGGTCATGGTTGTTACCGGACCGACGGTGATTGTCCCTTTGCTGAGAACCGTTCGGCCCAATCGAAGAATATCCAATATCCTGCGTTGGGAAGGCATCGTGATCGATCCGATCGGAGCTTTACTTGCGGTACTGGTCTTCGAATTTATCATTTCCAGTCAAGCTGGCGATGCGATGGGCCATATTGTATTGACCTTTGCCAAGGTTGTCGGTGTAGGTTGTGGGCTTGGTGCGGCATCGGGATTTTTGTTTGGCTGGGTTTTACGGCGCCACGCATTGCCTGAATATTTGCACAATGTCGCTGCCCTATGCGTAGTGGTCGGCATATTTGCTGGTTCGAATTTTGTTGTAGAGGAATCCGGCCTACTTACGGTAACCGTGATGGGAATCTGGTTGGCCAACATGGATGACGTGCCAATGGAAGATATTTTGAATTTCAAGGAGAGCCTCAGTGTTCTGTTGATCTCCGTGCTTTTTATTATTCTCGCTGCGCGCATCGAAATCGTTCAATTTCAGGCATTGGGATGGTCGGCGTTGTGGATCTTCATTGCGATCCAGTTTTTAGCCCGACCGCTGAAAGTTATCGTTTCAACATTTAAATCCGACTTGAATTGGAGGGAACGCGCGCTTCTGGGTTGGATAGCACCCCGGGGAATAGTAGCCGCGGCAGTGACCGCCCTATTCGCTATCCGGCTGCGCGAATATGGTTTTGAGCAAGCTGAATTGCTCGTGCCATTGGCTTTTTTGGTTATTATCGGAACGGTAGTTTTGCAAAGCGCCACGGCCGGTTTGCTGGCCAGGTTATTAGGTGTAGCTGAGCCCGAGCCGAAAGGTTTTTTGATTATTGGAGCCAACCCGGTTGCGCGAGCTATTGCGGTGGTTTTAAAGAAGCGGGGATTTAGTACGTTGCTTACCGATTCCAATTGGGAGCATATTAAAGCGGCTCGAATGCTGGGCTTGGAAACCTATTATGGAAATCCTGTTTCAGATCATGCGGATTGGCACCTGAATCTGGTTGGTATAGGGCGTATGTTGGGGCTATCAAGGCACGCTGATTTGAATGCCCTGTCAGGGTTAAAATACCGTGCAGAATTTGGCCGCAATGCGATTTATACACTAAAATCATCGATTGATATTGATAAATCTGAAAAACATACGGTGTCCGATGAGCACCGGGGCAACGTGTTATTCGGTGATGGCGTGACGTACGCGAAGCTTGCTAGTTTGTTGAGCCGCGGCGCGCAATTACGCAGCACATTATTGACTGAGGATTTTGATTTTTCTGCGTATTGCGAGCGAAATGATACCAAAGTAATCCCAATGTTTGGTTTATCCAAAGATAGCGAGTTAAGGGTTTTTATTGCCGGGAAAGATTGGGTGCCCAAACCTGGTTGGACTATTATCGGATTGGTCCCCGGGGAATTGGATTCAGTTACGGGGTAGCGCTTTTTGTTCGCCCAAGCAGTTTACGAATGCATTGGCTTCAAAAATAGATTTTTCCATGGCGTTGATCAGCGCCGCGATATCCATCCCGATTAATCTTAAGTCATGGTGCAAGGATGCTATCGCTTGAGCGTTCAAATTGTGCTTTAAGAAAAGTACCTGGTCTTTGAATGCCGATAGAACAGGCAAAATTTTGCTTTCGGCCCGGTGCATGGCTTTTATTAGACGATTGTAATGCTGGTGGGTTTGTTTGAGTTGTTGCCGACTGGTGCTGCGAAGGTTGCGGCTGGCATATTCATCCAATTCTGCTTGCCATTCACCAAATAAAGCATTAGCGACTTCTTCTACTGCATTGATACGGTTGCTGACCGCTTTAGCTCGCGCTTCGCTATTTTCCAGTTCACGCTTTAGTTGTCGGTACAGATCTGCCAAGTCGCTACCGTCGTAACAGGTAACCGAAGTAAATTTATCCAAAGCGCTAACAAACTGTGTACGTGCATCTTCCAGTTCATCCCGCGCTTCTTCAACCCTATATACAACGATATCACGTTTATGCGCACCAAAACTCTCTCTGGCACGGTAATATACTCTACGAAACCCTGATGTAATTCGACCGATTAGCGCCGCTGTGGATAGTTGTTCGTTTTTGGGTTTCTTGGTTTGATTCTTCACCGATGTATAACGTTCAATAGGAATACACCGGGATTTTATACTTAGAAGAGGGCAGTGTACAAAACAGCTTTAATCGCGTTCGATTCGAGTTTAGATTTTATTGTGTTTTATCTCAAAAAATATCAGCTCATCTTAGCGGTTCAATCGCGCATGACACTAATAGTTGCTGGGTTTTTGCGTTTGGATTGTTGTTGGCGTTTGTGCCGACAGAATGTCATGGCGACACCATCTCCGCCAATGCGAACGATCTTTGCAGTCATTCGGTGAATTTGGATGACCGAGCCACGGTGTTTTTTTACCGCGAAAAATAATACCAACGGTGCGTCCAAAGGTAATAGATTCACGTCTGCAGACAAATAAACACCGCGGCTACTCAGGTTTCTGGTTTTGCAGTGATGGCTAGGTTTCCCCGGTAGAGATATGAACACACTAACGGAAACTGGGCTGCGGGTGCTGTGACGTCGTTCCATTTTAAACTCCTAGAATTTTTCTGGATTATTATGCTAAAAATGTCAGCAGGCAACTACAAGGCTGTCTTGAAAAAAATATCGACAGTAAACGCCCAAATTTTCGATGCAATTTTTCAAGACAGCCTCCTATGTGGCGTAGAACCCTATATTCAATACCAACAAGGTAATTGAACTATTTTTGCAATTCACGCAGGGTCTAGCTGAACTGTCAAACTATTCTGTTCTTATAGACAGATGTAGTAGGCAACAGGTTTTAACTATTGTTAGCTAAAGTGTCTACAAGTATTGGACCAGTCTAAAAAACTACTTTTAAATTAGTATCTTATGTTTTTTTCTGAGCCTCATCAAGTGAGGATGTAAAAAAAACCGACAATTTCGACATGGAATTTTATGCAGGCATCCAACTGTCTTTCAAATTCGCTGATTAGTGTGTAACACCGTCAACGGTCAGAATTTCTGTTTGGCCGAAATTTCTTTTATCGAGATTGTACTACATTGTCGAATATTCCGGGTTGTGGTGGCAGCTGTTTTTTCAAAAAACGACCGGTATGAGATATTGGATTTTCAGAGACCTCGCGCGGCGACCCTTCGGCGATGATACGCCCCCCTCCGTCACCACCTTCCGGTCCTAGATCCATGATCCAATCGGCGGTCTTTATGACGTCCAGGTTGTGTTCGATAACCAAGACTGTATTTCCGTGGTCGCGCAGACGATGTAATACGTTGAGCAATTGTTGGATGTCGTGGAAATGTAAGCCCGTGGTAGGTTCGTCTAAGATGTATAATGTATTACCGGTATCCCGTTTGGACAATTCGCGGGCCAGTTTGACCCGCTGGGCTTCGCCACCAGACAAGGTCACCGCATTTTGGCCCAACGTGATATAGCTCAGGCCGACATCAATAAGGGTTTGCAGCTTGCGCGCGATGACAGGAATGACGTCGAAAAATTCTCTGGATTCTTCGACGGTCATTGAGAGTACTTCATAGATATTCTTTCCTTTATAGCGAACTTCCAGAGTTTCACGGTTATAGCGTTTACCGTTGCAGATATCACAATTAACAAAAATATCCGGAAGAAAATGCATTTCTACTTTTATCACACCGTCACCGCGGCATGCTTCACATCGCCCGCCTTTAACGTTGAAGCTGAAGCGGCCGGGTGTATAGCCGCGCGATCGTGCTTCGGGTGTAGCGGCGAATAATTCCCGAATCGGCGTGAACAAACCGGTATAGGTTGCCGGATTCGATCGGGGCGTCCGTCCTATAGGGCTTTGGTCAATGTCGACAACTTTGTCGATTAGCTGAAGACCTTCGATTCCTTCGCATTTTGCCGGTTGCGTACTGGCTTTGTTCAATTCCCGGGCAGCAAAGCGGTATAGCGTATCGTTGACCAGTGTTGATTTACCGGAACCGGATACACCGGTAATGCAGGTTAATAATCCAATCGGGAATTCTGCATCGATACTTTTTAGATTATTGCCGCTGGCGTTGCGTATGCGCAGCAGTTTCTTTTTATCTGGTTGGGTTATTTCGTTAGGGGCTTGGATTTGCAGATTTTTGGATAGGTACTGTCCGGTTAATGAATTGGGCTCACTCATAACATCTTTGTGGGTACCCTGAGCGACAATACGGCCACCATGAACGCCTGCGCCCGGGCCAATGTCAACGACATGTTGCGCGGTTAATATTGCCTCTTCGTCGTGCTCCACTACGATGACGGTATTACCCAAGTCGCGCAATCGAATCAACGTTTTAAGTAAGCGTTGGTTGTCGCGCTGGTGCAGGCCAATTGATGGCTCATCCAGCACGTACATTACCCCGACCAAGCCAGCGCCAATTTGGCTAGCCAGTCGAATTCGTTGCGCTTCTCCACCTGAGAGCGTATCGGCGCCTCGGTCCAATGTTAGGTAGTCCAGTCCAACGTTGACCAAAAATTCCAATCTTACCCGGATTTCTTTTACTATTTTTGCCGCCACCTCACCGCGTTTCCCATCTAGACTCAATCCTTCGAAAAATTCCAGCAAGCGGTGGGTTGCCAACCCGGTTAGATGGTGCAGCGGAATCTTATCGATATAAACGTGTCGGGCCGCGACATTTAATCGGGCGCCGTTGCATTCCGGACAGGGTTTGCTGGAGAGGTATTTGGCTAGATCTTCGCGTACCATGGTCGAATCAGTTTCGCGGTAGCGGCGTTCCATGTTGGGTAAAATACCCTCGAAAGCATGTCGTCGCTTTCTGACTTTGCCACGGCTTGTCAATAATTTGAAAGTAATCGCAGTGCGTCCACTACCGTTGAGAATAACATTCTTGACGGCCTCCGGAAGCTGATTGAAAGGCATTTCGGTATCAAAGTCGTAATGTTCGGCCAATGAACAGACGAGTTGATAATAATAGGCATTGCGCCTATCCCATCCGCGTACCGCACCGCCAGCCAAGCTCAGCTCTGGGTTATGAACTACTAAGTCAGCGTCAAAAAATTGCTTGATGCCGAGACCGTCGCAGCTGGGGCATGCACCCTTAGGATTGTTAAACGAAAAAATTCTGGGCTCTAATTCTGTCAGGCTGTAGCCACAGTGATTACACGCGTATTTTTCCGAAAATACCTGGATTCGTTTAGGATCATCCATGGATATCACAAGCGCTATTCCATTGGTGAGACGTAACGCTGTTTCAAAAGATTCGGACAAACGCAATGATAAATCTTCGCGAATTTTAAACCGGTCGACTATTGCCTCTATAGTGTGTTTTTTGCGTAGATCCAAATTGGGTGGATCGTCCAATTCGTAGACT
Organism: uncultured Methylococcaceae bacterium; assembly: GCA_964619885.1. Lineage (GTDB taxonomy): Bacteria > Pseudomonadota > Gammaproteobacteria > Methylococcales > UBA1147 > CAZUGA01. The sequence goes on from CAZUGA010000004.1 coordinate 38,067, forward strand.
TCGCCATTGATACGCGCGCGTATAAATCCCTGATTGAGTAAATCGTTCAATACTTGTACATGTTCGCCTTTTCTTTCGGTAATGACCGGGGCCAGTAACATCCATCGGCTGGCGGGTTCAAGTTGCATGACTTGATCAACCATTTGGCTGATAGTTTGTGCTTCCAGGGAAACATCATGGGTTGGGCAGCGCGGTATTCCGGCTCTCGCGAAAAGGAGGCGTAGGTAATCATATATTTCCGTAATAGTCCCAACCGTCGAGCGTGGGTTGTGTGATGTTGATTTCTGTTCTATGGATATTGCTGGCGAAAGACCTTCAATATGGTCGACGTCCGGTTTTTCCATGATCGAGAGAAATTGACGGGCGTAGGCCGACAGCGACTCGACATAGCGTCGTTGCCCCTCCGCATATATTGTGTCGAACGCAAGTGAGGATTTCCCTGATCCGGATAACCCGGTGATTACAATCAGTTGGTCTCGGGGGAGGTCCAGGTCGATGTTCTGTAAATTGTGGGTCCTGGCGCCTCTAATGTGGATTGTATCCATGTTCATTCCGAGTCATAAAAGAACCTGTTACTATAAGACGTTTTTGGGCCTTTAAGCAAAGGAGATGAATAATTGAATCAGGACGTGGACATTACCAGTCCTATGAATACCACCGAGCGTCGCGCCAGCCTGTCTTTGGCTGGTATTTTTGCGCTACGTATGCTGGGTTTGTTTATGGTTTTGCCGGTTTTTTCTATCTATGCGGAATCATTGGAAAACGTTACGCCGCTGCTCATTGGATTTGCAATAAGTGCGTATGGTTTAACTCAAGCGTTGTTTCAAATCCCGTTTGGGATGTTATCGGATCGAGTAGGACGCAAGCCGGTCATAGCAGGTGGGCTAGTCATATTTGCGTTGGGTAGCGTGGTTGCCGCGATGTCGGATTCGATATATGGCGTTATTTTCGGCAGAGCCATCCAGGGTGGTGGAGCGATAGCTGCCGCGGTCATGGCTATGGCTGCGGACCTGACCCGTGAAGTTCATCGAACCAAGGCGATGGCCACCATAGGTATCAGCATCGGTCTTTCCTTCGCGGTTTCATTGGTACTAGGTCCTTTGGTTGCTGGATCATTCGGTTTGAGTGGGATATTCTGGATTACTGCCGTGTTGGCTTTGATTGGCATCGCGGTTTTATTTGGCCTGGTTCCGAATCCTACGAATACTCGATTTCATCGCGATACAGAGGCGCTCCCGTCGCAATTCGGAACGGTATTGAGAGAGAGTGAATTACTGAGGTTGGATTTTGGTATTCTGACTTTACATATGATCTTGACCGGAAGTTTTGTAGTGTTGCCGTTGAGCTTGCGCAATACATCGTTGCCGGTCAATGAGCATTGGTCAGTGTATCTACCGGTACTGCTCGTTTCGATGCTGGTAATTGTTCCGTTTATAATTTTGGCAGAAAAGAAACGCAAGATAAAAACTGTATTTTTGGGGGCGATAGCCGTATTGGCGGTCGCACAAGTAGGTTTTTTATTTTATCACCAGACAGTTTTCGGCATTACATGTTTTCTAATACTGTTTTTTTGCGGGTTTAATCTATTGGAAGCGACATTGCCTTCTATGATTTCCAAAATCGCGCCGGCCAATTTAAAGGGTACCGCTATGGGTGTTTATTCCACTTCGCAGTTTTTGGGTGCGTTCTTGGGCGGTATTGGAGGCGGTTTCCTTTTGGGTGCATTCGGTGTTGATGGTGTATTTGCCGGCTGTCTGGTATTTGCGTTGTTATGGTTGGCAGTTGCTTTCCCGATGCAATCTCCGCGGTATTTGAGTAACCTGCTTTTGAACGTGGGTGATTTACAACAATGTGAAGCGGACTTAATGACTAGGAGATTGTCGGAAATCGATGGCGTCGCCGAAGCTGTTGTGTTGGCAGACGATGGTGTGGCATATTTGAAAGTTGATAAAAAATTGTTGGATTATGAATGTTTGCGGCGCTTGATTCCCCAGGCGGAAGGACTGTCGTAATATACAACCGATAATTATTTGAACCTCGAACAGGGTGGCTATGAATTGACCGGAGTATTCCCAACCACCCATCGAGAAGGTCTTTTGTTAAAATGGAGCGAATCATGGCGAGTAGAGGAATTAACAAGGTTATTTTGGTTGGAAATTTGGGCTCTGATCCAGATGTTCGTTATATGCCGAGTGGCGATGCAATAACCAATATAAGCATTGCTACATCGGAAACATGGAAGGATAAGCAAACCGGAGAGCCAAGGGAGCGGACTGAATGGCACCGGGTGGTTTTTTTTCGGGGGCTGGCCGGTGTCGCTGGGGAATATCTTAAAAAGGGTAGTAAGGTCTATATAGAAGGCAGTTTGCGTACTCGAAAGTGGCAAGGTCAAGACGGGCAGGATCGATACTCGACGGAAATCGTAGCCAATGATATGCAAATGTTAGACAGCCGTGGCGGAGGAACAACTGATTTTGGCGACAAACCGGCCAGTTTTGCTTCTCCAGCCGGCAGTAATTCTCCAGCGGGGTCAACTCCAGCGCCGGCCCCATCCGGGCAAGCGGATGTGGTAGACGATTTTGACGATGATATTCCTTTCTGATTGGACGGCATTGTAACCGCCAATAGAGGTGTGAATATCGATGAATAATGCAGTGACATCAGAAATGACGGTTTTTTTTGCGGATGTCGCGGGAAGCGTTCAATTATACGATGCGATTGGGGATTTGCGGGCGCACGAGAAAGTCGTCGCCTGCTTGAATGATATGACGGAGATCGTTGAACGTTGTGATGGTCGTGTTATTGAAATTATCGGCGATGAGTTAATGTCGGTATTTACACGTCCTGATTCAGCATTTGACGCTGCATGCGAAATTCAAAGAGGTTTTTTCAAGCAAGGTGAATCCCAATTGGGTGTTAGGATTGGATTCCATTTTGGCGTGACCGCGTTGAAAGACGAGCATCCGTATGGCGATACCGTGAACGTTGCGGCGCGGATGGTCAATAGATCCAAATCGGGTCAAATTATCACGAATAATCAAACCCGCGAACACTTGACCAAATTAAATCAGGCCCGCATGCGCTACGTGGACCGAGTTTATATCAAAGGCAAAAAGGAGCCTTATGATTTGCACGAAGTTGTATGGGATGAAAGTGAAAGTACCGTCGTATTGGAAGCGCGCAATACTGATTATAAGAATAGGAGAAGTAGCGACCTGTCATTGTTCTTGGGTTATGCCGGTCAGGAAATTCGTCTGACCGAAGCATCGGGTGAATTGGTTTTGGGGCGTGGACCGCGTAGCGGACTGGTCGTGTATTCAAACGCCGCATCTAGATTGCACGGTGTTATGAATTGCCAGAACGGTAAAATGGTGTACAAAGATCAAAGTACCAACGGAACTTACATCCGGACTCTAAAGGGCAAACGGTCCGCGGATGGCCAGGATACCTTTGTCCACTATGAAGAGTGGGTTTCTGATGGTAGTGGGATGCTGAGTTTGGGTGAGCCGTTGATCGATGATAACCCAAATCTGGTTTATTTTAGGATCGAATAATTGATCGGTTGGGATATGTATCCAGTATTCTCCGGTACCACAATTAAATTTTTTAAGTGAGGCGACACAAACTACGGTTTGTTTCCTACCGACCTTCAAGATCCGGCGTAAATACATCCATATAGCCTTGGTGGCAGCATCCCTGCTGTAGATGGTCTTGAAGTTCGAGAGTAAATATCCATCGGTTATGCTTTCTGCAATATATTCATCGTTATTTATTTTTTATTTGATCACATAGCAAATGTTGCTATTGGACAGTGCAAGTCTCAACAGCCATTGATGTGAAACAGCGGACAGGAAGTTCTCTAAAGATTTAGAAGCCATCCGTTTAAAATGTTTTGATGCGAAAACGAGCTAGAATGAGGGCATTTGTAGGCAATTTTCTTTAAACCTAATCGCTTCTTGAATATGAATTTGGATAGTTACGTAGCTTGGTTCGGCCACATTCTGGATCGGATGGATCTAGCTTCGTGGTTGGTCGCCTGTGTCAACCTAGTCTTACTGATCTTTGCCCGGCGTATTGTTCAACTGGTTTATCACGAAGACGAAAACAGTTCGTCGTTCAAACTAAAGTTGAGCGTTTTCCGTGCGTTAAATTTGCTGATCATTATTTCATTCGGTTATTTTCATTTTTATATGCCCTCAGAAGAAAAGGGTGTAGGTTTAAAATTACTCGCCATTTTAGTGATTTGCTATCTCGGTTACTTATGCGGACATCTATCCAATTACCTGATTATCCGGCGTTACGGAAAAGTACGGGAAATAAAAGGAGAAACTAAGCGGGTGGAGACCTATAACACCCGATTGCTTAATATATTTACCCAGGTTTTCGTTTTTGTCATCGTGCTTATTTCCGTGGTCCGTTTGCTTGGTTTTGATACCCTGTTAGAAGCTGGGGGTGTTATCGGCTTTGTTGGTGTGTTTCTGGCTTTAACTAATGCCGTTTGGGCACCGGATATGTTCAGCGGGTTGATTATTTTGAATAGCGACATGATTGCCGAGGGTGATGTCGTAAAATTCAATGATGGTAGCGAGATATACGGTACCGTCTACAAAACCAAAGTGTTCCATACTGAAATCCTTGATTTGATTGGTAATCACCGGGTTATGGTTAAAAATTCGAATCTTAGAAATTACACTGTGCACAATCTATCCAAGTTTGCTTCGGCCAAGGGTCTGCGGCAGCAACTCTGTTTCAAAATTGGTTACATGGAAGAAGCGGAGCAGGTTCTAAAAATGCTTAGAACCGCTTGTGATAAAGCAATCGCATCCAAAGAAGTTGAAATACAAAAGCATACCGAAATGGAAATCGAGGTCAACGACACGGGTGACCACGCGGTTGAGTGGGTCGTCAGTTTTTATACCAAGAAAGTCGATCAATTACCCCGATTGAGGCGACAACTGCTGGCTATTTTTTTGGAAACCTCGATCGAAGCGGGAATTTCTTTGGCGACACCATTAATCCAGGAATTGACGTTGCTGCGGTCCAATGAGATAGCCTCCTAGTGGTCTTACCCTATCATTGATCAACTTGCGGCATCAATTAAACGTTGCGGGAGCAACGATTATTTGATTGAGGCACACGCAGATTCCCGCTCAAGCGAGACATACAATGAGGAATTGGCTGCGGCTAGAGGCCAATCCGTGAAGCTCTATTTGTTAAAAAGGGGAGTGAAGGCAGATAGAATTTCGACCAAATCTTACGGTGAACGTCAACCTATTGCGTTTGGCGATTCGGCTGAAGCGCATGCGGCTAACCGGCGAATTGTAATATCACCCGTAGAGCGGAAATAGCGAGTCCATCAAATTTGCCGGTTCGTATTAATCTACGTTGTTAACTGCAATCTTTTTTCGCGATTCGGCTTCGACAAAAACCCGTTTGATCACGGGAAACTCGGATTTCAGTTTGATATCCATGCCAGCAATCGTTGATTCTATAGTGTCTGCTCGAGTGGCGTCCGTGAAATCAACGCTAAGGTTGACCAAAACGAAATCGGGCCCCATGTGCATAGTCAATACTTCGTTGACGTATTCAACATGGGCGCAAGAAGCAGCAATTTCCCGAATCTGTGAGACGAGTTTGGAATTTGCGCTTTCCCCGATCAATAATCCCTTGGTTTCGTAGGCCAGCCATATGGCTGTTCCACCCAGAATGAATCCGATAATTATCGAAGCGTAGCCATCGTAATTAAGGTTGCCCGTGCTTTCTGCCAGATAGATGCCGGTGAATGCGACCATTAAGCCCAGCATTGCTGCGGTATCTTCAAATAGCACGACAAACACGGACGGATCCTTGCCTTTTTTGACCGCTTCGATATACCCCCATTTGCCCTTAGCCCGGCTAAATTCAGTAAAAGCAAAATACCAAGCAGCGCCTTCGAAGATCATCGCCAATATAAGTACGAAATAGTTAATAATTGGGTTTTCTATAGGTTCGGGCGATAGGACATGTTGGATTCCTTCGTATATAGAAATGCCGGCCCCAACCGCGAAGATCAGTATTGCGACTATAAAACTCCAAAAATAGATTTCTTTGCCGTAACCAAACGGAAATTTTTCGTCTGCGGGTTTTTGCGCGCGTTTCAGGCCTAGTAACAATAGCACTTGGTTTCCGGTATCTACAACGCTGTGTATTCCTTCAGAAAACATCGCAGAGCTTCCGGTGAGTAACGCGGCTGTAAATTTGGTCACCGCTACCAAGCTATTGCCCGCCAAGGCTGCATAAATTACTTTTTTGGATGAAGTGGCCATAGGTACTATTCGATAAGGTTGGGTAAAGACACCATATCAACAATATAGACGGTTACAGTCAAGAGAGTTTGTTCGTCAAAGCGGACCTCTATTTGTAGTAACCCTTCTGAAAGTCGTAAATAAAGTTGTGATAGTCTTGGTTGATATCGGCGGCTAAATTATTCGCCGAACGTTGCAAAGATTCAGCGTGAACGCCTATTGATTCTACAGAATTCAGTGCTGATGATTCGACGGTTTGATACACCGATGTAACGCTGTCGCTTATTTTTCCCGCCGATGCCCCCATTTCTTCACCGATTGAATCAGACCATGCTACGGGTGCAATACAATGTGCAATTGCGAGCAACATTGTGGGCATGCAACGAAATTTAATAGAATGCTTTAGGCTGGATTTTGGGTGCATGGCTTAATTATAGATTCCAATTCGATGCAATCAACTAGGCTGCCTATTTCTTTTTCGATGTTTTGATTTCCCCCAAACACTGGCAACTAACGCGCCCGAGATGTTGTGCCAAATGCTAAAAATTGCGCCAGGGAGCGCGGTCATTGAAGAGAAGTATTTTATCGCCAGCGCCACACTTAAACCTGAATTTTGCATTCCTACTTCGATACTAATGGTCCGGCAGGTTTGGGAATCGTAGCCGAATAGTTTGGGAATGAAATAACCAGCCATAAGCCCGGAAATATTATGGAGCATCACCGCGATTATAAGTATTGGTCCTGTGCCGCCCAGAGTCTTGGCATTTATGGCTACGATAATTGCGATGATCAAAACGATAATTAGAGAGGATAATATCGGAAACAAGGGTCTGATGTGTGCAACTCCGCGGGTAAAGAGACTATTGATTCCGGTACCCAACAATACTGGCACCAATACGATTTGGAGAATACTGTTGAGCATTTTCCAGAAGGGTACTTGAACGGTTTCGTTGAGATACAAAAATGTTAACGACGGGGTTGCCACAACCGCGACAAAAGTCGAGGTTATAGTCATTAAGATGGATAGGGCTACATTACCTTTGGCTAGATAACAGATGACATTGGATGCAGTACCCCCAGCGGTTGAACCAACCAAGACCATGCCGATTGTCTGATCAAGCGTTAAGCCCAGCGTTGTCGACAACCAATAAGCGGTAAACGGCATAACCAGATACTGAATCGACACTCCAAGGAAAACTATTTTGGGGTGTTTGATCACGGCGAGGAGGTGCTGCCAATTCAGGGTCATACCCATACAAAACATAACTACTGAAAGTAACGGGATAATCCAAGATTTCAAAGGGCCAAAAATGGTTGGAAAATTATAGGCGACCAGCGAGAATGCAATTGCCAGGACTGGGAACAGTCGAACCCATTTTTCAGTCGAAATAAATTTCATAGCGTTCTTGATTACTGCGCTTTCAACTAGTGGACGCGAGCTTGCAGCCAGATTTAATTAGGCGGTTCTTAGTTTTGTTCGCCTAAGGAAATCCGCGAAAATTCAAATCAAAAATGTACGACCTCAACCTGTGAATTAGTAGATGGTTGCAATCATTTTATTTGTTAGGAAACCGAATCATTTTGATTCAGAATATTAAAAGGGTAGGTTGTAGAGCCAGTCTTTGACGGTTTTTAATCAATCGTGCGGATAAACAGGCTATTCGAATTGTTCAGTTTTTTGTTCTCTGACAAGTAGATTTTGAACCGCTGTGGTCGGAGTTAATTCCTCGTATAAGACTTTATAAACTTGTTCGGTAATGGGCATTTCGAGTTTTAGCGTTTTGGCCAGTTTATAAATTTCTCGCGCTGCTGAGATACCCTCAACTTCCTGACCAATTTCCCCGATTATTTCCGCAGTGGAACGGCCCTTTCCCAAGCCTAAACCCAGACGTCTATTTCTGGACTGATTGTCTGTACAGGTGAGAACAATGTCGCCCAAACCAGCCAAACCCATCAGGGTTTCCTGTTTGGCTCCCATACAAATCCCCAGCCGCATCAACTCGGTCAGTCCACGTGTGACTAGGGCGGAACGCGTGTTTGCGCCAAATCCCAGGCCATCTGCGGCCCCAGTCGCGATGGCCAATACATTTTTTACCGCGCCGCCCAATTGCACTCCGATAATATCGTCGCTGGTATAAACCCGGAATCGTTGATTGTGCAAAATCTCGGACATTAATATGCCAAAACCGGATTGGGGGGAGGCTACCGTGATTGCGGTGGGTAAATTTTGCGCGACTTCTGTCGCGAATGTTGGGCCGGAAATTACCGCGACGGATGTTTCTTTGCCCAGTAACCTATAAACGGTCTCGTGTAATAAGTGGCCGCTGGCAGGATCCAGCCCCTTGCTGGCCCATGCAATTCGGGTGCTTGGTGCCAAGTTGGGTTTAATTTTGTCCAAAGTGCTGCTGAATGCGTGGCTGGGTACGGCAATGATGATGATGTCCGCCTGTTGTATGGCCACTAAAAGATCGGCTTCTAGAAGTAGGTTGTCGGGTAAAATAATACCGGGTAGATAGCGTTGGTTGCAGCGTTTTTGTTTTAGCTCTGCGACGTGATCAGGATTGTGTCCCCACAAAATGGTCGAATGACCGTTACGGGCCAGCAATAATGCGATTGCACTACCCCAGGAACCGGCTCCGAGTACACTTATCAATGTCATCTAGCAGCGTTCAATTTAGCGTGTTGCTGGTGGGTGTAGTGTTGTCCTTCATTTGTTCCAAATGTTGTGCGTATAGTGCATCAAAATTAACTGGTGCCAGCAGCATTGGTGGAAATCCTCCTTTGGTAACCAAGTCGGAGACCACTTCTCTAGCGTAAGGGAATAACAAATTGGGGCAAAAACTTCCCAACATTGGTCCCATTTCTTGCTCGGATAAGCCTGAGATTGAGAATATTCCCGCCTGGCAAACTTCAATTAAATAAGCTGTTTTATCACCCACTTTTATTGTGACGGTTACGGTCAGCGTTGTTTCGAAGAGGTCTTCCTGCAGTGCTTGTGCGCTGCTGGAAAGATTAAACTCTACTTTGGGTTCCCATTTTTCGGTAAATATTTGCGGCGAGTTAGGCGCTTCAAAAGACACATCTTTGACGTGAATCTTCTGGATAGAGAACTGTTTGTCTTCTTGTGGGTCGTCTTTCACTTCTACCATTGTATTATCCGTATATTAAATCGATATAGTCCGTGGGCTCCCTGCGATAGGTTGCTTGGGTCGCTCAATTTCGTATTTTAGAAAAATTTACTGTTGCTTCGTTTCTGTTATCAATTTGGCCTGAGCGATATAGATTTTTTGTTTGAATTTAGGATGAATGTTTGGCTTTTTTCCGTCGGATCGGCAGGTGGAGGTCTTCCCATCCTTGCATGCCGCCGCTCAAACTATAGACTTCCTCGAAGCCCAATTTGGTCAATTTTTTGCACGCTTGTGGCGAACGGGTTCCAGTTTGGCAGGCCACTATAATGTGAGTGTCTTTATATTGATCGAGTTCATCGGTGCGTTTGTCAAATTTGCTGATAGGTATGTTTATAGAATTCTCGATATGGGCCTTTACGTATTCATGTGGCTCACGAATGTCAAGGATAGTTGTATTACCGTTGTTGATAAGACCCACGGCTCCGACAGAAGACGTTGTTTTATACTTTCGTACCGATGTTTCTATGATGTCCTGGACCAATAGGTAGCAGACAACAGCCATGGCTGAAAATAGGATCCAATGGTTCCCGGCAAATTCAATAAAATGGTCAATAAAAAATTCTTGAGTGTTCATCTATTAATAAGGAGGCTAAAAAAATGATGTCAGTAGGAGCTTAAGCAATCAGTCGCAAAATACCTCTTTCATTAACCGGATAAGCATCAGTGTTCGCTCATCGTCAACATAGTAATAAACCCGGTTAGCTTCTTTGCGACTGGCAAGAATGCCTTTGTCGCGCAAGATTGCAAGATGTTGCGAGACATTACTTTGAGTTGTACCCACATATTCCACGATTTCTTGTACACTAATCGCTTCGCTGCCTAGGGTGCATAGAATCTTGAGGCGCAATGGGTGCGACATGGCTTTCAAGCAACGAGCAGCACGATTAATTTCTGAATCTTTCGAAATTAATTTTTCTGATTGACTCATACCGCTTTTATTGTTGGTGTATTTGCGGGAAGCTTCTTGGGTAATAGGGCTAGTCGCCACAAAATATAAAATAATAACCTTTTTGCACAGAGATTGCGACGCTTAAGCCAAGCCGTTTTTTATAGACGGACAAAACGGCTTGTAATCTGACAGTTTTGCCACGAACTGTAGGGTGGTCTCCGTATCGCCAAAATTGACAGAAATGCATAGAACCTTAGAGACCTATTCGGAATTTGTAAATTCCTCTGGATGCGGTATTTTCCAGCAGACCCTGCATACATTTAAACTACAACTATGACTAAATGCGGTCGTCGCCAACCTTCGAATGAGGGTGGGTTTGGATTGAGCCAATTGCCAAGAATTGTTAGGGTGGTTACCATGACTATAACGATAATTTTATTCGATTTTGGGTAGCATCATCGCTAACTTGGGTTGAATCTGTCGCATGACCGACAATATAGAGTTTGCGTGAAATAGTTGAAGCATAAAAAATGGGTGTGTTTTTTTTCTGAACATATCGGTTCGGAATTCGTTCAGTGATGATCGGCGAATACCGGTCGGTGCCCGGCCCAATTTGGTGCCACGGTAGACTAAAATTTAAATGTCTCGAATGAATGAGATGCCACAATTACTATTAATTGAATGTTAGCTTGGATCATTGCATGCTTGTTTGCTTTGAGTTCGGTTGTAATTCCGCAACAAGCATTTGCTAAGAAGCGTACGGATAGCGAGAAATTACGACAGGTCCAAGCACGAATCAAGGCCGTGCAAAAAACGTTAGAGGATCTAGAGTTAAAAAAAAATTCTGCGATGGCTCAATTGCGTGACAGTGAGCGCTTGTACGGGGAAATCTCTGTAGTTTTAGCTGAATTAGTACAAGATGTTCGTGAGCACGAAACGGAATTAGTCGATATTGGTTTGCGGCGCGATAAAGCTAAAGCGTCTATTCTTGATCAGAAGATAGTGCTAGTTAAACAGATCCGGGCCGCGCATGCTATGGGGCGACAACAGCGTGTTAAATTACTTTTGAATCAAGAGGATCCGATAAAGCTGAGCCGCTTGATGATGTATTACGATTATTTGAACGGGGCTAGACTCTCACAGGTTGGCGCGTTCGAAAATGCATTGAATATATTGAGAATATCGGAAACTGAACTTTTACAGCGGTCGGAAAGTCTGAAACGATTGCGCGAAGATAAAGAAGTTGAACTGAAATCTCTGACTAGGCAGCGAACAGTTCGGGAAAAATTATTGGCGAAGCTGGATGCCGAATACATGGATCGCAGCACCGAGCTGGACCAATTGAGAACGGATGAGAAAAGGTTGCAAAAGTTACTGCGATCTATAGAACGCGCGATTGTTGATGTTCCGTTCGATAGTGGAAAGGCTCAACCCTTTGGTAAAAAACGCGGGAAATTGAATTGGCCAGTAAAGGGCAAGTTGTTAAAACGTTTTGGCAACCGCAGGGTATCTGGGCGATGGGAAGGTGTTTTGATTGGCGCCAAAGAAGGAACCCAAGTACGGGCTGTTTCGCAGGGACGTGTGGTTTATGCAGATTGGTTGCGTGGCTACGGTTTGCTAATCATCCTGGATCATGGGCGCGGTTATATGACGCTTTATGCGTTTAACGAGAGTCTGTATAAAGAGGTCGGGGATAAAGTTGCAACCGGTGACGAGATTGCAACCGTTGGTCGCAGTGGCGGACGGGCCCGGTCGGGACTTTATTTCGAGATTCGAAAAAAGGGCAAGCCCGTCAATCCAATCAAATGGTGTAGAAAGGTCCGCAAAGGGCGTGTCGGATGATAATTGTTGATTCCAAATTTCGATTGCTGAATCGAAGGTTGGTTCGTCTCAGAAACAGTGGGAATTATGATGTTATATTTGTGCGAAATATTCGCAGTACCTAACCTTTTTCCCCTCAATGGAGTATATCTGTAATGTTTAGCCATAGAAGTTTTTTCACCTTTTCGCTTGGGGTCGTACTTGGAGTTTTTGTTGCGATAAGCGGAGTATCCTTCGCCGACAAGGCTGCGAACGGAGATATACCATTCGATGATTTGCGGACTTTTACGGAAGTTTTCGGACGAATTCAGAAAGATTATGTGGAACCGGTTACCGACAAAAAAATGTTGGAAAATGCGATCAGGGGCATGTTGTCGGGATTGGATCCGCATTCTTCTTATTTGGACAAAGAACAGTACAAAGAATTGCGCGTGGGTACTACGGGCCAATTTGGCGGTTTGGGGATTGAAGTGGGTATGGAGGATGGTTTTATAAAGGTTATTTCTCCGATAGATGATACGCCTGCGCAACGTGCTGGTATCAAACCGGGTGACTTGATCATCCGCATCGACGAAAAACCGGTCAAGGGTATGGGGCTTGGGCAAGCCGTGAAATTAATGCGCGGTGAGCCTGGCAGTGAAATCGTTCTGACGCTGGTTCGGGTGGGTGAAGAACAACCACTAAATATCAAGATTGTTCGCGACGTAATTAAAGTCACCAGTGTGAAGAGCCGGATCCTGGAGAAAGATTATGGATACATTAGGATTAGCAGTTTTCAATCAAGAACCGGGCAAAGCGTTCAGCAGGCCGTAAGCAACCTGGAAAAGGAAAATAAGGGTGAACTTAAAGGTTTGGTGTTGGATTTGAGAAATAATCCGGGCGGTGTATTGAATGCAGCTGTAGGGGTTAGCGACACATTTTTGAAAAATGGATTAATCGTTTATACGGAGGGGCGGATAGACGATTCTCAACTTAAATTTAGAGCAACGCCCAAAGATCAACTGGATGGCGCTCCTATGGTTGTGCTAATCAATGCTGGGTCGGCGTCGGCTTCAGAAATTGTTGCTGGTGCACTACAGGATCACAACCGTGCAATTATTATGGGTGAGAAATCATTTGGGAAGGGATCTGTCCAAACGATATTGCCAACCAGCAATGGTGGCGCGGTTAAATTGACAACAGCACGTTACTATACGCCGTCGGGGCGTTCGATTCAGGCTGAGGGCATTACTCCGGATATCCAATTGTCTAGGGTTCGTTTGGAAGAATTGGAGAAAAACAGTTTCACACCGGTTAAGGAAGCCGATCTTTCCAATCATTTGACCAATGGTGATGCTGAGAATAAATCTGACGGGGCGGAAAAAGGCGTTGAGTCGGAAGCCGCATTGACGCGAGATTATCCATTGAGCGAGGCGCTCAATGTTTTAAAAGGGGTCAGTATATTGAAGCGAGCAAAAAGCTGATTGGTTTTATATCTCAATTGGTAGATTCCTGCGTACGTTATTGGGATAGTCTGGCACTGTATGCCGGACTATCCTGAACTAGTTTAGGCGGGATTGTTGTTGGATGATTCTTGGTAAGTTACTGAAAATTCATTCAACCCATTCAATGCTTCGGTGATGTCGTTGGACTCCTGAAGTTCGAAGGCATTGACTCCAACGCGGGACAGAAAAAATATCTGGTCTCGGATGAAATTGCCTATCGCTCTCAATTCACCGTTGTACTCATAGCGGCCTCTGAGCAAACGTGCGGTGGAAAACAATCGGCCATCGGTGAACGCCGGAAAATCAAGGCAGATGAGATCGAAGTAATCTAGATCATCCAGAATGTCTTCGATAGAATCCTCCGGCGATATTCTTAGGCCGATATTGTTCATGTCGGTTCGCAGCGAATCCCGTTCCAGCTTCCAGCGCTCGACCGAGACAGTCGCGTAATTGCTATTGACGGTTTCACCATCGGCAAGGTGATGCCATTGGTTGTCGATGATCTGTCGATCCTTAATGATTTGCATAAACTTGTTTTTTAAACGGAGTAATGCCGATTCGGTTTACAGTATCAAGAAAGCGTTCGCCGTCTTCGCGTTTATCGGTATAAACGTTGAGAATTGTAGAAAGGGCTTCGACGACCTGATCTTTCGCCACAGCAGGACCCAGTCGCTCGCCCAATGCTGCCTTGTTTTCAGATGAACCGCCAAGGGTTAATTGATACCATTCAACGCCCTTTTTATCGACCCCGAGTATACCAATATGACCAACACTTTGATGCGCGCAACCATTCATACAACCGGACATGTTTATCTTGATTTCGCCGAGGTCGTGAACATAATCCAAGTTGTCGAAGACATCATTGATTTCTTTCGCGACCCCAATGGATCCGGCGTTTGCCAAACTGCAAAAATCAAGGCCTGGGCAGCAGATCATATCAGCCAAACTACCGATATTCGGCGTGGCCAGGTTCTGCGCTTGTAGTTCTTGCCACAAGTCAAACAGTTTGGATTTTTCGATGTCCGCCAACAGAAGGTTTTGTCGGTGGGTGCTTCGGACCTGCCCGAAGCTATATCGGTCAGCTAAGTCCGCGATAGTGTCCAGTTGTTTATCGGTGATGTCGCCCGGCGGATCATTAGGGGATTTTAGTGAAATGTACACTGCACTATATCCTGCAACCTTGTGCGATACGGTATTGTGCTGCAACCACGTTGAAAATTCGCTGTTTTGCTTTTCAGCGTCAGCCAAATTTCCATGATCTGGTTGGAGCTTGTATTGTGGTGCTTTGAAAAACCCCTTCATTCTATCGATTTCAGACGCATCGAGTTCCATGCCAATTTTGATGCTTTGCCATTCTTTTTCTACCAACGCGGAAAATTTTTCGATGCCGGTTTCGCGGACTAGTATTTTGATACGGGCTTTGTATTTATTATCCCGTCGGCCCAGTTGATTGTATACGCGGAGTATAGCTTCCAAATAGGATAATAAATGTTTTTTCTGAAGGAAGGGACGTACCACTTGGCCAATTACCGGCGTGCGTCCCAAACCGCCTCCAGCAAGTACTTCGAAGCCTATTTCTCCATCTTCTCCGGTGATCAGATAAAGGCCGATATCGTGTAATTGAGTTGCGGCCCGGTCGTTTTTCGCACCGCTAACGGCGATCTTGAATTTGCGTGGCAGAAAGGCGAATTCAGGGTGCAGAGTCGACCATTGACGTATGATTTCACAATAAGGTCTAGGGTCTTCCAGTTCATCAGGGCTTATCCCTGCCAGATGATCACTAGTGACGTTGCGGATGCAGTTTCCACTGGTCTGGATTGCGTGCATCTGGACGCGTGCCAGATCGGCGAGTATATCGGGTACGCGTTCCAATTTGGGCCAATTGAATTGAACATTTTGCCGGGTAGTGAAGTGCGCGTAGTCTTTGTCATAGGTTCGGGCGATATATGCCAGCATTCTCAACTGTTTGGTCGAAAGCAAGCCATAGGGCACCGCTATTCTCAACATTGGCGCATGGGTTTGTATGTACAGGCCATTCATTAACCGAAGTGGCCGAAATTGGTCTTCGCTAATATGTCCAGCCAGAAACCGTTTGGTCTGATCGCGAAATTGTCTAACACGTTCGTCGACTAGTGTTTGGTCTACTTCGTTATATTGGTACATTATTTGATGTTCGAGTGTGTTCGGCGCGCATAGAGTTTTAGGTTGGATCTTCGATCGGTAGGGACTGACCTTCGGTTCAACCCGCCATCGGGCCTTACGAACTGGGCTGAAACAACCGCATTCAAGCGCTAGGTACTGGAATTTCTGATAATTGGTGTATGTTACGCTAGGTCTTCAGAATAAAAAATAATATATAATGATATTATTAAAATTTAAACGCATAAGAGATACTTTTAGATATACGTACGTTTTCAATACACGAACTTCAACGGTGTCGATGATAGGTTTTATTTCCTGCCCGTTAGCGTATTTCAACGGGCGTAAATTGTTAATTTAGTTCAAATATAAGGGGAATATCTTGGGACGTATAGTCATTTTGTCATTGTTGATGATGTTGCCGGACCTAGTTGTCGCGGCAGAAACTGATGTTTTGGGGCAAACTGGAAGTCAACGCGGAATATTTTGCTTATTGATCTTCATTATTGCGTACATTGTTGTTGTTACTGAGGAGTTTACAAATATTCCCAAGTCCAAACCGGTCATTCTTGCCGCAGGGATAATCTGGGCGCACGTTGCCTATATGGCAAAGGAAATGGGCGTTTCGGCTGAAGACGTTGACCGGGCATTGATGCACAATCTTGAGGAATATTCCCAGCTATTTTTGTTTTTGTTGGTTGCCATAACGTATGTGAACGCAATGTCAGAGCGCAATGTTTTTGCCGTATTGCGTTCTTGGTTGATTAGAAAGAAATTCAGTTTTCGAAGTCTATTCTGGGTTACTGGAATAATTACGTTCTTTCTATCTGCGGTGGCAGATAATCTTACCTCAGCATTGTTGATAGGTGCCGTGGTTATGGCGGTCGGTTCTAATAGCCCCAAGTTTGTTAGTATTGGTTATATTAACGTTGTCGTTGCCGCCAACGCCGGGGGTGCGTTTAGTCCATTTGGTGATATAACTACGTTGATGGTTTGGCAGTCCGGACAGGCAGGATTCTTCGATTTTTTTGCGCTATTTATTCCATCATTAGTGAACTATTTTGTGCCGGCGGTTTTTATGTTTATGGCCGTTCCGAATGAAAGCCCTGCGGGGGATGAAGATAGAGACATCGTGCGCCTCAAATACGGGGCGCTTAATATCTGCGGATTATTTTTGCTAACCATAGCGATGGCGATATCATTCGAAAATTTTCTTCACATCCCGCCTTTTATGGGCATGATGACGGGTCTAAGTTTGTTGATGTTTTATGGATACAGGCTTAATTCGATAATGCCCGGTGGCGAGGGTTACGATATCTTCAACAAAATTAGAGATGCTGAATGGGATACATTGATGTTTTTCTTCGGGGTCGTATTCTCGGTGGGGGGCTTAGGTTATATTGGATACCTAGAAATGGCTTCAAGCGGTATGTACGGTGGTTTGGGCGCGACTACCGCAAATATCCTCGTGGGCTTATTGTCCGCAATTGTAGACAATATTCCGGTCATGTTCGCGGTATTAAGTATGGAACCTGACATGGATTTATATCAATGGCTGTTAGTGACATTGACAGCGGGGGTCGGTGGCTCGCTTTTGTCCGTGGGTTCGGCCGCTGGCGTTGCTTTGATGGGGCAATCCAAGGGCATGTATACATTTTTCAGCCATCTTAAATGGGCACCAACGATAGCATTGGGATATTTCGCAAGTATTATTACGCATTACTTTGTAAACGGTTAGATATTGACTGCTCAATGAAGCGGTTGCGATATGAGCAAAAGGGATTGCTGGTTAAGCTTATTGGTTTTGCGTTCACGTGAGCAATCTTTCGCAGCGTAATTTGGCGATATTTGTAGGGATATTCTATTGTCTCCCAATCTTTGCGGTATGCTAGTGCTACGGTAATGATAAGGGAGGGTAAACAGATTCGAGGTTGGAGCGAATCGTTTGAAGCATTTGTACATCCCCGCGTTATAACTATGTTATTTCTCGGGTTTTCTGCGGGCATTCCAATTCTACTGATTTTTTCTTCGTTATCTTTGTGGTTAAGGGAAGCAGGGGCAGATCGATCGGCGGTCACCTTCTTTAGCTGGGCCGCACTCGCTTATTCCTTCAAATTTGTTTGGGCTCCATTGGTTGATTGCATACCTATTCCTTTATTGAGTAGCAGATTAGGTCGGCGCCGGAGTTGGTTGTTATGCGCGCAATTTTCGGTCATTTTGGCTATTTGCTGGATGGCGATGATTGATCCCGCTGTGGCCCCTGAAAAACTAACCCTAATGGCGTTAGCAGCAGTTTTTTTGGGGTTTTCATCGGCAACCCAAGATATAGTGATTGATGCGTATAGAATAGATTCGGCTGGAAGTGAACTTCAAGCGATGATGTCATCATCATATATAGCCGGATACCGAGTGGGGATGATTGTCGCTGGCGCGGGTGCGCTGTTTCTGGCGAGTTATTTTGGTACAAAGTCAGAGGCGTATAGCTACCTAGCGTGGCGCTCTACCTATTTGGTCATGGCTCTGACGATGTTGATTGGCGTGGTTACTACGCTGGTAATCGATGAGCCCAAGCAAAATCTTAGTTCCCAACGTGTTTTTTCAGCGTTTGACAATATACGTTTTGTGCTCCTTTTCATCGTGGCGGTGACTGGATTTGTGATCGCGTTTTTTCTTACCAAAGATATTGCTGCAGGACTTAGAGTAGACCTTTCTAGTCTAATCGGAAGCAGCTATCTTGCCGGATTCTTTCTTGAGGTGAATAGAATATTTTTGGCGGTCGGGGTTGCCTTTGTGATAGCGCGTGTAGCGATTCGACTGGGATTGGTTGATCGAGAGATGGTTAGAGTTTGTTATTTAGCACCCCTTTCCGATTTTTTCGGGCGTTATGGCCTTAAAGTTTCGATTCTATTGTTAACTTTGATTGGCTTTTACAGGATATCAGATATAGTGCTAGGCGTTATTTCAAACGTTTTCTACCAAGACCTTGGGTTTTCCAAAAATGAAATAGCTGGGGTAGTTAAAACATTTGGCCTGCTTATGACGATTGCCGGTGGCTTTTTGGGGGGGCTTCTTTCTGCACACTATGGCGTGATGCGGATTTTGTTTCTAGGGGCATTGCTGACCGTATTAACAAACCTACTATTTATGTATCAAGCCCATGTGGGTTACGATTTAACCATTCTTTATCTGGTTATTTCTGCCGATAATTTGTCGGCGGGTTTGGCAAGCGCTGCATTCGTAGCCTTTTTATCCAGTCTGACTAATGTGTCGTTTACGGCTGTGCAGTACGCAATATTCAGTTCGTTGATGACCTTGTTGCCTAAGTTTTTGGGCGGTTATTCGGGGACAATGGTGGAAGCTATGGGCTATTCAAATTTCTTTTTGGTTGCCAGTTTGATGGGTGTACCGGTTCTTATATTGGTTTGGTTGGTAGATCAGCAGGTTTCATTTTCAGATCAATAATTTGCTACCCGTTAGATTCTATTGGCTTGAATTTAACGGGTAGTCATAATCGATGATCAACGGGGCATGGTCGGAGAATCGCTCTTCTTTATAAATTCTTGTGGATTGGACCTTGCCAGCCAGTGTTGGAGAAATTACTTGATAATCAATACGCCAACCGACATTGTTTGCCCATGCTTGGCCTCGGTTCGACCACCAGGTGTATTGATCCGGTTCTTGGTCTAGGCATCTGAATGCATCGATCCATCCGTCTTTGAATATTTGGTCTAACCAAGCCCGCTCGTCGGGTAAGAATCCAGAGTTTTTCTGGTTGGAGCGCCAGTTTTTAATATCGATTTTTGTGTGAGCTATATTCCAGTCACCACAAATAATATAATCCAATCCGGAGTCCATACAGCGTTGCAGATAGGTTCGGTATTTATCCAAAAAGTCGTATTTAATTTCTTGTCTTGCATCACCAGAAGTACCGGATGGGATATAGATGGAGACAATGCAAAGGTTGCCCAGCTTGGCTTCAATATAACGGCCTTCGGAGTCTACCGTCGGCCAGCCAAGTTCTTGGACTAACGTTTCCGGTTTTTCTCGGCAGTATAAAGCGACACCGCTATAGCCTTTTTTTTCAGCGTCTCGATAGTAACAGTGGTAATCGGTTGGCCAAAACGCATCTTTCTGTAGTTGGTGGATTTGCGCCCTGGTTTCCTGTAGGCAAACAAAATCTGCATTCTGTGCGGCTAACCATTGGAACAGTCCTTTTCGCTCTGCTGCTCTGATTCCGTTTAGGTTTAAGGTTATAACTCTCATTATTATTTATATGGCTGGAACCTAAAATGGGAAATAATACAGAAATTCGAGTCGCTCTACTAATTGTCGAAATATACCGACCTTTGACCGTTATTATGATAAAAATTAAGGGTGATCCTTAGATTCTAAGGACCGATTTACGCACGCTAAATCATGGGCTTGGACGACATTGACAAGAATATGAGAATTGGTTAAATAGGAAAGCTAGAAGAAT
The DNA here is from genome assembly GCA_964619885.1 of uncultured Methylococcaceae bacterium. Classification (GTDB taxonomy): domain Bacteria; phylum Pseudomonadota; class Gammaproteobacteria; order Methylococcales; family UBA1147; genus CAZUGA01. The sequence goes on from CAZUGA010000004.1 coordinate 58,349, forward strand.
TAATTCTGAGTTCAGCTTTAGCTCAAATCTTGCTAAATAACGCAAAATTCATTAATATGCGTGGTTTTCTTTTGACCCAATTATCGATCATGAGACCGGATATACATCCAAAATATGAAACCATTTCGGTGACTTGCAGTTGTGGAAATCAGTTCGAGACGAGTTCTACATTGTGCAAGGAATTGCACATCGACGTATGTTCGGCGTGCCATCCCTTCTATACCGGAAAACAGAAAATCGTAGATACGGCTGGCCGTGTCGATAAGTTTCGTCGTAAATACAAGAAGTCATAATAAGATTCTGGAAAGTTGTTTTGAGAGCGTGCGAATTTTTCGTACGATTGTGGACGAAAGTCTAAAACTCGAGTCGCCGGTTGAAAGGCGTGATGAAAGAGGTAACAGTGGTTTCTAAAAACACCTTAAAGGTAACCGACGAAAGTAGCGGTAAAACCGTACAGCTCCCTTTGTTTGATGGCACTTTGGGCCATTCAACCATAGATATTCAACCGCTAAGCAGGGACTTAGGGTATTTTACCCATGACCCTGGGTTTGGTTCGACCGCTAGTTGTAACAGCGATATTACCTTCATCAACGGCGATAAGGGTATTCTTTTATATAGAGGATATCCTATCGATCAACTTGCCGAACAAAGCAACTTTCTCGAAGTGGCTTATCTTTTGATGAACGGTGAGCTACCAAATCCCGAGGAATCGGGTGCCTTTGTCAATGAAATCAAGTGGTACTCAAAAATTCATGAAAATCTTAGAGGGTTTATAGAGGGCTTTCATTATGATGCCCATCCAATGGCAATGATGGTTGGGGTTGTTGGTTCGTTGTCGGCCTTCTATCATAGCGAGTTGGATGTTGAGGATCCTGAGCATCGACGTATTTCTGCATTGCGCATGTTGGCAAAAATGCCAATTATAGCGGCTGCCTGCTACAAGCATTCAATTGGAGAACCATTCGTCTATCCTCGAACCGACTTGGAATATTGTGAAAACTTTTTGAATATGATGTTTTCCCATCCATCGGAAAATTTCTATATCGATGAACGCCAATATTTAGACCCCTCATTGGCTAAAGCATTAAACCTTTTGTTTATTCTTCACGCCGATCATGAACAAAATGCAAGTACGTCTACAGTTCGCCTAGCGAGTAGTACTGGCGCCAATCCTTACGCGTGTATTGCCGCTGGTATTGCCGCGCTTTGGGGGCCATCTCACGGGGGGGCTAACGAAGCCGTTTTAAGCATGTTGGACGAAATCGGTGATATCAAAAATATCCCGGCGTATATCGAGAGAGCTAAGGATAAAGATGATCCCTTTAGGCTAATGGGATTTGGTCATCGGGTGTACAAGAACTTTGACCCACGAGCTACGATTATTCGACAAACCTGCCACGAAATATTGGAAAAACATTCAAATAACGATCCGTTATTTGAATTGGCGTTGGCGCTAGAAGACATTGCTTTGAAAGATGATTATTTTGTAGAGCGAAAGCTCTATCCGAATGTCGATTTTTATTCGGGCGTTATATATAAGGCTTTAAATATTCCAGTGGATATGTTCACGGTAATGTTTACCATTGCGCGAACTGCGGGTTGGGTTTCACACTGGTTGGAATTGATGGCTGATCCGTCTAAACGGATCGGTAGGCCGCGCCAACTTTATACCGGACATGCTGATCGCGACTATGTATCGATGGATCAACGGGGATAGTGTCGCCATTATTGGCTAACTTAGGTTCAATAAAACGCTTCTAAGGGTGATTTAAATTCAGCAACTGGCGAACTTGATTGATATCTGCAGACATTGGTAGTAATTGATTCTTTAAGAATCGGGCTGATCGTTGTCCGTCTGGGAATAGCTTTAATTGGGTCAGCGTTTCATTGGTTTGAATTTCAATCGACGGTAGCTCGATTGAATTTCCGTTACAATCAATATGAATATGTTTGCGTTCGGAGAAAGGAATATTGGCGTTAATCAATTTAATGATTAATTCTTCGGATGTTTCCATAAAAAGCTGCAAAACAATCGGTGAGTGAGGGCCTGCTGTACCTTCGAACACAGAGCCGGATAGTCTCGGGTAAAATGCTTCTAGAAATCCCATCGCGTTTAGTGCGAGTTCTCTCAGTTTTTTAATGTGATGGGCGTGCGTGTTCGATCTATATAAACGATGATATTCTTCAATCGCTCTGCTGATCTCTTCGTCGCCTGGTAGATTGACCTTGGTGGACAGTCCTAGTCTTTCGGCCGCTTTTTGTTTTGCGTTATTATAATCTTCGATACCTTCCTCAACGAATATTCGAGCCGTTTCTTGAGAAACCTTTGATTTAACGCGCGCCTTCTGATTCATTAAAACAAAGATTGGATTTGGGTGTTTTCTGATTCGTCAGAGAGATACGGGTTGAGTCCATTGTCAATCGATTCACCAATAATAGGTTCGTGCCCACTCCGAAATATTTCTGGAATAGCATTTGGGTCGTTCGGGGACGCGAGGTGACCGGAGTGGCGGTTAATTTGTGCGCTTATAATTTCCGTTGGTTGTGGTATTTTTTGTATAGGTGTATTTTTAAGTGCTTCGGCAGTGTATTCAATCCAAATAGGTAATGCGGCTTTACCACCTGTTTCACGACTACCCAATGGTTTTGATGAGTCGAATCCAACCCATACGACAGTCGCTAGAGTGGGTGAAAAGCCATTGAACCAGGCGTCTCTTTGTTCGTTTGTTGTTCCAGTTTTGCCGGCTATATCAGATCGTCCGAGCTTGTTCGCTTTAGCGGCCGTACCCCGGCGAACAACATCCTGGAGTAATGATGTCATGAGATAGTTGACTTCTTCAGACACGACACGCGGTGCAAATAAATCGCTTTTTTCTCCTAATTCACCACATTGGGGACACGCAATTCTTGGAAGACTTTCTTCGATAATTTTTCCATTCGAGGATTCGATTCTTAAAATCAAATAAGGATCGATTAGAAAGCCGCCATTTGCAAAGACTGCATAGACTCTTGCCATTTCCAACGGTGCGGCGCTTCCACTGCCCAGCGCCATTGATAGTGAGCGAGGTATTTGATCCGACGGCAAACCGAATCGCATCGCCGATTCGGCAACTTTTTGAATTCCAATTTGCCTAAGTAAACGTATCGACACTAAATTTCGCGATTTTCTTAAAGCAACTCGCAATCGAGTGGGTCCATAAAATTTTCCGCTATAATTTTTAGGACGCCAAGTAGGGTTATAGGAATCTTGTAATACAATAGGTGCATCGTTGATTATGCTCGCTGCAGTAAATCCTTCTTCAAGCGCTTTAGTATATAGAATAGGTTTAAATCCAGACCCTGGTTGGCGTTTCGCCTGGGATGCTCGATTATATTTGCTTTGGAAAAAGTCGTAGCCTCCGGTCAAAGCCAGTATGCTGCCGTCGATTGGATTTATAGAGACCAAAGCACCTTCTACAGAAGGTACTTGGGCTAAAATCACACCTTTATCTTTAGATTTTCGTACACGAATAATGTCACCGACACTGACAATTTCATGCGCTGATTTCGGATTTCGACCTCGACTATTTTCTGATTTGTACGTCCTAGCCCATTTTAATCCGTCCCATGGAACTTCAATAAATTCATCGTTACCCAGATATATGTCAATGGATCGATCGTTTATCGAAGTCGTAATTGCAGGGATTGTGTCGCCAATATTTGAATATTTTTCTAGCTGACTATCTAGCCAATCGTTAGAAACATTGGGGGGAAGTATAAGGTGGGATAGGACCCCTCGGTATCCATGGCGTTCGTCGTATGAATGTAGGCCATTTCGAAGTGCATTTCGAGCAGCATTTTGTAACCGGCTATCGATGCTTGTATAGACCTTGAATCCACCTACATAAGCCTCTGTTCCAAATCGCTTCACAATTTTATCGCGAACCATTTCAGCAACGTACGGTGCGTTAAGTTGGATGGTATATGCGTGTAGTTTGGCAGTAACCGGACGGTTAGTTGCTCGTTTGTAGTCGTCAAGGGTTATGAATTCCAAAGCATACATCCGACGCAGAACATAATCTCTTCGTGTGAGAGCTCGACTTGGGTTGGTCAGAGGATTAAAATTCGAAGGTGCTTTCGGAAGGCCAGCGATCATAGCCCATTGTGCAAGGTCAAGATGATGGACATCTGTACCGTAATATATCTGAGCTGCTGCACCAATCCCATATGCTCGGTGGCCTAGATAAATCTTATTGAGGTATAACTCTAATATCTCAAGTTTATTAAATTGTGCTTCAATTTCAAATGCGAGAAATATCTCTTTGATTTTGCGTATAAATGTTTTATCCCGCGTTAGAAAGAAATTTCTGGCAACCTGCATTGTTATAGTGCTTCCGCCTTGGCGTTTTTCACCGGTTCTGGCGTATCCGATCGCGGCGCGAAGCAGACCTTTGTAATCTACCCCCGGATGACTAAAGAAACGGTCGTCTTCGGCTGCAATAAAGGCTTGAATCAATTGCTCAGGGGTTTCTCCGATTATTATTGGAGTGCGTTTTTTTTCGCCATATTGAGCAATGAGCTGTCCGTCCTGACTGTAGATGCTTAATGGAATCTGCAGCTTTAGATCTTTCAAGCCGGAAGTGTCCGGGAGTTTTGGTGCCATATATAAATAGTATCCATACAAACCAGCAACCCCAATGGCTCCGCCTATAAGGGAAAATACAAGTACAAAGATACAAAGCTTTTTAAAAAAGCCAAATTTTCGTGGTTTGGAAGATGACACTAGCAGTCTGGATCAGAAACAAAATTAAGGAAACGACATGTTAAGAAAACCAACAGTGAAGCGGTTAACAATTTGGGTTCTATACATTAGGCAAATTGTTAATTGCTACTATACTACAAGATACATGACGGATGTCGCGAAAAAATCTATATCGTTCTATTATGTTTACGCTTAAGTTCGACTACGCTTGTAGTCTATTAATTTAATTCTACTCACGGAATTATTATGAGTTTCTTAAAACGGAAAAAGCCACAGTTGTTGGGAATAGATATTAGTTCCGCTGCGGTTAAACTATTGGAGTTAAGTCGGAGTGGCTCCAATTATCGAGTTGAAAGTTACGCAGTAGAAGAATTACCGGTAGATGCGGTCGTTGATAAAAATATTGCGAATGTCGAAATTATCGGTAATTCGATAAAATCGGTCTTAAAAGGTTCTTCCAGCAAGCTGAAGCATGCAGCTGTCGCTGTTGCGGGGTCAGCAGTGATCACTAAAGTAATTTCGATGCCGGCCTCGCTGAATGCAGACGAATTGGAAGGGCAGATAGAATTAGAAGCTGATCAGTATATTCCTTATTCCCTCGATGAAGTAAGTTTGGATTTTGAAGTCCAAGGCCCGAATGAAAAAAATCCAGAGATGGTAGATGTTCTGTTAGCCGCCTCGCGGAAAGAAAATGTGGAGGATAGAGTTGCCGCATTGGAGATTGCCGGATTAAAAGCAAATATCGTCGATGTAGAGGCTTACGCCATGGAAAACACATTTTCTTTGGTTGCGGATCAATTACCGGAAGGTGGTGACCATCAAACCATCGCGATCGCGGATATAGGATCGACAATGACAACTTTGAATGTCATTCATAATAACCGCATTATTTATACTAGAGAGCAAGGTTTTGGCGGCAAGCAGCTGACTGAGGAAATTCAGCGACGCTACGGCCTATCATATGAAGAAGCCGGCTTAGCCAAAAAGCATGGCGGGTTGCCTGATAATTACGTATCGGATGTATTGGAGCCTTTCAAGCAAGCTATGGTGCAGCAAATCGGTCGGTCTCTTCAATTCTTTGTTTCGTCGAGTGTTCATCGAGGAATTGATTCTATCGTGTTGGCTGGTGGATGTGCATCGATTCCAGGAATCGATAGTTTGGTTGAGGAGCAGCTCGGTACACCGACCATTGTTGCCAATCCGTTTCTGAATATGGCATTGTCCAGTCGGGTCAAGCCCCAGAATTTGAGTAACGATGCACCAGCAATGATGATTGCTTGCGGATTGGCACTAAGGAGCTTCAACTAATGGCGAAAATCAATTTATTACCTTGGCGCGAGGAACTCCGAAAGCAGCAGCAACAAGATTTCTTGGTTGCAATACTGTCAGCCGTTGGAGTGACTATTCTATTGATGTTTTTCGTTCGCAGTCATATCAATGGAATGATTGATAATCAAGCGAAACGCAATAGTTTTCTCGATACAGAGATTGCTGCCTTGGACAAAAAGATCAAAGAGATCCAAGAGTTAGAAGATAGGAAGCGCAAGTTGATAGCGAAAATGGATGTCATCCAACAACTGCAAGGCAGCCGGCCGGAAATTGTCCACTTGTTCGAGGAAGTGGCCAAATCGACTCCAGATGGCGTGCACATCACAAAATTTGCACAATCTGGCAATTTACTCACATTTGATGGTGCTGCACAGTCGAATGCTCGGGTTTCTGCGTATATGCGAAGTTTGGAAGCATCCCCTTGGTTGGTCAATCCGAATTTGGGTGTAATCAACACAAAGAGCCAATCAAACCAAGGGCGGGTTAGTGAGTTTACATTGACGATCCAGCAACAAAGTCAGAAGAAAAGCGATGGGAGTGAATCATGAATCTCTCTGAAGTCAATTGGGAATTAGATTCAGCTGGCGCATGGCCATTACCTATTAAGGTAGGTACGGTAGTGTTGATCAGTCTGATCGTCGTGGGATTGTGGGTGAAATTTGATACCTTGGACCAATTGTCGGGGTTGGAGGCGTCGGAGAAAAAAGAAGTTGAACTTAAGCAGACTTTTGAGAGTAAGCAGAAAAAGGCTGCGAATCTAGAAGCGTATAAAAAACAACTTAAAGAAATTGAAGAATCGTTTGGGACTATGCTTCGCCAATTGCCTGACCGGACAGAAGTGGCAAATTTACTGGTGGATGTTTCCCAAACTGGGTTGGCGAGCGGGTTAGATTTTGAGTTATTCAAACCTCAAGGTGAAATTAAAAAGGAATTCTATGCGGAGCTTCCGATTTCCGTCCGGGTTATTGGGAGTTATGAAGAGTTTGGGACATTTGTTAGTGGTTTAGCGTCATTACCACGAATAGTAACAATACATAATGTCAAGATTTCGCAGTCTAAAGATACTAAGGTTAAAAAAGATGAGCAAGGTTTGACGATGGAAGCAGTCGTAAAAACATATCGCTATCTTGACGATGACGAGCAGAGTGTTGCTGCAAAATCTAAGAAAAAAGGTAGGAAAAGACGAGGTGGTAAATGAACAGTTTGAAGCCGAGTTTTAGGGTGTCGGTCGTCTTGAGGTACGGACTGATATTCATTTTGTCATTGTTGATGGTGGCTTGCAGTAACGATGATTTATCAGATTTGCGTTCATATGTCGCGAAGGTAAAGTCTAGAGAGAGAGTAAATATCGAGCCGTTACCTGAGATAAAAACGGTCGAGACCTTTGTGTTTGATCCTGTGGGTTTAAGGAATCCTTTTGCTCCAACCGCAAATACCGAAGAATCGTCACAGGTCGCAGTCGAAAATGGTATCCGACCCGATGAAATTCGTTCGCGGGAGGAACTTGAATCTTATTCACTAGACAGTCTTAGGATGGTGGGTACGGTAAATATGAAATCTAGCCTTTGGGGACTTATCCAGGCCAACGACGGGACGATACACCGTGTCCGAAATGGCAATTATATGGGTAAGCACCATGGCAAGATTATTAGGATTATGGATGATCAAATCGAATTATTGGAAATAATTTCAGATGGTCCAGGGACTTGGCGTGAACAGCAATCGTCTGTGAAGCTATCAGAGTAATGGGTGAGGAACTAATAAATGAAGATCAGTCACAGTAAATTTAATCAACGGTCTGGCAGTCTCGCATGGTTCGGCGGGAAACTACCCGCGATCGCTATAATGTGCTTTTTGATGATACATGGCACATTTGTTAGCGCGGCTCAATCAACATTGAAATCCGTTGATTTCGCCGCTTTGCCAGGCGATAAGCTTCAGTTCCAACTCAGTTTTGATGGTCCTGCCGTAGAACCGAAGATTTTTTCAACCGACAATCCTGCCAGGATCTCGTTGGATTTTGCTGCCGTTAAGAATGGATTAAGCAAGAAAACGATACCGGTAAACGTTGGTATAGCTAGCGGCATTCATGCAGTCGAAGCATCGGGAAGGACGCGAGTTGTTATTAACTTAATTAACTCAGTGCCGTATGAAACTCGAGTGGAGGGTGATAACGTATTTGTGACGCTTCAAAACGACGCTACCGGACCTACGAAATCCTCTTCTATTGCCAAACCAACGCTTGGTACGTCAAATGCGCTACCGAAGCAGACTATAGAGGATATTGATTTTAGACGTGGTCCGAAAGGTGAAGGTCGAATATTGGTTTCGTTAACTGACCCGAATACCGTAGTCGACATGCAGGAGCGGGGAAACAAAGTAATCCTTAGATTTCTCAATACTGGTCTTTCAAATCGATTGGTTAAATCATTAGATGTTATGGACTTTGCAACACCGGTGCGTCGAATTGAAACGCGTCGAGACGGAAGTCTGACGACAATGACGATTACCCCGGTGTCTTCGGATCACGAGTATGCTTCATTCCAAACTGAGGGTTTGTTAACCGTAGAATTTCGCCCTTTGACTCGATTCGAAAAAGAGGCGGCTAAAAAGAAAAAGTTTAAATATACGGGTCAACGTCTGTCGTTGAATTTTCAGGATATTGAAGTTAGATCGGTTCTCCAAATCCTGGCTGATTTTACCGATTTAAACATCGTTGCGAGCGATACCGTCGAAGGAAATATTACTTTAAGGCTTAACGATGTTCCGTGGGACCAAGCAATGGATATCATCCTAAAGTCTAAAGGTTTGGCCAAACGCCAAACGGGTAACGTGATCTTGGTGGCCCCAACTCCTGAAATTAACAAGCTTGAAAAGGAGGAATTGGAAGCTTACGCAGTGAAGGAAAAGCTAGAGCCGCTTAAAACCGAAATAATCCAGATTAAGTACGCTAAAGCTACTGATATCCAAGCGGTCCTTATGGGCGTACAAGAATCAAAAGAGGCTGAAGCAGGGACCGATGATTTGTCCGGATTGCAGCCTCGGTCGCAAGAAACCTTGTCGTTTGCTGATTCGAGTCTGGGAGGTAGTGGATTTGGATCGTCGAATCGGGGGTCGATTTTGTCCTCGCGTGGTGTTGTGAATATTGACGAGCGAACCAATGTTTTGATCGTCAAGGATACAGCGCGTAATTTAGATGCTATCAGACAGCTTGTAAATGAATTAGATAAACCTGTTCGTCAGGTCTTGATTGAATCACGTGTCGTCATCGCGACGGATGATTTTGCTCGACAGCTCGGTGTTCGGTTAGCTGCCGACGGTAGAGATGCGGATCCAACAGATCCAACTGCAACGGGTTATCAGGCGGGTGGAATCTTGGGCGCTAACCAAGATTTGATCACGGATTTGTGGGTTGGTACAGCAACTGGTGGTTTGGGTGTTGTTTTATTCAAAGCCAGTGAATTTCTGCTTCGGTTGGAGTTGACTGCGCAGCAAACGATAGGTAAAGCAACGGTTGTTTCTAACCCGCGTTTGGTCACAGCTGACCAACATACCGCGCGGATTGAGCAGGGTGTTCAAATTCCATTCCAAACTCAAAGCGGTTTGGGCGGAACGAATACCCAGTTCAAAAAAGCTGTATTGAAGTTGGAAGTGACCCCACATATTACGCCGGATGATGTGATATTGATGGATGTTTTGGTTAAGAAGGATGCTCCTGGTGATGTAACGACGGGTGGTTTAGCGATTAATACGCGGGAAATTGAAACTAGTGTCCAAGTTGAAAGCGGGGAAACTGTTGTGTTGGGCGGTGTTTATGAAGGCAATAAACGAAATGACCTTGACAGCGTGCCATTTTTTGGGGAGTTGCCAGGCTTGGGTTGGTTGTTTAGGAGAACGAATGTTGAAAACAAGAAAAATGAATTACTGATATTCATTACACCGAAAATTCTCAAGGAGAGTCTAAAAGCGATGTAAGCTAATGTAGTAATTAGAATTTAAGTTATATTGATAAAAAGTGGGGTGTTACCCCACTTTTTTTTGCGTTGAACAAATAGACAAAATTATGGTGTAGTTGATTAATCAATTTGCATATCGCACCAATGTATTCTTAAACCGCCTGACCGTTTTTTCATGATAAGATGTGTCGCGCATGGTTAGGTGGTTTTTTATCTCTTGAAACATTCCAGCAACATATTTCTAATCGGGCCCATGGGCGCGGGGAAAACCACCGTCGGCCGACAATTGGCGAAATATTTGAATATTCAATTTTTCGACAGTGACCGAGAAATTGAGACTCGTACCGGGGTCGATATACGGATGATATTTGAATACGAGGGTGAAGAGGGATTCAGGCGCCGCGAACAAATTATTTTATCCGAACTGACCCGATTGAAGAGAATTGTATTGGCAACTGGAGGGGGTGCAATACTTTCATCCCAGAATTGCGAGTATTTGAGGGAACACGGATATGTCGTGTATCTCCAATGTTCGGTTGATCGACAGATTGAGCGGACATCTAAAGACAATCACCGCCCCTTGCTTAACACCGAGAATCCCCGTGAAAAGCTTCAAGATTTAATGAAAATTCGCTCGCCCTTGTACGAAGCTTGTGCCGATTACACAGTGGATACTGGTCGTTTGTCCAGTCGGATGGCGGTAAAACAGATATTGAACACTTTTCAGCCGTGTGATTCGAAGGACGAATATTGATGTTTACGCTAGATCTAAGTTTGGGCGATCGGAGCTATCCAATTTATATCGGACAGGAATTGCTCGATCGTTCTGATTTGTTTGAACGGCACATCACTTCACAGCAGGTAATGGTAATTACCAATGAAACTATCGCACCACTATATTTGGATAGGTTAGTAACGAAACTAGGAAAGTTTGACGTTACTAGTGTCGTGCTTTCGGATGGAGAGGAATTCAAAACTCTGGATACCGTCTCGCTAATATTCGATGAATTGCTTAGAAACCGATTTAGTAGAAATTGTACATTGATAGCTCTAGGTGGCGGCGTGATCGGTGATATCGTTGGTTTTGCCGCGGCTTGCTATCAACGAGGTGTTGCATTTATTCAAGTGCCGACAACTTTGCTGGCCCAAGTTGATTCGTCAGTTGGAGGGAAAACAGGCGTCAATCATCCACGTGGTAAAAATATGATAGGCGCATTTTATCAACCCAAATGCGTGATCAGTGATACAAATGTGTTTGAGACTTTAGACGATAGGCAATTTAGTGCGGGTCTCGCAGAAGTGATCAAATACGGATTAATTCGGGATGACGAATTTTTTGAATGGTTGGAAGTAAATATTGTTGCGCTTATGCAACGGGAGCCTAGCGCATTAGCATACGCTATTCAGCGGTCCTGCTTAAATAAGGCCGAGGTTGTCGCGGAGGATGAGTTGGAATCTGGTATACGTGCAATCCTTAATCTAGGGCATACTTTTGGACATGCTATTGAATCAGGTGTTGGCTATGGCAAAATTTTGCACGGTGAGGCGGTTGCAATTGGGACATGTCAGGCAGCCGATCTTTCGTGTCGGTTGGGTTTATTGAAAACAACCGAAATGCAGCGTATAGAGACGATCTTTGAGCAAGCCTCATTACCGACGATGCCTCCTTATGAAATGGAAACGAAACAATATCTAGACTTAATGGCAGTTGATAAAAAAAATATTGATGGGAAAATACACTTAATTCTGTTAACCAAGTTGGGAAGCGCGAAGCTTCCCTGTAGTGTTGCTCTGAACCAGTTGGAAGCGACTTTGAATGAATACGGTAGAAACTGAACTAGGTGGTATTGACTCGAATCCCGTTACTGAAAATGATGGGGATAATCTAGTAGTCGATTCGCAAGTATTACTTTCTCCAGAGCGCTCGCAAAAGCTAGATTTATTACTACATCTAATATCGAATCTCAGTGAATCTTTGGTCGTATGTGGACCTGACGGGATCGGGAAATCGAAGGTCCTACACCAGGTAGAGGAACGAAAATTTGCTACTTGGTCAGTATGTTCGATTACCGCTACTGCGGATTTAACTTTTCCACGAATTCAGGATCGACTTCTACAATCTATATGTGGAGACGAAGTCCACGCTAGTTTTGAAGACGTAGATATAGGGTTGAAAAAAAAACTAGCCCAATATGCATTGAATAATCAATATGTTATTTTGCTATTGGATGCTGCTGGCGCTCTTATGCCGGGCGTATTGACTAGAGTCTGCAGTTTTGCTGAGTCTTTTGGTCCGTTGCGGCCAGTGTTTGCAATGACTGCTGACCATTTACAGTTAATGGCAGCTTCAGATCCCATAATTGACAATTGTCAGATCATAGAAATTCCTCCACTGACAGAAAGACAATGCGAAGAATTTTTAAAGAATTTGTCAGGAAAACCGACCGGTGCGATTCCTTTTCGAGCAATTAGTGCGCAACTGGTTCAGAAAGTTTATCGTGAGAGTCATGGAGTTCCGGGTGAAATTTTAGCGCTATTGCCTGAAATATCGAAAGATGGGGATTTTCGGACAACCAGTGGTTCTTTTCCACTGACTGCTGCAATCGTTTTAGTAGTAGCTTTCGCTATTGGCTTTCTGCTTTTGAACGGCTCTAGAGAGTTCAGTAACGAATCGATCGCCGGCGGGGTTTCGGCAAAACCCAATAATTCTGACAAGAGGGATATCGCCGTTCTCAGACGACCTGTGCCACTCAGTAAGTCAAATGATTTGGTAACGGAAGAGTCAAATCGAAAATTGAATGCATCGTTGAACAATAATGGCGCCGCCGCTAGTGCGAAAAAGGAAGCGGAGTCCAATAAAATAGCGAGTATTGATTCAATTAGCGGTCTTGATTTAGCGGGAAGTAACAAACAAAAATTAGCTCAAAGCGAGCAAAGTGCAGTGGAATATCGAAACTTAGATTCACTAGATTTATCTGCAGAAGAAAATGGCGGTATACAAGTTGTTGAAGATATCGAGCAACATGTACAAACTATATCCACGACATCGGCAAATGAAAGCCATGCTGGCATTAGCCGGGATGTGGTTGAATCTTTGCAAAAGCCTACGGGTGAATTGGCAGAAGTAGCTAAACCCAATGTGCAATCGAATTCAACAATGACTATTGCCAAAGTCGAAAAAACAAATGGCGTTTTGAAACAGACGGACTTGAAAGCAGTTAAACTGCCGATTTCCGGTGTTAAAAATGTGGATTGGATTCTTGCTCAAGATGCAAATAAATTTACGTTACAATTGGTAGCTGTGCAAAAACTTGATGATATGGTCAAGTTTGTTGAGAAATATTCAACATTGGATGGATTGGCCTTATTTAGAACGACAAAAAATGACCAGGATTGGTATGCGTTGGTCTACGGAACCTATTCATCGTTGTCTGGTGCAAAAAAAGAAGCTGGAAAATTACCGCGCGCGTTGCAAAATTCTTGGCCACGAAAATTGAAATCGGTACACCGATCTATCGCCAAATTTGAATCCCGGCATTGATTAATGCTAAAGACTAAATTTGGCCAATTTGATTGCGCGTCGACGTGAATCAGCAATCTTTTTGAGACGATAATTCAATGGTTTTACAACCTATCCTATTTCTTTCCTGAATATGAAAGAAAGTTTATTAGCGTCAAACTAATATCTATCAACTTATCGATTGATTGACTCCATTAGGTGTAAAGATGGAGGTTTTGGAATAGCGGCTATTCTGAAATTTAACCGCTTTTTCACGAATACGGATTGATTGTAACGTAGGCGATGAGGGTTTAAGATACGGCGCTTTGCTTTGTAGTTGATGCAAGCGTATGGCCATATTAGAAAATGATTGTTTTTTACGCGCAATTCAGCGCTTGCCTGTATCCCGAACTCCAGTTTGGATGATGCGGCAGGCGGGTCGATACTTACCAGAATATCGCAAGATCAGAGAGAAAGCGGGTAGTTTTCTAGATCTATGCACAAACCCAGAGTTGGCTTGCGAGGTTACAATGCAACCGTTGGAGCGTTTTCGGTTTGATGCGGCTATTTTATTTTCAGATATTTTAACAATTCCGGATGCGATGGGTCTCGGTTTGGACTTTGTCGAAGGGGAGGGACCCATATTGGCCCACCCGGTTCGAACCCTAGCGGATATTGATCGACTACCTATTCCCGATCCAGAAGCTGATTTGTCTTATGTAATGGATGCAGTACGTCTTATTAGACGAACTCTTGACGGTAAGGTACCCCTGATAGGTTTTTCTGGTAGTCCGTGGACTTTAGCCACGTACATGGTCGAAGGTGGTGCGAGTAAGCATTTTAGGTGGATCAAAACGCTGATGTATCAGCACCCGGGCGCGATGCATCAAATGTTGGCTAAATTGTCCGAGTCGGTGGCTTTGTATCTAAGTGCTCAAGTCGCGGCCGGCGCTCAAGCTGTCATGTTATTTGATACTTGGGGCGGAATATTGTCGACCGCAGAATACAATGAGTTTTCATTATCATATGCTAAACGAGTGCTAGAGCGACTCAATGCAACGCAGGAACAACCGGTCCCGACAATTTTATTTACCAAAGGAGGAGGCCAATGGTTGGATTCAATGGCCGGTAGTGGTTATACAGGGCTCGGTCTTGATTGGACTTGCGATATTTCGTTAGCTCGTCGCAGGGTTGGAGATCGCGTTGCCCTGCAGGGGAATATGGACCCTATCTCCTTGTACGCTTCTGAGTCTGTGATTAGAGATAAAGTGAAAACAATACTCAATCAATATGGCAATGGATCGGGGCATATTTTCAATTTGGGGCACGGCATCCTACCCGACGTAAATCCAGACCATGTGCAGGCGATGGTCGAAGCCGTTCATGAATTTAGTCCTGAACTGCACCGCGATTGAGGAATTTTTTCAACCCTTTCTCGATTGCATTTCCGCACAGCGTTACAGCGCAAAATGAAAAAAATCGGTTTGCTTTCGGCGCTTTTATTCCCGGGTTTTATTCTGTTAACAACAGAATTGGGCGGAGATGTTACTTTGACTCGCATGGCAGCCATAGCAGCCATGATGGCGATTCTGTGGATTACCGAGGCGATCCCGTTGGCTGCCACCGCATTAATTCCACTGGTAATATACCCATTGCTTGGGATTTCTTCTACCAAATCCGTAGCCTCGCAGTATATGAACTCCACCGTTTTTTTATTGATTGGGGGGTTTATGATCGCTCTGGCAATGCAGCGTTGGGACCTGCATAGACGCTTAGCTTTAACCGTATTATTGATATTGGGCGGACAGCCGGTTCGACTTATGCTTGGATTCATATTGGCGACTGCGGGACTTTCCATGTGGATTTCCAATACTGCGACAACTCTGCTCATGCTGCCTATAGCTTTAGCAATATTGGCACGCTATGAATCGGATCTGTCGTTTTCGCAGATGCGTCGCTTTTCATTAGGGTTGTTGTTGGCAATCGCATACTCGGCATCAATCGGTGGAATGATGACGCCTATTGGGACAGCGCCGAACCTTGTATTAATCCGATTGTTGGAGATGAGTGGTCAATCGAGCGTAAACATTGGATTTGCCGAATGGATTATGATGTCTGTTCCGGTGGGCATCTGCATGCTACTCGCGACTAGTCTATTTTTGGGCTGGCGTTTTTTCAAAGAATTACCCGGTTCCGTGGATGATAGAACCATCTTATCGGATGAAAAACAAAAGCTTGGGACAGTGTCTTACGAAGAGAAGGTTGTTCTTTTAGTTTTCGTAGTAACGGCTTGCCTGTGGATCAGCCGCAAAGGATTAACTATTGGGGCCTTTTCCCTGCCGGGGTGGCAGAGTTTGATCATGGATGCCACTCTGGTTGATGACGGTACCGTTGCCATTGCGATGTCCTTATTGTTATTTGTTATCCCGGCACGTTCTTCGGATAAAAAGCAAGATTTTATTCTCAATGAACAAGTATTCAAACAGCTGCCCTGGTCCGTTGTTATATTGTTTGGTGGTGGATTTGCGCTTGCATCCGGTTTTGTCGAAAGCGGGTTATCTTCCTATCTGGCATCACAGTTGGGAGGTCTGGAAGAAATTGGGAAATTTAAAATGATAGCGCTAGTCGCTACTGGAATGACATTTCTAACCGAACTTACGTCTAATACAGCAACGACACAGTTGGTTTTACCAATCCTTCAGTCGGTTGCAAACGCTATGGATATTGCTCCACTATGGTTGATGTTGCCGGCTACTCTTTCTGCTTCGTGTGCATTCATGCTTCCCGTGGCTACGCCACCCAATGCAATTATCTTTGGCAGTGGGAGGTTGCATGTTGTTGATATGGTTAAAGCAGGATTGGTACTTAATCTGATTGGAATTTTCGTTATTGTAGTGGTCTTAGGTAATGTACTGCCTTCGCTGTTTAGGATTTGACAAGTTTCTACTATTTATTCGAATTTTATTGACGAGTTTCGTTTGTACGGATGAAAGCAATCCGTGTTTAAAAAGGTCTAAAAAAAAATATCTCAGCGAAAAAACAAAGTTCGTTATTGATTGATTCGTGGTTGAAGTTATCCAAGGGGTTAAATATGAGTGTAGAAACCGGCGTGTTACAGCGTTATTCGGAGGGTGCTAAAGTTGCACAGGATTCTTTATGTTGCGCTGTAGAGTATGACAACAATTTGTTACGAATCTTACCAGATGAAATTATAGAAAAAGATTATGGTTGCGGCGACCCTTCACGCTTTGTCCGGGAAGGTGATGTTGTGTTGGATTTGGGTTCCGGCTCGGGCAAAATTTGTTATATTGCGGCGCAACTTGTAGGCGAAAGCGGCAGCGTCATTGGTGTTGATATGAACGATGATATGCTTCAACTAGCACGCAGGTATCAACCGGAGATGGCAGAAAAATTGGGTGGCGACCGGGTTAAATTCTTAAAAGCGTATATTCAAGATTTGGCGTTAGATTTGGACGCATCGGATCGATATCTTGCTGAATCACCGATTTCAAACTCAATAGATTTGCATGAATATAAAACCTGGCAATCAGAGCAGCGGCATAATTTTCCGCTTATTGGGGACAATTCCGTAGATTTGGTTGTGTCCAATTGCGTCCTTAATTTGGTCAGAGATAACGATAAGCAACAATTACTAAGAGAAATATTTCGCGTGACAAAGCCTGGTGGGCGAGTCGCCATTTCGGATATTGTGAGTGATGAAATCGTACCGGTGCATCTAAAAGAAGACCCCACGCTTTGGAGTGGTTGTGTTTCAGGTGCGCTGTACGAAAGCGATTTTGTACAAGCATTTGTTGATGTGGGATTTCAAGCTGTGGCATTGGAAAAGTGGGAGTCAGAGCCGTGGCAGAATGTTGAAGGGATCGAGTTTAGATCGGTAACAATCACCGCTATCAAACCAGAATCATCAGAATGTTTGGACAAGGGACACGCTGTTATCTATCGGGGGCCGTATTCCAAAGTTTACGATGACGACGGCCATTTTTTTGCCAGGGGTGAAAGAATTGCCGTGTGTGAGAGAACATTCAGATTGTTAACTGACGGTCCCTATATTAATGATTTTGTGGGCGTTACTCCTGCAGTATTGGGACCGGGGTCTGATGTTTGTATGCCAGCTGGAAAACGGCGTCCTGCCAGCGAAACCAAAGGTGCTGTGCATGTCGGAAAAAATACAGGTTCGTCGTGTTGCTCTTAACAATTTTGATTTAGTGGCAAGCAAAACGGCGGAATTCACAGAGTTCCGTAGCGATACCCGTGGTGCGTTATTAATATTTGCAAAAGCGCCAATAGCGGGACAGGTTAAAACCCGATTGATTGCCGAATTGGGACCAACCGGAGCGATGAATATTTATCTTAGCTTATTGCAGCGTACGCTATGCCTTGCGCAATCATTCCGTAATTATCCGACCCAATTGTGGTGTAGTCCAAATGCTAGCCATGTAGTTTTCGAGCAATGTTCTCACGAGTTTGAGGTTAGTCTGCACAATCAATATGGCCAGGATCTGGGCCAACGAATGGACAATGCAATCCAGCATGTATTACAAAATCGTGATTTTGCATTGTTAATTGGTTGTGATTGTCCGGTATTAAAGCTGGATGATCTGGTGGCATCTGTCCACGCGTTAGAGCGCGGTTTTGATTGCGTGTTGGGTCCAGCAGAAGATGGCGGTTACGTTCTGATAGGGTTAAGGAGACCTGAGCCAGGAATTTTCAATGGAATAGATTGGGGAAGCGATCGTGTCTATCATCAAACCCGTTCGAGTTTGGAACGCTTAGGCCTATCTTATTTTGAATTGCCCATGCGCTGGGATTTGGATCGTCCCGATGATTTGGCGCGTTATCGCCATTTGCCCGATTTCAAGGCTGGTAATTGAGCGTACGGTAGTTATAGACCAATAGGGATCGCAAGGGTTGGCGCGTTTCGCGTGAAATTCGTTTCCGATCCAGTTAGCATGATTAGCTTCGATAGAAATATTCCGTGTCGATATGAGTCAAAAAATCACTTTTCCCCGCGGAACCCAGCTTCTTCTAATATTGGCCAGCTTCGTGATAGTGGTGGCGGGCATGCGCGAAGCCGCTCCCGTGTTAATTCCGCTTTCCTTGGCCATTTTTATCGCAATAATTTGTTGGCCGCCGCTCTATTGGCTTAAGCGAAGCGGTTTGCCGTCTGGGGCGGCGGTGTTGTTGATCGTTGTCGGCCTGGTAATTGCCATGTCTGTTCTGGCCGCAATTGTCGGTACTTCCATTGATGGTTTTGTGCGAAATCTACCAGTATACCAAGCACGATTGACGCGGGAGATGGCGGAAATGTTTGAATGGATCGAGAGCCACGGCGTGCATGTATCCGAAGCGGTACTCATCAACTATCTAGATCCAGGAAAGTTGATGGGGCTTGTCGCTAATACCATCTCTAAGTTCGGTAGCGTATTTACCAACGCACTGATGATACTGTTCACAGTTGTCTTTATATTTTTTGAAGCCTTTGTATTGCCAACGAAAATGAAGATTGCTTTCGGTAACGACATTGCCGCGGCTCATTTCGACCATTTTGTCGAGAGTGTGAGGCGTTATCTGGGGATAAAAAGTGCGACCAGCGCTGTGACTGGTGTCGCGGTAACCATATTACTGAGTTACCTTAACGTGGATTTCCCTATTTTATGGGGTGTAATCGCTTTTTTGTTGAATTTTATTCCTAACATCGGTTCCATAATTGCAGCGATTCCCGCCGTAATGTTGGCCTCGGTACAATTGGGCATGGCAACGGCGGCCTACGCGGGATTGGGCTATATGATCATCAATATCAGTATTGGAAGCATTATTGAGCCGCGCATGATGGGGCGTGGGTTAGGATTGTCTCCGTTGGTGGTGTTTTTATCATTAATTTTTTGGGGATGGGTGTTTGGTCCGACCGGTATGTTCCTTTCGGTGCCGTTTACGATGATATTTAAAATTGCGTTGGAAAATAGCGAATCGACCCGCTGGATTGCGGTGCTTTTAGGTGGAGATCCGGTGGAAATCGAAGAGACCGATAGGGCTTTGATCCAATTGGAAGAAGGCGACATTTAATAGACATGAGAATTTACTGCTCTCAATGATCGCCACTGAGCTGAAATTAGCGATAAATCTCACTGCCTGATACCCGCCGTAGGGCTCGGCGGGATTAAGATAGCAATTAATTTCGTCTGGCCGTTTTTCTGGGTTTGTCCTCTTCTTCCGGTAATACGATGTTCAATTCCAACACTTCGTGCTGATCGTCTTGTTCAACATTGACCGTAATGGCATCTTGGTCGACATTTATATATTTGCGAATAACCTCCAATAATTCCTTCTGCATCATTGGCAGATAAGAGGGTTTGTTGCGTTCGGAGCGTTCGTGTGCCACCAAAATTTGCAAGCGCTCCTTTGCGACTGCTGCGGTATTTGGGCGCGAAATTCTAAAATAATCCAGAAGACTCATTGTTTAACCTCCAAATAACCGTCCGAACAGTCCTTTCTTTTCAATCTCGATGAAGCGATGTGGGAGCTCGTCTCCGAGATAGCGGGACACGATGTCCATATACGCTTTTCCGGCGTCGCTGTCTTCGTCCATGATGATCGGTGTGCCAGAATTTGATGCGTTCAAAACTGATTTGGATTCCGGTATCACGCCTAATAAATTCAGGGATAGAATCTCTTGAACGTCGTCGACGCTAAGCATATCGCCAATTTTTACGCGCTCGGGTGCGTAGCGGGTCAATAACAAGTGCTCTGATATGGGTTCTTCACCGTTTTCGGCGCGGCGCGACTTACTCGATAAGATACCCAACATCCGATCGGAATCCCGTACCGACGAAATTTCCGGGTTAGTCACAACAACGGCGTCGTCGGCAAAATACATTGCTAGTGTTGCACCACGTTCTATACCTGCCGGTGAGTCACATACGATAAAGTCAAAATCTTGTGCCAGTTCGTCTAATACTCGGCCAACGCCATCCTCGGTCAATGCGTCTTTGTCTCGAGTTTGTGAAGCTGGAAGAATACTTAAATCTTCACACCTTTTATCGCGAATCAGGGCTTGATTTATCTTCGCTTCATTATTTATTACGTTGACAAAGTCGTATACGACGCGCCGTTCGCATCCCATCAATAAATCCAGATTCCGTAGTCCGACGTCAAAATCTATAACGACCGTCCGATGCCCTTTAAGAGCCAGTCCCATGGCAAGTGACGCGGCGGTGGTGGTTTTCCCCACGCCGCCTTTACCTGATGTTACAACAATGGTTCTTGCCAAAATGATATCCTCCCAATGTGGATGGAATACGATTAGATTGATTTCAAAGTTCTTCGATCAATAACGAACTATCGCGCAAACGAATCTGCGTAGGTTTACCCCTTAAAGTTTCGTCAATACCTTCACTGATTTGATAATGACCAGAAATAGCAATCAATTCGGCTTGCAGGTCCTGGCAGAAAATTCGTGTATCTGTATTGCCTTTAACTCCGGCCAGAGCTCGACCCCTTAATACTCCGTAGATATGAATGTTGCCGTCAGCCATTACTTCGGCACCTGGACTTACTGCCGCCAATACCACCAGATCATTGTCTACTGCATAGACCCGTTGTCCGGACCGAACAGGCTGTGTGACCAACAATGCGCTGGATTGACTGGTTAAATCTGATTTGCTGGCTTGTTTAACCGGTTCAGATGCCTTTTTTTGTACAGGTAGTTTTTCTGCTGTCGAATTAGCCCGTGTATCGGCCAAAAGTGCCAATCCGAACGATTGAGCGGCAGAATTTTGCGCTTCGTCACCACCGCGAATTCCAATGGGCGTTATGCCAAGCAGTTTAATTCGATCCATCAAGGATTCAAAATCTATAGTTGCCTGGCTCCCCAACTGGCCCATATCTATAACTAAAGGTGCATTTTTGAAAAACTCTGGGGCTTGTTTTACTTTATGCTGGAGTTGTTCGCTTATAGACTTAGTATCCGTGTCTAACAATGTAAGTACCGGCAGCGTAAATGAGCTGGCTCTTAGGTCGATCGATGATGATAGACGGGGTTTCGCTTTCGGTTTGACGGACATCCGGTGTGATTTTAAGAAAGCAATGGATAAGTTCAGGGACAGAGCTGGATTTTAGCATTAGTCTTACTGTAACGTAAACGGGCGGCTCAACGAATCGGCCTGATACCCTGGGAGGAAGTCGATTGCACGCAGTCCCGCGCAATGCTTTATACTTATCGGCTGTTAGATTTCTTGCGATGGATGTTAACTTGATTGGCCCCAGGGTGATGTATGATCTAATACAGTACATTAATTGGAAGTGTCAATAATATTATTCATTTACTGAAATTTATACAGAATTCAATCAAAATGACGCAATAGCTAGGGTTACATTGTTTATCCTAGGCCACGCTTGGAATCTTAAAATTGCAGCTTTGATAATACTACAAATTGACGTTGCTTAGACCCCTCCCTGTAGCGGGTAGAGTAATACCAGTCGTTGTTCGGGAGTAGGTTGATGAAATTGGTGGAACGGGTGTGGTGTAAATCGATCGTGAATGATCGGTTTTGGCAGTTGATCGGTGGATTGACAGTGGTACGGTTCGCCTACATCGGCTTTGCGCCCGTGACGGCCCAAGAAGTTTATTATTGGTTGTACGCGCAAAATCTTGCGGTTTCCTATGTAGACCACCCTCCGATGATAGCTTATTCGATTTATCTCGGAACCTTTCTGTTCGGAGATACCGGATTCGGTATCAAATTCATGGCGGTTGTTTGGTCGTTGCTAACCAATGTTTTGCTTTATATCACTGCTTGCCGTGTTTTCGGAACCAAGGTGGATGCCGAATCCAAATCCATTGCTTTGCTGGCTGTCCTGATATACAACCTTACGCTGTTTTCGCATATTTTTGCGGTTATTCAACAACCGGATTCAGGTTTGCTGTTTTTCTGGCTGTCGGTTATTTATTTTATACAGGAAGTTCGAAATTCCGGTCAGAATCGAAATTTTATATTCGCCGGGGTTGCGCTTGGATTCGCACTATTGTGCAAGTATTCGGCAATTGCTATTGTTCCGGGACTATTTCTTGCACTCTTGCTTGATCGGAAACTGCGTCGCTCGATGTTGACCGTATATCCTTATCTGGCCCTTCTAATCGCGTTTTTGGTATTTTCTCCGGTTCTCGCCTGGAACGCCAATAACGAATGGATTTCATTTAGAATGCAGTTTGGCCACAGAGCCACCAGTGCGTTGGGTGGAAACATATTTCATTACAAGTACATATTGCAGTTGCTTGGCACCCAATTGGCAATGCTAACGCCGCTGGTATTCGTATTGCTCATAAAGACTTGCGTTACAATGATTCGCAATTGGCGCAAGAATAGCATCGTACAGCTTCATTTTTTGAGCGGTGCAGTTTTGATCGCCGGATTTACGTTAATCAGTGTGACCTCCAAAGTAAAAATGCATTGGCTATTGCCGGGGTATTTGGGGGTGATTGTTGCTATTGCGGTAATATTGAATCGCCCGGTATTCGAACCAAAAACCTGGTTTCGCAAAGGTGCTGTTTTTTCTTTGATTTTGATTGTCAGTGGGTATATTTTGTTTCTAGTGCCCGGTTTTCAAATTTTTCAAATTAACAGTTGGAGCGGGTGGCAGCGTTTCTCCGGTCAAGTGATTCAACTGCAGGAAAAATTGGGTGGTCAGGATAAGGTATTTATTTTCACAGACTCGCACAAGACAGCGGCTTACGTGACTTTTTATGCGCCAGATCACCAACGCACTTACGCACAGAATATTATTGGCGGATTCGCCAAGCAATTGACCAAGTGGGGAGTACCAGATGCGCTGGATGGAATGAACGGGTTGTATATTTCGACGCGGCCCAAATTTACCGAAGCGGAAACATTTCTATTAGATGCTCACTTTGAAGAGGTTGAACAAATTGCAACGTTTTCCTATCCGTTATTGAGTGTCGGTGACAAGCCCACACGCGAAATTTATTGTTTTCTTGCAAAAAATTACCGAAAAACAAAACGAATAGGGTACCCTTAGTATTCCATTGTATTAGCCATTAATACTTTCGTTTTATTAAGCGCCATTTGAGAAGAAACTAGCAGATGGCAACAAAGGTTGATTTAAACCAGAAGTTAAGTGTGTCTGATAATCGAATGAAACGGTGGCGTATAGGTCGTTTGGCCACATTCAATGGGCTCGCCGCATTGCTATTGATGAGTTGGTTTTTCGATCCCAGTCATCTTTGGTGGTTGGCTGCCGATAAGGCCACGTTTTGGTTTTTCAACGATAGTTTAAGGTCTGGGTCGGATGCTTGGAGAATGTTGTGGGCCGTCACCAATCATCGCTTATTCGATTTGGTTTCCGCACTCGCGTTTGTCGGTGTGTTTGCGCTTTCAGCGCGGCGACTCGGGCCCAATAAGTGGGTTTGGCATATTTCTATATTAACTTTAACAATATTGGCTGCATTCATCGGGACCAGGATTGGCCATTTGCTGCCGGTTGAGCGGGCTAGTGGCTCAGTTGTTTTTGGGGATACTTATAGGTTAAGTGAATGGGCCAATTTTAAAACCAAAGATTTGGCTTATAGTACCTTTCCCGGTGATCACGGCATGATCGCGTTCATAGCTGTGGCCTTTACCGTTCATTATCTCGATCGGCGTTATTGGTTTGCGTCGATTTTGGCGGCAGTTGTCATGACGTTACCTCGGATAGTTGGAGGAGCGCATTGGTTGTCCGATGAATTGATCGGTGCTGGATTTGTTGCACTGATCGTGGCCTCTTGGTTGTTTTGTACTCCGCTAGCCGAGTTTTTGCTTTGCAGGATAGAACGATTCTGGCTAGGATTCTTCGCCGCGATCGGTAGAAAAATTGACGGTTCTACTCCGTGAAGAGCAACATATCTTGAGCTAGGTGCCAGATGCGCTAGCCGGGTTTTAATGATGTATACTGCTCTAAGAATTTTTTGATGCCGCCGGTCTAGCCGCGAATTCTGAAGTTTAATGTTATGTCCGCTGGGTATGGCGTATAGCTTTGGCGGTTAAGGTTGGTTTGATTTAGGAAGGCTATGGCGGATACCGACTATTTGTGTTTGTAACGTGGCGGTTTCTGCTTATATAGCGAGTTGATGACAGAAAGATTAAGCGAATCAATGATTCGATATGGTTTCGTGATTCGGCGCGTGTGATTGATGCGCGGTACCTATTAGCGTAATTCCCGGGTGAACAAGATGAGTGCTATCCCAGAAGATTTAACCAAAAACACGATCGGAAAATCGGTAGAAATCCAGCCATTTCCAGCATCGGAAAAAATATATTTATGCGGAAGTGATTCAAGCATTCGTGTGCCGATGCGCAGGATTAGCCTTTCTGATACGCATACCAGTTCAGGGGTAGAGAAGAATAGTCCGGTGTTTGTCTATGACACTTCGGGTGCCTATACCGACCCAAATATTGAAACCGACCTGTTGACGGGTTTAACCGCGATGCGTGCTGCCTGGATAGATAAACGCAGGGATACCGAACTGCTCGATGGACCATCATCCCAATACGGGGCAGAAAGGTTGACTGACGCTGGTCTCGCGCATTTGCGGTTTGACCATATTAGAAAACCGCGGCGGGCTAAACCAGGTGCCAATGTTTCGCAGATGCATTATGCCAGGAACGGCATAATTACACCGGAAATGGAATTCATAGCAATTCGCGAGAATCAGAATCGGCAACAAATGGCGGATTTGTGTAAGGGGCAGCACTTCGGACAATCGTTCGGTGCGTCAATTCCTATTGAAATTACGCCCGAATTTGTTCGCGAAGAGGTGGCGCGTGGACGCGCCATTATCCCGGCCAATATCAATCATCCTGAATCGGAACCGATGATTATAGGGCGTAATTTTCTAGTCAAAATTAACGGGAATTTGGGCAATTCCGCGGTAACCTCCTCGATTGAAGAAGAGGTAGAGAAAATGCTGTGGGCGATTCGTTGGGGTTCCGATACAGTGATGGATTTATCCACCGGGAAGAACATCCACGAAACTCGGGAATGGATTATCCGAAATTCCCCAGTGCCGATCGGCACAGTGCCGATTTATCAGGCTTTGGAAAAAGTATTCGGTAAGGCAGAAGAACTGACTTGGGAGGTTTTCCGAGATACCCTGATCGAGCAGGCCGAGCAAGGCGTGGATTATTTTACCATTCATGCCGGTGTAAGATTGCAGCACGTGCCTTTGACCGCAAACCGGCTGACCGGCATTGTCTCACGCGGCGGTTCGATTATGGCCAAATGGTGCTTAGCACACCATAAGGAAAGCTTTTTATACACGCATTTTGAGGGTATCTGCGAGATTATGAAAGCGTACGATGTTTCATTTTCGCTGGGCGATGGTTTAAGACCGGGTTCGATCGCGGATGCCAATGATGCCGCACAATTTGCCGAATTGGAAACCTTGGGTGAATTGACACAAATTGCCTGGAAACATGATGTTCAGACCATGATAGAAGGCCCTGGCCATGTCCCGCTGCATATGGTCAAGGAAAACATGGATAAGCAATTGCATGATTGCTTTGAGGCTCCGTTTTACACATTGGGACCGCTAACCACAGATATCGCCCCAGGTTATGACCACATTACATCGGCAATAGGTGCCGCCAATATTGGCTGGTATGGTTGTGCGATGCTGTGCTATGTAACGCCCAAAGAGCATCTGGGGCTTCCAGATAAGCAGGATGTGCGGGACGGGATAGTAACTTACAAAATAGCCGCGCATGCTGCAGATTTGGCGAAAGGCTATCCGGGCGCACAAGCCCGAGACAACGCGATGTCTAAAGCGCGGTTCGAATTTCGCTGGGAGGATCAATTCAATCTGGGGCTCGACCCGGAAAGGGCTCGAGAATTCCACGATCAAACCTTGCCCAAGGAATCCGCCAAGGTTGCCCATTTTTGTTCCATGTGCGGGCCACATTTTTGTTCGATGAAAATAAGCCAGGATGTTAGAGATTACGCGCAGGGGAAGGGCTTGGCTGAGTCCGATGCGTTGGTCGCCGGGATGGATGAAAAGTCACAACAATTCCGCGAAGAAGGCGGTGATATTTACCATAAGATTTGATTTATTAACGGAGTATCGAACGCGGCTCGAATTCCTCACGATTGAATAGAGTCAAATAACAATTTAAGATCAGGCATCAAATTTTAGCCAAAATATCTTTTTTGGCGTTACGGATTAGTTAGATGAAATTAAGCGTGCAGCGCGCCATTGACCGCATTATCGGTACGGTCATCTGCAAGTTATTTTCTGTTTTACCACAGCGGTCCAAAACCGTTGCGGACGAACAAGAACCACAAACTATATTGATTATCCTGTTGTCGGAGATGGGTAGCTTGGTATTGGCCCATCCTATGTTTATGCGGCTAAAAAGCAAGTATCCAAATGCCTCGATTCATGTGCTTTTGTTCGAAAAAAATAGAGAAATTTTGGATATTCTGGGCGTCGTGCCAGAGCAAAACGTTTTGACCATTAACGAGGATTCTTTGGGCCGGTTTGCACTGGATATTTTTCGAGCGGTTGTTTCGATGCGCAGACTTAGAATCGATACGGTTATTGATTGCGAGCTTTTTGCCAGGGTCAGCAGCATTTTGTCTTTTCTTTCGGGCGCTTCCCGCCGGGCTGGTTTTTACCCCTACACCCAGGAGGGTCTATATCGTGGTAGCTTTATCAACTGCCCCGTCATGTACAATCCTTACCAACATATATCACACCAGTTTGTTAATTTGGTTGAATCATTACAATCCAAAACTTGGCCGGTCGGTAAAAGATTAGTGAATGAATCGATCGATCGAGTTCCGCAGGTTATATTGGAACCGCAAGAAGTTGACGCGATTAGCCAACGGCTTAAACAAGACTTTCCGGTTTGTGCGAGTAAAAAGTTAATACTCATTTATCCTAGTGGGGGTATCTTGCCGATTCGGGCGTGGCCTCTTGAGCAATATGGACAGTTGGTAAAGGCATTGATTGATGATGGCTATGTGGTTGGCATTATCGGGGTGCCCAACGATAAGCCATTGGCCGATAAACTGGCTGCTCAGATTGAAAATGATCCAAATTTTATTGACTTAACGGGTTACACCAAGTCGATCAAAGAACTTCTGATGCTTTTTCACTTGGCGTCTATGTTGGTGACCAACGATGGTGGTCCTGGACAGTTTGCTGCGTTAACACCCATACCGACTATTATTTTTTTCGGGCCAGAGACGCCGAAGCTTTATGGGTCTCTATCAAATAACGTATTTTTTTTCTATTTGTCGTATTCTTGTTCGCCCTGTCTGACCTCGTACAATCACCGAAATTCACCTTGTGACGGCGATAATCAATGTTTGAAACAAATCGATTCGGATCAGGTGTACACCAAGGCGCAAGAAATGTTAGCAGCATCATCGACGACGACCTAGTCATTGGAAAGGATATTGTTTTGAACCAAGTTAATACAGTAATGCAGAAACCGATAGTGCAGTGGGTGCTCAACAATCGTTTTGTGAAATTCGGTTCGGTTGGGTTGTCTGGTACGGTAGTCAATTTGTTCGTATTATTTGTCGGCCAAGAATATTTGTTCAAAAGTGTAGAATCCGATGATTTTCGTTTGACCGTGTCGTTGGCATTAGCCATTTTCTGCGCGACGATCAACAATTTTATCTGGAACCGAATCTGGACTTGGTCGGATAGAAAGGATGATATTGACCGGCATTTTTTTGTCCAGTTGGGACAGTATTTTATTGCTTGTTGGGTGGCTATCGCGTTGCAATTCGTGATTACTACGGCTATGGCCGGTTATGTTCACTATATGACCGCGAGCCTTGTGGCTATTGTGCTATCTTCGGTGGTTAATTTTTTTCTAAACGACGCTTGGACGTTCAAGATCGGAGCCGGAGCGGAGCGGTAGGTTATTTTATATCTGTAATTATCTACAGTTTACCTGTTACAGCGAAATTAGGACTCGAATGGCATCCATTCGCACATAGCCGGAATCGATAACCCGGTTAAGTGCGTCCAATTGATTTTGAAGGAAATCTATTTCATCTGCACGGACAATGGGGTTGATGCGATGCAGTGCTTGCAATCGGTTGATTTCGTATTGTAGGGTCCGATTCGCCTGTTGGTGAGATTTCTTCAATATATCTTCGGATTGAGCGGTCGCCAGCGAATCGGTGTGTGCAATCAATGTTTTGATTTCGTGTTGTTTTGACTGCAATATTTTATTGGCTGTTTTCGCATCGACTAGTATCCGAGACGCATTGATTTTATCTTGATGAATATCACTGCGGTCACAGCAATTTTCATCAATGACCAAGCGTAATGTTGTCGGTGCCAGGTAGCGCTCAGTTTGCAGTTCGTCTATCTTTGCTATTTCGACCACATATATGCATTCGAGCAATAATATCCCGGATTGTAGATTCGATAATTCGACTCCGGACAAAGCGGTATTGCCGGTTTCCTGTGATACAATCAATTCCATAGCCCCGGTAACCATGGGGTGTTCCCAACTTAAATATTCAAAGTCCTCTTTGGCGAGTGCGGTTTGGCGGTCGAAAGTTACTGTTATGCCATCGTCTGGTAGCCGCGGGAACGGGGCTAACATATGGTTGCCAGGGCGAACGATCAGGCAAGCTTCGTCATACGCTTCGCTTTCGACGCCGTAATTATCGAAAATTGTTTCCATATAGCGTGGTAACGTAACGTCTTTATCCAGCATTTGAGCTTTTTGCTTGAGTTTGTTTGCCAGCTCGGGTCGGCATGAATTGTATTCCAACAGGCGGTCGCGGCCATTTTGCAATGCTTGATTCATGCGGTGATGGAATTGCTGGGTTGTATCGATCAATTCGTTCAATGTTTCGTAGTCGCCGCTAATGGCTTTCCGCAATTCGTTTTCGACCTCAGTAAAAACAGTTTGCCCCGCCGCGCAGTGCTTTTCGAACGCATTCAGACCCAGGTGGTACCAATGAAATAAAATGGTTTGTGCTCCGGGTTCAAGATACGGAACATGTACCTGCACGGTATCCGTTTGTCCAATCCGATCCAGACGACCTATGCGTTGTTGTAACAAGTCTGGATTGAGTGGTAAATCGAATAAAATCAGGTGGTGGGCAAACTGAAAATTGCGTCCTTCGCTTCCAATTTCCGAGCAAATCAATATTTGGCAGCCGGTTTCCAAATTAGCAAAGTATGCCGCTGCTCGATCCCGCTCCACGATACTCATTTGTTCGTGGAAAACAGCGGCATTTATACCCCATTTCGTCTTTAGAGTTTCCGCAAGATCTACCACTGTATTGGCGTTGATAGCTATCAGAAGAACTTTGCTTGGTCTAAACTGGTGTAGTTTGTCCTTCAGCCAAACAATTCTTGGGTCAATATCTGTCCATCTTGCGGAATCTTGCGGTGTCTGCGATTGATAGATTATTTCAGGTGATATTAAAATCTCCGGCTCCCGTTTTTCGTTGTTGGAGATAGTTGTGTATTCAATTGGGCACTGCATTGCATAGCCGGTCACCCTTCTTTGCGGAAAGCCTTTGATTGTCGCCCTAGTGTTGCGAAATAATACTCGTCCGGTTCCGTGCCGATCCAACAAATGATCTATCAATTCCTGCCTGGCTTCCTGAAAATCAATCTGCTTGTGGTCCGTCTGGGCCAAGATGTCGAGTAAAGATTGGTTGTCGCCTTCTTTAATAGAATTGGCCAGCAATTTTTGGCTCTCCGCATCGAGTGGTCGATCGGATAACAACGCGCTTATTGCATCGGCGACCGGTTTGTAAGCCCTTTCTTCATTAATGAATGCGTCGAAATTGTTAAATCGCATCGGATCCAAAAGCCGTAGGCGGGCAAAATGACCATCTTTTCCCAACTGTTCGGGGGTTGCGGTAATCAGCAGTAATCCATTGGTTATTGCCGCGAGTTGTTCAACGATAAGGTATTCGGAGTTGCAACCGTGAGGCGACCATTCCAAATGATGCGCTTCATCGACTACTGCTAGACTCCAAGTGGCGTCTAGCGCTTGCTCTATTCGATTGGGATTTGCCGTCAGGAAGTCCAGGCTACACAAAACAAGTTGTTCCGAAAGGAATGGGTTGTCGTGACCGCTACTTTCTTCGATCGCGGTGCATCGAGATTCATCGAATATGCTGAAATGCAAATTAAAACGGCGCAACATTTCGACGAACCATTGATTGACTAGGCTTTGCGGTACTGTAATCAATACCCGTTGTGCGCGCTCTGTAATTAATTGAAAGTGGATGATCAAGCCGGCTTCTATGGTTTTTCCAAGTCCCACCTCATCGGCCAGAAGCACGCGTGGCGCATAACGGTTACCCACTTCGTGGGCGATATAAAGTTGATGAGGAATCAGGCTGGTGCGGCAACCATTCAACCCTCGCAATTCAGATTGCCATAGTTGGTGTTGAAATAGATGGGTCTGATAACGAAGTTCGAACCACTTGTCTGGGTCAACCTGACCGTTGAATAGACGTTGTATCGGCCCGGTCAACTGGATGAAATTATCCAATTGTGATTCTTGTAATTCGATTGATTCTCCGTCTTCGTTCAGGCCGATATAGGTGAGCAATCCGTCATTTTGTAGCCAGTCCTCAATGGTTAATTTAAGACCGTCCTGGTTCTTAATTGTGTCGCCAACGGAAAATTTAACCCGGGTTAATTGAGCTGATTGCTTGGAGTAAGTGCGAGTATCGCCGGTCGCCAAAAAAACCAGAGTTACGGTACGGTGATCGCTACCTAGAACGGTACCCAATCCTAGTTGAGATTCTGCGTCGTTAATCCAGCGTTGACCGGGAACGAAATCCACCACAATAATTTACCCTTGCCGTTAAAATAGGGCGCTAGTTTAGTGAAACAATCGAGAATTACTAGTTTAACGTGAATACTTTTGCTGCGTTAATTATCAAATTAAAAGGCCGATAAGGCCGTCAGTTATTGGCAGCGATGGATATCTTGGATAAAGGTAGCTTAGCTTTGTTTAAAATTGATTGGCAATTTGGCAACTGTTCCTATAATGGCTGCATTGGATTAATGGTAATCGTTAGGAACGGGTCAAGCCCCGGGAGAATCAATTGTTAGAAAGTCAGGAACCTCTGGTATTGCTTGAAAAGGTATTTGGGTTTCAAAAATTTAGGGGCCAACAGGCTGCTGTTATCGATGCAATAGTAGCCGGTAAGGACGCATTAGTCTTGATGCCTACCGGCGGCGGTAAATCGCTATGTTACCAAATTCCAGCGCTGGTACGACGAGGCGTCGGAATTGTTATTTCGCCATTAATCGCACTCATGCAGGATCAAGTCAATGCGTTGCAACAGAATGGTATACGCGCGGCATTTTTAAACTCAAGTTTGATGCCAGACGAAATACGTGAGATCGAGACGGATCTGGCCAATAATGCATTGGATTTGGTTTATATCGCGCCGGAACGTTTGATGACAGAACGGAGTCTGCATTTGTTGAATGGCTGCGAAATCGCATTATTCGCCATCGACGAAGCCCATTGTGTTTCTCAATGGGGGCACGATTTTCGCCAGGATTACATGCAATTGTCAGTGTTGCACCAGCGCTTCCCGGAAATTCCCCGCGTTGCATTGACCGCGACCGCCGATGATGCAACCCGCGGGGAAATCATAAGCCGTCTGGGCCTCGAGAACGCGGAAAAATTTGTCAGTGGTTTTGATCGACCCAATATTTATTATCAGATTACCCCCAAAAAAAAGGCCAAAGACCAATTATTATCCTTTATACGCAGCAAGCACGCCGATGAGGCGGGAATCGTTTATTGCCTGTCGCGAAAAAAGGTGGATACTTTAGCGGATTGGTTGCAGGTCCGGGGGATTTCCGCTTTGCCGTATCATGCCGGCCTGGATGGCGAAACCCGCCGCCGGCATCAGCACCGGTTTCTGATGGAAGACGCGGTTGTCATCGTCGCGACTATCGCGTTTGGGATGGGTATAGATAAATCCAACGTTCGATTTGTTGCGCATATGGATTTGCCAAAAAGCCTTGAAGCTTATTATCAGGAAACCGGGCGGGCCGGGCGCGACGGTCTCCCTGCGGATGCCTGGATGGTTTACGGTATCCAGGACGTCATAACGCTTAGGCAAATGGTCGATGGCTCGGAAGCCGACGAAAGCAGGAAACGTATAGAAAGGCACAAATTGGAAGCCATGCTCGGGCTTTGTGAAATTATCGATTGTCGCCGCAAAGCGCTGTTACGTTATTTTGGTGATCAGCTACCTGATTCATGCGGTGCCTGCGACAATTGTGTAGAACCTGCAGAAACCTGGGATGGTACCGAAGCGGCACAAATGGCCCTGTCTTGTGTTTACCGTACCGGTCAGCGCTTTGGCGTGAATTATTTGATCGATGTTTTGGTCGGAAAGGACGATACAAGGATTCGACAATATCGACACGACAAACAGTCGACTTTTGGGATCGGACATGATTTATCGACGACGCAATGGCGATCACTGTTTCGACAGTTGATAGTGCAGGGATATATGGATATCGATTTTGAGCGCTTTGGTGCATTACGCTTAACCCAGGCGAGTCGCCCAGTTTTGCGTGGAGAGATACGTCTACGACTCAGAAAAGATCCGCGCAGAGCAGAGAAAAAACGGGTTCGGGAACACAGTAGTTTTAGTGAACCCTTGGACCGCAAACTGTGGGAGGTTTTGCGCGCGCACCGGCGCAAGCTGGCGGACCAGCAAGGCGTACCGCCTTACGTTATTTTTCATGATACAACGTTGGTGGAAATGGTTGACTATAAACCGCAAACCAGGGATGACATGCACACATTATCAGGTGTAGGTGAACGAAAGCTCGAAAAATATGCTGATGCATTTATCGGAGTGATAAAAGACTTTATGTTGGAGAATATGGAGATTTGAACCTTATGAACCGGTGTCTATCTACAGTGAAAAATTCCAGAATGAACCGGGTCTTTAGACCGATCACCACGTTACGCCGTGCGTGGCCACTTCCGGGTATAAATGCGTCGATATAGGTACGCCCTGCGCACCGGCAATCGCCGCTGCCCGCATCCAACCAGTGACTCCGCCGATACGCATAAAGTCTGGCACAACTTTATGCCTCGGTAACCAATCGATAGGACGATTCTGTCTGTTAGTATAACGTTGCGCCTTCTGTGGGCAAATCCTAAAAGTCTATATCAAGATGGCCGGTGGCAATCAATCACATAAATGACGTTATGAATATTCGACATTTGGCGGCCGGACGGAGTCCGTGTAATTTATCGCCTATTAGTACAGATTGCGGAGCGTATACGTTATGAAGTGGGTTTTGGCAGGTTTATTTTGGCTTTGGATATCTTTGGTCGCTGGTTTGAGCGTTGCATCCGATACTTTTGAAATCGTCGCGGAATTTACTGAAGCGCCGGGTAATATTGCAGTCGCTCGGGATGGTCGAATATTCATGAGTTTGCATCAGTTCTATGAACCGCGTTATTCGGTCGTGGAGGTGCTACCCGATCATTCCATTGTCCCGTTTCCCAATTCAGATTTGAACCAACGAAATGATACAGGAAAATTACGTCTAGATTCGGTGTTGGGTATCCAAGCCGATAACGATGGTATTGTTTGGATGTTGGATAATGGTTTGCGTAGCGAAGTGGCACCCAAATTGGTCGCTTGGGACACCCGAAAAAATAGGCTCCATCGGGTCATTTATTTCACGCCGCCTAGTGCTCCGGCAAATGCGTTTGTCAATGATTTGGCCGTCGACAAAACGCGCAACCGGATTTTTATTAGTGATCCAGCCGGGGGAGATAATGCCGCGTTGATAGTTGTCGATTTGGAAACCGGTCTGACCCAACGGGTTCTCGAAGGCGAACGTTCAGTCATTCCGGAGAATTTAGACTTGCTTATCGATGGCCGGCCGTTGCGGATGAGCGGTCCAGACGGCAAAATAATCCAGCCGCATATTGGGGTCAATCCGATCGCCGAAGATTCAACTAACGAATGGGTCTATTTTGGCGCTATGCACGGGCAAAGCTTATTCCGAATACCCGCCGTGGATCTTGCTGACATGACCCACGACGCTCAAAGTTTAGCGAACAAGGTTGAAAAATATAGCGAGAAACCCATCTCTGACGGTATTGCGATGGATCATGAAAACAATATTTATTTGGGGCAATTGGAATCCAACGCGATTGGCGTGGTGACGCCGAATAAAAAATACATACAGCTCGCGCAATCGCCGAAATTGTCATGGGTGGATTCGCTCGCGGTCGGTCCTGACGGTTGGGTGTATGCGGTGGTTAACCAATTACATTTGTCTGCGCCGTTGAACGCGGGCGAAAAACGATCAAAGCCGCCGTACTATTTGGTACGAATGCGCCCCCTGAATCTGAATGAGTTATAGCGCGATTACTGTTTGTTCCGGGGTAGAGTCGAATAGTCGGCAAACTTGATTAATTTGTTCCCGCAGCCAAAGATGCCCGGGTTCTTTCTCTCGCAGCGGGTGCCAAATCATAACCAGGTTGAAAGTCGGAAGTTCGAACGGAATCGGTAAGATTTTAAGCGGCGCCAGATGGGTAAATCTTTGTCCGATCCTTAATGGCAGGGACAATACCATGTCTGTCTGCGCGACAATGAGCGGCGCTGAAAGAAAATGTGGAACGATTAATCCAATGCGCCGTTCGAGCTGACGTTTAGCCAGCCAGTCGTCAATCAATCCGGTATTCGTACCGGTCCTGGAAATGAGCATATGATTGGCCGCCAGGTATTTTTCCAGCGTAAATTCATTCTCGTTTGCTAGAGGATGATCCATTCGTACCACGCACGCTATTCGATCATCGAATAATTTTAACCGGTGGAAAGTAGCGGGTGCCGACAACATCACTTCGAACCCCAGTACCATATCTACGGAATTGTTCTCCAAACGCTCGATTGGAAATTCTGATTCGGTGCGTTGTACATGAATATCCACCCCGGGTGCCGATTGTACTAAGCGTTCGATCAATGGTGGTAACACCAAAAATTCCAGGTAATCCGTCGCTGCCAGAACAAATCTTTGCTGACTTACCGAAGGGTCGAAGCTTGTAGGAGGGTCGGTAAGACGCTCAATTTCTCGCAATATCTTAGAGACCGGTCCAACCAATGAACGTGCCCGTTCTGTAGGCTCCATACCGCGTGTCGTTTTTACCAAGACCGGATCGTCTAATTGTTCGCGTAGACGCTGCAAAACGTGGCTCATCGCGGACTGGGTGATAGACATTTTTTCCGCCGCTCGGGATACGCTGCGCTCGCGCATTAGCAGCTCGAATGCAACCAGAAGGTTCAAGTCAACGTTTCTAAGTTTTGTCATCGGATGAAAATTGTCTGCTTCGATGAATCCCTAATACGAATATTTGGGATGCTGATCGAAACACAGGTTCTGGTTATCATAACTTTGTGTAACTGCCGGGGTCATCGATCTAATAAATATTCGAATGAATTATTAACATTTCACAAATACTTAAATTCACGGATAAAATCGAGCATTACCACTTTATACAGTAAAAATATTTTCCTTGGGAGTATTCTTATGGTTTCCAGCAGTACTAAGTTATCCGGGCAACCGTATACTGGTGAAAAAGCGAGACTATGCCGCGCTTACGATTATTTGATCTTGGTTTTGGCTCTTTTTCTTTTCATCGGGTCTTTTCATTTACATGTTGCATTGACGGTTGGAGATTGGGATTTCTGGCAGGATTGGAAGGATCGACAGTGGTGGCCGCTCGTGACGCCGCTAATGATGATTACGTTTCCCGCCGCGGTTCAAGCGGTATTATGGGAACGATTCAGACTTCCGATAGGCGCGACGCTTTGTGTCGCAGCGCTATTGATTGGAACGTGGGTGGCCCGCATTTTTGCTTATCATTATTGGAATTTCTTTCCTGTCAATATGGTATTGCCTGCAACGATGTTGCCGAGTGCGTTAGTGCTCGATGTGGTGTTGATGTTGAGCAATAGCCTAACGATTACCGCGATTTTTGGCGGATCTGCGTTCGCATTATTGTTTTACCCCGGTAATTGGCCGATTTTCGCGATGTTCCACGAACCATTGGAATATAACGGTGCGCAACTGACCGTTGCGGATTTGTTTGGCTTCCAATATTTGCGTACCGGCATGCCAGAATATTTGCGAATTATAGAGCGTGGGACGCTTCGGACCTATGGTCAAATGGCTGCACCGCTGAGTGCCTTTAGTTCAGCGTTGTTGTGTACGCTTATGTACGCGCTGTGGTGGTATATCGGTAAATTATTTGCCACAACCCGCTTTGTGAAACGGGTTTGAGGGAGGATGGGTTAATGGCTAATAGAATCAAGCAAATTTTTGCCCTTTTGTTGGGGTTGATAGTTTTCGTTACGCTTTACCCGTCGGTTGCTTTCGCTCATGGTGAGAAAGCTCTGGAACCATTTATTCGCATGCGCACCATCCAGTGGTACGATGTTAATTGGTCGAAAAAAGACATGGGCGTGAATGATGAGGTTGAAATCACCGGTAAATTCCATGTTGCCGAGGATTGGCCAATCAATGTTCCCAAACCAGAGGCCACATATTTAAATGTCGCAGCCCCAGGACCGGTATTCGTGCGAACAGAAC
This sequence comes from uncultured Methylococcaceae bacterium, assembly GCA_964619885.1. Classification (GTDB taxonomy): domain Bacteria; phylum Pseudomonadota; class Gammaproteobacteria; order Methylococcales; family UBA1147; genus CAZUGA01. Next base: position 95,530 of record CAZUGA010000004.1, read on the forward strand.
GGTACATAAATGATCAGCCCACAATGAATTCTATCGAACTGAAAGAGGGTGGGGACTATACGTTTAAAACGGTTCTAAAGGCGCGTGAACCGGGCAGATACCATATTCATCCATTTTTTAATTTACGAGATGCGGGCGTGGTGGTCGGACCTGGATCCTGGGTAGAGGTTTCCGGAGATGCGGGTGATTTTAGTAATGATATACAGCTACTTAGCGGTGATTTCATTGATATGGAAAGCTACGGTTTGAGCAATGCTATTTTTTGGCATGCGCTATGGATTTTGGCAGGTACGGCTTGGTTGCTTTGGTGGGCGCGGCGTCCTTTGTTTATACAGCGCTATAAGATGTTAGAAAATGGCCAGGAAGCGGAATTGGTCACGCAGACCGATCGAACCCTGGGGAAAGTTATTTTGGTTGCTGTAGTGGTCGTGGTGATTGGAGCAAATGCCTATTATCAGGGGAAACATCCTAACGCGATACCGTTACAGGCAGCTCGCGATCAGATTAGACCTTTGCCCACCGTCGTTAACGATGGCGATGTTGACGTTCGAGTCAATAAAGTCGTGTATCAAATTCCAGAGCGGCGTATGGTTCTCAACGTCGATGTTGAGAATCTGACAGATACACCACTGGAGATTGGAGAGTTATCGATTGCTAATGTAAGGTTCATCAATCCGAATGTTGCGGCCGCTGACCAGCTATCGACCGATGAATTGGCCGTAAAAACTGGCTTGTTGATTGACGATAATAGCCCCATAGCTCCTGGAGAACGAAAAACACTGAGTATCGAAGCCAGCGATGCGGCGTGGGAAACAGAAAAATTGGACGGATTAATCCGCGATGCGGATAGTAGAATGGGCGGCTTACTGTTTCTGTACGATGCAGAGGGTCGGCGCCAGATTGTTAGCCTATCTGCACCAGTGATTCCGAAGTTTGGTGATGCGAATAGCTGAGTAGTCGAGCAAATATATTGACGTCACAGCGGATCCAGCATAATCGGGTTGACTAGCATTCTAGGTGAGTATTCATCTAAATTTGTTTCAAAGGAGTATTAAAGATGGTCGCAACAAACATTGAACACAACACAGAAAAAACTGAAAAAACGCAGTTCCTGCCTTGGTACCTCCGAGATTTGTACAAATACCTGAGTGCTTTTGTCCTGTTGACCTGTATGTATATCGGTTTCAGGCTATACCAAGGCGCTTATGGAGTATCTGCCGGGATGGATTCCACGCTACCAGAATTTGAAATTTACTGGATGCGCCTGCTTTATATTGAATTGGTCGTCATTGCAGCGGTGGCAATAGGCTTTTGGGGTTATCTATGGCACACACGTGATAGGCACTTGGACCAAATTACGCCCAAAGAAGAAATTCGCCGTTATTTCACGCTGACCATGTGGATCAGCATTTATACCTTCGCGGTTTATTGGGCGGGCAGTTATTTCGCGGAGCAGGACAATTCATGGCATCAAGTGGTCGTACGAGACACCCCATTTACCGCCAATCACATTATTGAGTTTTATTTCAATTTTCCGCTGTACGTGATTTTGGGCGGTTGCGCTTGGTTGTATGCACGAACTCGGTTGCCGATGTACGCAGAGGGTATTTCTTTGCCATTAACGCTCGCTGTTGTTGGACCGTTCATGATTCTGGTCAGCGTAGGTTTTAACGAATGGGGGCATACGTTTTGGTTCCGTGAAGAATTCTTTGCAGCACCGATTCATTGGGGGTTCGTAATCGGAGTTTGGTTTGCGCTGGGCGTCGGCGGAATTTTGCTGCAAGGGGTGACCCGTATTGCGGAATTATTGGAATTGGTGGAAGACGCGCCGTAGCTCAAATTGTGTGAGACGACCCAACCATCTCGCTTTCAAACGGGAGCCACAGCGTATCAGTTTGTCGAACTAGACTGGTCAAAGCATTTTTTCGTGGGGCTTTGGCTCCAGAGTGGCCAGAATAGCGAGCATATACAGTAGTAAAGTCCTGTCTTCTAAATAACGCTGTCGCTCAGATCTCGGCAGCGTTTGACTTAAGGCGTGGAGCAAACAGAGGCTCAACGGATATGTCAAGTTCTTGGTAATTAGTCAGGGACAGATTAGCTTTAAAAATACATTGAAATTGGATCGATCCCCAAGCTTAGCCTTTCACGCACTGGGGGACCTCATATTGGATATTGAGGCATTCTGAGACCAGCTCGCCTGTTAGTTTATTATTTCTTCGTTTGCACCTGTTTTTCGAGCATCGGCTTGAATACTTTTGTCAATTCGATAGCTGGACCTTTTGTCCCAAGAAGCGAATTGTAGTGGGCTGTGTTCTGTCAGCATGTGATTGAGCAGCGCGACGATATGTGTGCCGCGGTCTATGCTGCGCTAACATCTTTGTATCTTGAGATAAGATGCAATGGTAAACAGAGTCAGATCAAGGCACCAAGCAATTGACTCAGTATGGTTTTGAACGGAATTTGTATGACCAATACACAGATGAAGGGGATCAAAATTGGAACCAAGATTGACATTACCGCAGTTTTTCCCAACGGAACTCCGCGCATGGCTTTGGCGTTATCGTACAACACGCCGGCATCTGCAATACAACCCAGTTCCGGTGCATCCAACATCGAATCATCATCCAATTTTTCTTCCAGAACCCAGCGACGGCGCACCAAATCTCCATGCCGACTGACGATAGCGCCATAATCGAGAATCCCTTGTTTTCTGGCTTTTGCCAAGACGGGAGCAAATGCCAAAAACGGAGCCAGAAAGATTAACAATAGAATCAGAGCCGCAAAAATCATTGGTGCTTTTAACGAAAGCACATTGACCGAATGATAAGCGACTTCATGCCCCCAACTGGAAGCGATGACCGATGCGATTGCCAAGGCCACCAGACTGAAAGCGACCGGGATTTCATCCAGGAATCCCAGGCCACCGGCACGATCCGGGTGTGTGGGAACGATAGATAACTGGAGTTTGGATATGCGTTTGAACATTAGCCCGACCAAAACTATACGCCACAGCCAGCCGAAAAAAAACATCAAGAACAACGGGCGGCCGACAAAGATATACCACCAACCGCCGAATCCCAGTTCAGTGTCCGCAGGCCGGTCATGATGATCAACGGCCCAGATCAGTTCATGGCTGGGGTCGGCAACTGCACCGGCAAATGTCCAACTCGCCGCGATAATAGCAATCGCGACCCAGGGCAGAGAAGAATTTCTAAGGCGTATTATATCTGCCAGTACTGCTCGGAAGGCCGGAATTTGATCTTGAGGAATGACCCCGCTGCGAACAAATTGTGGTAGATAACGTGCCATGATCATATGGGTCATGGGCTCGGCCAAAATAAACAGCGGAATTGCCACCAGGAAACGGATATGCACCCCGAAATGAGTCAACAATGGCTCCGCAACGGCGCCGGGCATAATCCGGTTTGCGACAAATGCCCAAGCGGTGATGGGTAGCCACGCCAGCATAGACCAGAATAATGCCCGGCGTAATATGCCGAATCCGTTTTCAGGGATCAGTCCAACGCGTCTTTGCAAAGCGAAGACGGTATCGTCTCGCACCAATGAAATCGTCAAATCCGAATCGTGTGCGTTATCGGTATTATTATCATTCATTCCACTATCCATCCGTAAAAACTGGGCGTCCGGAGCCTAAGGAACTAGATTTGCTGAATAGCACCGTATTGATGCAATTTACAGGATCAATAGATTTTCATCAATAGGATAGGCGATTGCTGAACCGATATAAAATTTCCACGAGCAATGCGATAGATTATGGCTGCGATGGTATAAATCCAGACCGATTCCTACGTCGTCGGACGGTGACTCGAATGGATTCGACGGTTAATCTTGTATGCGCAAATATTGACTTCAACGACGCTTGTAGTTAATGAAGGGCTATGTCACGTTATCATTAGGTAGGACCAATTGATTGTCCGGTGGACCTAAATTTTTCTGCTGTTAATTCGTGTTATTTCGTAGCTGAGCCGGGGCGTCGTGAGTGTAGCTATTATGAGCCGTAGTTCTATTGATCATGCCTTCGGCGCCACTCCCCCAATTCATCACGCAGCCAATTGCATCTTTCATCGGACAGTCTAATTTCCGGACGATGGAAGGGCCAACGATGAGCAATGTACCCACGGTCGCGGTAGGCGCCAGCGGCACAAAAACGGTAAAATCCCCATTAACATGTTCCTCAACTATAAAACCAATGGTTTTCTTATTTTCTGATTCGATAATTAACGCGGGTTTTAGGTGGGCCGACGTATTCGTATTGGATAAACTTTGCGATAGGTTGCGGATAATATTGTAGGGAGGGAAAGCGTTTAGAAATCGGTTTTCGATCCAATGGCCAATGGCTTTGCCAATTGCGGTTGCCATAACCAATCCGATAAACAGGCAGATTGCGATCAGAAGAACCGCTGCAGTCAAGCGATGTAGCCACTTGTCGGAAAACAATTCCACTGGCAAAATATCGACAATCGGAGTTGTTAGAACCAGCATGCCTTCAAACATCTGGCCCAGCAAAAGATAGGTCAACAATATTGGCAGCGCGATCAGAAATCCCCCGACAAATTTAGAGCCAAAAAAATTGAATATTTTTTTCATACGTGTCTCTCTAGATTTCAATAAGGAAGGTTTGATTAAGTCAAGTCTTCCTACGGTACAGGGAAGTGCCGCCAAAATCGATTACTATTAGGTGATTGATTTTTCGAGATTCTAACAAATCTAGATTTGCTAGATGCGTGCTCTGAAAAGTCATGGGCGAACTTGTTCAGAGTTTCCTTAAGCCCGTTGACTAATACCTAAACCTGCGAGTCTTAGTAACTAATCATTCGATTGTACATTGAAATTCGTCTATATCCGTAGTCGGAAGCTACTGTGGATAATTATTGTTTTGCAGCAAAGTTAAATTGATGGTTTAGGAATGTGGTACCTTATCCACCGCAATAGTTGCCTTGCAAATGGAGCCAATACCAATGCCCGATATTTGGAATGCGTTGATCCCGATACTTTTGGCGGATGTTCTTAACCCTGTCTTGTTTGGATTTCTAGTTTACGCCGCTGGCAGCGACCGGCCTGTGTTATATAGCAGCGCCGCACTGATAGGGCATACGGTGGCTTACTTTGCTGCAGGAATCGTGTTGTCATACGGCTTGGAAAGTATTTCCGAGCGTCTTGCCAATCCCAAACAAATTGATTTCTTCATCGAGTTACTTATTGGCCTCGCATTACTTGTAATTGCCGTCAAAAGTCGATCGGCGGAGAAAAAGGCGCCTGAGCAAAATTTGGCCAAGCTTACACTTGGGTTGGCGTTTGGCTTTGGTATCGTGATCAATTTTGTCGGTATACCCTTTGCTGTGCCTTACTTTGCGGCGATCAGCCAGATACTCAAAGCGGACCTGTCTATCTTTCAATCACTTTACATTTTGATGGGGTACAATCTACTGTATGCATTGCCCTTTTGTATGGTGCCGATATTGGTCGCGGGCCTGGGAGCTCGCAGTCGACCGCTATTAGAAAAATTTAACGGTTTATTGGACCGTCTGAGTAGCGCTATTATGCCCATCATACTCGCCCTAGTGGGGGTGGCGCTGGTCGCCGACGCGCTTGTTTATTTTGTAACCCGCCAACCGTTATTTTAATCTGATTCCGAAATTACCGATGAGTCCTACGGGTTAGTTTCTAATTCTTCGTTTTACCGTGGCTCGAGGTGATTCTCTAAATATTCGTTTGTATTGCTGGCTAAAATGCCCCGGGTGTTGCATCCCGTATTTTTCTGCTTTTCGGCATATCGGAATTGCGGCGGCTTGTGCGCAAAAAATGTCTTGTTGAATAGCGTGTAATTTACGGCTCAAAATAAACTGAGACGGCGTGACACCGCATAATTCCTGGAAGGTCAGTTGCAGGGTGCGGGGTGTTGTGCCTATCTGATCACAAATATATTGGATCGAATGCGTATGCTCTAAATTGGTTTCTATAAATGCCAAAGCTCTGGAGAATGTTTTGTGACGACGACTTTGGCTAAATGGCTTATATCGACCATCGTTTTCTATGTCCAACAGAGCCATGCGTAATGTATAGATAATTTTGTTTCTTAATGCGAATTGAGCATCTTTGCTGCTTTGTAAATTGCGCAGTCGTTCAGGGTTTTGAAAATTGTGCAGCAATTTTTGACGCAATAACCGAATGGGCCTGGAACACCTAGCAAAAAGCGCTTGCTGCGGCTGCAATGTTTGTCGCCACATGGATTCGGAGAATAAACGCTCGTCTACTATCGTCTTATCGTCAATCAGGAATTCAACACTATCCCAGTCGGGTGGAAGCGATGCCTCATGTTCTCGGTTAGGGTGCAATATTGCCAGTGAGTTGCCTGGCACGTCGACACCACACCATTTACAGCCGCTGATCTTTGGTGACGTCAACACAAACATAACCTGTCTCGAGGGTATCGATAAGGATTGAAACAAGCGCAGGTTGCTTGAAAAATGAGTAACCGTGATGCCATTCAACTGTAATACCTGATTCTCTAAGTACAGGCTCCCCGACTGCAACTGGATACTTTTTACATCCATGAACTGAGCGGCAGTTTCCATGTATTGATCCATATCATGAAATTTAGAAGTTTCGATGATGTCGGGCATGCCTCCAGCTCCTACCGTTTGAGATTCGAAATATTCTTTCGTAATTCGGATACTTTGCTGACTATAACTAATGATACTATTTCGAAAATCAATTAGGAATTCGGCGCGGTTTGATTCCGATTAAGCGGGGATGGCCGGTAATTACTTGGTCGTCCATTATGATTCTACGGATTTCATTACGGTTAGCCGAATTGGTATTGGTCATCCATAGGTGGTAGGGCCGACCGCTAATATTATTAGTTGGTAGAAACATTTAGGGAGTCTAAGTGTGAAACGTACTTTTAAAAGTACCCCTTCAGAGGGACGGTACGGCAACGAACTTGCGGTATTTATAATCGTATTCCTAATGTTGTTTGTAACCCCTATCTCCAACTGTATAGCCTTTGAATCATCAGATCAAAATGGTCCAGAGCTGGAACACCAGTGGCACAAAAACCATGCGGCGATATTTGTCGGAGGCATGGCGCCAGTCAGCAAATCGAATGAAACCTCCCTCGCGTTGGGTGTTGCTTACGAGCGTCGTATCACTGAAATGTTTGGGCTTGAAGCCCTAGCCGATTTCACGATTGGTTCTCATGAACGTACCGCACTGTTTGCCGCGGGCGTGACTTTTCGACCTTTTAGTGGGGCGGGATTAAAGTTGATGACTGGGCCAGGGTTTGAGATCGAAGACCGGGATAACCATGCAGCAGAAGTCAATTTTGTTTATGGCGTCGGTGCGGCCTGGGAATTTCACACGGGGCCGGTTACGTTGGCGCCCGCAGTGTACGCTGACTTTCTCGGTGAATCCAAAACAAATATTACCTTTGGTGTTGGAATAGGAACTGGGTTCTAAATAGAGATTTGTAAATATACGCTCAACACTTCGGTTGGATTAGTCTTAAATCTGATTCCCGCTGAAAACAATAATCAAGCACCGTGTGGTGCGAAAAACTACAAGGAGGATTCATAATGAAATCAATCTTTTCGCTTGTTGGCGCGATTCTGGTTTCGGTCCCGATTCTCGTCTTTGGATTCTTTGACGATACGCCCGAGGGGAATGAAGCGGCGCCCGCGCCCAAGGGTACAAAACCGGTGATACCGCTGAATCTCAAAGATCCCACCTACGACATGTGGAAAAAGCGGCGTGAGGATCTGTCGAAGGGACGCGAGCCCGGCCCCATCAACATCCAGCGGTATCCCGGGGGCATGGCGTGGCAGGGTATCCCAACGTTTTTTCGTTTGCCAGTCGCGTTGTTGCCGCAGGATTTGAGCGCGGGCAATGTAGACGTGGCTATAATTTCGGCACACAACGACATGGGAGTGGGCACTCGGGGTGCTTCACGAGCGCCGAATGATCTCCGCGCCAATGGTGATGTGTATGGCACCTGGGGTGCGTACTCGATGCCGCATATGGGAACCATGATCAATCCGTTCGAAGAACTTACGGTGGTGGACTACGGAGATGCGCCGACCGACCCATTGAGCACGGAGCGCACGGTGCATGAGGTCCGCAAGATCGTTGCTGAAGTCGCCGGTACGAAGCGCTCCGACGGCCGACACGTGATTCCGTTCATTGTCGGTGGTGATCATTCGCTATCGTATCCGAATCTTGCGGCAATGGCCGATGTCTACGGTAAGGGAAATGTTGGCGTCGTCCACTTTGATGCACACTATGATGGGACGCTTTATATGGGGCATCTGATCAACCACGGTGGTTGGGTCAAGCGGTTGATTAAGGAAGGCCATGTTCCGGGCAAGAACTACATTCAGGTCGCCCTGCGTGGCTACTACCCCGATCTTGAAACCTTCGAGTGGATGCGCAAGGAGGAATTCCGTTATCACCCGATGGCAGAGGTCGAGAAGCGCGGTTGGGACGCGGTGATGGAAGACGTTATAGAAGAAGCAAAGGACGGGCCGAAATACATGTACGTATCCTTCGACATTGACACGATTGATCCGGGCTTCGCCCCCGGCACCGGTACGCCTGAACCGGGCGGTCTGAATCCCCGCGAAGTCTTTCCGCTGGTTCGCCGACTGCGTGCGGAGACAAACATGGTGGGTTTCGATCTCGTCGAATACGCGCCGGACCGGGACCCGGGCTACGTTACGGGTCTTATTGCAAATCGTTTACTTCGAGAGTGCCTAACCGGTGTGGCCATGCGCAAGAAAGGCATTGCCGACGAACACTACTTACACCCTATAACGACAGACGACGGGCGAGACTAGGTGAAGGCTTGGTCACCAGGAATGCATAAACCCTAGCGGTATATGAATACTTCGAAATCATCAGTATAGAATTGATTCTATAGGGATAAATTGAACTGTATAGATAAACAAAAAATGATACGTCTTTTGAACCCACTTGCATCTCATCCAGGAGGATAATTGAAATCAACCTGTTGGATGGGATCCAACAAACAAATTTCCGTGTTTTGACCTGGAGCACAGTTTTAAAAGAGCCGCTACTGCATTTTTTGGTATTGGCTGGACTCATTTTCGCTGCCGATGCAATTTGGTCGTCTGCACAGAAAGAGACGATCATAGTGGAGAAGCAGACCGTTGATTATTTGATTAGACAACGCGAAGATTTGCTGCTTCGCGAACTTAGCGAGGAAGAAAAAAATCACGCGGTTGAATCTTTTATCGAAGATGAGATTTTGTATAACGAAGCCTACGAACGTGGGCTCGACCAGCATGATTCGCGCATGCGTCGGAATCTGATCCGCAAAATGAAGGGTCTTCTGAGAGGTGAGGTCAGAGAGCCGACCGAAGAAGATCTGGTCCAGTACTTCGAGCAAAATCGTGATAGATATACACGTTCCGCAAGCTTGTCTTTGAATCAGGTTTTTTTTCCGTCTACGTCGCATGTCCCGGACAACCTGCTCAAGCAACTACAAGAGGGATTAGATCCTAATAGTGTGGGTGAGATGTCGGTAAAATTTGGGCGATCACTGTCTGAATACACTAACAAAGAGCTATCGACTCTGCTCGGTCCGGAAACTGCAAAGATGATAGTCGCGATAAAAGATAACCAATGGCATGGTCCGATAGAGTCCATCTACGGAGTCCATTTTGTCCGTATTACGCAACGGTTACCTCAATCGCGAGCCGGGTTTGATCAGGTCAAGTCCTATATTGCCGGTGATTGGACGGTTGCGCAATCGCGCAGAGTTGTCGACGAGGAAATCCGTCGGTTGCGAGCAGATTATCAAATCATTGTTGAAGGCGGCGGCTTGAAACATTGAAATCGCTGTTGTTAACGCTGTTACTGTGGATGACCTTCGATCCGGTAATTGCGCATGATATCGGCGTGTCCCAAGCGAGCCTAGTCGAACAGGACAATAATATTTACCAGCTGACCGTGCAGGCGGGTAGGTCCATGAATGCTCTTTTTAGTTCACCCGTTTTACCGAAACAATGTCAACCTGTTGGAATTCCCAGGGGGATTCGCCATCCAGGGCAGCTGAAGTTCGAATTTTCCTGCGAACAAAAATTGACTGCGAAAGACATCATAGACCTGCCGTGGCGGCGGGATGGGGTTATGTTGAGCGTGACCTGGTCGGATGGCACTGCGGTAAAGCGATTGTTTAGCTACGAATCTGGAAACATCCGCATTCCATTGGCGGAATTGCAGGCGAGCTCCGGATCATGGCTAGATGTTGCCAAGCGTTATACCAAGCTTGGGATCGAGCACATTTTATTGGGGATCGATCATCTATTGTTCGTGTTGGCCTTATTGCTGATCGTCCGCGGCAGGTGGATGCTGGTCAAAACGATTACCGCATTTACCATTGCGCATAGCATTACGCTTAGCCTTGCTACGCTCGGATTTGTGTATGTCCCCTCCCGGCCGGTAGAAGCTGTAATCGCCCTGTCCATCGTGTTTTTGTGCATCGAGATCATACACGCTCAACGAGGGAAAATAGGGATTACTTTCCATTATCCGTGGATTGTTGCCTTTACGTTTGGGTTACTCCACGGTCTAGGTTTTGCCAGTGCATTGTCTGAGATCGGGCTGGCACACGCCGAGATACCACTCGCGTTGCTGTTCTTTAATGTAGGTGTGGAAATTGGCCAGCTTCTCTTTGTCGGTGCGGTTTTGACTATTGTCTGGGTAGTGGGTCGATTATGGGTTAAGCCCATACGATATGTGCACTTGACCTCTGCCTATATCATCGGGACGATAGCCACCTATTGGTTGATTCAACGTGTGGCCATTATTTTTACGTGAGTGCCAAGATTCAATCGAATTGATTTTAGTCAAAACATCATTCATTGCCGCAACAGTTTTGCCTGTTAATTCATTATTTCTTATATTGCGCCTGTTTTTCGAGTGCCGCTTTGAACGCCTTCGCCAACTCGATAGCGGGCCCTTTGCCCCAAAAGTGCGTGAAGTAGTAGGTGGGTTGTTCCGCCAGCATGTGATTGTGGAGCGCAACGATATGCACGCCATTGTCACGCAGCGCCTTCAAAACCGAAGGTACCTCGTCAGCGGTCATGATGATGTCACCGTCCATCACGGCTAATTCATCGCTGCCGCTAAAGGCGGCCCAACTGCTCAGACCCATTGCACCGCCAATCTTGGTGCTTTGCATTGACCCGGTCCGGTCTGTGCTGATTTTAACAATACCCTCGGATTTTATTGTGGCGTGAAGTCCGGTTGTACTTTCGATCCGATTTGCATCAATGTTGGCCTTTAGTTCGGGGATAGGGCCCGCGAACCGCGTGGCAGGCTGTGGATTGGCGGCACGGACCTGCCTGATGGCATCCCACACGGCCTTCACACCGGACGCAAGCTCTGCCGCCGGACCTCGACCGGAAATATGCATGAAATAGACTTTGGGCTCGTCGTAGAAGAAATGATTGTGCAGTGCGGTGACGTTTAGTCCGTGCCGGAAAACGGCGTCAATAGCGGTATCGACCTCGTCTTGGAAGACAACCGTATCACCCATGAGCAGAGCGTTCTCGCCCGTGCTATTAGGCTGGAACGCTGCCCAAGAGCCCAGACCCGCTGCTGGCGGAAACGACAAGCCATCAATGTTGACCACCACGTCATCGCGGCGCCAGTTGATGCGTACTACATCACCTATGGCTGTCGTCTTCGTATTGGCGGCTTTCGCGATTACGCGGGCATCGAGTGTAGCGGTTCCTAACCCACTACAGCCAGCGAGGAACAATACTATTAGCAAAGTTATGAATGCCAGGATAGTTTTAGATTTTTGCATAACGGTGTCCTATCGATTCGAGGGGGCAGTAGAAACCCTGAGTCTTAGCGATTAAAAATTTACTGACGTCTACGTGGGTTGTCAATTTCACTGATGGGTAATGATAAAACAACCGTATTGTCCCAAAAAACCAATTTCATCCAGGCTTCAGTTTTTCAGGAATAATTGAGCAACAGCAAATTTCAAATGGCGTTGTTTTCGTGGGTGACCGATATTGTGTTGTGTTCAGTAGTTTTGCGAGCCTATCGAGCGCAGTCTAGAAGATTCGTTTGGATATTCCGGCGGCGCTCACTGGACTAAGATTTCGTGAGCCGAGTCACTGTTGACCGGGTCTGAATATGTTAACGTATCATCGGTTGTAAAAGCTATGAACAAATTGTTAACCCGACCGGCTAACAATATTTTACCAGCGAAACTTTTGCATCATGTTAACTGTTCAAAATCTTTGAGGTTGTGGATCCATGTGGAAAGTTCAACAGGTTCTTTGCCCGTTACCGCATTGTCGTGATGGTTGGGTCGTTCGATTACAAGGATTGATCCTAATAGCGGCGCCGGGCTCTGTTCGCCCCCCGATCATTTTCCTACTCTTAATTATCTTGTCTGCGTGTGACCCAGAGCATCAAGTTGCAGAACCGGTTCATAAAATTACCGCCAGCGAAGAAGATATAGCATTCGTCAAAAGTCAGGGTTGGCTAGACGAACTGATGGGGCAGTATATTGGAGGGGGGATTCCTTGTGCGAGGAACAATATAGACCTCGAAAAATGTGTTCGGGTTGATGCAGCGTTGCTTCCGCCGCTAGATCCCGATAAACGCGATCATTTTGGGTTAAATTACGATCCAGTTAAATACTATAAGTGTCGGTTATCTCACACGAGCCGAAACGATGTCGAATGTCACGACTTTCGCATGCGGCGTAACGAATACAATCCGGTTTGGCCGTATCGTGAGGTAGCGCCTATCAAATGGCCCAAAACTCCTGAGGATAGCGGTTATCGCTGGTGGATGAGTAGCGAACGCTATTTCGAGCATCTGTGCGAAGCCGAAGCCGGGAAGTTTATCTATCGAACCGTGGAGAATATAGAAGGGGTATACCAAGTCAGACCGCGCCGCGAAGCCGGGGATTGGGCGTTACAGGATCCTTACATAGTTGAGGACCCTTATCATCAAACCGAGGGTGAAGCCGATGATCCGGCGGGGACATTTATTGGTCCAAATCATTATCAATATTTTGAGACCTCATTGTTTGAACGTTCTAAGCCAGACTGGGAGTTGCGCAAGGCCCATCCCAGCATTCTGGAAAAACCCCAACCAGGCGATAAGCATATTCGTTATTTTGGATACAATCGAAAATCGGGCCGAACGCTGCAAAAGGCTTTTGAGAAAGAATTGAAAAGCCGCTATGGCTATGTTTGGCGGGGCATCAAACGTCCCCACGATAGAGAAAATGGTATAGCTGGCGGCGAATTAGCGGTCGTTGATTTAACGACTAACGAAATACTCGGGTTATGGCGAGGATTCTTGCGTAGCGGAATTCGTTCTAACGGTAAAGTATGGTGGCTTGCTGCGCACGCTTGTCCGCAAATTCCGGGGGCGTACGGCGAGGAAATCTTCAAATTCGTCGCGAGTGTTTTGATTCCCAAAGAGAATAAATCGGGAGTATTATCCGATGACTGAAACCCGCCTATGGTTAGATTTCGCGCTGCAGCAAGTTTCAGCGGAAAGTTATCTTGACGAACTTAATTTCGGCGATGAAAAGGCTGTTAAGGACCGACTTAAGGTGGGCGCAAATAACTACCGAGTTCCTCTGAACGAAGAAAAACCGCATTCCACGCGGATGACAGATCTTCAAGCCGATTATTATTGGGATAATTTCGAAATCGTCGATCATTTGCCGAATCGGAGTTCCGGGCTTTCCGCAACATTGACGCGGAACAAGAAGACTGGTGAATATACATTGTCTTTCCGCAGTACCGAATTCCGGTTGCCGGAAGAGGGGGGCGACCGATACCGAGACGGAGTTTATGCCGACGGAAGAATCGGTTCGCATGGATTCGCGTTCGCGCAATTGGCGAGTATGGAAGATTATTATGCGTGGTTAAGGTCGAGCGGTACTCTGCCGGATAACGCGGTGTTGAATGTCACCGGTTATTCGCTGGGTGGGCATATGGCGACAATATTCACCGAGCTGCATTCGCAGGAGGTGAAACGCACGTATAGCTTTAACGCCGTGGGACGAGGTGATTATTTCAACTCGGTGGGTAATATTGCCGACATGATTGCGGATTACCGCAGCCAGTTGATAGGCAACCCCCCGAGCAAAGGATTGCCTGCCGATGTATTGGATGTTAGAGCCCGCATCAATTTAAACCCGGGCCAGCAGTTGAGCATTTACACGGATGAAGAGGCGGATGCCGGCGCCTATGTCGGATCGAAATATTCCACGGCCGGATCCGCCTTTATCGACGCGCTAGAAATAAGCCAGGGCATCACGGCCCCTAAGCTAGATCCGGCCATTAATGCCAAAATCCTTCAAATACACGGTAGAGCCAACCAATCGGATATCGAAGTCGTCGCCAACGGGGGTGTAAGTTCTTCCAACCGAAAACCCGTGTATATCGAAGATCAGCCCGAATGGGATCCGGCGGATTTTGGAACAACGCACAGTATTATCCTGATCATCGATTCGTTGATCATGACCGAGCTTTTACAAACGATCGATCCCACACTAAGCCGGGAGGAGACTGAGGCCATTTTTGCAGCCGCGTCAAATACGCGGGCCAGTTCGGTTACGATCGGGATTGACGGTCGGGTGGAATACGATTCGCTAGAGAATGTTTTAGATTCGTTGCGCCGACTTATGATTAACCCAAATGTTTTGGATACGCGATCGGTAAACAAAACTGGATCATTCGGTGATATAAATTTAAGAAACACATTTCATAAAAACATAGATTCACTACAAAAATTCATAGATGGTAAACATTACTCAATAGAACGATTAGATAGCAAAACGACATCCCAAATAATCGATATAGCCTCGGGTGATAGTCCCGAGGGTTTAGCCTATCGTTACGCGTTGACCCAATTGGATCCAATCGCAGTTTTAGGGGATGCCGGTCTATTCGATGCCAATGCGTTGTCTGTCGATCATTTCTCGCCGGAATATTTGGCCGACCGCGCGATGTTTCTATCGACCCAGTTGTTCGCAAACCACGGTAATCTAGGGGGTGACGATGCGACCCAGCGAAATCTTAAAAGCTTTGCAAGCGCCCCGCAGATCATTGATCGCTATGGAAATGGCCGAAAATTCTTTGGGCTTAATGTGGAAAGCATCGAGCCCGCGGATGATGTCGAATCAAAGTTAATCAATTTTAAGCGGGTCAGTCATACAGCTGCAATCGATGCCGATGTCACGCACATTCAATTTGTCGAAGATGCGATTGATACGACATTGCGCGGATCCCAACGCAAAGACCGCATGTTTGGGGGGAACGGCAACGATACGATCAATGGTTACGGTGGCGATGATTATCTCGAGGGTGGACGTGGTAACGATAAACTCGATGGCGGTACCGGTTTGGATCGTCTGGTCGGCGGAGATGGACGGGATACGCTGGACGGCGGACGCGGTAACGACGAGCTCGAAGGTGGATTGGGCGCCGACATTTATGTCTACGACAGCAAGCGGGGTGACGTTGACAGCATTAGGGATATAGATGGAGTGGGTTCAATACTTTGGGATCGGAAAGTATTGAACGGCGGTCAGTTGGAATCTGATGGTAATTATCAAAGTGCGGACCGGCAAATAAAATACATATTTAGCCCCAGCAGCAATGGTCGTGGAATATTGACCATCACCAGTGGCCAAGGAAAGCTCAGAGTCCTTGACTTTGCAAACGGTGAGCTGGGTATTTTATTACGTCAAGTAACACCCGCAGAGCCACCGGTTATCGATCGATTGAACGCGTCGGTTCACGGTGATCCAATCCGCTCTCAAAACCACAGTGGCAACAATAAATTAACCGGTGGAGAATCAGCGGATGATCTGAACGGCAAGGCCGGCAATGATGTGCTGTATGGTGGCGCGGGTGACGATTGGATCCATGCGGGATCGGGTGATGATCTTATTGTTGGAGGTGACGGCAACGATAGGATATTTACCGGAGCAGGGCGGGATAACGTTTCCGCGGGCGCGGGCAACGATATTGTGATTTCGAAAATCAATTTCGGATTTCATTCGCATATCGATCAGCAACACGTCGCGGTATTTTCCAATTGGAATCTGGATGCGACCAATACCTGGCGGCATGGATGGCGTAATGCGGAGTTGCAGTATCAAGGTCTGGTGAAATCGAAAGATGGTCATTATGAGCTCGACCTACAGCCGCTTTATAGCAATCTTTCTTCGTCCGGCTCGCCGTATGATGTTGCTTCCCAGCGCTTTGATTATATTCCGGAAAGCGATAGTACCGCGCTGTTAAAGATTAGCTCTGCGCAGTTCAGCGCAACCGATCAGTATCGTCTAAGTTTTACCCGGGAGGATAGATCGGATAGCGCTTCGCAAAGTATAGATGGCGGTGCCGGAAACGACATACTGGCGGGTAACGCTGGTTCGGATTTGCTGATCGGAGGTACCGGCGACGACAGGTTGGCCGGCTACGAAGGGACCGATGATTTGCTAGGCGGAGAAGGTAATGATGAACTATTCGGAGGCTCGGGAAATGACCTGCTCGACGGCGGTGATGGTGAAGATTTAATCGTCGGCGAAGGAGGGGCGGATAGTCTCTACGGCGGTCTAGACAAAGATACGCTGTGGGGTGACAGCGATATTCTGCCGACCCCGCTGCACGGTAATGATTATCTTGACGGCGGTGCGGGTCAAGACACTTTGTATGGAGGGTATGGCGACGATATTTTGCTGGGTGGTTCTGCCGACGATACGTTGTGGGGAGAAGCCGGTAGCGATCAATTATATGGAGGTGATGGTAACGATCTATTGCACGGTGATGATCATGAGACCCCTACAGCGCTGCAGGGGCATGATGTTCTAAACGGCGGCGACGGTCATGACAAATTGTTCGGTTTCGGGGGAGACGACCTATTGTATGGCGACTCGGGTAACGACGAACTTGTCGCGGGTGACGGTGCCGATCAACTCGCTGGGGGTGATGGTGAAGATAAACTATGGGGCGGGACCGGTCAGGATCGACTGCTGGGCGGCGATGGCAATGACGTGCTCAACGGAAATGCAGGTAACGATATTCTGGCGGGTGGCAGCGGCAATGACCAATTGTTCGGTGGATCGGGGACCGATACATTTGTTTTCCGGTCCGGTGATGGTGCGGATGTAATTTATGATGGTGACGGTTTCGACCGTGTTCATTTCGAAGACGTCAGCAGCAAGGTGTTCCGCGCTAGGGCGGTCAACAACAAAAACGGTGAATCCTTTTTGGCGTTGAATTACGGGAATTCGGATACCGTGTATATTAAAGACGGACTGCGTGGCGCAATCCAAAAATTCTATTACGGTGAACGTGGTGTTTTGAACATACAAGACTTAATCGGTAATACATTCACGACACCGCTGGATTATCGGTTGTCCAGCAGTGGATCCGCGTACGGCGGAACAGCTGATGACACGCTGATCGGTAGCGCGGGTGTTGATACGCTTTACGGGGGGCGAGGCGACGATACTCTAGCCGGAGGTGGGGGTAGCGATACTTTGATTGGCGGGCTTGGAAACGATGTCTATGTATTCGGCCGGGGAAGCGGCACAGATACCGTGATCGAGCAAACCGGCGAAAGCAATAGCATTAGATTGTGGGCGAATACGCTGTTGTCTCAACTTCGTGCAGAAAAACAAGGCCAGAATCTTTACGTCCATGTCGATGGTACTCAAGATGGCTTATTGATCGAGAATTATTACGCAGCGACTCAGGATTGGCGCGTCGAAACGCATGATGGGCAAGTTGCGTTACTTTCCGATATTCAAGCCGATGCTACACCTCAATTCGATCAATATGCGTCGCTCGAAAAAGCCAAATCGGCGTACCAATCCAACGTGCGAAACTTTTACACCGGCGTGTTAATTATTAATGGATTCTTGCAAGGTCCTGACGGTATTTATCGCAAATCTCTGACGCGTCCTGGGATATCTACCGGTACAGTCAATAAAGAAAGCGTTTTCCATTATGAGTTGGGTGTCGAGATCAAATCAGAATATAGTGATGCCGCTGAGATCTATCGACAGTCTGCAAACCTCGAGACCGTCAGCCTATTTGAAGGGCAATCGATAGTTTCAGAAAAACAATCGACTCTGGATACAAGCGGGGCCGTTTATTCAGCGGTTAGCCTGAGCAATGGCACCCTGGTGGATTTGAACCAGTTGCAGATAAGAAACGGCAGTGGGATTAATGTCTCCGCGGGTTCTTTGCAACCTGTATACGGGGCCAATCAAAGTTTAAATCCGTTAACCGGTGCGTTTGAAACCGAGGTGTTGGGGTATTGGGTGTTTGGAAACTCAGCACCGGCAAATTATTTGACCCAACACATACAGCGGCAACGTGATAAATCCAAGGTGACGGGGAATCTGATTGTTGGAGAGTTGACCGCCGGAAGTGGAGACAATCAAGTTTACGTCGGACAGCGGAACAGCCAGCCGGGCGGCTTGTTCAATCTGATCGATGGCGGGGCGGGAGACGACCGATTGAGCGCGTCTCCCGAATATCCGGGGACAGATCCGCAATTGCTGGTGCCCGGTGGTGATGCCAGCGGATTACTCAATATTCCTGGCAGTCTGCTATTCGGTAATGACGGTGATGACCTACTCATCGGTAGCGGCCGAAATGATGTATTAATTGGGGGGCGGGGGCGTGATGAATTGCGTGGAGGGCAAGGCAACGACCGCTATCTATTGTTCGATGGAGACGGAGAAACTATTGTTTTTGACGATGGCCGGACAATGCGTGGGATTCGAGATGAAGACATTATCCAGCTTCCTCGCGGGGTAGCGCTCGACGACCTGCGTGTTACCTGGGGAGAAGTGTTGACCGATGCGCCGCACGTAGAGTCCAAATGGCCAGGCCGTACTAAATCCTTACATACGACCTTAACACTAGATTGGGGAACAAGCGATCGACTAACCGTTGTATTACCGCATAGCGACCTTAATATCAGTTTCGGAATAGATGCTATTGAATTCAGCGATGGCGAGCGGGTGACGTTCGCCGATATTGTCGGTAGTGCCGGGCCAATTCCCGGGGTTGATCCACATTTGCGTGATAATCGTTTGATTGGCGATGGTAGTTTGTTCGGGGGTGCCGGGCAGGACCTTCTCATCTCAAGCACGAAAGAAAAGTCTATTCAGATATTTAACCCGGCTGATTTACTGGTTGCCAGTGCGATCGATTTGGATGTACCCCGATTGATCGGTGGACCGGGACGGGATACGTTGATTGGAAGCGATGCCGACGATCAGCTTTTCGGGGGCTCGATTATTCAAACCCGCTTTGCCGATCTTGAATTTGCAGTGGGCGGGTTATGGGATGAGGGTAACGAATACCGCGGTAATGCCGGTAATGATACCGTGTGGACGACCGCGGGTGCGGATGTGATCCAATTTGGTCGGGGCGATGGTGTGGACCGTGTGACCGATCTATATCACCATGAATATTTTCCGCTTGCTGAGATTGGGATGACCTCGGGTCTAGGTGCTGAGCAACTGAATCAATCATTTCCCGAGTTACAGGATCCGGCAGCGCTGTTAAACGACCGCAGGAATCAACTCCTGACGAACCGGGATATTGTGCGTTTCGATTCGGGTGTTGGGCTCGATGATATTCAATTCGAACGCCGCCACAACGATTTATTTTTGAGCGTTAATCAAAATGAGGGCCTGATTTTTCAAAATTGGTACGTCGCCGAGTATAACCAATTCAAGCGCATCGAGTTTGATGATGGGATGGTTGTTGAAAATGAACAACTGGAGCGATTGATTCTGGGGCAGAAATTAGATCTACTGTCGCGCTTTATCGGCCGGGCCACTAAAAGAAGTCCGGTATTAAACGGAAACCTAACTCTGCCAGTATTGAATGCAAACCATGGGAATAGTCACGCGGGAAGGAAATATCAATACGGGGGAACCCAAAGCGACATAATTCATGGCGGTCAGGGGCGCGATTTTCTGTTGGGCGCTAACGGCGATGATCAACTGAACGGCGCTTTGGGTTCTGACAATTTGTTCGGAGGCCGGGGTAATGATCGGTTGAGTGGAGCGGCGGGCGATGATGTGCTGTTTGGGAATCAGGGTCAGGATGAGCTGATTGGGGGGGCTGGAAATGACCGGCTTTGGGGCGGTAACGGACACGATAAGCTTTGGGGTGGTACCGGATCAGATCAGCTCATCGGCGGTGAAGGATCGGACCAATATTTATTTTCGCGCAACGATGGGCAGGATAATATCCAAGAGACCGATGATATTAACGGAAAAGATTCGGATGTGCTTAGTTTTGGGTCCGGAATAGATCATGATAAGCTCTGGTTTAGCCGTCACGAAGATGATTTGCGGATTCAGATTGTTGGCGGGAAAGACCGGGTCACGATAGACGATTGGTACGCGAGTCCAAGCCAGCAGGTCGAGAGGATTGAAAGTGGGAACGGCTATTCGACAACAAGCAGCCAGGTCGACTTACTGGTCCAAGCCATGGCAGGTTTTGCGCCGCCCGCCAGCGGGGCGCTGGATTTATCCGCGGGTTTGCAAGAGCAATTGTATCCGGTAATAGCCGCGAATTGGCAGAGTGGATGAGTGACATCAAATGATCCTAAGTCTATAGAATCCACTAATCAGATGACGACGGTTAAGCTGAATTGTTTGATAGTTAGAAAAATCGAAACTTAATTCGTCAAACTGTTTCATAGGCGACATCCCGATTCGTGCAAATACAGTAGCCTTTGAGTAGACAGTGTATGCGCCATTTTTTCAGAAAATAACGTAGTGATGCGGGATAGAAAAATCATACATATTGATATGGATGCTTTTTTCGCAGCGGTGGAACAACGGGATACGCCACAATATCGGAATCAACCCGTTGTTGTGGGGGGTGACCCTAACGCGCGCGGGGTGGTTTCGACCTGCAACTATGAAGCGCGAAAATATGGTATACATTCGGCAATGCCGGCCTCTCAGGCGTATCGACGTTGCCCTCACGCGATTTTTTTACGACCGCGATTTGACGCGTACCGGGAAGCGTCCCAGCATATACGGGCTATTTTTCACCAGTTCACCGATAAGATTGAACCGGTTTCGTTGGATGAAGCTTATCTTGATGTCACCGACGTTTCCCATTATCAGGGATCCGCCATACGCATCGCTCAATCGATCAAACGCCGAATCGTTGAGGAAACTCAACTAACTGCATCGGCGGGTGTTTCCTACAATAAATTTCTCGCTAAGTTAGCCTCTGATGTCAACAAACCCGACGGGCTCTTTGTGATTACACCGGAGCAAGGTCCGGCTTATGTGGAACAATTACCGGTTGGTCGGTTTCACGGCATAGGAAAAGCGACCGAACGAAAAATGCATAATTTGCATATCAAGATGGGACAGGATTTAAAAAACTGTTCGATGCGCGCTCTACAGCAGTATTTTGGCAAATCCGGCGAATACTATTATCAGATCGCCCGCGGCATCGATGTACGACCCGTCGTAAGCCAGCGACCGCGAAAATCATTGGGAGCGGAAACCACTTTTCAGAAAGATGTTGGAGAATTCGAGATATTAATTGGCACGCTCAAGCAGTTAGCCGACAAGGTGTGGCATCAATTGAATAAGAAACAGCTCTCGGCTCGAACACTTGCCATTAAAGTGAAATTCGATAATTTTGAGCAAATTACACGGTGTAAAACACTCGAGCATTCCACGATCCAACGAGAACAGATGTCCAATTTGGTCCAGGAATTACTCGCTAAAACTGAAGCTGATCAACGCAAAGTCCGTTTGCTTGGTGTTTGTCTTTCAGGTTTATCCACCGCACATTGCGATGGTATAAGACAACTAGACCTTTTTGAGCAAGATGGGGAAGCTAAAAAATAGCGAGACCCTTGAATAATACTGAAGTTGTGGTGCTAGAGAGCCAGATGAGGCCGACGCCATGTATGCATCGTTTTGTTGGTTTTTATGTTTGCTATCGGCATGCACGGCGGCTCTTCCAGATTCAACGAACGGACCTGCGGAACAATCAATTTGCGGGCCTATGGAGCTCATCTATTTTAAGCGGTGTAGCACCGGTACAGGAGAACTGGATGCATCAGGTATAACGGCAATCGGAAGGTAACCCGAGATTTAAAGCAATATTGAGCGGCTTCGGCAAGATCGACGAGCACCTCGATGCACTTCAATATTCAAAATCCCGGTTTTACGGCATGGTATTCGGCGCTGTAGTTCTTGCATATGCGCTGAAAAAGAAACCCGGCGAAAATCCTCAAACGGTTTCGTAGGCGACATCCGGGTTTGTGCAAAAACAGTAGCCCTTGAGTAAACAGTGCTTGAGCCATTTTTCCAGAAAATAATTGATCGACCATTTATAGTCTAGGACGACCCTGTGGTTGCCGGTGTGCCTGAATATGTCGGACGCTTGCGGCCGATAGTGGTCGCGCAAAACTTCGACGGATTTGGCGTCGATGTAAACGCGCAATTTTACCGCCGGTTCCGAAAAACCGTCTTGTTCATGTTCGAAGCTGTGGGTTAATTCCACGGTCAGTGTGTACGGGCCGCGATCCAGTATTTTTAAATGCAATACCGGATTGCCGTCCACCAATGCGATGGCGTCCCGCTCGATTGCCAACAGTTCGGGTGCGAGCTTCAATAATCTGCGGAAATTCGATTCGCAAACTTCCTGCAAGCAATAGGATTTATTGACCGGATTCAATGAAAGCATAATGACGGTTGGCGCCTACGATTTAATCCGTTGAATCTTGACGGGTTAACCTGCGCTATGCCGGAACAGGATTTTGGCTTCATTGCGATTAATTTTCGTAATAGGTTGCATTGGAGCTAGAAGTTTCCCACAAAGTGACCTGCGTGACATGGAATCCTTCCGATTGCATATGCCTATAAATCATTTGTGCGAGTTGCTCTGCGGTTGGGTGCGCGTCAATGGACAAGAATCTTTCATTGGCATCGGTTAAAACGCCACACAATGGGTCATCTTGATGCAATAAAAAATTGTGGTCTAGGTTGGTGTCTATATAGTTTGATGCGGTTTTTTGTACATCAGCGAAATCACAGACCATTCCCTGATTATTGAGCTGGTCGGCAGCGACGGTTATTGCAGCTTTAACGCTGTGGCCGTGAAGGTTTTTGCATTTGCCCGGGTGGTGCATCAAGCGGTGCCCGTAGCAAAAATAAACTTCTTTGGTGATGCTGTACATTTCGTTGGTTAATGCAAAAGATAATGCGGATCATGCGACTTGGATGGATTAATGCGCTTTGATCCCTTTAATAGCCGCGGCAATTTCGTAGCGGTTACTCGGACACTGGCTGCAGCGAAGAACCTCAATAAATGCGATCATCGGTGGTGTGACATTGTTTTCGGGTTTGATACAAACTTCCAATGCGATCCCCGGCTCCAGAGCTTCTGCCGCGCTAAACAACAGACCTGCGCCGCTCAAATTGATGCAGGTGGCATCGCTTTCGCTTTGAGATTGTGGGGATTTGTAAGTCATTTTGCAGTTTGTATCCATGCGCGCATAATTGCGCTTCTCGTCGTATTCCAACATAGCCTAACCCACCGTGTTAAAGATACTGAATTATGTTTGGGTTGAACGGGTATCCGGTTTGTTACATTGCGACTGGCTTTTCCCATTAACCAGGAGCGTATTCTAATACAAAATTGAAGGCGGTATCGTATAGAGTTTGGTGGACATAACTTTTCGATCTTTACGAGCTTTGAAAGTGCTCGATTTTGCAAGTTTGAAGATCTATTCGCGTTTCGACGTATTTGGCGTCGATGTCGGTTATTTCAAGATAATCTTTATATTCCCACCCGAGTCGTTGTCCTCGGATCGAATAGGATTGGGGATACCAAGCTCTTGATATCGCTGTTGAAGTGAACTGGTCGGCGAATGGTCGTTGACTATTCGAAATGAGGTTTCCGCGCTTGGTGTATAGTATTCTGGGGTGCGTGGCTGCGCCACAGCCAGTTTCTGTGAAAAAATACAATGATTTGCGGCGTGTTCGATTATTTCTTTGGTTACGACATTGGCCCCGTCAATACTGATATTCAGTAATGCCAGTCCACTTAGAATATTTATTGCCTTAGGGACACCCTCGGTAAATTGCCAAATCTGTTCGATAGCACTAAGGCTAAATAATTGTTGACCATTGTAACCAGCGGATCTCAGGCAGTGTTCAAGATAATCTGAGGTTTCTGATTTTTTAAGTCCTTCAAGTAGATAGCTGCATGTGAAGGCATCGCCTGAGATGCCGAATTTTGCACGCGCCAGCCTAGAATCGAGTAATTCCCACCCTACAAGAATGACTTGAATTGCTGAATTACTCCCGGAATGGCAAAGCTGTATTATTTTGTGCAATACATCTGGCGATAGATCGTGTGCGTCGTCAACAACCAAGACCAAACGTTCGCTATTTCCGGATTTTTCTGCACGCAAAAGATTGGTTATCTGTTCGAGCTTGGTGGTCCCATTTGAGCAGGCAAGGTCTAATTTTAGATTCGCGTGGATATAGTCTACGAAGTCTTCAAAACCGGTAAAACGGTAGTCCGGGATCAAAGTTTTACAACGCTTGTGTATTTTGGCGGCGACACGCCGTATCAATAAACTTTTTCCTACTCCGCTGATACCCGTCAACGCAATTAATTTTTGGTTGGCGTAAATCGCACTAACCAATGAATTAAATGTATTGGCCGCGCTGACACTAAAAAATAAGTGTTCAGGACTGCATTTGTTGCTAAACGGAATTTGTTGAAAACCCAAGTTTCTTTTATACATGCCCAAAGTACCCAATGCATGAACAAACTGCATAAAATTAATGAATCCCGGGGTGAATCAAAGATTGCCGATTCTAGTGGTGATTGCTGCGATCCCATTCGGACCAATTCATCATTATGTTGAACCGGATGCCCCAGGATCGAAACCGTCCGACTTTAACGATGAATATTGTTTATAAGACTAGCAGCAAAATCTCTACCGGGGTGGGTCATTGATTGGGTCACAATGAGCGGATTTATTGAGCGCCGTTCAATAATAGTAACCTAATGCTGTCAAAGGCATATAATATGATTTCAATCAGATAGTGAATTGTTCACATCGAATTTTGCAATTATCTAGTAAATTGGAACGACAAGCGCGGTGCTAGCGATTCGATTGGTATGTTTCTGAAATAGAGTTTTGATAGATTCGTGAACTAGGTTGCGGCAAGGCTTTAATATTTGAACTGGGTTAGAACAATGTATGCAAATTATTTTGGTTTCGAAAAATTACCGTTCAATTCTGAGTTGCATATTGATCAGTATGTGTATGGGTCCAATGTGCGTCAGACTGGGAATGAACTGATCAAAGCCATCTATGCGGGGCGCAGATTCATTACCCTCAGCGGTGATGCCGGTGTCGGTAAATCTTCGTTGATGCGTCAGGTATCTAGAGATCTAGAACCGTATGGGTGCTTGTTCGTGTTCGTGGATAATACGTCGAATCTGGATCAATTTATCAATGGTTTTTGCGCGGCCTTAAAAGTGGAGTCAAACTGCCGAACGCCTAGCGAAAAAATTCACGGGTTGAAGAACGAAATTTCCAGTGATCGACTAAAAACCGACCGCATTATCGTTGTTATAGACGATGCGCACAACATAGCCCCGGTGCTATTGTTGAATATGATTAGGCTTCTACAGAATTTACAGTGTGGCGCGAAAACCATTCAGTCTGTTCTGGTTGGTTTAGCGTCCATCTACGATTTATACGGTCAGTTAGAGCAGCCCGAAATTGAGCAGATGTTGGCTCAAGGTTATTGCCTAGACGGTTTGTCGCAAGAGGAGGTCTCGATATATATTGAACAGCGGTTGCGTCATGTCGGTTATAACAAATCTCCATTATTTTCGGATGGCGCAATCAACCGATTAACTCAATTGACCCACGGAAACCCGGGTAGGGTTAATGTCTTGTGTGGATTCGCATTGTTGCATATCAGCCTGGAAAATCTGCGTATAGTCGACCGGCAAACAATCGATATCGTTGCTCACAATTGTAATATCAATAACGACGAGCCATTAGCCGGTTCGATTCAATCGGATGAATTGCTTGCGTCTAGCGAATCCAAACAGCAGATTGATACGTTGCCAATGCCGCCTGTCGACCGTATCAATGTCCTGCCGGGTCTGACTGATCGCTATGCCGAATTAGGCTTGCCAGGCGTTGATAACGAGGATAACAAAAATTCGAATAGTGTTGAGGTCGATGGAATAAAACAAATCAGAGGGTTAAAGGTGGGATTCCCCGGCGCTAGATATGTGGGACTTTGCGCGTCAGTATTGATTGTTTTGTCGGGCGTTTTATTTTTAATTTCAAGCCGCTTCGATTTATTGCCGTGGTCCACGCCGGAAAGTGCGGTGGTAAAGGTCGATGTCGGCAGTGGCGTAACAACGGATATAGACCGAAAGGTGTCTGGACAGGTGTTTCGTGTCTTGTTGCAATCGCAGGCTGCGGTCGCCAATGATCTGAGATCGATGCTAATGCTAGCTGAAAGCCAAATAGCGGCGAATCGTTTGGTTGCGCCTGATGGTGACAATGCGATGGACACCTATCAAGGCATTTTGAACGTTGCAAGGGATCAACTGGATGCGCTCAACAAATTGGCGATCTTAAAACAGTCTTACCGCGGATGGGCGGAAGATGCTGAAGATCAGGGTTTGTGGGGTGAAGCGGAAAAATACTATGAACTGGCGTTGAATATTTCGCCCGACGATGAATCACTGGATATGGCATTGCAACGCGTGCAAAACAGAATGATGGTTGAACCACCTGTTTCTCCGTCTTCAGGCGGTTCGGATATAGATGCTTGAGCGCGCTTAGCGAAGATTGGGATTATTTAATAATAGGTCCGATGCGATGCTTGGGGAAATATCGGAAAATATTGTACCGCTAGATCCATCAGCCGGTAGAAATTTCAAACTGAATAGTTGTGTTTTGAGTGGTTGTTGGCATTGACAGGTCTCTGAGATTCAGTGGCTGCCTGTTGTAAATTTAGCCGGACATTAACACCGTAGGTTTGGTCTCTGTGCGCTGTGATCGGATTGAACGAATCTTCCTGATCTCGCTAATTCTTGATTTTGCTATTAACAGCAATTATCTTAGCTGCTTCGTTTGGGTCTCAGGTCGGTGCTTGCGGGCCAAACAGCCACATTATTGCCGAAATAATCCAAACAAGACTGCCTTAGAACTCGATACGGAATGCTTAAAATCTTAGTTTTAGCATGGAGTTGGGCGATACTAATGATGCAATCCAAATGAGTAAATTAAGAGTACTAACCGGGATTACAACGACCGGAACTCCACACCTGGGCAACTATGTTGGTGCAATTCGCCCAGCCATTCAAGCTAGTCATGATGCCAATGTCGTCCCATTTTATTTTTTGGCGGATTATCATGCTTTGATCAAATGTCATGAACCTGAGCGGGTCAGACAGTCTAGCCTGGAAATTGCCGCCACATGGTTGGCCCTGGGCCTGGATACCGACAATGCCATCTTTTATCGGCAATCCGATATTCCAGAGATTATGGAATTGACCTGGGTTTTGACTTGCGTGACAGCAAAAGGCTTGATGAACCGTGCCCACGCGTACAAGGCTGCCGCCGCCGAGAACGAAGCGGGCGGGGAAAAAGATCCCGATAAAGGTATAACGATGGGATTATTCAATTACCCGATATTGATGGCCGCGGATATTTTGATGTTCAATGCGAATAAGGTTCCTGTTGGCAAAGATCAGATTCAACACCTGGAAATGGCACGGGATATTGGCGGACGGTTTAACCACATTTTTGGGGAACATTTCGTATTACCAGATGTTGTTGTGGGTGAAAATACGGCAACTTTAGCTGGGTTGGATGGCCGAAAGATGAGCAAAAGCTACAACAATACTATCCCGCTGTTTTTGCCGGAAAAGAAATTTCGGAAGTTGATCAATAAGATTAAGACAAACTCTCTTGAGCCTGGGGAACCTAAAGATCCTGATAGTTGTACGCTGTTTGGGATTTATCGGGCTTTTGCTAATGACACCGAAGTTGAAGCGGTGCGTAAGCGCTATGCGGAAGGTATTGCTTGGGGTGAAATGAAGCGGTTTTTGTTCGACTATTTGAACGATCACTTAACCGAACCGCGACGCCGCTATGAAGCGTTGATGGAATCCCCTGATTTTATCGAAACAAAGTTGCTGGAAGGCGCAGGCAAAGCACGCGAACATTCGCGTCCGCTGCTGAATAAAATACGTGAAGCCGTTGGAATCAGCGCGATGATTGGCTGAGTCATGATGTTCCTGGATCGTTTGGCAGAAAGCAAAATATGCCAGGCCAGGGATGCCGGTGATTTAAATAATCTGCCCGGTTCAGGTCAGCGAATTCCGGATGAAACCGAAATGGCCGGAGTCGCACCGTCGCTACGGGTTGCCTATCGTATTATGAAAAATGCGGGTTTTATTCCGGAAGAGCTACAGATGAGGCGAGAAATCGCCGAAATTGATTTGTTACTGAGTGCCTGCCAAGATAAGGTTGAAGCGGTCGCCTACCGAAAACGTCTGGATCTGCTGATCGGCAGATTGGGTGAGATTCGGGGGGGGAATCTGATACTGCAAGAGGCTTATTTTCGACAAGTGACGTCACGGCTGGATGGAAACAGTAATCCATAAACGGCATAGATACGTTGCATCATTTTGATCCCGGGTTGAAAATCGCAATATTGATGTAGTATCACCTGTTAGCCTGCTGGAAAAGCTTTCTTGAATTGGTCGAATCGTTCTGCGGGGATACTCACCTCAATATCAATACAATCGGAAAAATCTTGCGCGACGATCTTGCCGTCGATTTGACGTAATTGGTATTCCAATAATTGCAGTTGATTGTAAGCAATTTTCAACCTAAGGCTTTGGTATTCGACGAATGGAATAAGTGTGCTTGCCTCAATAACTCGTTTGGCGGCACCGGCATAAGCCCGCGTTAATCCTCCCGCGCCCAATTTGATTCCACCGAAGTATCGAATGACCGTGATGATGCAATTAACCAGGTTTTTTCCCTCTAGATGTTGATAAATCGGTTTGCCAGCAGTCCCTCTGGGTTCGCCCGCATCGAAATAGCGAAGCTTGATCCCATTCGGCGTATTGAATCGATACGCAAACGCGATATGGTTAGCGTTGGGATGTTTGGCTGCGAACTGTTTTAACAATGCGATACCGTCAGCTTCGGTGCAGCACGGGGCGATGATCCCGATAAAACGGGAATTTTTGATGGTTTCTTCAGTTATTTGAGAAGTTCTGACACAATACATTGACTGATTATATCCGTATCGACCAACGCGTCATTAATTACAATGCAGCCACACGCCTCGGAAAGAATCCAACACGGGATAGATAAACGACGACTGATTGACCAGTTTTTGCGATTTATGGAGAGATCTTCAATACTGTCAGATGCTGAGGATTTGAGTGCTTACGAGTGCGATGGTTTATCAGCTTACCGCAGGATGCCCTGGTTAGTGGTGTTGCCGGATACTCAGGATCAAGTCGCTGAAGTGCTTCGAGTCTGCCACGAGCATGGTGTTCCAGTTGTTGCGCGGGGAGCCGGAACGGGGCTTTCTGGTGGTGCGTTGCCGTTGGAAAACGGAGTATTGCTCAGTTTGGCCAAGTTTAATCGAATATTAGATATTGACCGCAATAATCGGACGGCGAGGGTACAACCCGGTGTTCGTAATTTGGCGATATCGCAAGCTGTATTAGATGACGGCTTGTATTATGCGCCAGATCCCTCATCGCAAATCGCTTGCACTATCGGGGGCAATGTGGCGGAAAATTCCGGTGGCGTACACTGTTTAAAATATGGTTTGACAGTGCATAATATTCTCACGCTCAAGGTAGTGACCATCGATGGTGAGTTATTGGAGTTGGGGGGCGTGGGTCTGGATAGCCCAGGTTATGACCTGATGGCGCTGATGACCGGATCCGAAGGTTTATTGGGTGTGATCGTCGAAGTGACGGTGAAGTTGCTGCCTATACCGCAATCAGCGCAAGTTCTGATGGCAAGCTTCGCAAGCGTGGAGACGGCCGGTCAGGCGGTCGCAGCAATCATTGCTGCGGGTATTATTCCTGGTGGATTAGAAATGATGGATAATCCAGCAATTCGGGCGGCGGAAGATTTTGTCAAAGTAGGATATCCGATCGATGCCGCTGCATTAATTTTATGCGAGCTGGACGGTATTCCTGAACAAGTTGTAGATGAAGTTGCTCGGGTACGCGAAATATTTCAACGTGGTGGTGCCAGCGAAGTGCGCGCGGCCCAAGACGAATCTGAACGGCAACGGTTATGGGCTGGACGTAAGGCTGCTTTTCCTGCGGTAGGGCGTATCGCGCCGGATTATTATTGCATGGATGGGACCATCCCTAGAAAACGATTGGGTGAGGTGTTGCGTAGGATTTCCGAGCTGGCGACCCATCATGAGTTGGCGGTTGCCAATGTATTTCATGCCGGAGATGGGAACTTGCACCCGCTGATTCTATACGATGCAAACGTCGCTGGAGACCTTGAACGCGCGGAACGATTTGGTGCCGACATTTTAGAGTTATGCGTTGCTGTGGGTGGAACAATAACCGGCGAACACGGTGTCGGTGTGGAGAAAATTAACCAAATGTGCGTACAGTTTTCGGCGCAGGAATTGGCGCAGTTTCACTTAGTAAAACATGCCTTTGACCCCAAGGGTCTACTGAATCCGGGTAAAGCGGTGCCAACGCTACAACGTTGTGCCGAATTTGGTGCGATGCATGTACACGGAGGGCAATCTGCGTTTCCGGAGCTGGACAGATTCTAGAGAATGCTGTTGAGCGAAATCAACGCAAGCGATTGGCGAGTCTGCCAAGCGGCCGGTAAAAATACCTGGGCTAATATCAAAATGGCGACGTGGTGAGATAGCGGTTATGCAAGATATTAGCAATAATCTAGCGGCGATGGTCGAAGATGCGGCGGCTAACGGTGTGGCCCTTGATTTGTGTGGGAATGGTAGCAAAGCGTTTTACGGACGCACTCCAATTGGTCAGCCGGTGGATTTAAAGGGACACACGGGTGTAGTGAATTATGAACCCACAGAATTGGTCATTACCGCGCGATGTGGAACGCCGCTCAATAAAGTCGAATCTTTGCTTGAAGAAAACGGTCAAATGCTAGCTTTTGAGCCACCCTATCCTGATAGAGGCGCAACCGTAGGTGGTGTTGTCGCGAGTGGTCTCTCCGGTCCGCGCAGACCCTTTTCGGGTGCAGTTAGAGATACAATTTTGGGTGCGCGTATATTGAACGGAAAGGCTGAGGATTTATCTTTTGGCGGCGAAGTAATGAAGAATGTAGCCGGCTATGATTTGTCTCGATTGATGGCGGGTTCAATGGGTACTTTGGGAATATTGCTCCAAGTTTCGATTAAGGTAGTACCGAAACCCACGCTTGAACGAACGTTAACCCGTGAGATCAGTGCAGTCGACGCGATACGACTGATGAATCAATGGACCGGCGAGCCATTACCATTATCGGGTCTATGCTGGGTTGATAATTGCCTTTTCGTACGACTTTCCGGTTCCGAGGCGTCGGTCTATACCGCTATGCGTCGTTTGGGTGGAGACCAGATGTCAACGGGTGATCGGTTTTGGCAACAGTTGCGCGATCAAACACATCGCTATTTCGCCGAACAAGAATTATTGTGGCGACTAACGTTGGCACCCAATACACCGATGCTGGAACTCAGCGGTCGTTGGATTCTAGATTGGGGCGGTGCCCAACGTTGGTTGGTTAGCGACGAATCGCCGGAGACCATATTTGAGACCGCAGCGGCGGCGGGTGGCCACGCAAGCCGCTATCGTTCTCTGGACCGGGATGTACAGATTTTTCAGCCATTGTCCGTGCCACTGCTTAAAATTCACCGGCGGTTGAAGCAGGCATTTGATCCGAACGGAATCTTTAATCCGTTTCGTCTCTATCCAGAGTGGTAATTGATGCGTGATGTCCCGCTAAGCTCTATTATTTGTCCGACTTTGGCTTCCATGCTGCTCTTAATTCCGCCTACACGGGGTGTTTTCTCTCTGTATTCGAGGTGTTGTTGTGGAATTTTGGGATCATCTGATCAGCCTTTTTAATTTCGCCGAGTGTTTCATAGATGCAGACTAAACTTGCCGATTTTATTGTAAATACAAGCGAAGGGCACGAAGCCGAAAAAATTCTGCGCAAATGTGTGCACTGTGGTTTTTGCAACGCGACATGCCCAACCTATCAGCACTTGGGGGACGAGTTGGATGGCCCGCGTGGGCGGATATATCTGATAAAGAGTATGCTGGAAGGGAACCCGGTAAGCAGAAAAACGCAGTCCCATTTTGATCGATGCTTGACCTGCAGAGCTTGTGAAACAACATGTCCTTCTGGTGTTCGCTATGGCCGTCTACTCGATATTGGCCGTGCAATTATCGAAGAAAAAGTACCACGAAAATTGGGCCAGCGGGTTATACGGGTTTTACTGAGGTTTTTTCTTCCCTATCCGCAACGTTTGCGTCCATTGTTTGGGATTGCACAATATTTTCGCCGGCTATTGCCGGCGAAATTCAAGCGCAATATTCCAGAATTGAATGATTCGGGAGATTGGCCTGATTCTCAGCATTCCAGAACGATGTTAGCGCTGAACGGTTGTGTACAATCGGTAACGTCTCCGCATATTGATACCAAAGCGGCCAGGGTATTGGATCGGGTGGGGATCCGATTGTTACGGGTATCCGGAGGCGGGTGTTGCGGCGCGTTGAGCCATCATTTAGCCTCGGCGGGCGAGGCTCGTGAATTTATGCGGCGTAATATTGATGCTTGGTGGCCAACTATCGAAGCGGGTGCGGAAGCGATTGTCATGACGGCCAGCGGTTGCGGGTTAATGGTCAAAGAATATGGCGAAATACTACAAGACGATCCGCAGTATGCGCAAAAAGCTGCAACCGTGTCGTTGATGACGCGGGATATAGCTGAAATATTGGCTGCCGAAGATCTATCAGCTTTTTCATCAAGCGAAAACACGAGTATCGCTTTTCACGCCCCGTGCACGATGCAGCACGGTCAACAGATTGATGGGACAGTTGAGTCTGTATTGCAGCGTTTGGGATTCAATTTATGTCAGGTTCCGGATCGGCACCTATGCTGTGGATCCGCTGGCAGTTATTCGATTTTGCAACGCGGGATATCTTCTGCTTTGTTGAAAAATAAGCTGATTGCGCTTGAATCTGACGATCCGGAGATAATTGCGACGGCGAATATAGGTTGCTTGTTGCATCTTCAATCGGCGGCAAATCGACCGGTAATACATTGGCTGGAATTGCTGAACAGTAAATCTTGACTGAATTCGGTTGAGCAGCGGGTATCTGGTCGTTAATTGTGGTTTCAGGTAATATGCCAGTATTGTGATAGTCTATCGCGAATATTACCGGAATCTGAGAGGACGTATAAATGAACCGCTTGTATTATCTAACACCTAGCTTGGATAGCGCGGAGAAAATTTCTATCGATTTGCATGACGAAGGGATTAGGGACTGGAATTTTCATGTACATTGTAAAAATGAAGCAGGGTTGTACAAACGCCATGTGCATTCCTCGAACTATATTCAAAAGCTTGACGTGATACGTTTTTGGGAACGCGGAGCGATGCTTGGTTTTGTTGTTGCATTGATTGTTATTGCTTATTGCATAGTAGCGCAACCTTTTGGCCCGGGAATAACCGGTCTAGCGTATGTAACTATTTTTGGGTTTATTACGTTGTTTGGCGGGTGGGTTGGCGGTTTGGTGGGTATTGAAATCGAGAATCAAAAGTTAGTTCAGTATCACGAAGCAATCGAGCTTGGAAAATATTTGGTATTGATTGATGTCGCATCAAGTGAAGAAGAAAAAGTTAAAAATTTAATGAATAACAAGCATCCCGAAGCGCAATTTAAACGCGTTGGGTCAACTATGATAAATCCATTCAAGTTTAAACCGGTAGCACCGTAGTTCGGTTATCGCAGACTCTATCTAGATCTAGAAATTAAGTGCCGAGCAACGCAAATCTGGACGAAATAGTGCGGTATAATGTTGTCTGTGAGCATTTTCGTCCGTTATGAGAATGCGATGCGCTATTGACTGAGATCCTCGACAGGTTTTCAGCAGAACTAATCCATTGGATACCCATTGAAATCCTCGTGTATAACTAGGGGCTTTTGCCCGTAGCGTTTTTTTATACAAAATTTGATAGACTATATATCTGTATTGTATTGATAATTATGGCTGGAAAACTTTATATCCAAACATTTGGGTGTCAGATGAATGAGTACGACTCGGATAAAATGCGAGACGTACTAAAAAAGTCCCACGGTTTTGAGTCAACCGACGATCCAGGACTGGCAGATATTTTGCTGCTTAATACTTGTTCGATTCGTGAGAAAGCCCAAGAGAAAGTTTTTTCGCAATTGGGCCGTTGGCGCAAATTAAAGATGAAACGTCCAGACTTGGTTATAGGCGTCGGAGGCTGCGTTGCAAGTCAGGAAGGTGAGGCCTTGCAGAAAAGGGCGCCGTACGTTGATATCGTTTTCGGGCCACAGACCTTGCACAGGTTGCCTGAATTACTCGATCAGGTAACCGGACCGCGTTCGTCGGTCATCGATATTTCTTTTCCCGAAATAGAAAAATTTGACGCACTGCCAGAGCCGCGTGCTGAAGGTCCCAAAGCCTTTGTGTCGGTAATGGAAGGTTGTAGCAAATATTGTACATTTTGTGTTGTGCCGTACACCCGCGGCGAAGAGATTAGTCGGCCGTTAGATGATGTATTGAATGAGATTTCCTGCCTGGCCGCACAAGGTGTTCGCGAAATCAATTTGTTAGGCCAAAATGTAAACGCCTATCTGGGCCAAATGCCCGACGGAGATACCGCAGATTTTGCATTGTTGTTGCATTATGTTTCCGCCGTAGAGGGTATCGATCGAATTCGTTATACCACTTCGCACCCGGTTGAATTTTCCGACAGTTTGATCGAAGCCTATGCGGAAATTCCAGAATTGGTCAATCATTTACATTTGCCGGTTCAGAGTGGAAGTGATCGTATTTTAAGTCGGATGAAGCGTGGTCATACGCGCGCGCAATACATCGAAAAAATCGAGAAGCTCAGGCTGGTACGTCCAGATATCAGCCTTTCATCGGATTTTATCATCGGTTTTCCAGGCGAAACGGACGAAGATTTTGCAGCGACTCTGGAATTAATAGATACAATTGGTTTTGACCATTCTTTTAGTTTTATATACAGTCCACGCCCCGGGACACCGGCAGCAGAAATTGACGATAATGTCAGCCAGGAAGTTAAAAAACAGCGCTTGAAATTTCTACAAAGCAAAATTTTGGAATCCGCAAGCCAATTTTCCAGCAATATGGTTGACACAATGCAAACGGTGTTGATCGAAGGTGTGTCAAAGAAGGACTCTTTGGAGCTTTGCGGTAGAACTGAGAATAACCGTGTAGTCAATTTTATAGCGCCTGCCAAGCTAATCGGGCGGTTTGCCGATGTATTGATTACCGAGGCTTTGCCAAACTCATTAAGGGGGCGGTTTGTCGACGTCGCTGCACACAAGCAGGTTCAATCTTCATCTAGGCAGATTGGCTCAATCTGAATTGACTATTCAATCCGAATCCACCGACCTAACGCTTGAACCGGCTGACAATATTCGCTTGGCGAATCTTTGTGGTCAATTCGACGAGAACCTGCGTCAGATTGAAAAACGATTGGGGGTTGAAATATCCAGTCGCGGCAACCGATTTCAAATCATGGGTTCAAGCCGGCCGGTAAGCGCCGCGAAGCAAGTCATTGTGAGCCTGTTTGATACGTCAGCGACGCAACCCATTACCCCGGAACAAGTACATTTGTCCATGCAGGGAGTGCGCAATAGCGCGATGCCCGGCGAGGCCGACGATGGGAACCAAGCGTCTGAAAAAATAGTACAAATTCAAACTCGGCGCGGTATAGTCCAAGGACGCGGGGAGAATCAGCAAAAATATCTTCAAAATATATTGTCGCACGATGTGAATTTCGGCGTGGGTCCAGCGGGTACCGGTAAAACATATCTTGCGGTGGCATGTGCAGTTGCCGCGCTGGAAAAGGAACAGGTTCGGCGCCTTATATTGGCGCGTCCGGCGGTAGAAGCGGGTGAAAAACTTGGTTTTTTGCCGGGCGATATGGCGCAAAAAGTTGATCCATACCTGCGGCCCTTATACGACGCGCTATACGAAATGCTGGGTTTCGAACGAGTGGCTAAATTGATCGAACGTAGCGTTATTGAGGTCGCCCCGCTGGCGTTCATGCGTGGAAGAACTTTGAATGAAGCGTTTATCATTCTAGATGAAGCGCAAAATACCACGCCTGAACAAATTAAAATGTTTTTAACCCGGGTTGGATTTGGTTCGACTGCGGTAATCACTGGCGATATTACTCAGGTTGATCTACCGCGGGAAAAACCGTCCGGCCTGCGTCACGTGTTACAGATATTGCGAAACGTCGAAGGTATCAGTTTTACATTTTTTGGTTCACGCGATGTTGTTCGTCATCCGTTGGTACAACGAATCGTTTCTGCATATGAAGCCCATGATGAATCTCTTGCCAATGACAAATGATGTGGAAATACAGATGCTTAGTGATTTGGATAGCATCCCTGAGTCGCTTAAACTGGCATGCTGGGCGGAATGTGTGTTGAGCGATAAGATCGAGCATAAGGAAATGGTGATTCGCGTTGTCGATGTGGATGAAGGTGCTGAATTGAATCATCGGTTTAGGGGGGAAACTAGTGCAACTAATGTGTTGAGTTTTTCTTTCGAACCGATCGATGGTATCCCGATGAATCTGCTAGGAGATATCGTGATTTGTGCACCCATAGTTGAACAGGAGGCGTTGGAGCAGCGTAAATCGATTGATGCGCACTGGGCGCATATGGTTGTGCATGGTGTATTACACTTGTTGGGATACGATCATGTCCGGCCTACTGACGCAGTCGAAATGGAAGCGGAAGAAAAACGCTTGTTGAATCAATTTGGGTTTTCCAATCCCTATGAAGAGGTCGTAGCTTAATGGGCAAACTCGGCGAGGTTAGCAGTGCTTCGCACAAAAGTTGGATGGATCGTTTAAGCCATTTTTTGACTGGTGAACCCCAGGATAAAGCGGAATTGATCGAATTGCTTCGCGAAGCACGCAACAGTAAATTAATAGACGGTGAAGCGCTGGCGATGATCGAGGGGGTGTTACAGGTCTCTGAAATGCGGGTTCGCGACATCATGATACCTCGTGTTCAGATGGTGGTATTGCCTAGGGATGCGGAGCTGGATACCATTTATCCATTGGTCATCGAATCGGCGCATTCGAGGTTCCCGGTGATTGGTGAAGACCGTAGTGAGATTGTTGGAATACTATTAGCGAAGGACCTATTGGCGAACTGCAGGCAAAAACAAAAATTGCTTGTTCAAGATGTATTGCGCCCGGTGCGATTTGTTCCGGAAAGCAAACGCCTTAATGTATTGCTGAACGAATTTAGAGCCAATCGCAGTCATATGGCCATCGTAGTGGACGAATACGGGACGGCAGCCGGATTAGTGACGATTGAAGATGTGCTTGAGCAGATTGTTGGAGAAATTGAAGATGAGCACGATTTTTCCGATGAAGAGTATATTTTTCGCCGTAACGAAAAAGAATATACCCTAAAAGCAATCACGCCTATCGATGAATTCAACGAATACTTTTTGACCGAATTTAGTAGCGAGGAATTTGATACCGTAGGGGGGTTGATCGGACAACATTTGGGTCATGTTCCGGCTCGCGGGGAGAAAGTGCTTTTGGGTCGATTCAAATTTAGTGTTTTGCGTGCCGATACTCGTCGAGTCCATTTGTTAAGACTGAATATTATCGAAGTTTCCGAACCCAGAACCGAGGGTAACGAGTAGCTAAGTTTGTCGACGAGTAGTACCCCTTCTTTCAATTAGTCTGACGGTGTTCAAAGCAAATCTATCCTTGTTCAAGGGGCTCGCGATTTTGTTCGCGGGGGGGCTTTATCCGTTGGCTTTTGCACCCTTCGACTATAGTTTGGTCGCAATCTTATCGCTCGCATTTCTTTTCTACTGCTGGTTGCCTTGCTCGCCAGTTTCCGCGTTTAGAACCGGTTTACTATTTGGTATTGGCCAGTTTTTTATCGGAATTTCATGGATATACGTAAGTCTTCACGAATATGCCGGAGCAGGTGTGTTTGTATCGCTGTTAATGAACGCTTTGTTTGCGTCAGCCGTTGCGGTATTTTCCGGTATACCCGGCATCGCTGCGGCGTTTTCGAGCCATATAAACCCGTTATTACGGTTGACCCTGGTGTTCCCCGCTTCGTGGATCTTTTTTGAGTGGGTCCGCAACTGGATGCTCACAGGTTTTTCGTGGTTGCAGATTGGCTATAGCCAGATCGATACGCTGTTGGGTTCCATTGCGCCGATTGGTGGTGTATTTGGCGTAGGACTTATTGCATCAGTAATGGCCGGATTGATCTGTGCGTTCGTACTTGCCAATAACCGTCAACGAATTGGCTTGGTAATTATCTTTGCCGGATTGTGGGGTATCAGTGCATGTTTGGGTTTGCTTCGCTGGACTTACGCCATAGGCGAACCATTTCAAGCGACGTTGATCCAGGGGAATATTGCTCAAGAGTTTAAGTGGGCGTCTGATTCGCGCGAAAAGACCTTAGAAATCTATGCCGATATGACGCGTCAACATTGGGACTCTAAGATTGTCGTATGGCCCGAAACCGCTGTGCCGGTTTATTATCACAAATTGAAAGATACTTTTTTCGCTGAATTGGAAGCGGAGGCTATCGCGACCAATACGGATGTGTTAGTAGGGCTTCCGGTGATG
Source organism: uncultured Methylococcaceae bacterium (assembly GCA_964619885.1). Lineage (GTDB taxonomy): Bacteria > Pseudomonadota > Gammaproteobacteria > Methylococcales > UBA1147 > CAZUGA01. The sequence continues at coordinate 134,558 of CAZUGA010000004.1, forward strand.
GATTTTTCAACAGATCGCTATTACAACGGTCTTGTTAGCATTGGGGGGCATCATGGGGTTTATCGCAAACGGCATTTGGTGCCGTTTGGCGAATTTTTACCGTTCCAGCCCGTTTCAGGATTTATTAACGATATTTTTAAATTTCCCATGGCAAATTTTAGCGCTGGGCAGGATGATCAGGCTATATTGCACGCGGCTGGATATCCGTTGGCCGCATCGATTTGTTACGAAGATGTTTTTGGGCAGGAATTTCTAACCTATTTACCGCAAGCCCGCTATTTGGTGAATGTCACCAACGATGCCTGGTTTGCTGATTCTTTGGCCCCGCATCAGCACATGCAAATGGCAAGAATGCGCGCGCTGGAAACAGGACGCTACATGCTACGTGCAACCAATAACGGAATCAGCGCGATCATTTCTGCCACCGGTGGGTTTATCAAAGTAGCGCCACAATTTGAACGGATCGCATTGACCGGGATGATTGTACCCATGTCTGGTTCTACACCGTATATTCGATTTGGCGACGTTCCGATAGTTATTGTTTGTGCATTGATTTTGATTGGCGCCAGTCGCAGCCGCTCAACCGTTTAGCTTTGTAATTCTGCGTGCAACGCGCGATATTCATCGGTCAGTTTGTGTTTAGGGTCGAAATGAATTAACGGCTTATTCGCGCTATGCGATTCTCTGACTCTGACCGAAGGAGAAATTTTTGTGTTTAGCACCGGCTGCCCTTCCCCGACCAATTCATCCACAAGTTGTTGCGGCAGATTTGCGCGATTCTGGAACTGATTGACGATGATGCCCTCGACATTTAATCCGCCATTATGGTCCATTTTAACCTCGCCGACGACATTCAATAGGGTATACAACGATTCTCGGGAAAATGCATCGCAATCGAACGGTATCAAACAACTTTGCGCGGCGATTAATGCTGAAAGGCTGTAAAAATTCATTACCGGTGGCGTATCGATAAATATGTAGTCATAGTCGTTCAACTGATTCAGCGCGTCGCGTAACTTGTATATCTTATGACGTGATTCCAATCGGCTTTGTAAAGACTCCATCTCTGGGTGTGAGGGCAATACGTAAAGGTTTGGATAGGGTGATTCGTGAACAAGGTAATTGATCGTATTGTCCTGACCCGCGCCGAATGGGTTTAGGCTGAGGCTTTCCTTGAAAAATTCAGCTAGTGTCCGCTCTGAACTAGATATTTTTTGCCCAAGCAGGTAATGCGTGGAGTTGCCTTGTACATCGAGATCGATGACTAGCGTGCTATTTCCTTCAGCTGCGCTTATCGCAGCCAGATTGCAGGTGATAGTTGATTTTCCAACGCCGCCCTTCTGATTAAACACTACTCTTCGCATACTGACCCCCAATTATTGCTAAAGTAAATCCGTAGACCGCAACCGCTATCGACGATCATCTTTGTTGCTCTTATCCTATTTGTCCCCTGGCGGTAGCATCCAGATCTAAATCTCGCTTGAATACGAAATTGCTTCGAGACTAAACCATAAAATACTGTGTATTACAATGGCAATCATTCATCCTTGGCTAGTGCGTCGTACGGCGAGCTTTGAGCATTCTGCATAGATCTGAGTCTAATGAAGTCTGGGTACATAGCCGGACAGGATCAAATAGTCCGCCATCATTGTTGCGATAATGCGGTTGCCGAGTTCATTTGGGTGCGAGTCGGTTACCGAATTCGACGTTTCCTTCGGTTCGTATCGATCCCATCGTCGGTCCGTCGATGAGTCAAGATGAATTACCGGAATGTCCTCGGTTTTGCCAATCTCGCTCAAATTTTTGGTGTATTGGGGCGCTTCGTTAAATGTGAATAATAGGAAAGGAATTCCGCGTCGCTTTAGTAATATATTCATTTCCGACAAGCTCCGCTGGACCGAATTCCACGCAGAATTCGCAGCTCGGGAAGGCGGGGATGGTTGCTGCTTGGTGACAGCGGTTCGCGGTTTTTCGATAGGTTTAACGTTCGCGAAGCGGCGCTTCAGGTGTTTATAAGCGGTGTAAATTAACGACGCGGCGTAGGATCGTTGCGCCAAATCGGTAAACCATGACCTGCGTTTATCGAATATCCACATTTTTGCCTGTAGATCATTAGCGGAAAAAAGTAACGCGACCAAATCGGGTTCCAGGCCCATTCCAATTTGTTTTAGTTGCGTAAGTTCTTGCTCGGTGTTGTAGGAAGGTACGCCTAAATTCAATGTGTGAATGTGTTTTTGGCTAGTGGAGTTTTGCTGTAAAAGCTGTTCCAATTGTGCCGGGAAGCTGTCCTCCACCTGAACCCCAATGCCGAATGGCATGGAATCCCCCATGACCAAAATACGGAACTCACTATTGGTTTTAGCCGAAACTTCTTGATCGCGAAGTCCTATCGAATTGATGGAAACCGGTACGCCGAAGAAGTTACCGGTTAAATTTGGCTGGTTTCTATAACCGATGGGTTCTTCAATGATCAACGTGTCCATGTATGCAGCGGTTTCTGGGTAGTATGAAATACCTAGTGGATCAAACAGCCGGCCAACACATTCCAATAATAATAAAACCAGAACGATTTGCGATAAAAGATAAGCAAATAACTTTATTGTTTTTACACCGTTCAAAATTATGTGGTTACAGGTCGTATTGGTGGAGGCGGCATTTTAGGGTGCGAGTAACTGCGAAACAAGTGAATTGACCGGTCGCGTATGCAATAAAAGACAGGTCGTGATTGAAAATTTCACTTTGCTTTCGATTTATCCGTTGCTGCTGTATTCTAATGGGTTTAGTTAGAATTTGTGTAATCCCCTACAAATGGACGATATTTACAATCCAAAACAAGTCGAAGAAAGCGCGCAGAGTCTTTGGGAATCAACCGGTGCATTTCGGGCAAAAGAAGACGCCGGCAAAGAAAAATATTATTGCTTGTCGATGTTTCCGTACCCCAGTGGTCGGTTGCACATGGGACACGTTCGCAACTACACCATCGGTGATGTGATTAGCCGATATCAGAGAATGCAAGGTAAAAACGTACTCCAACCCATGGGTTGGGATGCGTTCGGTCTTCCTGCTGAGAATGCAGCAATGAGCCACGGTGTGCATCCGGCCGACTGGACCTACGAGAATATCGCGTATATGCGCGACCAATTGAAGCGTTTGGGTTTTGGTTATGACTGGGATCGCGAATTGGCAACCTGTGATCCTGATTATTACCGTTGGGAACAATGGTTTTTTCTAAAATTGCTGGAAAAGGGGTTGGTCTACAAAAAAACCGCCCCGGTCAACTGGTGTCCCAAAGATTTGACGGTTTTGGCCAATGAACAAGTCGTTGACGGGGCGTGCTGGCGTTGCGACACACCGGTAGAACGTAAGGAAATCTCGCAATGGTTTATGAAGATTACCGCTTATGCGGATGAGTTGCTGGAATCGCTCAAATCTTTGGACGGCTGGCCGGATCAGGTGCGCACAATGCAGGCTAATTGGATTGGCAGATCTGAAGGTGTCGAGATGGATTTCGCGGTGGAGGACTCGGATCAATCGTTAACGGTCTACACAACGCGTCCCGATACGTTGATGGGGGCGACCTATGTGGCGGTAGCCGCGGAACACCCTTTGGCGGAAAAAGCTGCGGCTTACAGTACGGAAATCGCTGCATTTATCGAATCGTGCCGACAAACGCAGGCTTCCGAAGCGGCCATGGAGACATTGGATAAGCGTGGTGTTGATTCGGGTTTGAAAGCGAGACACCCAATAAGCGATGAGATTGTACCCATATGGATCGCCAACTTTGTTTTGATGGGTTATGGAACCGGTGCGGTGATGTCTGTCCCAGCGCACGATCAACGTGATTACGAATTCGCTAAGCGCTATCAAATACCGATTAGGCAAGTTATTTTCGCTACAGATGGAAGCGATGCAGATTGTTCTGAACAGGCCTATACCGAGCGGGGAGTGCTAAGAAATTCGGGGAAATTTGATGGATTGACTTCGGATCAGGCTTTTGACGCAATTGCCGAGCAATTGAAGTCTGACGGAAGGGGCCGCAAGACAATTAATTTCAGATTGCGGGATTGGGGTGTTTCGAGGCAGCGTTATTGGGGAGCGCCAGTTCCGGTGATTTACTGTGATGGTTGCGGTACGGTACCGGTTCCAGACGAAGATCTTCCGGTGAAGTTGCCACGTGAAGCCGGAGATGATGGTGCTATTCTCCCCCTGAGCCAGATTGATTCTTTTATTAGCACGGTGTGTCCACAATGCAAGGCGCCGGCAAAACGAGAAACCGATACCTTCGATACCTTTATGGAATCATCTTGGTATTTTGCCCGATACGCCAGCGCTGGTAATGATACCGCGATGCTCGATAGCCGGGTCAGTTCGTGGTTGCCGGTCGATCAATATATTGGTGGAATCGAGCATGCCATATTGCATTTGCTTTACGCGCGTTTTTATAACAAATTGCTGCGTGACGAAGGTTTGGTCGTCTGCGATGAACCGTTTGCAAATTTATTGACGCAAGGCATGGTGCTCAAGGACGGTAGCAAGATGTCTAAATCCAAAGGCAACACCGTCGATCCGCAAGAATTGATCGAACGCTATGGCGCGGATACGGTCCGGCTTTTTACCATGTTTGCGGCACCGCCGGAACAATCGTTGGAATGGTCGGATAGTGCTGTGGAAGGTGGATATCGGTTTTTGAAACGGCTTTGGAAATTGGTCGCGGAATGTATCAATGAAACCACCGAGACCAAATTAGATCTGGATCCATCAACCCTCACCGCAGAACAAAAAGCGATAAGACGGCGCGTGCACGAAACGATTGCCAAAGTGAGTGATGATATTGGTAGGCGTTTTACCTTTAATACTGCAATCGCGGCGAATATGGAACTGCTAAACGCCATAGCCAAGTTTGCCGATAAGACGATACAAGGCCAATCGGTTCGGCGCGAAGCTTTGGAATCCGTGGTTTTGATGTTATCGCCCATCGTCCCGCATATTTGTCACGCGTTGTGGACGACATTGGGCCATGAGGTACCCGTTGTTGACACTCGCTGGCCGGTGGTGGATGAAGGCGCACTTGTACAAGATTCGCTGTCAATGGTTATACAGGTTAATGGCAAATTACGGGGCAAAATTTCCGTAGTTGTTGATGCATTGAAGGAGGAAATTGAAGTGCAAGCCCTGGCAGAAGAAAATGTTAAACGCTTGACCGAAGGGAAAACGGTTCGCAAAATAATCGTTGTCCCGAAAAAACTCGTCAATATTGTGGTATAAGCAATGCGCAATCTATTCAGTATCTTTTTAACTTCATCCGCCAAACTAAGCGTGTTGTTGCTGTTGGGTTCATTGATTGGCGCTTGCGGTTTTCATCTTCGTAAACCGGTAGATTTGCCTGACGGAATGGATCAAATTTACGTCAAAGGCTTGCCTCCCGGGAGTCGATTTGTGAATTATTTAAATCAAACAGTTAAATTGTCGGACGGCCAGGTGACTGGAGATTTGTCGGCGGCGGGGCTCGTCTTAAACGTGTACAACGATCATATGGACCGGCGGGAAGTGTCGTTAAGCCAAACCGGAAAAGCCAACGAATACGAGCTCACCTATTTGTTAGATTATGATCTTCAATTGCCCGATGGCGAGGTTGTACTGCCCCGGCAGTCGATTCGGGTTATTCGAGACTACTTTAACCCACAAATCAATGTGATCGGTAAATCTGAGGAAGAAGGCGTGATACGCAACGAAATGTATAAGGAAGCAGCTCGGACCCTGCTGCGGCGTAGCGAAATCGCGTTGCGTCGCAGTGATGTGCCGCCTGCCAAATAATCAAACTGCATTCGTGCGTGAGATGGCGATCTTTCACTGGAACCGAGTTCGCCCAAATTTTGCGTTGCTTAACCAATACGCCAGTGGAATATTTTGGTTATGATTCCAATCGTCTTTTGGACTATTTGTACCAGCCTTTTGCCCGTTCTTACGCCAATTCAGTGGCTTTGCATTATCAGTCATGAAGTTATCGCTGGATAGACTACAACAGAATCTGAGCAAGCAGCTGTTCCCGGTTTACCTAGTGTATGGCGATGAACCGTTACAACGGGGCGAAGCTGCCGATGCGATCCGTCTTACTGCAAAAAGTAACGGCTATTCAAATCGAGAGGTGTTCGATGTGGAAAGCGGGTTTCAATGGGAGCGTTTTGTTCAATCCAGTGACTCGCTTCCACTATTTGCTGAAAAACGGTTGTTGGACCTACGAATTCTTTCTTCGTCTCCCGGCAAACAGGGAGCAAAGGTACTACAAAATTATGCCCAACGGCCCGCGGAAGATCTTGTGATAATGATCAGTTGCGGGAAATTGACGGCATCAGTACAGAAGTCAGCCTGGTTTAGGGCGATTGACAGCATTGGGCTCGTTGTACAAGTATGGCCTTTGACCGGCGTGCGACTTTTGAATTGGGTTGATCGGCGCGCAAAAACAAAGGGGATGCAGATTAATCGAGCAGGGTTGATTCTTTTGACTGATCGAGTTGAAGGGAATATGTTGGCAGCAGCACAAGAGATCGATAAGCTTTTTGTGTTGAATGGTGTAGGCGAAATCAATGAAAATCATATTTTGAATTCGGTTGTCGATAATGCCCGTTATGATGTTTTTTCATTGGTCGATAGCGCTTTGAACGGAGACGCTAAGCGCGTGTATAAAATACTTGCGAGCATACAACGGGAAGGTGTGGCGCTTCCGGTAATTTTGTGGGCCTTGATCAGGGAGATCCGGTTGCTACATCAAGTTGCATTTGAAGTTCAGAAAGGCAAAAACATAGAAGCCGTATTACGCGATAAAAAAATTTGGGAAAATCGTAAAGCATTACTACGCCGGGCATTGTCGCGTTGCGATGATGGTAATTTGAAACGACTTTTGCAGTTAGGAACACGATTGGATCGTGTAATCAAAGGTCGCGAAGATGGAGATGCCTGGGAAATGATGCTTTCCCTTTGTATGGGTTTGGCTGGCGTGGAACCTGTTGATACTGGCCATGTAGTGGCTTAACAAGTCTATTGATATATTTGGTTCATAATTTATTGAATAAAAAATGCAAGAAAATATAAGCGATTATATGCGCAAACTGGGAGAGCAAGCGCGCGCGGCATCTCGAACTCTGGCGGGCGCTGAATCCGGTGCAAAAACAGAAGCGTTGATTAATATTGCTAACGAGATTGAAGCGCACCGGGATAAATTGATTTCTGCGAATAAGCAGGACCTTAAAGCCGGAGAAATGCGTAATTTGAAACCGGCGTTGCTAGATCGGTTAGAACTGACCGATCAGCGGATTAGCGCGATGGCGGATGGATTGCGCGAGGTGGCTGCATTACCCGACCCGGTCGGTGAGATCACAGATTTGGCGTATCGTCCTTCGGGTATTCAGGTGGGACGCATGCGTGTGCCTTTGGGTGTGATTGGTATCATCTATGAGTCTAGACCCAATGTTACCGCGGATGCTGCCGCTCTTTGTTTAAAATCCGGTAATGCTTGTATCCTCCGCGGTGGTTCCGAAGCGATCCATTCAAATCGGGCAGTTGCATCGTGTATTACCGACGGGTTGCATGCGGCCGAATTGCCAGAAAAAAGTATACAGGTCGTGGAGACTACGGATCGTGCAGCGGTAGGTGAATTGATAACGATGGATCAGTTTGTTGATATTATTGTTCCCCGAGGCGGTAAGGGTTTGATCGAGCGGATTTCCAAGGATGCCTGCATCCCGGTGATCAAACATTTGGATGGAATCTGCCATGTCTATATTGACGATAGAGCTGATCTCAGAATGGCAATGGATATTGCAGTTAACGCAAAAACTCAGCGTTATGGCACATGCAATACGATGGAAACCTTATTGATTGCAGAAAAAATTGCCTCAATTTCGTTGCCGGAACTATGCAAGCGCTTTGCCGAAAAGGGTGTTGAATTGCGAGCCTGTGAAAAAACCCGGGACATCGTTCCTGACTGTGGCGTAGCGGATGAACAGGATTGGTACACCGAATACCTGGCGCCAATATTATCTATCCGGGTAGTAGACTCGTTGGAAAGTGCTATCGAACATATTAACCGTTATGGTTCTGCGCATACGGATACTATTGTAACTGAAGATTATAGCCGCTCTAGACGATTCCTTCGCGAAGTGGATTCCAGTTCCGTCATGGTCAATGCATCAACGCGATTTGCTGATGGCTTCGAGTATGGGTTGGGTGCCGAGATTGGAATTAGTACAGATAAACTGCATGCTCGTGGCCCAGTTGGGTTGGAGGGGCTTACGTCGATGAAATATGTGGTTCTTGGCAGTGGACAAACACGGTCTTGAAAGCACCGACAAAGAGTCGGCCAAACCGAATGGTATTTGACCGTTGATCGGTGTGTACGGCGGAACTTTTGACCCAGTCCATTTCGGGCATTTGCGAACCGCTTTGGAAATAAGAGAAATCGTCGGCATTGACGAAATGAGACTTGTTCCTTGCGGACAGCCCCCTCATCGTTTTGAACCCATTGCCCAACGTGATTTGCGCCGCCGTATGCTAGACCTTGCGGTTGAAGCTGAGCCGGGCTTAACAGTAGATTCACGCGAATTGGAACGCGACGGACCATCGTACATGGTCGATACTTTGTCTTCTATGCAGGCTGAACAGCCGGATCAGACGCTGGTTTTGATTATTGGAATGGATGCGTTTGACGGTATTGCCAATTGGCATCAGTGGCGAAATTTATTTGGTTTGGCAAATTTTGTAGTCATGCAAAGACCTGGGTATCCTGCACAAATACCCTCTGCGATTGCTCAACTAGACGGCGTATTCCATGTGACAGACCGCGAAACCCTTAGGACTCGAGGTAGTGGCTGCATTTTTTTTCACGAAGTTACCCAATTGGAGATATCGGCGACCGCAATTCGCGATTTGATTCGAAACGAGCGCAGCCCACGTTATTTATTGCCAGAACGGGTTTTAGAATTGATAGAAAGTGAGCGATTGTATCGTTAAATCTTGAGTATGATTCCAAGCTCGTCGGGCAACGGGTACCATATCGGACAAAGCCTCATTTTAGAGATGAACATTTACATTTAAGAGTAACAATATGTCGACAGACGAAATAGTAAAATTGGTGCTTGCCTCATTGGATGATGGTAAAGGCCGTGACGCAAAATTGATAGATATCAGGGACAAATCGAGCTTTGCTGATTTTATGGTGATCGCTACAGGAACGTCAGAACGCCATGTAAAATCATTGGCGAGCCGTGTTATTGATAATGTTAAAAAGCGTGGAATGAAACCGTTGGGGAGCGAGGGTGAAGCGGTTGGCGATTGGGTGTTGGTCGATATGGGTGATGTTGTACTACACGTGATGACCGAACAAACTCGTGGGTTTTATCAGCTCGAAAAGCTTTGGGAAATGGATTTTGATTCGGAGCCTAACAGTCAGACGGTATAACGGTTGATGTTTGGCGATGAATCGGTACCCGGTAAATGTTCTAATTGAGTACTAGATCGACAATTTGAACAAAACTTTGAGTTTTGCGCTGTATATTGTGATACGACCCTAGCTATTTCGACTGTGGGCCTTTGTCAAATTTATGGCTTTGCAGGCTCCTTCGAGAGTCTGTCGTTCAAAAAAGCTCGATGTCGCTGCCGTCGTTGGCCTCGTTTTGCTCGGTTGCGAGGGAAACAGCCTGATCAACACTTTCACCCTGCATGATGGCATCGAACATTTTTATATCCGATTCGATAGTAAATCGAGATCGGATAAATTGTTGCAATTCACGCCACTTCGAAGGATTGTAGAGGCGGTCCGGAGTAGAGACTATTTCAGCCAGCGCGGTAAGGCTACTTGATACATGTTCAAGACGCTGCTGCAATTTATCGTAAAATTGAAAATCGATAATTGAAATCTGGATTTTCTCGGACGTGGCTGCACTATTTCTCATCAGGAGTGATTTTTGCTCACCATCTTCCATCGTCTCGATGACTTTATCCATTTCGGCGATATGCTCAACGATACAGGTAAAAGATTCAGCCAAAGTATTCATCGACGAATTTCCATCCCCCATTGCCCTTTCGACGCTAGCCGTCGCAGCGGTTAGCATTGAAACGGTTTCCCGGATCTGACTCCAATCCAAATCGGGTTGCTGTGCATTCGACTGTATCTGAGTATGTTGCTGCACCATGTTTTGGCCTACTTTCCAACGTTTAAAAACATTAAGTTTAGATGGGAAGTATGAACTTGTCTGGATTGGGATTACGTTACATCCTCCATCGCCATTTCCCGTTTTTCGAAAATTGAGGTTGCTGAAATGGTGTTGCGTTGATCAATACCAAAATTTTAATTTTTGGCTAGACTTTGTTAGTGACCGTGACTCAGCTTTTGATCGGTTTATTCGGTTTTGTCTTTAAATATACGATTATTGGGAGCTTCAGCGATGGCAAGTATTTTGGCGGTAGACGACTCGGCTTCAATGAGGCAGATGGTGTCTTTTACCTTGAAAGGTGCAGGGTACGATGTAATTGAAGCCGTTGATGGAATAGACGCGTTGACCAAAGCAAAGTCGAATAAATTTGATTTAGTCGTAACCGATGTAAATATGCCCAACAAGGATGGGATCGCGTTGATCAAAGACTTGAGGGGATTGCCCACCTATAAATTTACACCGATGTTAATGCTGACCACCGAGTCCAGTATGGATAAAAAACAGCAGGGGAAGGCTGCGGGTGCTACCGGTTGGATCGTCAAGCCATTCAATCCGGATCAATTGTTGAAAACGGTAAAAAAAGTATTGGATTAAACCGTCGTTGACCAAAGACCATAGGGTTCCAAAAATAAAATGTCGATCGATTTAGCTCAATTCCACCAAGTATTTTTCGAGGAAAGTTTCGAAGGTCTCGACGTGATGGAATCGGGTCTGCTGAATATGGACGTAGGGAGCGCCGATGCAGAAGAAATCAATACCATATTTCGTGCGGCACATTCCATAAAGGGAGGTAGTGGTACCTTTGGTTTTATGGAGGTTTCAGATTTTACCCATGTGATGGAAACCTTGCTGGATGAGATGAGGGATGGTTCGCGGCAGGTCAGCCAAAAGGGTGTCGATGTATTACTGAAATCGGTCGACTGCTTGAGGGAAATGCTGATTGCAATACAAAACGAACAGGAAATCGATAAAGAACGTGTCCTGACCTACAAACATGAATTGGACGAAGAATTAATCGGTGAAGTGGGTACCGAGGTCGTCCAGCATGCAGATCCAGTAATTCCAGCGGATAACAAGCAAGATCAAAATCCGGGCTGGCATATCGTTTTCAGTCCCCATAGACACATGCTTAAATTGGGGAATGAACCTCTGCGCATGTTCCGTGAACTAGACGAATTAGGAGAATTGGTTGTACTGGCTGATGACCAGGGACTACCTGGATTGGACGAGTTGGATCCGGAAGAATGCCATTTGTCTTGGGACCTTAAGATTAAAGGGGAGATAGCAGAAGACGAGATTCAAGAAATTTTCGATTGGGTTGAAGATGATTGCGATATGGCGATTCAGTCACTAGCCGATCGGGAAACATCAAGAGCCGCAGTTGATGAAGTTGAAACACAATCAAACGTCGGTATTTCTGCGCCACCTGAGGTGGGTGATGGAACAAGCGAAGTAGCGGAAAAGGAAATACCTGCGAATAAGGTTGTAGAGAAGAAGAGCAAAACTACCGCGACAAAAGGAAGCTCCAGTTCGATTCGAGTAGATACTAGCAAGATTGATACTTTAATCAATATGGTAGGTGAACTGGTTATTACCCAATCCATGCTTAGTTTAATGGGTGAGCAATTCGAGCTTGAAAAGTTGGACCAGTTAAAAATGGGCTTAGCGCAACTTGAGCAGCATACTCGAGAATTACAGGAAAGCGTTATGAATATTCGAATGCTGCCGATCAGTTTCGTATTCAGTCGATTTCCAAGGTTGGTACACGATCTCAGCTCAAAACTTGGTAAACAAATTGAATTAAAACTGTCTGGAGAGCAGACCGAAGTTGATAAGAGTGTCGTAGAACTGATCAGTGATCCGTTGGTTCATCTGATTCGAAACAGCATTGATCATGGGATCGAAATGCCGCAACAACGCGTTGAAAGCGGTAAACCAGAGAACGGCACGATTCACCTAAAAGCGTTTCATCGGGGTGGCAGCATCTTTATCGAAGTCTCTGATGATGGGAAGGGTCTCGACGCTGAGAAAATAAAAGCCATAGCCTTAGAACGCGGTTTAATAACGGAAAATGAGAAATTATCCGACCTTCAGGCTTATGAATTAATCATGGCGCCCGGGTTTAGCACGGCCGAATCGGTGACAGACGTTTCGGGGCGCGGTGTCGGTATGGATGTAGTACGTAAAAATATTCAGGCTTTGGGTGGCAATATAGAAATTCGTTCTGAATTGGGTAAAGGTTCAACAATTTCTATCAGTTTACCTTTGACCCTGGCAATTCTTGATGGCCAAACCATTTCCGTGGGAGACGAAACTTATATTGTGCCCTTGGTTTCAATTATCGAGTCTCTCAATGTCGTCCCCGAAAAGATTAATTGTGTATTAGGCAAAGGCGAAACCTTTCAGCTGCGCGGCGAGTATCTGCCCGTCATCCGCATGCACCAAATATTTGCTATTGAAAAGCCAATAACGACTGAACTGACCGAGGGCATACTCGTCGTGGTCGAAGCTCAAGGTGTTCGTTGCGGTCTGTTCGTGGACGATCTTCTCGGACAGCAGCAAGTGGTTGTCAAATCGTTGGAAGAACATTACCGCGCTATCGAAGGGATTTCAGGTGCAACAATTCTAGGTAACGGCTCGGTGGCATTGATCTTGGATATCCCGGGCTTGTTGAGATTGTCAGTTGGCGCTGAAATGGATTCTGCTGCGGTAGCTTAATAATACAATGTCTGATTCGATAAACAACACCATCAACAGCGAACCCACATCGGTGATCGACTCGGGTTTTACACCAGTCGAACAGAATTTGGAGTTTGGTAGCCAATCGAAGCTGACCCAGTATTTAACGTTTAGCCTGAATCACGATGAATACGGCGTGGAAATTCTCAAAGTTCAGGAGATTCGTAGTTGGGAACCGGTTTCAAGGATTCCGAATGTACCGCACTATGAAAAAGGTGTCATAAATCTTCGCGGCGCTATTGTGCCTATCATTGATTTACGCGAACGCTTCGGGCTTGAATCTTTGGAGCATACCGCGGTAACCGCGGTTATCGTATTGCAGACGGAACATAACGGTAAGCTACGTTCACTGGGTATCGTTGTCGATTCTGTATCCAACGTTGTCGACGTGGAAACAGCTGCGATTCAGGATTCACCAGATTTCGGTGCACGCGTTAATACTAATTTTATTTACGGACTAGCTGCTAGCAACGAACGCATGATTATGCTACTGGATGTAGATAAATTGATGATCATGGAAGGAACCGTAGACCCGGTATAGAACGAAGAGATTTTACTTAGTTATTTTGTCAATGGCTGCGGCTAAAGGTTAAATGTTATGAATGTAAATACGCCGGATACGGGGCGCGAAGTGCAGGTGCCGGAAGGTGCGATGCTGGTCACCAAAACAGATCCTAATGGACGCATTATTTATTGCAGCGATGCTTCTCTGAAGTTTAGCGGGTTTAGTCGTGACGACTTGCTAGGCGAAAAAGATAACGCGAGACGTCACGCGGATGTGCCAGCTGCGGTCTTAAAGGACATGTGGGCGACCGTCAAGCAGGGATATCCGTGGAAAGGCACACTCAAGAACCGTTGTAAAAACGGTGACTTTTTCTGGGTCGACACTAGCATAACGCCAATTTACAAGAATTTCCTTGTACACGAAATTATGATGGTCTGTTATAGCACCACCGGGCAACAGGTATCCGATGCGGAAGCGCTGTTTCGAAACATCAATGCCGGGAAGGTAAACCTAAAGCCAAAAGCGAGTCTAATGGAGCGACTGGACTTTACCGCGGGTCTGCCATTCTGGAAACAACTATTGGTTGCGATGACCGGGTTGGTGGTTCCATCTATACTGTTGGTCGCATTGTTGATAGCAGAACAGCGATACGCTGCGGGTGCTGGCGTGGCCTTAATCAGCGGTGTGTTCGGACTGCTGGGACTCAGGATGGCGAGTCGGTTTCGTTCCGTGTTTGATCAGATTTCCAATGCGTTATACCGCCTGACGGATGGCGAATTTCGCAATAAAATTGATCTACACGTCAAAGGCGATCTGGGTGATCTGCTGCGCGCTATGCAGGGCATGCAGGTTAAGCTGAATTATGACTTGAATGAGGCGGTCAGCGAAGCGACTTCGGCCAATCGCGTCAAACAGGCGCTGGATAATGTTGAGACCAATGTCATCTTAACCGATGCTGACTACAACATCATTTATCTAAATGATGCTGTTGTAGAGATGTTTCGGGATGCCGAAGACGATATTCGCAATGATTTGCCGGATTTCGAAGTGGATTCGTTGCTGGGTAGCAATATCGATATTTTTCACAAAAACCCGGCCCATCAACGGAACATGCTGGACAGGTTGAGCGAAACATTCAAATCCACGCTTAATATTGGTGGTCGTACCCTGGATATTATTGCAAATCCTATTACCAATGACTCGGGTGAACGCTTAGGTACCGTGGTTGAATGGCAGGATCGGACTCAGGAAGTCCATATTGAGCAGGAAATCGCGGAGTTTGTCGATGCGGTTAAGCGCGGCGATTTGAATAATCGTATAGAGCTCGAAGGAAAACAAGGATTTATGGCCGTATTGAGTACCGGTATTAACGGATTGGCGGATTCGATTGATAAGGTTTTTAGCGATATTCAACATGTTATAGGGTCCATGGCGGAAGGAAATCTAAGCGATAAAATTAGTGGTGACTACGAAGGAACTTATGCTTCGATCCAAGCGAACGTTAACGCCACCCAAGATAAGCTGGCGGATATTTTCGAGCAGATCCGGCAATCGGCGGATTTTATCAATAACTCTTCGCAAGAGATTGCGTCCGGAAATAATAATTTGTCGCACAGAGCCGAAGAACAAGCGGCTAGTTTGGAACAAACAGCGGCCAGTATGGAACAGTTAACCAGCGCGGTTAAGAACAACGCGGACAACGCACAACAGGCCAATGAGGTCGCTAGTGATGCAGGCCGCATGGCCGGAACGGGTGGTGATGTAGTCAACAGAGCGGTCCAAGCCATGGATGAGATCAACACCAGCAGCAATAAGATTGCTGAGATTATCGGGGTTATCGACGAAATTGCGTTCCAAACTAATCTATTGGCCCTGAACGCCTCGGTTGAAGCAGCGCGTGCCGGTGAACAGGGGCGAGGTTTCTCGGTCGTTGCGACCGAAGTTCGTAATCTCGCACAACGCAGTGCTACGGCGGCGAAAGAAAGTAAAGAACAGATTCAAAATAGTGTTGAGAAAGTGCGAATTGGAGCGGAACTGGTCAATGAATCGGGAGAAACATTGAGAGAGATCGTTGCAAGCGTGAACAAAGTGAGTGAATTTGTCGCGCAGATAGCGACGGCCAGCCAACAGCAATCTTCTGGTATCGATCAAGTCAATGTTGCTGTAGGACAAATGGATGAGATCACGCAACAAAATGCAGCGCTCGCGGAGCAGGCTTCGGCGGCCAGCGTATCGATGAGCGAACAGTCCGATAGCATGATGCAGGTGTTGGCCTTTTTTAATAATACTCGTGGGTCATCAGTGCCGAACGGATCTGCCCGATCCGGTCAGTCGAACGAGTGGGCAACAGCCGAGCCGGAAGAAAAAAGGGTAGTACAAACGCCCAAATTGGCCAATAGCCGCGGCAACGCTGCATTGGATGATCAAGAATGGGAAGAATTTTAGTTTGAAGGATAAGACGCCGTGATGAACGTTGAAAGACACACTGAAAATTTAATCGACCAGTATTTGACATTCCAATTGGCCGATGATGTATACGGCGTTGAGATTTTAAAAGTTCAGGAGATTAAAGGCTGGGAACCGGCACGGCAACTACCGAATGTACCACCTTACATTAAAGGCGTGTTTGATTTGAGGGGCGTAGTCGTCCCTATCATTGATCTTCGTGAACGCTTTGGCTTGGATCGGGTTGAATACACCGCCGTTACCGTGGTGATCGTCGTGTCGGTTGCCGGTACTGGAGGAGAACGCATTATCGGAATAGTTGCGGACAGTGTTTCGGATGTGTTGGATGTCAATCCGGAGATGGTGCGCCAAGCCCCCGATTTGGGAACCCAAATCGATACCCGCTTTATCATAGGCATGGTAGTGACTGATTCAATGGTGATGCTGCTCGATGTCGATAAGTTATTTGACTACGAAGCGTTGGCCTTGACTGACAGTGAGGACTAATTGACTGTTTTGCTGCGCGGGTCGTAGGACATTCGACTAAGAATAGCACGCCGAAATCACGTGTTTGGCTCAGGGATGACAACGTTAGGCAGAATCTTTCGGTATCAATCGGGAGTATCGAGTTCAGATCCGTTCTATCAGACACTTTTCTAACGTGCCAAACGCGTAGTTTGGATTTAAGGAATTCTTGATGACGGTAAATAATTATGAGTAGAAAATCTAGAAAAATAGCATCGACTTCGGATGTGAATGAGAATCAAGTGGAGACAGAACAAACCGAAGTCGGTGGAACAATTAGATTAGCCCCTGTTTTAAATATTGAAGGTGTTGGGTCTCTTAAAGAATGCCTGTCTAATTTGTTCGATCAATATGAATCAATTGAAATCGATGGGTCCGAAGTTGAATCGGCAGATACATCTACATTGCAATTGTTGGTGGTTCTGACCCGGGAAGCTGCCAAAACCGGTAAAAAGCTTGGCATCCAAATGTCCGATGATTTCGTGAAATGTGCGGATTCGCTTGGTGTAACCGGAATGTTGGCTTTGTCCGATATTGGCAGTAAGCGCAGCGATTAATTCGTCAAATCAATGAGCGGACGAGAGCGTGAGTTTAAATATACTCGGGATGATTTTGATATTTTGAGAGAAATGTCCAATGGTCATACCGGAATCATTGTATCGGACGATAAGTTCGATATGTTTTACTCCCGATTATCCAAACATGTTAGGCGATTGGGATTAGCAAATTTTACTGAGTACTGCGATTTGTTGTCGCGTAGTGATGGGCCTGAATTTTGTGAATTCATCAATTCTATTACAACCAATCTAACCTCTTTCTTCCGGGAAAAGCATCACTTCGATTATCTGCGCAATACGGTTATTCCGCGATGGTTGGAGACCAACGCGGGTACACGAAAGATTCGCATTTGGTCAGCCGGTTGCTCCACTGGAGAAGAACCTTATTCCATAGCGATGACGATTCTTGACAATTTGCCAAGGGGGTGGGAGCTCAAGATATTGGCGACCGATCTCGATACCGACGTTTTGTCGACCGCAGCCAACGGAATATATGCTTCGGACCGCATCAATGGTTTGCCGAGTAATCTTGTGCACAAATGGTTTTTGAAGAGTAAACATGGTCAAGGCGACCGGGTTAGGGTTAACCGGGAATTACAATCGATTATTCGGTTTAAACAATTGAATCTTATGGGAGATTGGCCAATGAGAGGGCCATTCGATGCCATATTTTGCCGCAATGTATTGATTTATTTTGATAAACAGACCAAGACTCGGCTAGCCGAACGATTTTCGAATGTCCTAGCTACTTATTCGCATCTGTTTATCGGCCATTCCGAATCGCTTTATCAGCTGACAGATCAATTCTCGTTGATCGGCAATACGATCTACCAAAAAGAAAAATCCACATCTAATGAAATACCCCGACATCAAATTGCCTGACTCCTTGGCGGGATTTGAACACATCCGTAGATGTTGGAATAACACGCATCAAGTCGTTATAGCCAAGATTTTGCCTGGCGAATTCTATGTTACCCGGGGTGATGAAGTGATTCATACAGTTTTGGGTTCTTGTGTTTCGGCTTGCATCAGAGACTCGATGACCGGAATCGGAGGTATGAATCATTTCATGTTACCGGTAACGTCTCAGGAAAGGTTGGATAATGGCAGTCCATCCATAGTGGGTGAAGCGACACGTTACGGCAATTTCGCGATGGAACATTTGATCAATACGATATTGCAGCACGGCGGTAAGCGCCGAAATCTGGAGGTGAAGGTATTCGGCGGTGGCAAGATAATCCCAGCGGTTACCGATATTGGGGTGAAAAATACAGATTTTGTATTGGACTACATTTATACCGAGGGTTTTAAGGTATCGGGTCAGGATCTAGGTGATGTTTATCCGCGTAAGGTCTTGTATTTTCCTAGTAGCGGAAAGGTTCGAGTCAAAAAACTGGCGAATATTAACGGCGATACGATTGTATCGAGAGAATTGAGATATCGTGAAGAAATTGAGAATAGTTCTATCGAAGGTGAGATCGAATTATTTTGAAGGATGAGATAACGATGCAAGCCATACGCGTATTGATTGTAGATGATTCGGCATTGATCCGAAAATTGCTGACCGGGATATTCGAATCCAGTCCGGGTATCGAGGTTGTCGGTACCGCAGAAGACCCCATTCGCGCGCGTGAAAAAATAAAGAAATTGAATCCTGACGTTTTGACCCTGGACGTGGAAATGCCCCGCATGGACGGTTTGACCTTTTTATCCAATCTAATGCGTTTGCGTCCGATGCCGGTGGTCATGATCTCTTCGTTAACAGAGAAAGGCGCGGACGTCACCTTACGCGCCTTGGAATTGGGTGCGGTTGATTTTGTCGCGAAGCCAAAAATTGATATTTCTAATGGACTGAATAGCTATGCGGAAGAAATCATTGCTAAGATAAAGTCAGCGGCTTCCGCATCCGTTAAGTCTTTAAATAACTGTCAAAAAAATGGGAATTCAGCGCCTGGTCGAATTTGTACACGGTTGACTGGAAAGGAACCTAAATCGGCCAGCTTGACCGGAAAAATAATTGCTTTGGGCGCATCGACCGGTGGGACCGAAGCTATCAAACAAGTCGTGCGAAATCTTCCGGCAACCACACCTGCGCTCATGATTAGCCAGCATCTACCCTTGGCATTTAGCGAGTCATTTGCGCGGCATGTTGATGAGGTATCGGAAATGACCGTTTGTATCGCGTCAGATCGCCAACCGATCTGCTCCGGTAACGTATATATCGCACCTGGAGATAAACACCTCACGGTAATTAAAAATGGTGGCCACTATGTTTGCCGATTGGATGATGGCCCGAATGTGAACCGTCATAAACCTTCTGTTGATGTAATGTTTGAATCGGTCGCTAGCATTGTTGGTTCTAAAGCCATCGGTGTTTTGCTGACAGGGATGGGGGCCGATGGTGCAAAAGGCATGGAGGCTATGCACAAGACGGGTTCGTCTACTATTATTCAAGATGAACAAACTAGTGTTGTTTGGGGTATGCCGGGCGAGGCGTTTAGGCTGGGATGCACCGATCATGTTGTCCCATTGAATCGTGTTGCAGATAAGATACTTGACTTGATTGATTAATATTGTAAATGGTTGCGTTCATTAAATTTTACGTATTGGCAATCGTAGTTAGCGCGTTTTTTTTGCTGTCTTCGGTTTTTGCGCCGGCATTGATGAGTCAAAGTATAACTGCGGTTGTGCTTTGTGCGGTATGGGGGGTGTCGTCGTGGCTATTTTTACAGCGACATCTCAAGCTTCTTGAGAAATTGAATTCGTCAGATGCTGAGACGAATCAGCTTAAGGAGGCGTTAAAATCGCTGCACTCAGAAATCGAGTCCTATATGACTCAGGAACTAACATTGATGCAGGAAGAGCTGGAACAAGTTAAGCGCGTCGTGGCTGATGCCGTGGTATCGATGAATCTAAGTTTTAATGGTCTGAACGAATTGACCCGCGATCAAAATGCTCTTGTGTTGTCCATTGTATCCAATATGTCGGAGGGTGTTGGTAATACCGATTCGGAACAAGGTGGGTTTCGGGAATTTTCCCGGGAAATAAATAAGATATTGCAATTTTTTGTCGATTACGTACTAACCACGAGTCGGCAGAGTATGGAAATGGTTAATGTTATAAACGATGTCGGCGTCTATATGGGAAAAGTCGAGAAGTTACTGGGCGATGTGCAGCAGATCGCTGATCAGACAAATCTATTGGCGTTGAATGCTGCAATTGAAGCTGCGCGTGCGGGAGAGGCTGGAAGAGGATTTGCAGTTGTTGCCAGTGAAGTGCGAGCGTTATCCAAGCATTCGGATCGCTTTAGTGAGCAGATTCGAGATGTAATAAACGAATCGTGCAAAAACATCGATCAAGCGAAAAGTATGATTGGAAAAATGGCATCGAAAGATATGACCTTTGCCATTGAATCCAAGGCGAATGTCGACCAGATGGTGACTGACATTGATAGTTTGAACAAAAATATCGCGGCAACACTGACCCAAGTATCGTCGATTACTGAACGGGTAGAAGCTAACGTTGGAACTGCGGTAAGAGCGCTACAGTTCGAAGACGTTGCTCGGCAATTGATTGAACGGATGGAGTGCAATGCTTCTCATGCAGTGAATATTGTGCGGGGCTTTGATGAATGTTTAAGCAGTGTGCCGTACTCGGGCAGTACTAAGTGGATCGGTGCTCTGGAGCAGCAGAGACTCAGCATTATAGAAGTCAAGAATGACCGCCAGAAGCAACATAAAAGCGTGCATCAGGATTCCATGGAAGAGGGGGAGGTAGAGCTTTTTTGATACCAATTGCAGCGTAATCTTAGTTGGTGCTCGGGAAGGTCTGATTTTTTGGATGGAGTGTGTAAATACCTAAATTTTTGTTGAGTGTTTGAATTCTATGGGTGAAGTATATGAGTATTGATACAAGAATTAGTGATGATGGGCGTGATGCGACCATTAAGATTGCTGGACGATTTGATTTTAGTCAGCATAATGATTTTCGGACAGCCTTCGAAAAAGCGCCCGGCGATGTCAAGTCGTTCACGGTAGATTTGAGCGGTACCGATTATATGGACAGTTCAGCACTGGGAATGCTATTGGTATTGCGGGATCGGGTCGAAGATAAAGTAAAGATCGTAAATGCTAGACCCACTGTAAAAAAGATTCTGGAAATAGCGAATTTCGATAAATTATTCCTATTGAGCCTCTTGCAAAACACTCGGCTTTCAAGTGAGCGCAAATAAAAATAAGA